>JAYUUN010000022.1:0-55549 GCA_043754535.1 Chloroflexota bacterium | reverse complement strand
AGGTAGCTGAAGGCGTGGCGGGCAACCTCAGCGGCAATCTGGCCGCCCATGCCAGTCGTGTGCGTGTCCTCGTGGACGACGAGCAGACGACCGCGGGTGCTTACAGCGTCCAGCACAGCAGCCCGATCCCAGGGAACTATAGTGCGGAGGTCGAGGACTGCCACCTGCCTACCACTGCTAGCTGCCACCTGTTCGGCAGCCCGCAAGCTGCGGTGGAGGCTGTCGCCCCAGGCCACGACCACCGCCGCATCCCCTTCGCGCACCAGTTTCGCCTGGCCGAAGGGGAGGCAGTAGTCGGCACCAGGGTAGGGACGGCGCGCCTCTACCCCATCGTAGAGGAAGCGATGTTCGAGAAAGATGACTGGGTTGTCGCCGCGCAAGGCCGTGCGTAGCAGACCAGCAGCGTCGGCGGCGTTGGCGGGGTAGGCGATCTGCCAGCCCGGTAGGTGGGCGAAGACTGCTTCGGCGGTGACAGCGTGCCAGGGGTCGCCACCCATCTTCTGGTAGCCAACAGGAATGCGGAGGACGACTGGACCGCCAAACTTGCCGTGCGTGCGCCAGCGCAAGCTACCGAGGTCGGTGATTTGCTCATGGGCGGGATCGGCATACTTGCGGAACTGTAGCTCTGGCACTGGGCGCAGGCCCGCCAACGTAAGGCCAATGCTGCGGCCCATGATACCCTCCTCGCTCAGGCTGGTGTCGAACACCCGCCCTTCGCCGAAGCGGGTTTGCAGCCCGTCAGTGACTCGATGCACGCCGCCGCTCTTGCCCACGTCCTCGCCGAAGACCAGGATGCTGCGGTCACGGCTCATCTCATCCGCCAGGCAGATGCCGATTGCCTTCTGCATTGTGATGCGCTCACCGATGGCCGCTGCTTCGCTCTGCGCCAGAGCCGAGCTAGGGGCAAACATATGGGTCAGTGCATCGCTGGCCTGTGGGTCGGGGCTGGCCCAGGCTTGCTCGGCAGCAACACGCACCAGGTCGTGGGCGCGCTGCTGCATCGCGGCAATATCCTGTTCGCTTGCCCCCGCCTGCTGTACATAGGATAGCAGGGCCACCAGGGGGTCACGCTGGCTGTCGGCGGTCAACTCCGTCTCTGGGCGGTAACGCTGGTTGTCCTGCCAGCTATGACCGGTCAAGCGGGGAACGGTAACATGGACGATCTGTGGCTGATGGCTGCTGCGGGCGGCCCCCACCGCCTGGGCCAGGGCGGCGTGCAGCTTCACCACGTCGGCTCCGTCCACCGAGTGCAGCCCTACGCCCTGGAAGTTGCTCAGGTTAGCCAACAACTGACCGCCCGAAGTCTGGTAGCGGGCTGGCACAGTCAGCGCGTAGCCATTATCCTCAAGGATCATCACCATTGGCAGTTGCAGGGTGGTGACTATGTTGAGGGCAGCCCAGAAGCCGTTGGTGGCAGTCGAGCCGTCACCGCCGAAACAGAGAGCGACGGCCCTGCTCCACTCCGCCTCGCCAAGCTCCTCGCTGCGGTAGCGGATCGCCTGCGCCCAGCCCGCTGCCGGGGTGTATTGCGCCCCCACGTCACCGCTAGCAGGTAGTACGCTGACCCCACCGGGCTGCTTGTGGTTGAAGACCACGCCGATGTCGCGACCGCCACTGACCCCGCTCAACTTGTGCATATTGCTGGCGAAGGCCGTCTGTGGGCTAAGGCCGATGCCGAGCATGAAGGGTCGTGACCGATAGTAGACGGTCGCTGCGTCATGCGGGTGGTCGAGCAGACTGGCGGCGATCAGTTGCGGCACCTCATGCCCCTTCGCCGAGAACTGGAAGCGCAACTTGCCTGCCGCAGGGTTCTCCGGCTGGGGCTTGTAGCCAGGGGTGAGTTCCAGGTCGTCCATCGCCCTGGAAACAAGGGCGCGTTCGAGGATCGTCAGCCACCAGCCGAGGTCGGGGCTGGCGGTGGGGGCAGCAAGCGGCTGCCAGGCATTGCGAGTCAGGGTGGTCATTCATACTCCTCATCGAGTGGTGTGCAACTTTGCTTTGCCCCGATCATACCACAATCGCAGGCTTGCGAACAAGCTGCGGCCCAAACTGCGCATGGGGGTGGCAGAGTGTTTGCACTATGGTTTATAATGAGCATAGGAGGTGAGTTGATGAGTGCTGGCCGAGTGTTCACTACCGATTTCGCAGTGCGCTACGACGAGTGCGACGCGGCAGGTTGGCTGCGCCCCTCCGTCTACCTCTGCTACACCCAAGAGGCGGCCACCCGTGATGCGCGGGACGCAGGTTGGGGGCCGCACCCCTGGGTGATCCGTCGCAGCCGCCTGTTCGTCCACCAGGCAGTGGGCTATGCAGAACGGCTAGCGGTAAAGACCTGGGGGAGGGGATTGGGGCGCAGCACTGCCCAGCGTGCCTACGAGTTCAGCGACGAGCATGGGCGGCTGGTAGCCGAAGCGCATTCGCTCTGGGTCTATCTGGACGAAACAACCTTGCGCCCCAGCCGCCTGCCCGCCGATTTCAACGAGATTTGGTTCCCTGGCCGCGAACCACTCGCCCCCAGCGACCTCCCCGACTGGCCCGCCAATCCAGCTACTGCCCCGTACAGCAGCACGGCCAGCATCGGCTACAGCCTGCTCGACGGCCAGCAGCACCTCAACAACGCTCGCTATCTCGACCTGCTAGACGATGCGACCTGGGCAATCTTGAGCGCACAGGGGCTGGAGCTTGAGCAGGTCAGCTCGCAAGGTGGCCTGCTAGCCAGCAGCTACGACGTGGAGTACCTGAACACCGCCTGCCTGGGGGATGAGCTTACCGTCAATAGCTGGCTGAGTAGCACCAGCGTCAACTACCTGGATCGTCAGCAGGAGATTCGGCGGGGTGAGCAGTTGGTCGCCCGCAGCCACTCTAATTGGCGATGGGTCAACCCGCTGGGGGAGGCACGAGCAGTGCCAGAGACAGTCTTGCGCGCGCTAGCTGCCGCTCCGCTGCCCCTAACCCCAACCGCATAGGGGGAGAGAAAGAAAGGCTTAGCCCACATTTCACCGGCTTTTAATACTATTCTGGGCCAAAACAGGGTACAATAGAGCTAGACCACCTGCGGGCAAACCGCAGAGCGGGGAGTAATCAACCTTGCGCGTACCCTTCAGGCTGCCCAGCCGCAAACCGAAAGCTTACCAGAACCCCGACGGCACAATGAGCTTTGTCGGCCACCTGCGCGAATTGCGCGACCGGCTGATCAAGGCCTGCCTCGCTCTGGTGATTGGTATAATAATCAGCTTTACCTTTGTGGATTGGCTAGTCAACCGCCTGCTTGATCTGGCCCCTGCACGAACCAGCAACGGTACGCCAGTGCATATCTCCTCGTTCGAGCCAACCGAGCGTTTCGTCACCTACTTCCAGGTCTCGCTCGTCGTTGGTATCGTGATCGCCTTGCCAGTGATATTCTACCAGCTTTTTGCCTTCATCACCCCTGGCCTGACCAAAGATGAGAAGGGGATGCTCTTTCGCGTCCTGCCCTTCATCAGCATCTTGTTCCTTAGTGGGGCGGCTTTCGTCTACTTCCTGGTGCTGCCCTCTGCGCTAGATTTCCTCCTGGGATTTGGCTCGGCGCGCATTGAGGTGCAGTTGCCGATAGGCAAGTTTGTGGGCTTCGTCTCCAATTTCGTCTTTGTCGGCGGCCTCGTCTTCCAAATGCCAATGATCATCTACATCCTCGCTCGGTTGCACCTGGTCAACACCCGCCTGCTAGTCAAGGCGCGACGGGTGATGATCGTGGTCTGCTTCGTGATCGCGGCGATCCTCACCCCCACCCCCGACCCGGTAAATCAGACCATCGTGGCGGTGCCTATGTACCTGCTCTACGAACTGGGCGTGGTTCTCTCAAGGTTCGTCAAATAACTCAGGGTCGCTCCTTCGGCACCTCTAGCGGGGCAACGCGGATCGTCTGCTCGGCGTTGACCAGCACCGCCCCCAGCGCGCCACCCTTCGGCTTGCGTAGCTGGCGCACTGGACTGTATTGCACCTCAGCATAACTCTCGCTGCGTGCCTCGCTGCGCCCGGCGGCCAGGCCAGCCGCGAACTGGAGGGTGCGGGGCGGAACAGCAGGCAGGCCACGCATCTTGATGATCACGTGTGCGCCGCGCACCCCACGGGCGTGCAGCCAGATGTCCTCTGGGCTGGCTAGCTTGAAGGTCAGGTAGTCGTTCTGGCGCACGCTCTTACCCACGTATACCTCCACGCCGTCAGGGGAGAGCAGGCGCAGCAGCTTGCCTACCCCAGGAGGGGTCTCATCCTTGCCGCCCTTGCCCGCCTTCTTTGGCTGGAACTTGCCACCCTTCTTACCGTCCTTGCCCGCCTTCTCCTCCTTCGGCGGCTTACCGATGTCGGCCACCTCGCGGGAGATCAGGGTGATCTCGTCATAGCCCTGGGCCACGTCCAGCATGGCGGCTACCTCGTCGAAGTAAGCAAGCTCTACCTCCGCCGCCGCGATCCGCTCTGGCAGGGCAGCACGGGCGTGTACCAGTTTGCGGTAGTCCTTAAAGTAGCCCTGCGCGTTCTCGGCAGCGGTACGACGGGGGTCTAGCTTGATTTCGATCTCGCCCTCACCGTCCTGGGCAGGGGCGCGCAGGCTGGTTGCCCCAGGCAGCAGCGCGTGACCGTAGGCGAAGATCGCATCGCCTCGGTAGCGGGTTAGCTCGATGTTGTCTACTTTGGTCAACTGCGTTTGTAGGGAATAGCGCAGACCACGCAGGCGGTCGCGCTTACGCTCAAGCTGACCGCGCAGTTGCTCCTTCAGTTGCTCGTGCGCGACCGTCTGCGCCTGGGTCTTGTAGTAAGCCTCAATGGCCTCACTGATCGTCGGCACCGACCCTAGCCTGCCGCTTGCCGCTAGGTGGCTTAGGCGATATGGCGCGTACGCTGTCACCCGCTCCTGCCCTTCCTCGCCTGGCACGCTGACCACACAGTGCGCCCACCGCCCAGTCTCGCTGAGGCCGAGCAGATCGCTGGTGGCAGCGTAGAGGCTGGGCCAGCCCTCGAACCCGACTAGCGGGGTAGCAGCATTACCACTGGCGCGAAAGACGATCTCACGTCCGCTCTGTGGGCTGATCCCGCGCAGGCTGGTAACCAGTGCGTCCGCCAGCTTCAGGCTCTTGCTCTTGCCGCTGCCCTCTCCCTTCCCCGAAGCAGGCATGGTATCGGGGCTGCTGGCTGCTGTCGCTACTACTTCGGCAAACTGGCTCTCGGCCAGCGCGAAGAAGTCGGCCTTCTCCTGCATCGGTGGGGCAACGTAGGGATGGTGGGGCAGCACAGTGCGGAAGCGGTTGATCGCAGCGGGGATGCGCTTGAGGCACTCAAGGATCACCCCACCCTCATCGACCAGCACCAGATTGCTGTGGCGGCTCATCACCTCAACCACCAGGCGCACGGTGTGAGTCTCGCCCTCGTCCACCTCATCTTCCTCGTCATCGGGGTTGACAGAACTGTTATAATCGTTACTATCCAGCTTGCCAAGTGGGAAGGTTTTGGCTATACTAATCACCAGCACCCGTTCCAGGCCTGGCTGCTCGACGCTGAGGAGCCGACCGCCACGCACGTACTTGCGGAGCAGCAGCAGCAGCGGGCTGTCACGAAGGGCGGGGTCACGGGTAAGAGGGGTGTTGGTGAGCAGCACCCGCCCCTGGGTTGCGTCTACAGAGAGCAGCAGTTGCCGACGCTGACGGGTGACAGGGCTGTATAGTTCCAGCCCAATGGCAGCAGGGCCGACGGTCAGCACCCGCTGCACACGGGCAGGGCATACTTCCTGATTCAGTTGATCGGCAACGGCGGCGATGGTCAGGCTATCGAATGACATTACAGGTTCCTCTCGCAAATAACCAAAAAGGCAGTCCCCTCATTATAACCTTTAGCCAACGGAGCGACAATGGCTGCTGATCAGCCGGGAGTAGTATTTGATGAAATGATGGCCTGGGCGCGGGTCAACCAGTCCCCCTGCTCGCAACTGGCTGTCCTCAGCGGGCCAAGCGGGGTGGGTAAGGACGAGTTGCTGCACCGGATGCGCGAACTTGCCTACCCTTTCCACTTCCCGGTAACGGCTACCACGCGTGCGCCGCGCCCTAACGAGCACAACGGAGTAGACTACCACTTCCTCGACCTCGCCACCTACGACGAGTGGGTAGCGCACGGCGAGTTTATTGAGCGGGCGCAGGTTTACGGCAACTACTATGGCGTGCCGAAGCGGGAGGTGCGTGGCGCACTGGATGGTGGGCGCGATGTGATCCTGCGGATCGATGTGCAGGGGGCAGCCCATGTGCGCGAGATCGCCCCTGAAGCGATACTCATCTTTCTCGCCCCACCCGACGCGGTGACGCTGGAACATCGCCTGCGCCAACGGCGTACGGAGGATGAGGCGAGCTTGCAACGCCGCCTGGCTGCTGCCAAGCAAGAGTTGTTGACCATGCCCCAGTTTGACTACGTTGTTACCAACCACGAGGGGCAGCAGGATCGCGCCGCCCGCGAAGTAATGGCGATCATCCAGAGCGAGAAGTACCGCTTCCAACCCCGACGGGTGCGGCTCTAGCGGAGAGACTAGCGGAGGAGACGAGCGATGGCGAGCAACTCAGAGGCAAACGATTTGTTGCAGCAAGGTATGGCTGCCGCCCGACGTGGCGACCGCGCCCAGGCTAGTAGCTTGCTGCAACAAGTGCTAGAGCTAGACGAGCGTAGCGAGCAGGCATGGCTCTGGCTCAGTGGCGTGGTGGACGACCCTGCCGACGCGGTCACCTGCCTCGAAAATGTCCTCACCCTCAACCCGAACAACGCCGCTGCCCTCAAGGGTCTAAGCCATCTGCAAGAACAGGGTGCCTTGCGGCCCAGCCCGGTGGAGGAGCCAGCCACTAGCTTGGGTAATGGCCCTTTTGGAGCGAGCTTTGGCAACGGCCCACTCAACCCGCCTGCCCCCAACCAGGCCTCTAATGGCAGCGACGGCAGTGGCGCAGTGATATTTGACGAGGAGACAGTCGCCCGCCTGAACGACGCGCCCTTTGCTAATACCCCTGCGTCGCCCTTCGCTCAGCCCGCTTCGCCTTTTGCCAGTGCGCCGCCAGCTTCACCCTTCGCCAACCAGCCACCTGTAGCACCCTTCACCCTGGCTGGGGATAGCGTGGCCGCTTCACCCTTCGCTAGCCCACCCCCCGCTTCGCCCTTTGCCAGCGCACCCGCCGCACCCTTCGGCGCACCACCTGCGGATACCGCTCGCCAGTCGCCCTTTGCTCAGCCTGCGGTCAACCCCTCACCCTTTGGCGACCCCTTTGCCCAACCAACGCAGGAGCGACCAGCTACCCGCCTAACCAGCAGCGGCAAGCTAGTCCCGGAGTCGCTCGGCCAACCCCCCCCGGCCAGTGAGTTCGACTCGCTGCGTAACCTGTTTGGCGGCGCGGGCGGCAGCCAGAGTGAAGGTAGCAGTCCACCGCCCGCTCCCCCAATCGCCAGCCCAGCGGAGGCCAGCTTCAGCAGCTTTGCCCCCACACCGCCTTCGCCCTTCGGCCCCCCAGCGGAACGCGGCAGCAGCGGGGTGTTTGGCGGCGTGGTCAATCGGCCTTTTGGCGGAGCCAACAACTTTGAGGATGCCCGCGAGGCAACCCCACCAGCAAGTGGCCTAGCCGCCCGTGCTGGGCTGAGTGGCGGTGGTCTCTCTTTTGCGGCTGCCGATCAGCAGCCAGTAGAGGTACCACAACCCTCGTCACCACTGCTGATTGCCCGTCCGCCAATCGTCAATGGCGGTGTGGGTGGCGGCGGTATGATCAGCGACAGCGGTGGGGCAGTCAGTGCGCCAGCAGGCCCACGAGCGGTCGCTACCTTCCCCTGCCCCAACTGCCGTCAGCCCGCTTCGGAGAACGCTCTCTCCTGCCCCAACTGTCGTTTCCAGTTCTACACCCGCTGCCCACGCTGCGGTGAGTACGTGGATACCACGGTGCCGCACGACCCACGGGGTGACCGCTGCCCCAACTGTCAACTGCCAGTGGATTTGCTTGAACTGGGGCGCGGCAACGTAGAGGCGATGCCAACGGGCAAGGGCCAAACTAACCGTCCCAAGTTTGGCCCCGCCAACGAGGGGCAGACCTTGCTAGCCTCCGTTGGTCCAGCCAAAGTGAGCGCAGGGCGGAAAGTGGGCGGCTTCATCGCCAGCTTGATCCGCTTCGTCATCTACAGCGCGATCTCCCTCGGCTTGCTCTACACGATCTACGACCTTGCCGCCGACACCTGGCCGGACAAGGTGCCGACCAAAGTAGGCGACTTCGCCATTCCCCGCGCCCATATTGGTAAGTGGGCAATCGAACAGTATAACAACCTGACGGGCAAGAAGCCGACCCCCACCCCTGGGCCGGGTACGCCCGCCAGCACTCCTCTACCTAATGTAGAGGCAACCCCACAGGTTAGCAGCTACCGCCAGCCTGCAATCAACCTGCGCGATGCCAGTCGTGGGTCGCTCACCCTGGCGGGCTTGAGCAGTAGCCTGCGCCAGTACAGCAGGGCTAGCGACCCTGCCACCATGCGTCAGGCGGTAGTAGTCAGCACCCAGATGCAGCAGACGATCACCAGAGTAGACCTGGCCCTCGAAGCAGCCAGCGATGGGCAAGTAGAAGCAGCCGGGGCAGAGTGGCAAACTCAGTACAGGGCCAAGAAGGGTCAGGTAGCGGTTCTGCTGCACGACGACCTAAACCTCTATCGGGCGGCTCTGGCTAGGGGTAGCCCACTCTGGCAATTCTTGGCTAACTACTACGCGTGGGATGGAGCAGCAGCAGTTAGCAGTGGGCGTGAGGAGCGGTTGCGGCTGGCCCAGTCCCCAAGTGCGCTACGCAGTGAATGGCAGGCGCAGCAAGCTGACCTGCAACGGCTGACTATCGCCGCCCGCACGGCAGCGCAGGCTAGTGGTTGCCCGCCACTGGCTGACCTGGCAGGCGAGTTGGACAGCAACGCCCGCCTCTTTACGCTGCTGGATGAGGTCGCCAGCAGCTATGAAGTACGAGATTACGCTAGCACAGAGCGTTACGTGGGTGATTACCACGCCCTGTCTGCCCGCCTGGCTGCCGATACGCTCGTAGGTTCGCTGCTGCCAGCCGCTGCGCTGGCGACTGAGGTGCGGGGCTGGTACGACGAGGCAGTAGCTAGCCCCCTGCTTGAGCGAGTGAGCAGCGATTACCGTGAGGCTGACAGGCTGGAGCGCAGGGCCGAAGCTCAACTGAAGGCCCAACAGCCGGATGCTCTGTTGGGCGACCTGCCTGCCAGCAGCGACCCTGCGGCTCTCACCCGCGATCTTCCCGCCAGCACCGCCCCCGACATCCACTGATGATGAGCCAGCCGCCCGACAGCCGCCGCAAGCTGCCAGAGCCAGCCCGCCTCGACCGTGTGTTGGCCGAGCGGCAAAAGGCCGATGCTGCTCTCGAAGTGCTATTCAGCACCGCACCAACCGCCCCGGGGATCACCTTGCTGGCCTACGAAGCGGCGCACAGTGGCAGCGCACGCTCTGTGCTGGCTGTCTTGCTGGAGCGGCTGAACGACTATCGTGCTAGCGTGCTACAATGCAGCCTGCTACTGATCGGGGCTGCGCTGCCCGGCGTGCAGCACGTACTGGTTGACGGCTTGCAACGAGCCAGCCACGACCGCCAGCGGCCCGACTTGCAGCGGCTAGCCTGCGCCAGCGTCCTCGCCCAGCATAGTGGCGAACCGCTCTCCGATAGTTTCATGGCGACCCTACGCGACCCAGCCACTGCCGCCCGCCGCTCGCTCGAAGTCAGCCTGGAGGAGGCAGTAGCCAGCCCCGGCCTGCTGCTCGACTACATGGACAGTGTGCTGGCTAGCCCACCCGAAGTCCACGAAATCTTCTTCAGCAGCTTGCACGACATGGAGGGCAGCCTGGGAGTGCTGCCGCTGCGCCTGTTCGCCCAGACCACCGACCTGAAGGCGGAGGCGGTGGAGGAGTTGCTGCGGATCGCCCAAGAGCGGTCTGGAGGGCGTAGTGCCGCCGCCGCCGCCGCTCTGTTCTCGCTAGCTCCCCTATTGCCGCCCGACCAACGCGCCCCAGTGGAGCGGGCAATCCGCAAGCTGCGCCTGTCCACCCCCCTCGGCGCGCCATCGCCCAGCCCTGTCTCGCCGCCGACTGGCAGCCGCGCGTTCCTCAGCCTACTTGATGGTCGTGGCACCCAGATGCTCTGGCTGGCGGTGCCAGACGGCGACGAGTACGAGTTGCTCAACGTTCTTTTGCACGAGGAGCTTGGCGTGAAGGATGCGCTAGGCCAGATACGCTACCCTACCGCTGCCCTGCCGCCGCCCGCGCCGCTCGGCAGCCAGCACAATGGGCTGCTGCAAGACCTTGCCCCCAACAACCTCAACCGCGAGATACGCGACAGTCTGCGCGAACTGGTGGCTATCAACCCTGCCGCCGCCGACCCCAACCTTGCGGAGTTGCTAGCCGACGCAGAGTTGGAGGACGACGATGTGGGCGACGTGCCACACCTTGAGGTAGACTTCGACTACGCTCGCTGCCTGCTACTGGCCGCCCACACACAGACTTGGGCGAAGGAGCGCAGCCTGCCACTTGGCTACCAGTTGTTCAGCCAGACGATCTGGCAGTTTGCGCCGCCGCAGCCAGTGAGCGTCGCCCTGCCCCCTACCCCCCGCCTCTACTCGCCGCAGGAGGTGGAAGAAGCGGTGCTGGCACTGCTAGAGAGCAGCTACTTTGTCGGCTGGTTCATCGAAAGCCCAGCCCTCTACGACGAGGTAGAGCAGATTCTGGCCCTGATGCCACGTCGCGGCAAGCCCAGCAAGCGCAAGCAGGAGCAGCTTGATGCAGCCCTGCGTACTGCTACCCGCCGCTTGATCGCTGCAAGCTTCGGGGGAGAGCGGCTGACCGCCTGCGTTGCCCGCCTGGGGCGCATGGCCGAGTGGCTAGCCCTCGCTGGTGAGGAAGGTCTAGCGCGTATCACGCTGGGGGTCGCCGCCAGTCTGCTCTCCTTCGCCCCAGAGCAGCACCCGCTCAGCACCGCGATGGTGCGCCGGGGGATCGAAGTGGCCGCCGAAGCGTTGGCGAACGGCTTCGACCTGCGCGCCGACCCTGAACGCTTCGGCTACTTTGAGGATTAAAGGCTGGCTACTATTCGCAGGCGAATCAGGAGAGGTGAGCTATGTTTGGAGCTAATTGCTACCGTCACGCTGATAACAGAGCGATAGGCCGCTGCCAGGTGTGTCGCAATGCCTTGTGCGTGATTTGCATCAACTACTATCGCGGGCAGCATCTCTGCCAGTTGCACTACGGCGTGGCGGCTCAACGCGAGGTGCCAGCGGCCTTCGAGGGGGCGACTGCCTTCAATGCCCGCTGCGCTGTCCACCCCGACGCGCCCGCGCTAGCCGCCTGCGACCTCTGCGCGAAGCCCTGCTGCCTGCTTTGCATCAACAAGTTCAACGATGCTACCTACTGCGACGAGCATTACGCCGAGGTCAAGGCGCGCCAGCCCGGTCCCAACCAGTTCTTCCCTGGCTGGCAGCAGGCGGCCTGGATCGTAGGCGGGGTATTCGTCGCTTTCCTGGGCGTGTTCGTTGCCGCGGGGGGCTGGCGGGTGGCTGCCTTCCGCTACCTGGTGATTGCCGCCGTGCTGATCGGCGTGTTTGCCTACCGCTACCAGCGGGCGCGACGGTAGGTTCGCGCTCGCTTCAGCCGAGACTGAACTCTACCAGCACAGGATAGTGGTCGCTGGGGTAGGCTGGCGGCTGGGCATCACGGGCCACGGCGTAGCTGGTGGGCGTGAGTGCGCCCCTGGTTAGCAGCCAGTCTATACGCCCAGAGCCATGGAAGTCCTGCGGGCGGTAGCCGTCGCCGAGAAAGTAATGGGTTGTATAGCTGGTGGGGTCAGCCAAGTCGTCACGATTGCCAAGCGTGATGTAGCTGTCCTGGTAGCCAGCAGCAAGGAATAGAGCGTGCGGTTCGCTGTCGGGGTTGCAGTTGAAGTCGCCAGTGACGAGGGCGGGTAGGCCGCCGCGCACCCCCGCCAGTTGGCTGAGGATCAGCTTCGTTCCCTCCACCTGGGCCTGCTCGCTGATGTAGTCGAGGTGAGTGTTGAGGTGGACGAACTGCTGACCGCCCTGCACCAGTTCAAAGCGCGCCCAGTTTGCCGAGCGCACCTGCACTGCCCCCCAGGCTGGCCCGGAGTAGTGCGCGGGCTGGGGACTGAGCCAAAAGCCGCCCGCGTGCAGCAGTTGCAGCCGCTCTGGTCGCCAGGCGAGGGCCACATAGTCGTAGGGTTCGGTGTTGTTGTACTGTGGGCCAGGGGCGAACTGGTAGGCTGGTAGGTGCTGGCGATAGTAGGTCAGGTTGTCGGCCTGCACCTCTTGCAAACCGATCAGGTCAGGGCCATACTGCTGGATAGTAGCGACATTGAGGGCAGCACGGGCAGGCCAGGCGTTCACGCCGTCAGGGTAGTTCGCCCCCCGGATGTTAAAACTCATCACACGTAGACTTGCCATTAACGCACCTGTGTCCTTTGCCGCACCCGCATTTGCGCTCTCGCGTAGTTCGCTGAGTTGTTGGCGTAGTTGCTCAACTTCTTCTTCGCTGCGCTCTATTTTGTGCAGCGTGGTAATGTCGGTTACACGGCTGGTGTAGAGAACCCCATTGAGGTGATCGCACTCGTGCTGGAACGCGCGGGCGAGAAAGCCATGGGCCTTGACCTTCTGCTCCTTCCACTGACCATTAGGCATCAGGGCCAACCCCTTGACCTCTACCCTGTAGCCCCGCTGCACATCGCCCACCCAGCCCTTGACGCTGAGGCAGCCTTCGGGGGTAGTCTCCTCCCCTTCCAGCCTGACGATCTCTGGGTTCGCCATCGCAATCTTGAAGCCACGCTGCCTGTCCTCTGCATCGGGCGGCACGTCGATCACGATCAGGCGCAACGGCAGGCCGATCTGGTTGGCGGCCAGGCCCACGCCGTTTGCGTAGTACATCGTCTCAAACATATCATCCACCAGCTTACGCAGCTTTGCATCAAAGGTGGTCACCCGCGTGCATTTCTTCGCCAGCACCAGGTCGCCGTCCTGTACAATATCAAGGATTGCCATAGACCAGTTCGTTCTCCATTTTGGATTTAGTCAGCTTGCGAGCGCAGCTTCTTCACATCAGTGGCGTAAAGCTCAACGTAGCCACCCTGCTCAAGCCCAGGCATAAGCCTCTGAATAACGTCGGGGCAAGGCTACACTCCCCCAGAGGAAGCTTTTCTTCTGGCAAGGGGGAAACAGGTAGAAGCTGAAATGGTTCAGGCGGCCATCATGCCTTGCCGAGGTCGTACAGGAGACCATAGTACCGCCACACTTGTCGCAACTCCTGACCTGCTCCTGCTTCACCTGATCCACTGGTTTAGCCATAGCCTCTCTACCTCGCTGATAGGGCCGAATGTGGCTAATTTATAGCACACTGGCGGGGTCAACGTCAACTATCCAGCCCTGGGGGATCAGCAGGCCGTTGAGCAACGGTTGCAGGTTGGTGGCACGGGCGATGATCTGCCAGCGGTAGCGGCCATTGTGTTTGCGGATGAAGGCAGGGGCGGGGCCGATCAGGTCGGCTTTGCTGCTCACCCGCTTCAGCCGCCGCTCAAGCACCCTGGCGAAGTTGGCAGCCTCCTGCTTGCACTCCGCCTCGTCGGTGCCGCTGTAGACGAAGCTGACCAGTTGGCTGAAGGGGGGGTAGCGTTTGTCCTGGCGGAAGAAGATTTCCTGGCGATAGAAGCTGGCGTAGTCATGGTGGCTGGCCGCTTCGATGGCATAGTGTTCGGGGGTGTAGGTCTGGAAGATGACGGTGGCGGGATCACCACGCCGCCCAGCCCGGCCCGCCACCTGGGTTAGTAGCTGGAAGGTGCGCTCTGCGGCGCGCAGATCGGGCAGGTAGAGGCTGGTATCGGCACTGACCACCCCAACCAGGGTGACGGCGGCGATGTCCAGCCCTTTGGCGATCATCTGCGTCCCCACCATGATGTCCGCCTCGCCACGCACAAAGCTGCCCAACAGACGGTCGTGGGCATCCCGCCCGCCACTGCTGTCCCGATCCCAGCGTAGCACGCGAGCAGCAGGAAAGAGGCTCTGCACCTCCTCAACTACCTTCTGCGTACCCGCGCCAAAGTGCTTGATGCGGCGGCTGTGGCAGAGCGGGCAGGCTTCGGGCGGGCGGGCGCGGCGGTCGCAGCGGTGGCAGATCAGCGTATTCTCGTCAGCGTGGTAGGCGTAGGGTACCTCGCAGGCGTAGCAAGCGGCGACATGGCCGCAGTCACGGCACATGACGAAGGTTGCGCTGCCTCGTCGGTTGAGAAAGAGGATCGCCTGCTTGCCGTCCGCCAGTGTCTGCACGATCCCGCCGTGCAGGGCGCGGCTGAACATACTGAGGTTACCGCTGCGTAGCTCTGCCCGCATATCTACCACCTGGACTGGCGGCAACTGGAAGTCGCCCACCCGCTTTGGCATCTCCAACAAACCAGCCTGCCCAGTCATCGTTTGCTGGTAGCTGCCAACGTCGGGTGTGGCTGAGCCGAGGACGACCAAGGCGGTGGGGCCGAGCAAGACCGCCCGCTGCTGGGCGACAGCGCGGGTCTGATAGCGCACGCCGTCACCTTGCTTATACGACTGGTCGTGTTCTTCATCAATAACAATCAGTTGTAGGCGAGTAAGGGGAGCAAAGATGGCCGAGCGCGCGCCGATCACGATGTCAGCCTGACCCCTGGCAATCCGCTGCCACTCGTCGTGCCGTTCGCCGTCGCTCAGGCCGCTATGCAACACGGCAACGCGACCGGGGAAGCGAGCGGTGAAGCGGCTGACCGTCTGGGGGGTGAGCGATATTTCGGGAACCAGAACGATGGCCTGACCGCCCGCCGCCAACAGGTGGCTGATCGCTTGCAGGTAAACCTCCGTTTTGCCGCTGCCAGTTACACCGTGTAGGAGGTAGGTCTGCCCCGGCGGGCTGGCTTGGCCGTCGAGGGCGGCAGTGATCGCCTGCACCGCGTCTGCCTGCTGGGGGGTGAGGTCGAGGGCGGTGGCCGAGGAGGAGTGCATCACCTCTTGCAGCGCAGTGCTGGCGGTGCGGGCGAGGGGATCGCGGCGCGACTCGCGCTCCTGCATCTCCAGCAAGCCACGAGCGACCAGGCCGCGTAGGGTCTCCAGGGTAGCTGGGGCGCGGAGGATGACCTCCTTTGCATCGGCCCAGCCATCCCCGTCGGCACAGCGTTCGACCGCCGCCAATGCGCGCTTCTGCGCCGTGCCAACGCGCCCCTCCTCGCGGTAGGTGAGGCGTATGAAGCGGGCAATGCGGGCCTTGACGTTGGCAGCTTCCAGCTTTACTTCGATCTGCACCAGTTCCTTGTTCACCAACTGGCTGACGATCTCGCGGATGCGCTCTACGCTGCCCTCTATCCCCTTCACGCCCAGGGCCAGGCGGTAGTAGGTGGCTAGCTCCTTGTGCGTGAGCGAGCCGTGCATCTTGAGCAGGTCAAGGATCGCCCGCTGGCCCTTGCCAACCAACCCGTGATCCGCATTCGCTACCCGACCGCGCTCGCTAAGGGCAGCTACTGTCGTCAACTTCTGCTCGAAGCCACGAGGCAGCATCAGGCTGAGGGCTTCGTAGAGGGCGCAGTGATAGTAGCGACTAATCCAGCGGGCGAGGGCGATCTGCTCGCCAGTAAGCATCGGCTGAGGGTGCAGCAGGCCACCAACCGGCTTGAGCCGCTCCTCTGCCACTGGTGACAGCCCGCCGAGGCCGACCACGATCCCCGGCAGATAGCTGTTGGCGAAGTTGACCCAGACGTGGTGGCCGAGGCGTACATCGGCCCCCTGCCCCACCCGATAATGAAAGGTGGCAGCCAGGTCTGGGGCGCGCTCCTCCCCCTGGGGGGCAAGTAGCTGGCGGCTGTCAGTGGGCCGCAAGGCGCGGTTGACCGCAACTTCGGCAAGTACAGGGCTGGTGATCATGTTGGCTCTCGTTAGCTCTAATTGGAGGCTGGTGTTATGTCACATTATAGCTTGAATGTTCTAAGCAGCGCAAGGGGTTTATGCACCAGATTCGTGTTAGCATCAGCGCAGATCGTGGGGCAGGCGGATCGTGTACTCGTGGCGGCGGGCAAATCCCTTGTAGCCCGCCCGACGAAAGGCGGCGGCCATTGGCGCATTCTGGGTGTCAGTGTCAGCCCGGATGCGCCAGGCACCAGAGGCCGCCAGGATCGCTGTCCCCTTCGCCAGCAAGTCGTCCACGTAGCCCTTGCCACGCTGCTCTGGCACCACGCCAATGTAGGCGATGATCGGGCCACCATCATTGCGGGCGGGCATCACTAGCCCAGCCAGGTCACCGTCTGGCAGGTAGGCCAGTTGCCACCAACCCGGCTCGTGCTTGAAGCCCTGCATCCCCATGAAGTGTTCGCCAGCGGCAGCCCGCGCCCCCAACTGCGCTCGACTGGCCTGCACGTTGCGATCCAGGCTACCTTCGGAGACGCGCACTATCGCCGTGATAAAAGCCTCCTCGCCCGTTGTGGTCAAGTTGCGGAAGGTCAGGCGGCTGGGCAGGCTGATCGGGGCGTGCATATCGGTTAGCTCAAAGCGCAGCGTCTGGCGGCTGGGCTGGAACCCCACTGCCTCCGCAGTGATGATCGCCTGCTGGTTGCGCTCGCGGGCCGCTGCCGGGTCGCCAGGCACAAAATCGAGTTCGAAGCCTAGCCGCTCGGCTCCCCGCTCATGCAGGGCCGTCAGGCTCTCCTGCAAAAGTTGGCTACCCACCGCCAAGTAGTCTCCTGCCCAGGGCAGGATCAGCAGGTCGAGTAGCTGCGGCTGCTGGAAGTGCGGCAGCGACCAGTAGCCAGCACGAGCCACGACCTTGCCCCCTGCTTCGGCGACGAACAGCCAGCCAGGGTTGGTATAGCCCTCGCGCAACATCACCTTCACATAGCCAAGATAGTTGCGGTTGCGTACTGGGTCGTCGCTGATCTGGGCGTAGCTCTCCAGTTCGGTGGCGGTGGCGTTGCGGATAATCAAGCTAGCTCTCCTGCGTAGTTGTCTCCCTCTATTTTACCCGCAAAGGGGCGGCGGTGGAAGGGCAGGAGTTCAGGATCGCCAGGGGCAACCAGTCCAGCTTGCCAATCAGCAACGCGGCAGGGTATAATAAGGATAATCCAGACACCGAACAAACTCAGATTGGCAGACAGGGGCTTAACGATGGCAACCTTTGCTACTCAGCATGAGTTCAACTGCGCCACCCGCCAGCGGCCAGCAGTTCGCAGCAAGCAAACAGGCGAGCTAGACAACTCTACCTTGCCGCAAGCGGTAGGCGAAGAAGGAGCATTGCGTTGGACAGAATCCTGGTAGTTGACGACGAGCCGACGATCCTTGATACCCTGCGCTACAACCTGGTGAAGGCGGGCTATGAAGTACACACCGCCAGCGATGGCCGGGAGGCGGTCGCAATCGCCCGCAGTAGCAAGCCGAACCTGATCCTGCTTGACCTGATGCTGCCTGGGGTGGACGGCATGGAGGTCTGCCGCACGATCCGCAAGGAGAGTAAGGTACCGATCATCATGCTCACCGCCCGCGACGAGGAGATAGACAAGGTACTGGGTCTAGAACTAGGGGCCGACGACTATGTAACCAAGCCGTTCAGCCTGCGCGAACTGCTGGCCCGCGTTAAAGCCTTGCTGCGCCGTACGGAACAGAGCGAACCAGCGACCAACCAACCGCAACCAGCCGCCCGCCAGAGTGTTCTGCGTGCTGGGCCAATCGCTATTGACCTTGGGCAGCACATGGTCACTCGTGCTGGCACCGAACTGAGCATGAAGCCTCGCGAGTTCGACCTGCTCGCCTTCCTCGTCCTCAACCAGGGTCAGGTATTCTCCCGTGACCACCTGCTGGATAAGGTATGGGGCTACGAATATGCGGGCGACAGCCGCACGGTTGATGTTCACGTGCGTTGGCTGCGCGAGAAGATCGAGGACGATCCTAGCGACCCGCACCTGCTGGAGACTGTGCGCGGGGTAGGCTACCGCTTCGCCGTCCAGCGGTAGGGCGGCTGATCCTTCAGCACACGCACTGAACCCCGGCGGGCTGGGGTTTTTGCTATTTAGGGGCTGCATGGGGCTGCCCAAAGTGTGCTACAATGACCTTGCTGTGTATAATGCGGCGAAGCAGCGTAAGGAGAGATCAGAGTGCGAGAGGAGCAGAACAACGCGCCTTTTGGCAGCGACCAGAACGAGGAGAAAGTAGTCGCTGCTTCATTCGCCAGCCGCCGAGAGCAGCGCAATTACCTGCGCCTACAGAACCTGACCGAGATCAGCGAGTATGCCCAGAGGCACACTTCGCTGCTCTCCCTCTGCCGCTTCGTCGCCCGCAAGGTGGGCGAAATCCTCAGCCTGGACGCTCTCCTGATCTCGCTCTACCACGAGCAGGCGGCAACAGTCGAGTATATCTATGCCTTGGTGGACAGCAAGGAGCGCAAGCTGACCAGGCCGATGAACCTGCACAAGCTGGCGACCGTGCGGGTGCGCCAGATGATCCTTAGTGGGCGACCGCAGCGCGAGAACAACTGGCGGGTCGAGGACGAGCATGAATACACTGTTGTTTCGCTCGGCAACACGCCACCGCGAGTGCGTACCCTCTGCGACATCCCAGTGATGGTGGACGGACGAGTGCTGGGCGGGCTGCACGCCCAAAGCTACCACCCCAACGCCTGGGACGAGGACGAGTACGAGTACCTGGAAGTGGTTTGTGGGCTACTCTGCGGCCCAATGCTCTACTCCCGCTTTGAGCATGAGAACCAGCTAGCGGTCAACCGCCGCGAGGCAGTGGAGACGATCAACGAACTGCTAGTTGGGGAACTGCCGCTGGAGCAGATCATCCTCCGCATTGCTAAGACGCTTGGCGACCTGAGCAAGGCGACCTGCACAATCTACCTAAGCGTGGAAGGTGATGGTCAACCCAGCCTGAGACTGGCCGCCCTATACAACCGCGACCCTGTGGTGCAACTGATCCAGAGCGATTACATCATCAACCACCTAGACGAGATTACAGACCGCCTCCGCGCCCACCTGCTTACCCCTCTGCTGCTCGAACACCTCAATCTCAACCAGCAGCCGGGCAGCCTGAGCGCAGAGGAGGGGGCCTGCGCTATCATGCCCCTGCGGGTGCGCGGCCAGAGCTTCGGCCTGATCGAACTGACCACCTTCCGCGCAGAGAACACGATCCAATTGGGCGACCTTGCGACGATGAATGCCGCCGCCAGCCGTCTCGCCTTGCTGATTGAGATTGAGCGGCTCAATGCGGTGCAGACACGGCAACGCGGCTAACTACCAGGCTGCCACTACTGACAAACAGGCGTAGCTCACCCGCACCCTGCGCCCCAACCAGAGCCAGCGGCACCCTGACCGTCTGCACCTGATCGCCCAGCACGAACTCGCCCACTGGACGGCTGTCCAACTCCACTCGCAATGTCGCCTGCTGGTTCGGCCCCCTGTCAATGGATTGCGCGTCAAGGCTGAGGCTATAGCTACCACCAGCCAGCCAGCGCACCTGGAGGCTGGCGGTGCCGCTGAACGAGCGTTGTAGCGGTGCGCTACCATCCCCTTCGCGTAGCCCGCCGAAACTGCCACCCCAACCGTCGCCCAGGCTGAGGAAGGGTAGCGTCACGCCCGCCTTGACCGTATAAACGGTGATCTGCTCGTCTTGATAGCGCACTGTTGGTTCGGCGAGAGCGGCCAGTGCAACCTGCAAAGCGGCAGCCCGCGCTCCACTAAACTTGGCGGGATGGACAATCAGGTAGCGCACCCCCCAGTAGCGCAGGGCCGCCAGTTGCGCCATTGCTGGGCTGGCAAAGATGTCGGGCGGCACCGCGTCCAGGTAGTAGAGTTCGCGGAAGCCAGGTACGTCCTCTATCGTGCGGTAGTGCTTGAAGCGGGCCAGGTAGCCACCCACCAGCGGCTTCTGGTGAACGGTCTGAGCGTAGACGTAGCGACCTTGCGCCAGGTTGATTGGCAGCTCGATCACCGCATAACCGCCCCCGTCCGCCGCGATCTGGCTGTAGAAGGCGGGCTGCTGGGCCGAGGCGAAGGGGAAGGGCGTGGGCAGATACTCGACCAACAAGATCAGCAACGCAACCGCAGCCACCGTCCGCCGTAGCCGCAGGCTGCGCCCCGCCAACGAGTGGGCCAGGCCAATCGCCGCCAGCACTGCCAGGCAGAGCATCACCACCACCACGAAGCGCACAGGCATCCGGTACATACTGAGGGCCGGTATCTGGTTGAGGAAGTAGGGGAGATCGGCCTTCACCTCGCCAGCGACGTGCAGTTGGGGGCCGAGGCTGACGAATAGGGCGACAGCAGCCGTCACCGCCCAGAACCAGGCTCGCCGCCAGCACAGCATGACCGCGACCCCCGCCAACAGCAGTGGAAGATAGCCGAGGTAGGTGGGGCTTTCGCCAAACCCAGCCTTGAAGTGGCTGTCCCACCAATCGCTATCAGCCCCCCACAGTGGGTGCAAGGGGCCGGGCAGGAAGAAGGCGGCCAGGTCAGCCGAGAACTGTTTGGTCTGCTCAACGGGCGGGGCGATAAACTCGCCGCTGCCGCTTTCGCCCAGCAAACCACGAACGATGGGGGCGAGTACCACCCCGGCCAGGGCCGCCACTGCCGCTGCGTTGAACAGCACCCACCAGCGTCGCTGGCGCACTGCCTGCCAAACTACCAGCGGCCCACTGATCAGGGCAAGGTAGAAGGCGTACTGCCAGTCGCATAGCGCAGTGAGGATCAGGCAGATTGCCGCTGCCAGCACCCAGCGCAGTTCTAGGCCGGGTTGGCGCAGACTAGCAAATGGGGAGCCGGGCGGCAAGCTGATCGCCCGCAGCAAAGCCCACAGGTAGAAGGGCAGCCACTCAATGGAGATCAGGTTCAGGTGGCCGATGCTCAGGTGAGCGAACTCGTAGGGTGACAGGGCGTAGACTGCCCCTGCGAAGAAGGGGATCAGCCCTCCCTGACCACACAGGTCTGCTGCCAGCAGGTACATCCCCAGCCCAGCCAGACTGACCGCCAGCAGGCAGAGCAGATTGTAGACTACTGGTAGTGGCAGCAACAGTTGCAGCGGCGCACTGATAATACCATTGTAGGGAGTCAGGGTGTGCAGGTAGAGGCTGGTACCTTCGGGATAGAGGATTAGATTTGAGTGGTAGAACGACTGGCCGCTGAACAGAGCCTCGCGCACCCACCAGATGTTCCAAAGGTTCTGGTAAGCGTCGCCGCCTCTCCCAGCCACGCTATCCAGGTGCAGCAGCAGCGGCCAGGTGAAGCCGACCGCCAGCAGCAGATAACCGCCGAAAGCGAGCAAGTAGGGGTGTTTACTGGTCGCCAGCTTAGAGGCCAAAGTTGGCGAGGAAGTCCCGCGCCCCCTGCTGCCAGCTAAAGCGGCGGGCTATGTCGTCGCTCGCAAAGTGGCCCATTGCCGCTCGCGCCACCCTGTCTATCAGCAGTTGGTCGCAGGCTGCGGCCAGTGCAGGCGCGTCCGCCGCTCGCAGATAGCCGCTCTGCCCCTCCCTCACTGTGTCGCAGGGGCCACCCTCGGCCACGCTGATGACTGGCTTGCCAGCAGCCAATGCCTCGATCACGCTGAGGCCAAAGCTCTCCTGCTTGCCAGTGTGCAGATAGAGATCAGCCAGGGCGTAGGCAGCGGGCAACTCGTCCTCGGTCAGGAAGCCGCAAAATAGCACCCGCTCCTGCAAACCGAGCCGCCCCACCTGCGCCTGCAACGCCGCCGCCTCTGGGCCAGTGCCAACTACCAGGCCAAGTGCAGGCTGCTGCATGGCAGCGATGGTCTGTATAAAAAGGTCGATCCGTTTGCGCGGGTGCAGATGGTTGACGGTGAGAACGACCGGCAGCCCCGACGGCAGCTTGAGGTGAGCGCGCAGGTCAGCAACGGCAGAAAGGCTAGCGGGTGCGAAGTCTACGCCATGCGTGATCACACGGGCGCGGCGGTGGTAGGCGCGGCGGATCAACTCTGCGCCGAAATCACCATTAGCCAGCACCCGGTCGGCTCGCTGTACAAAGGCGCGATCCAGCCGCTTGTAGAGAGCAAGTAGGGGGCGGGCCAGCCAACCGAGCGCGCCCAGCCGCAGCACAACAGCAGCGGTGTCGCTGTAGATTACCCGTGGTGGTTCGTAGCAGAAGTAGAGGCAGGGCCGCTTGCGCCAGATGTGGCTGAGGCTACGAGCGAGGAACAGGCTGGGTAGGCTGGGCGGGCCGAAGAAGCAAACTACATCGCTGTCACGCGGCACGTCACGTAGGAGGGTTGGCCCTTGCAGGTACTCCAACCCAGCGTTGAGGTAGTGGCTGGCGAAGCGATCCAACCGCCGCTGCCTGCTGATCACCTGCACGCCGGGGCCAAGCTCTGGCTCACACTCTGGCGCGAAGTAGTGAGTAACGATACTTACCGCCGCCACCTCTGGCTGGGCAGCCAGGTGCGCGGCCAGGCGCAGGATCAGCCGCTCAGCCCCACTCAATTTCTTGATCTGTGGATAATAGAAGCAGAGGTGCAGCCCCGCCTGTTGATTGGGCATCAGCTACGTTCGCTAAACCTGGGGGCTGGCTGCTTCGGCCAGCGGCTCGGCCCGCTCCAACAGCATCACTGGGATACCGTTCTCGATGGGGAAGCGTACCCCTTTCTCGTGGCAAACCACGTAGTTGCCCTCTTGCACCACTGGGATGTTCGTACCAGGGTAGGCCAGGATCGCCAACAGGTCAGCAGGCAACTGCTGCTCCTCGTCGCTCTTTTGGTTGTCGTCCACGCACACTTTCTCCTTGTTCAGGTTTCCGTGCCATTATACGCGCCAGGGCGGTTAGTCGTCAACGTCAATGTCGGGCGGCGCGCTCCGGCAACGGCGGCAGCGATGCGCTCGGCAATTCGCCGCTCCTTTGTGGTTGCTGACAGCCCGTTCATCGGTGCGATTATAGCACAAAGTGACAACTTGCACTTGCTTCCCGCTGTCCCAACCTCCGCTCAGACTCGTGGATCGGGTATAATAAGACGAGAGGACGATGGTCAAGGGCTGCAACAAAAAGCTCTTGCCACCTGTCCTATCGGCAGGTCAGCAATAGCGCGACCCCTGCTGCCTTGCAACAAACTGTCATCCAGTAACGTATAGGGTATGGCAAGCAGTGCTGTATAGCAGCCTCAGCCCCAGCAGGTAGAGGCATCTGATGCTAAAGTAGCATTGTCAAGGCGGCGCATTCTATGTATAATTAGGTTATGAGGTAAGTCAGGCCAGCAGCTTTGCAGCCTGTATTCAAGAAAGGGGACGTTCTTCGTGGCAAGTAACTACGATCCAAACCAGCCAGGCAACGAGCAGTACGCTCGCCCCACCGACCAGAGCGGCTATGGGCAGCCACAAGCTGGTAACACTCAACCGCAGTACGATTACGCAGCAGCACCCCAGGGCGCAGCGGTGGCAACCGCTCGGCGGGGCAATCCCATGCCAGCGATCCTGCTTACCCTGCTGCTAGTTGCAGCGGCTGGGGCTGGTGCCTGGTTCTTCATCAACAAGGGCGGCGTATTGGCGGCCACTACCCACAGCAAGCTAATGCCCAAGGATACGCTCGCTTTCGTCACCTACGATGCGAAGCCGGGCGGCACTGCTGAGGCCAGCCTAGCCAAGCTACGTGAGACCTTTGAGGCCCAGCCGGGCTTCAAGACACTGTGGGCCAAGATCAACAGCAGTGCTAGCGACAGCAGCGCGGCTATGCCCGATGCGTCCAAGCAGTGCAGTGTCAGCACCAGCCTCTTTACTAAGGCTGGCACAGTCAAGGATTTGTTCAATGGCAATGTCACCATTGGTGTGGTCGCAGACGCAGCCAAGCTCAAGCAGATGATGGGCAGCAACAGCACCACCAACGCCGATGCCTGTGCCAGCATCAAGTTTGCCAACGACAGCGTGTTCGCCATTGTTGACCTCGACGTGGCGAAGGCCAACGGCAGCGGCTTCCTCAGCAAGCTGGAGAGCCAGACTAGCGACCTCGGCAAGGCGACCAAGGATGAGGATTACAGCGGCAACGCCATCTACAAGCTGACCACCGACGACCAGAGCTACTACGCGACCCTGGTTGGCCGCGAGGGTATCGTCAGTGCCAACAAGGAGCTGATCAAGAAGGTTCTCAACGCGAACAAGGATGCCAACCTCTCGCTCGACAGCAGCGCGCAGTACAAGGCTTCTGCCGCCAAGCTACCCGCTGGTCGCACCGTCACCTTCTACCTCAACCTCGGCCAGAGCATTGACCTGCTCGGCATGGGCATGAACTCCTACATGGCGAACATGGCTAGCCTCGGCACCACTGGCAGCAGCCAGGCGCAAGTGGACTGCATGATGAAGCAGCTTGACAACTACGACGGCAACTTCATGTCCAGCTTCACCCCGCGTGACAACGGCGTGGAGATTGACCTGGTTAGCTCGATAGACACCAGCAAGCTGCCTGCCGAGATGCAGAATATGCTCTACACCCCGAAGGCGATGGACAGCCGCGCTCTCTTTGAGCAGGCTCCTGCTGGTAGCTGGGTCGTCCTCGGTGGGCAGGACATCAAGGGTGCCGTACAGTACGGCCTCAAGAGCCTCGACTACCAACTCAAGGCCTGCCCTGGTGCTAGCACTACCAGCATGAGCAGCGACCAGATCAAGAGCCAACTTAAGGAATCGACTGGCCTCGACCTCGATGAGGATATCCTTTCCTGGATGGACGGCGAGTACGCCCTCTACGTCGCCCCTGGTGGCAGCATCAGCTTCCCAGCGCAGGGTGCTTTCGTCCTCAGCGTCAGCGACAGCGACAAGGCTAAGGCGGGCATTGCCAAGATTAGCGCGCTGCTTGAGAAGCAGATGGCCGCCAACCCAGATAGTGGCATCACGATGAGCAAGGACGGCGACATCTACAGCGTCCCCTTCAGCAGCGGCCAGTCCAGCCCGGCTATGTTCTACGGCCTCAAGGATGGCAAGTTCTACTTGGCAGTGGGCAAGAGCGCGATTGACGGCTTCGGCCAGGGCGACAAGGTAACCAGCAATGCTGACTATAAGACGGCCTTCGCGGGTCTGCTCAAGCCAGATACGGGCCGCCTCTACGTCAACATTGGCACCCTGCGCCAGTTCGCTGAAGCGGTGATGGGCAGTAACAACGACAGCTACAACACCAACTTCAAGCCGCTGATTGCCCCTTTCCATGCCTGGGGTCTGACCACCCAGCAGACAGACAAGGGCAGCCAGCAGATCAAGATGTTCTTCAACATCCAGAAGTAAGCGACCCTTTAGAGGGGCAGGGGTGGGCAGTGCGCCAGGCGTGCTGCCCACTTTGTTGCCCACAGCCTTGCACCTTGATCAGCAGGTGCATGGCGTGGTATCCTCTATGCGAAGGAGGAACGATCTCTTGAGCAACCAACGTGGGCTACTGCTAGCCGCCCTGTTCAGCCTGAGCCTCTGCACCCTGCTGCTGGCTTGCGGCGGCGACGACAGCAACAACCAGAACCTCGACGGCCCCGCGATCATCAGCCGGGCGATCACCAGCACCAAACAGCTAAATAGCTTCCACTTCACCCTCAAGGTAGTGGGCCAAACCCCTAGCGCGGGGATCAAAATCGCAGTGACAGGCAGTGAAGGCGACTTCACCCGCCCCACCCTGGTTAGCGCAAAGATCAACGCCAGCTACAGCGGTGCTGGCTTCCCGATCAACGTACAGGCCAACTACGTCAACGGTGGCAGCGACAAGCAGTTCCTGTTGATCAATGGCATCTCTAACTGCTGGCAACCCTTCCCCACCCTCGCCCTCGACCCAGCGAAGGCGACGGTGGACATCCTCTCCAACCTCGCTGACCTCAAGCTGATCGGCAAGGACGAGAAGGAAGACAACAGCTACCACCTGAGCGGGCAGATCAGTGCTGACCAACTGAAGGCTCTAACCACCGACGCGAACTCTGGGGCGAGCCTCAAGGTGGATATCTGGATCAGCAGGGGCGAGTACCGCCTGCGCCGCGTGCTGCTGAGCGGCCCAATCAGCAAGACCGACAAGCCCGACGCAACCTACGATATTCGCCTGAGCGACTACGACAAGTCGGTGAAGGTAGACGTGCCGACCGCAGACCTGATCTGCAAGTAGCGGCAGGCTTGCGCTCTTTATTTAATCTGGGGGTGTAGCTTGTCCAGCGCGGCTTTGGAGCGGGAGGCAGGGGTAGAGGCGGTCAGCGGAAATCGGCGACCGATCCTCACCCTGGCGGTGATTTGCGTCGGCATCTTCCTGGCCGCCCTCGACCAGACGGTGATCGTCACCGTGCTGCCGAAGGTGATCAACGACCTGGGTATCCCGATCAACAACCTTGATCAGGCGGGCTGGATCGTCACCGCCTACCTGCTGGGTTACACCCTGGCCCTGCCGCTGCTAGGGCGCATCGCCGACATATTCGGCCACCGCCGCACCTATGTCGCCTCTATGATCCTCTTTATCATCGGCTCGCTTGGCTGTGCGCTGTCTGGCAGCGACGTGTTTGGGGTGGACACTGGTCTTGGCTGGCTGCTAGGCTTCCGCGTGGTGCAGGCGGTTGGCGGCGGGGCGGTGCTGCCCATTGGCATGGCAATGGTGCGCGACTTGTTTGCTCCCCGACGGCGCAGTTTCGCCCTGGGGATGATCGGGGCGGTAGCCGAGGCGGGCGGCGTGCTTGGCCCCTTCTATGGGGTGGCGGTCGTCAACCTGCTCAGGGGTAGCCAGCTAAACTTCGGGGTTGGCGGCCTGGGGCTAGCGATCAAGGACTGGCACTGGATATTCCTGCTCAATATCCCCCTCAGCCTGGGTGCTATCTTCCTGCTCCTACGCCTGGTACCAGCCAACGTCAAGTCGCAGGCAAAGGTAGACTGGTTGGGAGGGCTGCTGCTCGGCGGCACGCTGTTGCTGCTTACCCTCGCCCTCTCGCAGAAGACAGAGCTACCGCCGATCCGCCTGTTCGCCACCGAACTGTTCCCCTGGTTTGCGGGCGGCGCGATCCTGGCCCTCGTTCTCTTTCTGGTCGTCGAGCGGGTAGGTCACGACCCGCTGTTGCCACTGCGCGACTTCACCATTCGTGGTTTCGTCAGCGCAAACCTGGTCAATCTGCTGATCGGAGCGGCCCTGATCGTTGCCCAACTGAACCTCGCCCTGCTCGGCAATGTGGTGTTCACTGGCGTGGCTGGGCATGACGGAGCGGTGGAGGGGGGCTTGTTGCTGCTGCACATGACCGCCTTCATTCCCCTCGGCGCAATCCTCGGTGGCCTGTTCAGCGAACGGCTAACCTACCCTGTGGTGGCGGTCGCGGGCTTGCTGGCAGTGGCGGCGGGCTTCTGGCTACTCTCTGGTTGGGGTGCGGCCAGCGTCTACGACCCGGTGGCGACCTGGCTACACCTGGGCTTGATCGGCCTGGGCTTTGGCCTGCTGATCGCCCCCACTTCAGCTAGCGCGATCAACTCCATGCCCCGCGACCGGGCAGGCATCGCCGCCGCCACCGTCACCTTCGCCCGCCTGACAGGGATGACCCTTGCCCTGCCGCTGCTGCAAGCCTGGGGCCTGGTACGTCTCGCCAACCTGAACGCGGGCCTGAACGGGCAGGCGGTGGTTGCCGCCTTTGTCCAGATTTACACCGAGGAGTTTAGGGCGGCGGCCATCGTGGCAGTGGTAGCGATCCTGCCAGCCATCTTCCTGCTGCGGCGGGGCAGCGAAGCAGAGAAGGAGAGCGCGTTATGCTGGGCGAGGAGAACTCCCGCGAGACGCAGTTCCTGCTGCGGGCAGCGAACATGAGCCTGCTAATACCGCCGCACGTCTACGCCATCTACCAGCATGGTCAGGGTGAGGATGAGGATGGAGGCTGGCAGCGACTCGCTTACTTCGTTGTTGCTAGCAGCAAGGTGCTGGTGGGGCTGCCTGACTTGAGCGACGACCTGTTTGAGGCTTTGGACGCGCTAGGTGGGGTAGATTTGCTGTTCCTGACTGAGAGAGCCTATCACGGCCTGGCTGCCTACCAGGAAGCATTTGGCTGCAAGGTGCTGCGTCGGGCCGACGCGACTAGCGACCTGCTCGTGATCGAGCAGCCGGGCAAGCACCGCCACTACCTGCACTATAGCGGCGCAGACAGCGTGATCTTCGCCAGTGACTACCTAGCCAGCGACGAGGGCAAGTTGATCACTACCGTAGAATACCCCTTGGCGGAGGACGAGGTCGCCAGCCTCAGCGCACGACTGCTGGAATACGACTTTGCGGCGGTACTGACCGAGCGGGTACGCGGCGAGTTTATCACCGAGGGAGGCAGGGCGGCGGTGGCAGGGCTGACCGTGGGGGTGTAAGCCAGCAGCTAAAGAACAGCCAGCGTTTGATCGCGTATGGAGATGTAGTCGGCCTCACGTCCCACTTTGGCACAGTAGCGCATCGAGTCGAGGGTGATCAGACACCTGTAGCAAAGTAGTCGCTCTGCATAGTTCGCTATAGGTCTGCCCTGCGCTGCGTAGTAGGCGGCGCAGCGGTCCAGTACCTGGTGGTCAGGCAACACATGGTGGAGCCATGCTACGTCGCAGAGGAAGTCTCCGTACATAGCGTTCGCCCAGTCTAGCACCGCTGTGATCTGCCCGGCCTGCACCAACACGTTGCCGAAGGCGTAATCGGCGTGCAGCAGCCAGCGATCCTCTGGGCAGTAGTCGAGCAGCGACAGCATCGCTGCGTAGATGCGCGCCCACACGTCGCGCTCCAGAAAGGTCTCGTCGAACAGGCTATGCCAGTTACCGAAGAAGGTGCCTGGCTCATGCTCGTCGCCCACGCTGGTCACGAATGCCCGCCAGCTATGATAGCGGGCAACCCCCCGCCCATCGAAGGCACCGTAGCCCGTGCTACTACTCACGTCACTAGCATGGATCGCGTCCAGCGTTTCGATCAAGGCAGGGATGTAGCTGGCGATCTCGGCGGCAGGCAAGTCGATCATGTTCTTGCCGGGCATCATTGGGGAGATGGCGTAGGGCAGCCCATCCACCGTGCCAAGCTGATAGATGGGAGGGATCGGCAGGCGTGGGCTGGCGTAGTGGCGATATACGTAGGCATCCTTCTCAAAATCGGGGAAGGTGGGTGGGTTGATGCGGAGAACGTAAGCCTGACCGTTGGCGGTAAAGGTGATAGTTTGAGCAATCTGGCCGCCTGCCAACGCCCGCAGTTCGCCAGTGGGAGGAGCGAAGCGTTCGGTGAGCAAGTCCCGCACCGCTGCATCGCTGAGTTGGGGTTTGATGGACAGCATGGGTGGCCTCCCAGATCTCTGTTGACAGCACCGCCTCTCTATTTTACAGCACCTCAGGGCTGGGACTATCAGCCTTGGGATGTAATAGTGGGCCGCTGCACCACTTACGCAAACAGATACTACCGTGTAGAGCGGGTGCAGCTCAGACTCTGAACCCCAGCCCTTGCTTTTGATCACAACCTGTGGTATTGTATAAGTACCAGCTTATGCAACGTCGCAGAAAGGGAAAATCGTGACCACTGCTAACCAACCAATGGCGAAGGTCAACCCAGCCGCCCACAAGATGCGCGGGCTGGACTACCTCTGGTTCTGCGCCTACCAGTTTGCCTTCACCGTACTTTGGGGTGCCATAGGCCAGTTCATCATACCAAACCTCAACGAGCGGCTGCTGCCCGCCGAAGGGCTACGGCTGTTCGGCCTGACCGTTGCCGACAACAAGCTCACTGCGCTCGGCTGGATCACCTTCCCTGGACTGATCATCGCCGCCTTCGCCCAGCCCATGTTCGGGGCGATCAGCGACGGCTGGCGGTCAAAGGTGGGCAAGCGCGTTCCCTTCGTCTTCATTGGCACGACCTTGACCCTGATCAGCGTGCTAGGACTGACCCTCTCTGTCCTACTTGGCTGGTGGTGGCTTCTTTTCTTCTATGGCCTCACCCAGTTGTTCTCCAACGTCGCCTTTGGCCCCTATCACGGCCTGCTGCCCGACCGCGTGCTAGCGGAGGATCGTGGCAAGGCCAGCGGCGCACTAGGGGCGGCGCAGATGTTCGGGCAGATCGGCTCTGCTATCTACATGGGTATCAGCCTCAGCCGCAACGACCTGGCCGGGGCGAGCCTGGGGGTGATCATCATCGTTGCCCTCGGTGGGCTGGTCAACATCCTGCTGCTGCGCGAGCAAGCAACAGACCAGCTACCGCCCAGCCCACGGATCAGCTTCGGCCAGCGGCTAACCTCTATCGTCAGCATCAACGCCAAACGGTATCCCGATTTCGTCTGGCTACTGATCGCCCGCCTGTTCAGCCTGATGGGCTTCACCACGATCACCACCTACGCCCTCTACTACATCCAAGATGTAATCAAGCTGAAGAACTACAACTTCTTTGGCCTGATCTTGCCCGACGCGAATGCAGGCTACACGATCATCCAGGTGATCGTGATCAGCTTCAGCTTTATCTCAGCGATCATCAGCGGCTTCCTCACCGACCGCTATGGGCGCAAGCCGCTGATCGCCCTCAGTGGGGTGTTCGGCATTCTTGGCGCGCTCGCCCTGGTCTTCTTCCGTGACTTCACCCTACTAACCATCCTCAGCACCTTCACTGGCCTCTTTTTCGGGATGTTCACCGCAGTGGATTGGGCGATGGTCACAGACCTGATCCCGCGCAGTCAGGCAGGCAAGTACATGGGGGTCAGCAACCTGGCGACGGCGGGGGCGCAGGCACTCTCCCCGGTTTTCGGCACGGTGATCGCCAGCATCCTCAACCCCAACCTCAACCCAGTCGCCACCTACAGCGCGATCATGGTCGGTGCCGCGATCTACTACCTGATTGGCATCTTGCTGCTGACCAAAGTGAACGAGAAGAAGGTGGAGGACGAGATCGATGGTGAGTTCCAGTCAGCGTTAGCTTGGCCGCTTATGCTCTTTCGCAAGCTATTGCGCTATTGCAAGATTGCTGCGTTGGTGATACAATAGAGGGGTAGAAACTATAACCTGGCTTGTCCTGGGTAAGGGCGGGCCACCCCTGGCACAAGCTGAGGGCGCACCACGAGGGGAGGGGCCGCAGTGTGAGAAGCAAACTTATGGTCAACCACGCCCCAACGGAGGCTGCCCGCCTGCCGCAGCCGCCCCAAGCCACCACCCGCCTCGGCTACCTACCCGACCGGTATGCTGCCTGCCAGCTTGTGCCGCCCGCTGGCGTAGAGGTCAGTACGACGCGGCTGGCAACCCCGACCAGCCACCCACCCCGCCAATTGCTGGCCGCACTGTTGCTGGCCCTCGCGCTGCTAGTGCAGGCGGGTAGTCCCCCGCCGATGCTGCCTGTTGTCCCGCTATCCCCGGTCGTTGCGCCAATCGTGGTCAGTGGGCAGGCGGCCTCCGTGCGGTTGCTCCCCCCTGGCTTCACGCCGACACAGCGGCCACCTGCCAGCCCGACAGTGGACACTATCACCCTGCTACTCACACCCCCACCCGACCTGATCCTCCCTCAGCGCGCCTACGTTTCGCCCAGCGCACTGGCTGCGAAGCCGCCGACCACAGCACCGACGGCACCGCCAGCTACGACCACCCCACTGCGAGTCGCCAAACTGCCGACTACCACAGCCCACCCCACTGCTGCCCGCAGCCCTGCTCGCAAAGCCACGCCACCAGTCAACCCAGGGGATAGCAGGACGGCGGACGAGCCACCTGACCTGATCATAGAGCAGCCCAGCCCGACGACGCAGAGTGCGCCAGCAACCAAACCACCAACTGCTGGACAGCCACCAACTGAGGAGACCCCTGCGCCAGTGGAAGACGAGCGTGGAGGGGCCGAGCTAGCCATCCGCCTGTTGGTCGCCCAGCGGGGTGATGCAGTCCACCTGCGCGATGCTGCCGCCTTCCGTGCGACAGTTGACCCGCAGAAGCCGTTGCTCTTGCACGAGCAGACGGTCTGGTTCGATGACCTCTTTGCCCATCAGCCCACCTACTTCGCCCTCACTCTTGACCGACTGAGCCTGGGCGCGGACGGTAGCTGGGCGACCGCCACGCTGACTGAACGGCACGACCTGGGCGGCGCGCACGTAGTTAGCAGCCAGGTACTCTTTCGCAAGCTAGCAGGCCAGTGGTACTACAGCGATCTCGCCTTCCAATACCTCGCTACGCCCCACTTCCAGGTCGCCTACTTTGCGGCCAATGCAACGGTGGCAAAAGCGATGGTCGCTGTCGCTGAGCGTGCCTATGCCACGATCACTGGCGACCTGGATGTAGCTCCGGCGGGCGTGACCGAGGTCAAGTTCTACCCCAGTGCTGCCTTGCTGCAAGATAGCGTGCGCCTATCGCTGCCAACCTGGGTAGGCGGCTGGAGCATGGCGGGCGAGAGCATCAAGGCTGCCTACAACGGCGCGCCGACCCAGGCTTACCTCAACCTGCTGGCCCACGAGTTTACCCACGCAGTGCAGAACAGCATGGGCCTGACGCGGGGGAACAGCCCCGACTGGTTGAACGAAGGGCTGGCGGTCTACGAGGCGGAGCGGGTTGCGCCGCTTGGCAGTGAGCAGGCCAGCCGCCCCACCATCCTACGCGAAGCACTGCGCGGCGACCGTTTCTTCGCCTGGGCTGCGTTCCCATCCTTCCAGCAGGTGGCAGGCGGCCAAGTCAACCTTGCCTACGAGCAGGCCTACAGTGGGGTGGCCTACCTGGTTGAACTCTACGGCATGGATCGCTTCAATGCAATGCTGCACTACTTGGTGGCTGGCAACGGCGTGGATGAAGCCTTCATCCAGGCTTTCGGCCTCGGTCTGGATGACTTCGAGATGGGATGGCGCGGCTGGCTGGCAGAGCGGTACAGGTAGCAGCACTGCTTGTTTATTGTGCAACAGCCACTTGCTCTACGATCCAACGCAGGTAGTCGGCATTGACCTGAGCAACGGGCAGTTGCATGATGCAGGGGATTGCGTAGCTGTGCAGGGCGCGCACCCGCTCCTCGATCAAGGAAAGCAGGGCAGGGTGGCGGAGCGTCTTGGCAAGTAGCACCACCTCGCCCTCGCTGACGGTCTCCCCCTGCCAGCAGTAGAGCGAGCTGATGGGGTGCAAGTTGGCGCAGGCGATCAGCCGCTCGGCTAGCAGGGCGCGACTGATCGCCTCTGCTTCGGCCTGTCCGCCGCAGACGATGTAGAGCAGTACCATTTCGTTCATCTAACATCCTCCCTGCTAGGGTTGGTGGGCAACCTGTGCTATAATACAGCAAACTGAACCAGGCTGGCAAAACAGGACTACTTTGTTTGACGCAACACGCGCACAAACAAGCTGAGAGGGGAATGTAAGATGACGCAGGTACAGCAAATCGGGCAGGTTGGCAACGCGGCGGCGATGATCGCGGGCTTCCGTGAGACGGTAGCGAAGGTTGAGGCCGAGGTGGGCAAGGTGATAGTCGGCCAGCGACAGTTGGTGCGCGAGGTGCTAACCTGTATGCTGGCGGGCGGCAACGGCCTGTTGGAGGGGGTGCCAGGGCTGGGCAAGACAGCCTTGGTTCGCACCCTGGCCCAGGTGATCGATTGCTCGTTCGACCGCGTGCAATTCACCCCCGACATGATGCCCGCCGACATTATCGGCACCAACATCATCGTTGAGAACGAGGAGAGCGGGCGGCGCGGCTTCCAGTTCCAACCTGGCGCGCTGTTCGCCAACCTGGTGCTGGCCGACGAGATCAACCGGGCCACCCCCAAGACGCAGTCGGCCTTGCTGGAGGCGATGCAGGAGGGGACGGTTTCTGTCGCCCGCAAGACGCACATTCTACCCAAACCTTTCTTCGTCCTTGCCACCCAGAACCCACTGGAGATGGAGGGTACCTACCCGCTGCCAGAGGCGCAGCTTGATCGTTTCTTCTTCAAGATGATCGTCCCCTTCCCCTCGGCAGATGAACTGCTGACGATCAGCGACCGCACCACCAGCGGCTACCATGTTACGCCACACAAAGCGACTGACGGCGCGACGATCCTGGCAATGCAGGAGTTGGCGAAGCAGACCCCGATTGCTAGCCACGTGACTCGCTATGCTGTGCGGATCATCCTCGCCAGCCACCCCGACATCAAGCCAACCGCGCTGGTCAAGCGGTTCGTGCGCTATGGGGCCAGCCCGCGCGGGTTGCAGGCGATGATCCTGGGGGCCAAAATCAACGCTCTGCTAGATGGCCGCTTTAATGTTGGTTACAAGGACATTCGCGGAGTCGCTACCTCCGCCCTGCGCCACCGCCTGATCCTTAACTTTGACGGTGACGCAGAGGGGATCAGCGCAGATACCATCGTCGCCAACATCTTGGAGGAAGTGAAAGAGGAGGATTAGGGGCAAGTTGAGTGGGCTTGCGCCGCATATGCCTATGCATATCGACCTCAACTGCGATATGGGTGAGCTAGAGGGTGGGCTGGACGCAGAACTAATGCCTTACTGCACCTCGGCCAATGTCTGCTGTGGGCTGCACGCGGGTGGCCCAGCGGTGGCGGCGCGCACTATCAGGCTGGCAAGGCAGCAGGGGGTGGCGGTCGGCGCACATCCTGGCTACGATGACCGCGCCCACTTTGGTCGCCGCGAGTTGCACCTGGCTGACGGCGAGCTACGCGGGCTGCTACGCTACCAGCTTGCGGCCTTCGCTGCCCTCTGCGACGACGCAGGTTGGGCGGCAAGTCACGTGAAGCTGCATGGCGCGTTGTACAATCAGGCGATGCACGACGAGCGGATCGCGGGCTTGTTCGTCGCCACTGTGCAGCAGTTTGCCAGCTACCTGCGCGTGGTTGCCCTGGCTGGTTCGCCACTGGTGGAGATAGCCAGAGCAGCGGGGCTGCGCGTGGCCGAGGAAGCCTTCGCCGACCGCGCTTATGAACCGAATGGCAGATTGCGATCTCGCACGCAAAAAGATGCTATACTGTCACCAGCCGCCGCCGCTGCTCAGGCAGTGCGGATCGTGCAAGAGGGGACGGTGCTGGCCCATGATGGCAGCCTATACCACTTGCGGGCTGACACGATCTGCGTGCATGGTGACAGCCCGCTGGCCCTGGCGACGGTGCAGGCGGTGCGTGAGGCACTGTCTGCCGCCAACATTGCAGTGAGAGCGTTTGGGGAGGACGAAGATAGATGGCCGCAGACTTCATGCTCGACTACCGTTGCCAGCCAAAACAGCAGTACGGCACCACCTGGCTACACCAACTTAGCAAGATGGAACGTCGGGTACGGGCTGCCCGTCGTACCGGCCCGCTCTCGGTCAAAGAGGCGAGCAAGGAGTACGGCATCAACCCGGCGGATATGGATCGCGCCCTAGCTCCCTTGCGCGCAGCCCAGCCTAGCTGTCTAACCTGCCCCGCCAACTTCGTCGCCCGCCTCGACCGCGACCCGGTGGCAGTCGGCTGCTGGGCTAGCCTCGAATACCCAATTGACGAAACCAGCGAACTTGTCCTCAGCCTACTCGTTCACCGCCTAGCAATGGCAACCGACGACCTCGAACCAGCTCGTAGCTTCCTCAACCTGATCCTGGAGGAGCAACGCAAGATCACCGGCCTCAGCATCTTTACCCTGCGCGGCAAGCGGGGCAGCGGTGCGCCGAAGGGGACGCGCTTCCTCGGTCAGACTACCCTGCGTGGGGTCTACTTCGACGCGCCAGAGCAGCCCTTCCGCCTGCCCTATCCACGCACTGGTCGCTACTACGACATCGGGGCCGACCAGATTTGGCAACTGCTCTTTCTGCGCGAGATCAGCGCAGACATGGTCACCTCCTTCTACCACTTTGTCACTAGCTGGCTAGAGGAGGCGGTGCGCCTGATCAAGGACCCGCTGACCACCCTCGATCAGCGCGATGCCGTGCGCGACTCGGTGACACTCAATGGGCTGGCCCGCATCCGTAAGCTCCTTGCCCTCGCCCAGCAACTCAGCGTGGGCGTGTTGGTAGAATATTGAGCAGCAGCTAACAAAGCAGCCAACAGTTGATCTAGCCGCTCGATCAGCAGATCGGGCGGGGGCGTGCTAGCCACTGGCTGCTCCTGGCGGTACTCATGACTGAGGACGGTTTGCATCCCCAACTCTTGTGGGCTATGTATATCCTCTAGCAGGCGGTCGCCGACGAACAGGCAGTTGGTGGGCGCGACTGCCAGCTTTGCGCAGATCGCAGTGTAGATGCGGGGGTTCGGCTTGCGCCAGCCCACTTCGCAAGAGAACACGCAAGCGTCTAGCCGCCCGGCAATGCCGATCTCGCGCGTACTATCCAGCACCACGTCAGCGTAGCCGAAGTAGTTGGAGCAGAGACCGAGACGATAGCCGCGTCCACGCAGATCGTCCAGCACCGCATAGGTGTAGGGGCTGACCACCGCCGGGCTGTAGATCAACCCACGGCCAATATCGTAGATCGTGCGCTGCAAGGCCGCATCATCAGCGTACTGTGGGGCGACCTGGCGCATCGCCAGAGCCATCGTGGTTGCCGCGTCGTACTCCAGGCGGGCTGATGGTTGCTCCTCGTAGTAGGAGTCGGCGATCATTTGACCAACCAACCCCTGGTGGTGACGCAGTTGCTCTGCGTCAAGGGCCACATCTGGGCGGGCCAGGCGCAACTGCCGGGCAGTCTCAGCGTAGAAGTGGTCGTCTTCATACTGGCTGATCGGGGTGCGGATCAGGGTGTCGCCCAGGTCGAAGATGATCGCCTGAATGCGTTTTGCTTGCAGCAAACTGGCTCCTCCAATGGTTAGGCGCAATAGTGACGTTGCATCTGTTGCATTTGTGCTATAATCGGTGACGAAAGGAGGAGCGCAAATGCAACGCTTCATCATCATCGGCCTACTAGCCTTTGTCATCTTGATCATCGCCAGTAATGCCAACAACTTCGGGCCAGACGGCTCGACCAACAGCCTACCGGCTTTCAGCCCTACGGGGATAGCTGACCAGCATAGCCAGTATCGGACCTGGATCGCTGATGCCCACAAGCGGTACCCTTACAGCGAGTCGGAGGACAAGATGTGGCGGGTGCTGCTCTGCGAGTCCAGTGCGCGGTCTGACGCATACAATGCCAGCGGCCCCTACATCGGCCTGTACCAGTACAGCCCGGCCACCTGGGGGGGCAACTGGAATCCCTACCGCAACTACTCAATCTACAACGCGCAGGCCCAAATCTACGCCACTGCCGCCGCCTGGCAGCAGAGCCACCAGAGTTGGTGGGAGTGCTACTACAAGTAGTTGGCTAGCAGTGGCTTAGGCGAGTGGTCTCCGACCGCGCCTAGCCAAAGTATATCCCGTGGAAGCCGAAGGGGATGTGGTGCGGCACGGTGGCGCGGCCAAGTTCGGTGAAGCTGCTGGCATCGAGGACGAGCAGGAAGGAGTTAGCCTGCTCGCTGTCCAGGACGACGGAGAGGATCACGCCATCATCCTCGGCTTGTGCGTTGGGTGCCGCAACGAAGACCGGCTCACCAGGGTAGCAGCCAGGGACGAACCAGGTCTGGGTGCTACGCTGCTGCACGTCAGCCTTGACTAGCTGATTGAGGAAGTCGTGCGGGCGTTGGTCGCTCAAGCCCTGGGCGTAGGCGTAGCGATAGGGGCGGCCATTATAGGCGTAGTTGATGCGCGGCAATTCCATGCTCACCTCGGTCAGCGTCTCGGCCTGCACCGTCGTCCCCGCCAACGGCACGCGGTAGCGGCGCAGGGTAGGCAGCGGCACGGGAGTAACCTCAGCCTGTGGGTGACGCAACGGTTCGAGGTAGAGAGCCTGGATGATCGAAGGGTCGGGGAAGGCGAGCAGATCAACTACGATCTCGTCACCCTCCTCATAGGCGTTGACGTGGTGGAAGCAGAAGAAGGGGTTGCTACGATATTTGCCCACTAGCTTGCCACTCGCCAGCTCAACTACCAGGAAGTTCATCCCACGCTCTGGCTGCCAATCCATGTTTTCGGCGACCGCCTTGCCGCTGAGGAGCAGGCCCAGCGAGTTGAAGTAGAGCGGGTACTCGGCCAGGATCGCATAGTGTTCAGTGATGCTGAAGCTGTGCATATAGGCAGGGCGCATGGTCGGCAGGCTGGCGATCAGGGTGCGCTTGGCCTCATGGGCGGCAGTACGAAAGAGGTTATAGGCACTGGGCGCGCCAAACTTAACCATATTGTTGATGCCGTCACCGTTGCGGTCAGCGTGCGGGTGCGGGGTGCTAACTACCCCCACTAGCTTGTCATCGAAGCGGACGAGGCCGACGGTCGCTAGCGTCTGCGGGTCAAACTCAATCGGCAGCGGTAGCTCCGTCCAAGCCACGAACTTGTCGGCCACCTTGCCAATGCTGACGTTGGTGTTGTAGCCGCCCTCCTGGTCAAACATAGTAGTAAACCGCTTGAAGATCGAGCGGCAGGGGTCGCTGGCGAACTCCAGGTAGCCAAGCTTGCCCTCGCGCTCAGCGTATTCGTAGGCGGGGCTGACCACGAACTTGTTGGCGTAGCTGACCTTGCCGCCGCTGAAGGCAAACTTATGCAGCATCGCTTGCCCGTCGAACCAGTGACGCAAGCTCTGCTGCGGCAGGTCGAAGCGGGCGGGGCCGTTGCGAACCAACATCCCGCGCAACCAGCCCGGTATCCGCCCAGCTACAGGCAGTTCGTCCAGCGTAAACTCCTGCTCTAGCGGCGCAAAGCCCTGTGCGTAAAGCGGCTGCATCTCAATCGCCATCTTCATCCTCCGGCCAGCCACCCCTGGAGTGGCGTGGCCCAGTGTTGATTAGCCTTCTACCACCAGCGTCGGTTACCGAAAATCATTGAGGCCGACCGTCGTCACTGCGGTCAGCATCACCACCTGAGTAAGCGAAGCCGAGGTGAAGGGGCCGACCAGTAGGCCAAGCATAGCATAAACTCGCAAGGCACGCAAGGCCGCTTGCCCGCGATATGGCTGTTGCAGGTGGCTTTCAGGGCAGGTGTAGGGCGCGATCCAGGGAGAGGGGGCCGCCGCCGCTGATTGCCAGGGCGAGGCAGGCGGCTAGCAGGCTGAGGTCGTACTCGTAGCCACCAACGAAGCCTTGCCTGAACTTGACCTGCCCTATCGCCACCAGCATGGTGAAGGCCAATAGCAGCGCGACCAGGCGGGTGCAGAGGCCGAGGGCGAGCGCAAACCCGCCGCCGTACTCTACCAGGGTGACGACCCAAGCCATCAAGCGAGGAGCGGGGGTACCCTGCGCCCGCAATAGCTCCGCCACGTCCGCGACCCCTGCACCAAACTTCGCGTCTGCGCTGCTGCCATACACTTTCGGCCTGCCATGCGCAATGAAGCTGGCGGCCAGCATAGCCCGCAGGGGGAGAGCGGCCCAGCCCTGGTACTTAGCCAACTGCTCTGCTGCCTTGCTGCTCAACTTTCATCCTCCATCCCCACACTCAATATGGGGTGCTTGCTTATGATATCTTGCAGGGCGCGGCCAGCCCAGTGACGCACCTCCACGTCAGGGACGGCTAGCAGGCGGCGCAGGGCTGGCACTGCTGGCGGCCCAATCTGAGCCAGTGCGCCCGCAATGTCATAGTGGTAGGCATGGGCTGCTTGCAAAGCCAGAGCCAGGGGTGCAACCGCCCGCTCGTCGCCAATTTGCCCCAGCCCCTCGGCTGCCGCCATCGCCAGGTACGGATCGCCCGCAAGCAGGGGGAGCAGGTGGTCTACTGCGCGTGGCCCATAGCTGCCGAGGGCGCGGGCTGCCGCCACCTGCACCTCCTGATCCACATTGCCGAGGGCAGCAACCAGGGCAGCAAAGGCAGTGGCCGGCGGCTGGCTCAAGCTAGCCAAATAACCAGCGGCGTGTACCCGGCTGAAGCTGTCGGGGGCGTGCAGCAATGTGGTGGTCAGGGCCGCGATCCGCTGCTGCTCCCGCTCCTGCTCGTGCATAGTCTTGCTCCTCAAGGGCGTGGTTAGTAGGCGTTACGCCCGGTGAAGATTTGCACTATCGTGCGGGCGATGATCTTCAGGTCGAGCAGCACCGACCAGTTCTCCACATAGAGCAAATCGAAGCGGGTGCGCTCCTCAATGTCGGTGTCCCCACGCAAGCCGTTGACCTGGGCCAGGCCGGTAATGCCTGCCTTCTCCTTGTGACGCAGGCGATAGAGGGGGTTGACCCGGCCTCGCTCGGCCACGAACTGCGGTTGCTCTGGGCGGGGTCCGACCACGCTCATCTCCCCCAGGATCACATTGACGAACTGCGGCAACTCGTCAATCGAGAGGCGGCGGATCAGCGAACCGATCCTAGTGCGCCGAGGGTCGTTCTGCGTAGTCCACTTGCCAAGCCGCTCCGCATCCTGGCGCATCGAGCGGAACTTGATCACCAGGATCGGCTTACCGTCCAACCCCACTCGCTCTTGGACGAAGAAGACCGGGCCGGGCGACTCTAGCTTGATCAGCACAGCGGTGATGAACATGATCGGCGAGGTTAGCACCAGCACTATGCTGCTAAAAATGATGTCGAAGGCGCGCTTGATCAGCCGATTGGTACCGCGTAGGGTCACGTCGCGCACGCTGTAGAGAGGCAAGCCGTTGAGGTCGGTCGGCCCAGCGTGGTTGTCAATGATCAGTTGCAAGATGTCAGGGTAGAAGCGGATGCCCACCTGCTGGTTGCCCAGTGCGCTCACTATGTCCAGCACATCCTGCGGGTCGTAGCCGGGCAGGGCAACGATCACTTCGTCAATATTGTAGGCGCGCACGATACTGGCGACTTCATCCATGTAGCCGAGGATGCGTTCACGTACTACCGGGTCGCGGCTGTCGCCCTCATCACGGTCATGCTCACCTTCGAGGAAACCAACCACTTCATAGCCCAGGGTAGGCACGCCGTTGATCCGATCCCAGACGAGCCGCGCTGCCTGACCACTGCCAACCACCAGCAACCGCTGGCGGGCCATGCCCCGCCGCCGCAACACACCCACCAGCCCGCCATAGGCGAAGCGGACTGCGCTAACCAGGACGATGCAGAGCAGCCAGCCGAGGATCAGGGTTTGCCGCGAGTAGATGAAGCGGTCGCCCAACAAGAGAAAGTTGGCGGCCAGCGCAACGAACGTGCCGCTGGTGACAGAGGCAACCAGCTTGTAGAACTCGTCAATGCGCGAGGTACCACGCCGCAAGGTGTAGAGGCCAGAGAGATTGAACACCCCCAGCAAGGCTATCTCGGCGACGACCAGCATGGCAGTGTAGGTGTCGGCGGTGGGTGGATTGAAGTCGCGCAGGCTCTCAGAGCGCAGCGTATAGGCGAGATAGAAGGCAAAGCCGACCGCCAACAGGTCGAGGACAAGCTGGGCAATCACAAAGAGGATATGCAACCAGTCGGGGGCGCGCCCTGGAGCGGGGCCGGGGGTTAGATAGGGGCGGGTGCGGGCCTCTCGGCGGCGGGCCGGTTCGGGGGGTTGCTCATCAAGGGCAGGTGGGCGGTTGATCGTCTGGCTCATAAAGCTACTCGCTTCCTGCTGCTGGGGCGGAGCAAGTTCTGCACCAGTGCCAGGCCAGCCTTGCCCCAGATGCCGATGGCGATCAGCCAGTTGAGCAGGAAGAAGGTAGTGCCGGCATAATGCTTGTGGTGGAAGATGCTCATACTGCGGTAGAACTGTATAATCATGCGATAGCTACTACGCCGCGTACTCTCACCTTTGTAGTGGATCACCCGCACGGCGGGATTGTAGTAGACCTGCCAGCCGTGCTGCTTGATGCGGTAGGCCCAGTCCAAGTCCTCGCCATACATGAAGAAGCTGTCATCCATCAACCCGACCTGGTTGATCGCTTCAGCCCGTAGCAGCATAAACGCGCCCATCACCGCGTCCACCTCGGTCAAGGTGTCAGGGTCAGCAAAGGTCATGTTGTAGCTGGCGAAGCGACGCGAGTGGGGAAAGAGCTTGCTGAGGCCAGCCAACTTGTAGATCGAGTTGAGCGGGGTAGGGAAGCCACGCCTGCACGCCAGGTCTAGCTGCCCGTTGGGGCGCACCATCTTCGGCCCAGCAATACCAGCCTGGGGGTGTGCGTCCATGAAAGCGACCATTGCGGCTAGCGCATCGGGCGGCAGGATCGTATCAGGGTTGAGCAGCAGCACGTACTTGCTGACGATGTTTGCTACCGCACCTGGCTGACCAGTTGCACGACCTGCCGCACTAAACTCGCTGAGGGCGAGGTTGTTGCCGTAGGAGAAGCCACCATTGCGCGGGCTGCGGATCAGGTGCAGATTGGCGTGTTGGGGCTGGAACTCGTTTGCCACCATCTCTGCGCTACCGTCCTGGGAAGCATTGTCCACCACCCAGACCGCGAAGGGGAAGGAGGTGCTGCTGGCAAAGACGCTCCGCAACGCCTGGCGCAAAACTGCACAAGTGTTGTAGCTGACCATAATTACACTAAGGGCTGGGTCGCTCATGAGCAGATTATAGCACATCTGGCAAAAGCTGGATAGCCCATTTGGATTAACAACCAATTAGCAGCAGCCAGGTTGTCCTTAGCGGGGTAGGGGCGGTCGGGTTGACCGCCCCACGGCAAGGTTAGGGCTGGCTGCTCATTGCCCGGTGGACGACTTTAGCGAGTTCACCTCGGCGGATGTTGTCGTTGGGGCGGAAGCAGAGGCCAGTGGCGGGTGGCAAGCAGGCAGCCCCGCTGATGATCGCCCGACTAGCCAGCGTTTCAACCGCGTTGTAGCCGAAGCCAGTAGCAGGCAGATCGCTAAAGGTGGCGGCACCAGGGGTGACGGGCGGGTATGCCCGCGCTCTTTGTACGATAGCGGCCACCTGCACCCTACTGATATTGACGTTGGGGCCATAGCAGGGCGGTTGCACGCCCAGGACGGCGCACTGGCTGCTGCTCAAGCCGTTGACTACCACCGCGTGGGCAGCGGCCTCAATGTAACCGTAGAAGATGCTGCTGATCGCCACGTCGTTGAAGGTCGACACGGTCGGGGTGAAGTTGGGGATGGCGAAGGCTAGCACTGCAATTTTGGCGAACTCGCCACGCCTGGCAGTGTCGTTTGGTCGGAACAGACCATTTGCGCCGCTGACGATGCCGCGACAGGCAAGGAACTGGATGTCGCCGTAGAAGATGTTGTTGGTTGGCACATCGCTAAAGGTGAGCAGGCAGGGGCTGGCCGTGCTAGTGGCAGTGCTGGTTACCATCAACGTCGCTGTGGCTGTCGCGGTCAACGTCAGCGTAGCGGTGGCAGTGAGGCTGGATGTACTCGTGGCAGTGGCGGTAAGCGTACTCGTGCTAGTGGCAGTGGCGGTGAACGTACTCGTGCTAGTGGCAGTGTTTGTTGCTACCCCAGTGGCCGTGGCCGTGGCCGTTGCGGTCGGCGTAGTGGCTATGGGGCAGAGGCTGAGGCTGTCGAGGCCGATGTAGTCACCGTTTGCGCCGCTGGAGCCAGCCCCAGTGACGAAGTAGCGGAAGCCCACCCGCCCGTTACTTGGCCCTGCAAGGCCGCTGATCGTCGCCGAGTAAGCCGTCCAGGTGCTGGGGTAGCCACCAACAGTGAGGGCGGGGTTGATCGTCAGCAGGGTGGTGGTGAAGTTGCCCACACTGCTGGCGATGCTACCCACGTTGCTGCTGCTACCGTTGCTGCTGAGGCGCACTTCGAGGCGATCAGGGAAGGCTGGTGCGTCAACGGTGCGGCTCCAGAAGCGCAGCGTGTCGCCATTATTGAGCGGGCGTGGGGGAGTGAGCAGCCAGGTGCTGATCGTGCCGCTGGTGCCGCCGACGCTGCTGAAGTTGGCGGCGGCGTAGGCATCGGCGGCACCAGCCTGGGCCGGGAAGCTCGCACTATCACCCTGGAACCAACTGCTACTACCAAGCGGCTGGCTGTTGTTCTGGATTACCCAGCCGCTGCCGACCAGGCTCCCCACGTTGGCGAAGCCCTCGCTGAGGCAGGTGGCGGGCGCGGGCGTGGCGGTAGGGACAACAGGGCTGCTGGTGTTCGTCGCACTGGCAGTGTTGGTGACAGTACTGGTTGGGATTGGGCTGGCGGTGGCGGTGGGCATAATGGTGGGACTGGCCGGGGCAGTGCTGGTCGGCGTGTTGGTTGGGATGGCGTAGATGGGGCTGTAGAGGTTGATGCTAAGGCCGCTGTAGAGGTAGTTGGGGCCGACGCTGCTGGCAGCATTGCAGCGTATCTGCAAGCCACTGCCACCCGTATAGCTCTCGATGCCCGCACTGGCTTCGCTGCCGTTGCTCCGCCCGTTCATCTGGCGGTAGATGTAAAGGACATCGCCGGTGCCTTCACTAACCTGTAGCTGAAAGGTGGAGGTGATACCAGGTTGGCCCGCGTGAGCCACCCCTCGCCACTCGACGATGAAGAAGCGGTCGGGGCTGCTGCCGATCACGTCGGTGAAGACTCCAGCGGTGGGATTACTGCTGTCGCCCACCAGGTCGTCCCAGTTGGCGGCCACTACGCCGTTGGGCTGGCTGGCATTTGGCAGGCAGGGGTTGCTGGCGAGGGCAGCGGTGCCGCTGATCGTGCTGCCAATCTGGATGTAGCCTTTGCCAGTGATCGTGCCAGTGTAGTAAATCTGGCCGTAGTAGTTGAGCGGCATGGTCAGGGTGAAGGGCCGCTGCTCCTGGTTGAAGTTGTTTGCCAGCACGCGATTGCTGGCGGGCAGGTAGCCGCCCGCCGACTCGAAGCAGTTGTAGCCGAAAGCGTCGGCGGGGGCATCCGGCAGGGTAAAGCTCACCACATTGCTGCCTGGAACTACCGTGACGGTCTGGGTCAGGGGCAGGTAGCAGCCGCTCGCGCTAACGGCAAAGCTGTAGCTACCAGTAGGCAGGGTGACACTGTAGGAGCCGATGCTACCAGGCTCTGTTGTCAGAGTGAGAGCAGCACCGATGCGCAGGGTAGCGGATAGGGGCTGACCGTAGCTGTCTTGCACGTTGCCGCTCAGGTAGCCGAAACCCCCCACTGGCCTGGCAGCATTGCTGGGCGCAGCGAGATGCGGCGGGAGATTGGCGGCGGGACGTGGCAGCCGTCGCCCGCTGCTCAGTGGTGGCGGGGCGGTAGGGCTGGCAGGACTGGCGGCAGGCTGGGCGGCGGTAGCAGGGGCAACTGCTAGCGTGCCAAGCAGCAAACTGAACATGGTAACTGCCAGCACGAGGCTGGCAACGGTATGGCTTGTTGTTCTTTTCATTTCATCATCCTCCAGCCCCATTCTATCCTATTACTAACTAGAACGCAAAGGGGACACAGACCAAGTTGGCCTGCGTCCCCTTTTGATTATACTTGCCCCCACACCCGTCTGGCGAGAGTGGAGAAGTTATGGTGAGCTAGCGACTAACCCCCAGGGGGAAGTTAAGCGCGAGGTAGACGACCTTCGATAGTTCGGCGCGGGTAGCCAGTGCGTTCGGGCGGAAGCTGTTATCAGGGAAGCCACCTACCCACTGACGGGCTGTCGCTGTCTGGATGTAGCTGTAGGCCCAGTAGCTGGGGGGTACATCGGGGTAGGCGGTGGTACTGGTCTGGGCGGCGGTGCCAGAGGCAACTACGACCATCTTCACCAGTTCGGCGCGGCTGATCGGGTTGTTCGGGCGGAAGCAGGGGGCGGCCACGCCAGCCGCTGCACACTGGGCTGCGTTCTGGCCGTTGATCACACCCGCCGCTGTCAGGCTCTCAATGTAGCCGTAGGCCCAGTAATTGGTTGGCACGTCGCTGAAGCTCCGCACAGCCGGGGTTGTGCGTGGGATGCTGAAGGCCAGCGTTACCATCTTACTGAACTCGGCGCGGGTGATCGGGTTGTTGGGCCGGAAGTAGCCATCTGCGTAGCCGCTGACGATGCCGCGACAGGTGAGATAGCGGATGTAGCCGAAGAAGAAGTTCTCAGTTGGCACGTCGGGGTAGTAAACTGTGCAGAGGGTGGGGCTGGGCGAAGGCGTACCACCAGCCGCCGTTGGGCTAGCGGTAGCCGCTGTGCCAGTCACGGTAGCGGTGGCGGTTGCCCCCGTACCAGTCACGGTAGCGGTGGCGGTTGCCGCCGTACCAGTCACGGTAGCGGTGGCGGTTGCCGCCGTGCCAGTCAGGGTCGCGGTGGCAGTGGTGCCAGTCAGGGTCGCGGTAGCCGAGGGCGTAGCGGTGCTGGTGCCGGTCCTGGTGGGACTGCTAGTCAGTGTGACGCTCAGGGTTGCGGTGGCTGAGGGCGTAGCGGTGCTGGTGGCTGTGATGGTGGGGGTGGGCAAGTCAGGCTCGAAGTCGTGGATCGTGCGGGCGTTACTGATGCCGATCTCAAAGCCGTCTACGTAGCCGATGAAGTCCGCCCAGATGCCGCCAGAGTTCTGGCCGTCGCTGAGGCTAAGACCGTAACCATCGGCGCGGGGGAACCACTGCACCATGGTTGCCGCCGGGCAGGCAGTAGTGAAGCTACTGTAGGTGAAGTAGGTGTTGGGCAGGAAGTTGCCACCAGGGCAGGTAACCTGGGTGTTCGGGCTGCTGACTACCACCCGCCACAGACCGGCACGGGCGTTCCAGGTCTGCCAAACCCCTGGCACGATTGGCCCCTGCGACCCAGCCGAGTAGACTGGCTCAAAGACCAGGGTAGCATCCCGCGTGCCGTTAGTGTCGGTGTCAACCTTCATCTCAATCACCGGGGCGATATTAGGACTGCTAGTCTGCTGCACATAGGTGCGATAGCTCATCGTGGTGATGTTGCTGAGCAGGGTACCAGTGAAGTTGTTGGTACCAACCCAGTTCTTGCCACCATTCGTGCCGCCAGTGCCACCACCCGTCTGCATCTGGAAGCTGCCGACCCCAAATGGCGCGGGAGCAGGGCCGTTGACGTAAGCGTGGGTGGCGGTGTTCTGGTCGAAGGTAGCCCAGCCGAGGCTTGCTTCGGTGGAGGGGCGGATCACAACCGTGCTGATCGTGCCAGTCGGCGTGCTGCTAGCGGTCGGGCTGGCGGTTGCCGTCGGGCTGGCGGTTGGAGTGGGGCTGGCAGTGCTAGTCGCAGTGCTGGTGGGCAAGCCCTGGATCGTCAGGTTGTTGCAGACGCTTTGGTTATCTACCCGCACGCAGACCTGGGCTGGGCCGGGGGCGGCAGGAGCCGTGTAGAGGCTGTAGCCCTGAGCCTGGTTGGTGCCAGTATTGACAGGATTGAGGCTACCGACAGTGGCGGTAAAGAGCATTGGGGTATTGTTGCGCAGGTAGCCCAGCGGGAAGGTGTTCGCCCCGGTTGAGTTGAAGCGCAAGGTGCCTGTCAGATTAGCAGTGCTGTTTACTGGCAAGATGAGCGGCGTAGTAGCAAGGCCGAGAGTCAGCCAGTTCGTGACAGTGAAGGTGCTATCGCTGGTAACGAAGCTGTCGCAGCCGGGCTGGTTCGGGCCAGCGTTGCAGCCCCACCAGTTGTTGGGGTAATCTTCGCCACCGCCAGGGCCACCGTTGGGTAGTGGGGCGCGCCTGATCGTAGCTGGGTGGCGGGCAGCCTTGCCGTCGTCGAACAAAGGCTGCGGGCGAAGTTGGCGACTCTGCTTGGCCTGGGGCAACGTAAGCGGGCCAAACTCGATGCCACGATTGGTATTGCTGACGATGCGGTTGAAGATGATAGTGTTGCCGCTCGAACTGCCTTCGTAGAGGAAGATACCGCGGTTGTTCTGGTGGATCAGCGTACCAGTGATCGCTACCACCTGTGGTTCCAGGTGGATACCGTCGTCCATGTGGTAGATGTCGCTGTCATAGACGCTAGAGCCGATCTGGGTCGAGTCGAAGTACACACCGGTGTCTTGGCTCTGCTGCCGACCATAGAGGATGTTGCGGCGAGTGAAAACGCTAGAGAACAGACCGTCGTCGCGGGTACCAAAGATGCCTAGCTGCGCGCCAGTGACCGTGTTGCCATTGACCACCACAGGGGTGTTCTGGTCGGCATTGTAGATGATGATTGAGGTAGCACCCACCGCCGGGAAGCTGGGGCCGTTGTAGGCATAGCCGCTGATCGTATTGCTGAGGACGCGACCTGTTGCGCCCCGCGAAATCTGCACCCCATTCTGCGCGATCAGCGGGGTGGTACCGGTTCCAGTCAGCACGTTGCCAATGATATCGGCACTGCTGCCAGGGCCGTCAATCGCAAAGGCGTTCTTCTGGATGTCGCTGAAGGTGTTGCCACTGATAGTAGCGTTGGCGGCTTGGCTTAGGGCTGCCGAACCAACACGGATGCCAACCCCCTGCTGGCAGCCATCCAGGGGGTTGTTGCGCACGCTAGCGATCTGGTTGCCGCTGATCGTGGCCTGGGCGTTGCCGAACAAAGCGACACCCTGGTTGAGGTTGCCACAAGTGGAGATGGCGTTGATCAGGAAGCCGGTGATCGTCACCGTGGTGCCAGTGCCAGTGACTGTCACTGTGCTGTACAAGTCGGTGCCGTTGACATTGTAGGGGATGCCAGGGCTGGGCAGGCGCAGGTTGGGTGCGCTACCGCTGGTTGCCCCGGTTGCGCTGATCACGCCACTAAAGGTCAGTGGCTTGGAGATCAACACCTGCTCGTTGTAAACGCCACTGTAGATGATGGTGCGACCGCTGCTAGTCACGACGTTAACGGCAATTTGCGGGCTGATGAAAGCGTCGTAGCCAATGGCTATCGCTGGCCCCGCCCCGTCGGGGTCAACCCCTGCTGCAAGGCCTGCCCAGTCATCGTCAGCATAAGTAGTCGCAGGGGGGCCGCCCACCACTGCATTGTTGCAGGTAGTCTGGTTGTCCACCTTGGCGCAGATCGTCACTACCGTACCGATTGGGGCAGCACCGGGGTTGTAGGTGCTATAGCCCTTGCCACCGCTGGTGGTGGTATTGGCGGGCAAGATGCTGCCAACAGTGGTGGTGAACAGCATGGGGGTACCGTTCGGCACGTTGCCAGCACTAGTGGTGTTCTGGCCCAGGTTGTTGACTGTCAGGTTGCCAGCGACGACCGTGTTGCTGCCGACTGGCAGGTAGGAGGGCAGATTGAGGCTGAGGGTCAGCCAACGGGTAGCGGTCAGCACCGAAGGCGCGACGGCGGTAGCGGTGTCGCAGCCGGGCGCGTTCGGGCCAGCATTGCAGCCCCACCAGTTGTTGTCGGCCAGGATATTGCCGCTGCTGGCGTTCGGCGCAAAACCAACACCACTGCCAACGATGCGGTTGGCGGCTCGTACCGAAGGCTGCCAGGGGGCGGCCTGCTTGCCAGCAACACTATTGCCAACAGTAGGGCTAGCCGCTACTGGACTGAAGTTAAATATGATACCACTGAGCATGGTGAGCAACAGCACAGTGCTGCCCAGACTATAGATCCGTCGCTGCTTCATCGCTATATCCTCTCGCTAGAGGCCAGTTGGTTCAGGCCGCCCACCACTTCCACACCGACTGGCACAAGTCCAACAAATCTTTCATCTCTATCTTCTGTATCAGGCTGCCACAGCCGAATCCTTTGAGGGCGTATGTATTATACAACAAGTTTGCGCGGCGCGCTAGTAGCCAACACCATCGATTTGCAGACTCGTGCCGCCCTTGCACTACAACAAGGTTGTAGCTGCTGGTCATACCACCCTGCAAGAGTTTAGCTGATGGACAGTAGAGCAACCCCAACCTGATGAGTTGCACAAGTGGTGAGGGTGGCTGCTGCTTGGTGCGATGCTGATCTGCGTAGTAGAGAGATGAGGCTAGGTTGCTGCTTACTCTTGCCGCCTCAGCACCAGCAGCGTGTTGTCGCGGAAGCCAGAGAGTGGGCTGAAATAAGAGTAGCTCTGCACAACGCGGTAGCCTGGTTGGATAGCGATAGCCAGCCGGTACTGTGGATCGATTACCAGGTCGGGGGGATAAGCGTCTGGTGCGTGCAGTGGTTGACCGCGCAAACGGCGCATGGACTCGTCGTACATATAGTACCCGTTCCACGCATAGCCACCATCCAGGTGGTCGAGCGACACTCCTTCGTTCACCAGGTTGCTAGCAGCCTGCCAGCTAAGGCGGGTGAAAGCGTAACTTTCGAGGTGGTTGACACTGCTATAGAGAGCGACCAGAACAATTATCGCCCAGCTCAAGCCTTGCAGACGGGCTGCGTATGAGCGGCAGAACAGCAGAGCCAGCACAATCAAGGCGGGTAGCAGAGGGAGGGAGTAACGAGGGTACCAGTAGCGACTGACGAAGAAGGTACCAACCAGCAGCAGCAAGGTGAGAATGTAGAGGAAGTAAACAGGTGGTGGCCGCCAATCTGTTTGCAGGCGGGCGAGCATGGAGTAGGTACGTTCGCTCAAACTTGCCAGCAGCCAGGCAGCTAGGGCAGCACCGAGCAACCAAAGTGGCTTGTAGCTTGACAACGTGTTTGGCACCGATCCTTCCTGGGAGATAATCAGGGGCAGCGCATAGATAGCCAGAGCGATCATGGTGAACCATGGTAGTGCCAGCCACCAGTGCCGCACCCTAACGAACAGGGGGATGGTCAAACCAAGCAAGGGCAAGCCGTAAAGCACAGTGTTAAGGCGGAACTGCAAGGCTACCAAGGGGTTATTCAGCCACTCGCCTTGCACAGTCTGCTGGTACACGCCTGCTGAGTTGAGAGGAAAGCCCCGCGACCAGAGTAGGTAGCTACCAGCTGTCACCGCTGGGAGCAAGCCGGCAGCTAGCAGCTGTTGCCAGCGCAAACGCCTGCTCCACAGCAGCCACAACAACATAGCCACTGGCAAAGCCAAGCCGAACTGGCGTACCAGGAAGGCCAGGCTGGCAAACAGGCTGCCGAGTACTAGCCAGCTGTAGCTCACATTGCCTATCGCCACAGGCTTTAGGTCGTCCCCACTCACCAGTTGCGCGTTGCTAGTGACAGCACGGGTGTAGCACAAGCTACTAAGCAGCATAAGGCTGAGGAAGGTGATATCGGTCATATAGGTATAACTGTAGGTGATGAATAGGGGATTTACTGCTAGCACAGCCGTGCCAACCAAGCTGAGGTAGGGACTAAAGCCGAACAAACGTAGCAACAGGTAGAAGCTGATCAGGGCGATCAAGCTCAAGACCAGCGTTGCCCAGGTTAGAGTGGTGAAGTTGAAGCCAAACAGCCATGCGAAGGCTGCTCCCCAGTACGCATGAGCAACCAGGGTGGGGCTAACATAGTCTGGGGGAATAAAGCCTTGCCCACTCCAGATCCGCTCTGCTGCCTGGGAGTAAACCCAGTCGTCCACGTAGGCGAAGTTGCGCGTAGGCGGCATCAGCAGCACGCACAGCAACCAGCCCGCTACGATCAGCAGGAGATTGCGGCGGTCAATAGTGAACCACTGGCGAATTGTAGCTTGTGTGGAGTGCCTTGCTGGTTCGAACAATTATCTATCCTTAACAGTACTGGCAACTGGTTTATCGGTTGGCATTGGCGGCTACTCCCTCTCCAAGACAAGAACGTACCGTTCGCCAAAACTAAGAAGGCTGCGGTAGGGATATCTCTGCTTGAGGCGATAGCCACGCTTCAGAGCATCCGTAACCAGGTACTTGCGGTCGATTACCAGGAGGGGCGGGTAGGGATCAGAGGCAGATAGCGGTTTACCAGCTTTGGAGCGCAACCCTTCGTCATACATGAAGTAGCCATTCCAGGCGAAGCCACTGTAGATTTGGTTGATCGGTACTCCTGAGCGTACCAGGTTGAGGCCAGCATCCCACTGTGTAGCTTCGTACGCATAGATATCAAGGTGGTCTATTACGCTATAAAGACCGACCAGAGCGACCAACAGCCAGGTAACAAGTAGCCGCCGACCGACCAGGTAGTGGCTGGACAGCAAGCCAGCGACGATCACGCCCGGTAGCATTGGCAGGTAGTATCGCTCGTAAAGGTAACGACTAACCACAAAGGTACCAAGTAGCATAATCAAGGTGAGCAAGTAAATAAAGTGGACTGGACGAGGCTGCTTTATTGAAGCGGGTTTGCTCAAAATCAGGTGAGCTAGTTCACTTAGATTAGCTAGCCACCAGGCTGCCAGTCCGATGCCCAGCAACCAAAACCATTGATAGCTATCGAGGCCAAGGGGAGGACCATCGGTGTCTCGGGGTAGAAGCCGCTGCACGGTGTAAGTTGCCAGAAGCAGCACAACAAACCAGCAAAGCACCAGCCACCAATGGCGTACCCTGCCAAACAGAAAGATAGTTAGACCGATGATGGGGGGGAAGTAGAGCAGGGTTATAGTACGGAAGCCCAAAGCAGTGCCAGGGTTGCTAAATAGCTCGCCTAGCATATCCTGCTGGTGTACGCCTGCTGAGTTGAGAGGAAAGCCACGCGACCAAAGCAGGTAGCTACCAGCAGTGACAGCTGGTAGCAAGCCGACGGCCAGCAGGTGTTGCCAGCGCAAACGCCCGCTCCAGAGCAGCCACAACATCGCTACTGGCAAAGCCAGCCCAAACTGGCGCACGAGGAAAGCGAGGCGGGCAAACAGGCTGCCGAGTACTAGCCAGCTGTAGCTCGCATTGCCTATCACCACAGGCTTCAGGTCGGCCCCGCTCGCCAGTTGCGCGTCGCTGGTGACAGCGCGGATGTAGCACAAGCTACTAAGCAGCATGAGGCTGAGGAAGGTGATGTCAGTCATGAAGCTGTAGCTGTAGTTGAAGAACAGCGGGTTGACAGCTAGGACAGCCACTCCCAGCAGACTAAGATTAGAGGCAAAACCAAGTTGCCGCAGCAGCAGGTAGAAGGCGATTAGCGCGACCAAGCTAAGAACAAGTACTGACCAGGTGAGGGTAGTAAAGCTGTACCCAAACAGCTTGCTGAACAACAAGCCCCAGGCTGCGTGTGAAAGCAACGTCGCCTGTGTAAAGTCGGGTAGAGCAGGGGGTTGCCCATCAAGCAATCCTTGCACAAAGCGGGCGTAGTCCCAGTCGTCTGCGTAGGCGAAGTTGCGGGTGGGCGGCATCAGCAGCACGCACAGCAACCAACCCGCCCCGATCAGCAGGAGATTGCGCCAATCACTCCGGCTCAAGGCAGAAGATGGTCGCTCAAGGCGATCCGCAACAAGAACACTCATCTAGACTAGACTCCCCTGGTATATGCTCAGTTGGTTGTGTCCACCCGGCCATAGCGGTCTTGCAGCGACTTGGGGCGGGCCAGTTCGACGGCGACCCGCTCGGCTTCGCTGGGGTGGCGGATCAGTTCGTACTGCGAGTCTACCACTGGCTCCCCCACTGCTGGTTGGCGGCGCAGGTAGCTGCCGTCCGGTTGCAGCAGCCGCGCACTCACATTGTCGCGCAGGTAAAGTTCGAGGAAGTCATGCAGGATTTGCCCCTTCAGCCCGGCGTTCTCTACCGGCACCAACACCTCCACCCGGTAGTCGAGGTTACGTGGCATCAGGTCTGCCGAACCGAAGTACACTTCGCTGTCCCCCCCGTTGGCGAAGTAGTAGATGCGCGAGTGTTCGAGGAAGCGACCGACGATGCTAACCACCCGTATGTTCTCGCTCAGGCCCGCCACCCCTGGCCGCAGGCAGCAGATACCGCGAATGATCAGGTCAACCTGCACCCCAGCGGCACTGGCGGCGTACAAATCCTCGATCAGGGCTGGGTCAACCAGGGCGTTCATCTTGAAGATCAATCGCCCACCCCCTTGCTGGCGGTGGCTGGCGATCTCGCGCAGGATGCGTTCGCGGATACCCTGGCGCAGGTTGACTGGGGCGACCAGGAACTTGCGGTAGTAAGTCTGCTTGGAGTAGCCAGTCAGGAAGTTAAAGAGGTCAGACGCATCAGCCCCAAAATGTTCGTTGCAGGTAAAGAGGCCGAGGTCGGTGTAGAGGCGCGAAGTGGAGGGGTTGTAGTTGCCACTACCTATGTGCAGGTAGCGGTGGATGCCATCACGCTCCTTGCGAACGACGAGGGCCACCTTGCAGTGCGTCTTCAGCCCAATTAGGCCGTAGGTGACGTGTACACCAGCCTGCTCCAACGCCCGCGCCCACTCAATGTTGTTCTCCTCGTCAAAGCGGGCCTTCAACTCAACTAGCACCGCTACCTGCTTGCCGTACTCCGCCGCCTCCAACAACGCGCCGACGATGGGTGAGTTGCTGCCCACCCGGTAGAGGGTCTGCTTGATCGCCAACACCTGTGGGTCGGTGGCCGCCTGGCGGATGAACTCCACCACGGGGTTGAACGAGTCGAAGGGATGGTGGAGCAGGATGTCTTTGCTCTTGATTGCATCAAAGATGTTGCCGCCGCGCAAGTCTGGCGGGGTCAGCGGGTTGAGGCTAGGGTCTTTGAGGGCAGGGCGATCCTGCTTGTAAACCTCCATCAAGTCACTGAGGCCGAGCGCACCCTCCACCACGTACAACTCAGCGGCGGTCACTTCCAAGTTCTCGATCAGCAGCGAGCGGATGTTAGCAGGCATGGTCGGGTTGACGAACAGGGCGACAACTGAGCCGAAGCGACGGCGGTTGATACTCTCCTCAATCGTCTCCAACAGGTCATCGGCCTCAAGCTCCTGGATCGTCACGTCGGCATCGCGGGTGACGCGGAAGGGATGGGCCTCGACGATCTCCATGCTGGGAAAGAGGGAAGACAGGTGGGCGGCCAACACTTGCTCAAGCCAGATCAGCCGAATCGGGCCAGTCTGCCCGTCATTGGTAGGCTCGGAGAGTCCGGATGGCAGCACCAGCAAGCGGCTGATCACCCCTAGCGGCACCTTGACGCGGGCGAAGTGTTGTCCACCATCCGGGTCTTCCAGGTTAACCGCCAGGTTGAGGCTGAGGTTGGAGATATGGGGGAAGGGATGGCCGGGGTCAACCGCGAGTGGGGTGCAGACCGGGAAGATTTCGCGGTCAAAATAGTCTTTCAAGTAGCGGCGTTGTTCGCGGTTGAGGTCGCGGTACTCCAACACCTGGATGCCGTGCTGGGCAAGGGCTGGGCAGAGCGTCTGCTGCCAGTGCGTGGTCGCCTGCTCAAGGGCGGCAAGGGTGCGGCTGCGCAGGGTGAGCAGTTCGTCGGCGGGGGTCATCCCGTCGGGGCTGCGGTCAGCCACCCCCGCTTGGTACTGGCGCAGGATGCCGCTGATCCGCACCATGAAGAACTCGTCGAGGTTGGAGTGGAAGATCGCCAGGAACTTGATCCGCTCCAACAACGGGTGGCGGTCGCCGAGCGACTCGTCCAGCACGCGGCTGTTAAACTCCAACCAGCTAAGTTCACGGTTGAAGTAGATCGAGTCGTTGGTGGGCGCGTCTGCGCCGGTCTGGGTGCGCGGCTGCGTTGCTTCTGCTACCTGCCCCTTCTGCTCTGCCTGCCCCGCCTGCTCCACTTCGCTCGTGGCACTGGTGCGCTGTCGTACCATCAGTCCCTGCTCCTTGCCGTAGGTTGTGCCTGCCTCGTTATTTCATTATAGCATAAGCCAGTCCCACCAGGGACCGCCATCAGTTCAGCCCAGCTGCCAAACTGCTCATGGATTGCATGGCAGGTCTTACTGATCTGCTTACCATTGTGAGCAAGTCGCCACTTACCAAGCTGAGTGACAGCGCATATCAGAGTGTTAGTGGCCATGTTCTGCCATCCTTACCTATCCCTACGTAGAATATGTAACAGGGTCGAGTACCCTAGCTTCGCTGAGAACAGATGAGGCATAGGCAGCTAGCTGAAGGTGAGTGGGATTGCTGACAGTAAAGCGTTCTCTTGTCAAGGTAATCAGCGATCCAGACTGGCCCATCTCTTGTACTTGAATGTC
>JAYUUN010000021.1:0-17821 GCA_043754535.1 Chloroflexota bacterium | reverse complement strand
GCAACATCTACGACCGCAATGGCAACCTGTTGGCGGGCAACGCCACGGCCTACGACCTCTACGCCGACCTTACCCACCTGCCGAAGATGGAAGATCGTCGCACCCTCGCCGACAGCCTTGCCCAGCTAACCGACAGCAGCCCAGAGGATATGTTCGCCAGCCTCAGCGCGCAGATCACTGGCACTCGCAAGCTACGGGCCAATCTTACTGACGACCAGAAGGATCGCCTCGACGCTGTGATGAGCGACCACAGCGACTCGCTCTGGCTGGAAGCGCACAGCCGCCGCACCTACCCCAACGGCAACCTCCTCGCCACCGTCCTCGGCTACGCCAACAGCGAGAACGTGGGGGCTTACGGCCTGGAGGGAGCTTACGAGAAGGTACTGGGCGGCAAGCCAGGCCTGCTCAAGGCGGAATACGACGCGACCGGCACAGAGATACCGCTCGGCCAACGCCAGTACGAGCCGCCGGTGGATGGGCAGGACATCTACCTGACTATTGACATGAACGTGCAGTTTATTGCTGAGCGCAACCTGGATGAAGGGATGAGAGCGACCGGCGCGAAGTCTGGTCAGGTGGTGATCCTCGACCCCAAGAGCGGAGAGATACTGGCCCTTGCTGCCCGCCCCACCTTCGACCCCAACAACTACAGCCAGTACACCAACGACCTCAGCCTCTTTCGCAACCCGGTAGTCAACGACATCTACGAGCCGGGTAGTACCTTCAAGGTGTTGACCTGGGCGATGGGGGTCAACGAGGGCAAGATCACCCCAGATTTCGCCCTCGACCTACCTGCCTGCCGCGAACTTTACCGCCAGCGCATCTGCAACCACGACCGCACCGCCCACGCCGCCGAGTCTATGGAGACCGGGTTGGCGATCTCCGACAACATCGCCGCCATGAAAATCGCCGAGATGGTGAGCAAGGATCGCTTCTACCAGTACCTCAAGCAGTGGGGTATTGGGCAGACCAGCGGCGCGGGCTTCGGCGAGAGCGAGGAGCCGGGCCTGGTCTACTTCCCTGGTGACAAGGGCTGGAACGACCTCAACTTCTACACCAACTCCTTCGGCCAGGGCATAGCGATCACCCCCTTGCAGATGGTGGTGGCTATCGTGCCAGTTGCCAACGGTGGCAATCTCATGCAGCCCTATATCATGCAGAAGATCGTGGACAAACACGGCGTGGTGGTCAAGCAGAGCAGCCCTCAGGTTAAGAGCCAGCTACTCAGCCCCGACGCGGCGCAGATGACGACCGAGATGATGGAGGCAGTGGTGGAGCGTGGCACAGGCCGCTTGGCTAAGACGGTGGAGACGAAGGCTTACCGCATCGCAGCCAAGACTGGCACAGCACAGGTGCCATTGCGCGGTGGTGGCTACGACCCCAACAACAGCATCGGCGGCGTGGTTGGCTTCGCCCCAGCAGAGGACGCGAAGTTCGTGGCCCTGGTCAAGCTAGACCGCCCGACCAGCAGCCAGTGGGGTGAGCTGACGGCAGTGCCGATCTTTGGCTACATCACCCGCGACCTGCTCACCTACTACAACGTACAGCCACCTGCGCCGTGATAGGCTGGGCAAGGGCAGTGTGGCGGCTACTACCTGGCTACGCAGCAAGCGGCACTTAGGTTATAATGGCGACTGAGTGAGACGAAAACTGCTAATCACGCAAGGTGGGAAGGTAAAGTAAAGATGCTACCGTTGGAAGATGTACTGGCTGGCACAAGGGGGGAACTGGAATGGGTGGCCCAGGATCGGGCCGTCACAGTTGCCTATACCCAAGATGTTGTGTTCGAGGGGGTAGAGATCGACTCGCGCAAGATCAGGCCTGGTGGCCTCTTTGTCGCCCTCAAGGGGGAGAACACCGACGGTCACCGCTTCATCAACGATGCAATTGGCCGGGGCGCACGTGGCGTGCTGCTCACCCAGGACTGGCAGCACCAGCCGGTCAGCGAGGGGATGCACCCGGCGGTTGCCCTGGTCCGCGTCGCCGAGCCGCTAACCGCCCTGCAAGAACTGGCTAGTTATTGGCGCAACAAGATCAACCCCCGCGTGGTTGGCATTACTGGCAGTGTGGGCAAGACCAGCACGAAGGAAGTGACCGCCGCCGTTCTCAGCAAGGGCTACCGGGTGCTAAAGAGCGAGGGTAACTACAACAGCGAGACGGGCCTACCGCTTACCATCCTGCGCCTCAAGGCAGGCGATCAGGTGGCAGTGTTGGAGATGGGCGGCGGCTATACCATGCACGACATCGCCGACCTGGCCGCCATCGCTCTGCCAGAGGTGGGGGTGGTGACCAATGTGGGCGACAGCCATCTGGAGCGGATGGGTAGCATCGAGAACATCGCGCAGATGAAAAGCGAACTGCCCCGCGCCCTACCCACGCACGGCTGGGCTGTCCTCAACGCCGACGACCTGCGGGTGAAGGCAATGGCCGATGTGACCCCAGCACGGGTCTTCTACTATGGCTTCGACAGCACAGCGCACCTCTGGGCCGAGCAGATCGAGGGGCGCGGGCTAGAAGGGATTGCCTTCGTCCTCTGCTACGACGCGGGCAAGCTGGGGGCGGTCAGCAATCCCGCCTTGCAGGAGAACCAACGGCTGCACCTGCACCTGCCGATCCTCGGCCAGCACAGCGTCAACACCGCGTTGGCCGCCGCCAGCGTTGGCCTGGTCATGGGCCTGGATTGGGCGCAGGTGGCGGCGGGCCTGGAGGACGCTGGCACCTCGACTAGCGGCGCGCAGCTACGCATCCTCAGCGTACCAGGGGTCAACGGCTCAATGATCATCGACGACAGCTACAACGCCAGCCCCGCTTCGGTCTTCGCTGCCCTCAACCTGCTGGATGAGATGAGTGGCGGCAAGGTCGCAGTCCTCGGCGACATGCTAGAGTTGGGCGACCAGGAGGTGGCTGGGCATCTGAAGGTGGCGATCCGGGCGCGGGAGGTGACCAACCGCCTGGTGGTGGTTGGCAGCCTGGGGCATAGCATTGGCCGCGACGCTATCAGCTACGGTATGGCAGCAGATCAGGTCTACTTCGCCAGCAGCAACGACGACGCGGCTGACTGGCTAAGGCGCAAATTGCAGCCAGGCGACACGGTGTTGGTCAAGGGTTCCAGAGGTTTGCACATGGAGGATATTGTGCAGAAAGTCAGGGCTTGATGTTGCCGATACCGGATGCGATCACCACGACCCAGACGCTCAGCAATTCGCAGGTGCTGACCTCGTTGCCAATTGGGGTGATGCGGAACGCCTTGATCTTCGCTGGCGTAGCCTTCGTCATCTGCATGGTGATCGGCAGGCCGGTAATCAACTTCCTGATCAAGAACAAGATCGGTAAGCAGATTCGGATCGACGGCCCACAGTCGCACCAGGTGAAGATGGGTACGCCAACGATGGGCGGGCTGATGATCCTAAGCACGATTGCGCTCTCAACGATTATCTATCTCGTTGTTGTCAACCTGGGCAACATTCAGCAAGGCAAGCCCTGGCAACAACTTTCGCTGCTGCTGCCGCTGGGGATCATCATTAGCTTTGGTATCCTAGGTGGGGTGGACGACCTGCTCAGTACGGTGGGGCGGGCGCGGGGCGGACTGAAGGCGCGGTTCAAGCTGATCTGGCTGCTGATCTTCTCGACCGTCGTCGCGCTGATCCTGTACGGGCCGCTGGGCTACAACGGCATCTACGTCCCACTCGTGGGGCGATTCGACATTAGCTGGTTCTATGTGCCAGCGGCGATCCTGGTCGTGGCCGGGGTCGCCAACGCGGTCAACTTCACCGACGGGTTGGACAGCCTGTCCAGTTCGACCCTGATCTCGGCCTTCACGGCCTACGGCATCATCGCGTACCTGCAAGGGCAGGCTCCGGTTGTGCCGTTTTGCTTCATCTGTGTAGGGGCATTGCTCGGCTTCCTCTGGTTTAACTCGCACCCAGCCCAAGTGTTCATGGGCGACATCGGCAGCCTGACCCTCGGCGGCCTACTGGCGACGGTGGCGTTCATGACCGGGCAGTGGCTGCTCCTCCCAGTCATCGGCATCATCTTTCTGGCTGTGGGAGCTTCGTCGCCTTTGCAGGTGTTGTACTTCAAGCTGACCGGCGGCAAGCGGTTGTTCAAGATGGCCCCGCTGCACCACCACTTCGAGTTGTTGGGTTGGAGCGAAACTCAGGTGATGATGCGCTTCTTCCTGATCAGCATTGTCGCCGCCATGATCGGCGTAGCCCTGGCTCTCGCCCCAACGGTTAGTTAGAGGAGGAAACAAATGAGCGATCAGCACGACCATGATCACGGTGCCGCCAGCGAACACAGCCAGCCACGCACACAGGCACATCAGCAGCCCGCCGAGGCGGAGCATGGACATGGCTTTGGTCATGACCACGACCACAAATCGAGGCAGCACGACCAGGAACAAGAGTCAGACCATGACCATGCACCTGTCAGTGGGTCGTTCGCCTGGCTGCGCGAGATACTACCGTTCGGCCACGGCCACACTCATGCTGAAGCCAATATAGACAGCGCATTGGAGGGTAGCGAGCAGGGTATCCGCGCCCTGAAACTGTCGCTGGCTATACTGGGTTTCACCGCCTTGCTGCAACTTGGCGTGGTAGTAATCAGCGGCTCGGTCGGCCTGCTGGCCGACACGATCCACAACGTCGCTGATGCCATGACCGCTGTGCCACTCTGGGTTGCCTTCGCACTATCCCGGCGACCCGCTAACCGACACTATACTTACGGCTACGGACGGGCTGAGGATGTGGCGGGCCTGTTCATCGTGTTGGTGATAGCCTTGAGCGCAGGGCTGGCGGCTTACGAGTCGCTTGATCGCTTGTTCAACCCCCAGCCGGTCAGCAACCTCTGGTGGGTGGCAGCAGCGGCATTGATCGGCTTCCTGGGTAACGAGGCGGTGGCCTTGCTCCGCATCCGGGTTGGGCGCGAAATTGGCAGTGCCGCCCTGGTCGCTGATGGAATGCACGCCCGTGCTGACGGTATAACCTCGCTGGCAGTCCTCGGTGGCGTTATTGGCGTTGCGCTTGGCTTCCCACAAGCCGACCCGTTGATCGGCCTGCTAATTACTATCGCTATCATCTTTATTCTCAAGGATACTGCTGTAACGATGTGGCGGCGGCTGATGGATGCAGTAGATCCGGAGATTGTTGGGCAGATCGAACACACTGCTACCCATGTAGCACAGGTGCGCGATGTCCACAATGTGCAGGTGCGTTGGCTTGGACACAAGCTACATGCAGAGTTGCATATAACCGTGCCGGGTAGCCTGAGTGTCAGTATAGCCCACGATCTGGTTGAGGAGATACGCCACACCCTCTTTCACCATCTGCCACGCCTGAGTGAGATTATCGTCCACGTTGATCCAGATGACCGCTCCAATGCAGAGCTTGACAACTTGACTGCTCACCATCAGCAGGCACAAGTAGGCAGCGCGGTGGCTAACACCCAGCCCAACCTAAGCGGCCACAGCCACAAAGTGAGTCTGGCATAGGAGAGGTAGCAACCAATGATGTTGGAGTTGCGTGGCAAGAAAGTGTTGGTCTTCGGCCTTGGTGTCAACGGGGGCGGCCTCGGCGTGGCGCGCTTCATGTTGGAGCGCGGGGCTGAGGTGCGCGTCACCGACCTCAAGACCGCCGCCCAACTTGGCAGCAGCCTGCAAGAACTGGGGGGCTACCAGGTTGGCTACACCCTCGGCGAACACAAGCGTGAGGACTTCGAGTGGGCCGACCTGATCGTGCGGAACCAGGCTGTGCCGCGTGAGAGCGAGTGGCTGCGGCTGGCCCGCGACCTCGGCAAGCCAGTGGAGATGGAGGTTAGCCTATTCTTCCAACTCTGCCCCAGCCAGCACACGATTGGCATCACCGGCACAAAGGGCAAGACGACGACAACCACGCTGACCGGGGCGATCATGCAGGCATGGCGGCCAGATACCGTCGTTGGCGGCAATATTAGCGGCCAGCCGCCCCTCAGCCTGCTGCCGCACATCAAGGAGGACACCTGGGTAGTGCTAGAACTCTCTAGCTGGCAGTTGGAGGGGACGGATGAGATCGGGGTCAGCCCCCACATCGCCGCCTGGCTCAACCTGTCGCCCGACCACCTCAACCGCTACCGCGACATGGACGACTATGCCGAGGCCAAGTTCGCCATCTTCAAGCACCAGCGAGCGGGCGACTTCGCAATCCTCAACGTAGATGACCCCATCGTGCGCCGCTACGAACCGCAGCTACCAGGGGGTGTGCGCCCACTCTGGTTCGGCGAGATGATCGAGTGTGACTCGCAAGGCGCATACCTGGCGGGGGATCGAATTGTGCTAGATTATGTCAAGTCGGGGCTAGGCAAGGTGGACTGGCAGTTTGCAGGGCCGCCGACGCTACCAGGCCGCCACAATCTGCTCAACGCCGCCGTTGCCGCCCTGATCAGCAGCCTAGCGGGGGTGGACGCGGCTACGATCAACAGCACCATGGCGGCCTTCGCGGGGGTGGCAGACCGCATGGAACCAGTGCGTGAGATTGCGGGGGTTCGTTTCATCAACGACACCACCAGCACCACGCCCGCCAGCACTGTCGCCAACCTGACCGCCACGCCGGGGCCAGTTAAGCTGCTGGCGGGCGGCAGCGACAAGCGGCTGGAGTTTGGCGGGTTGGCGGCGTATCTGGCGACCAGGGCGGATGTGGCCGTCTACCTGCTAGCGGGCAGCGCGACGGCGAAGATGCAGCACGCGCTTGAGCAGGCGGGTGTGCAACCAGCAGGGCTGTTCGACAACTTCGCGCTGGCGATCCAGGCTGCCTACGATGACGCAGTTGCAGGCGACACCGTGCTGCTCAGTCCAGCAACCGCTAGCTTCGGGATGTTCAGCAACGAGTTCGAGCGGGGCGCACAGTTCCGCCAGATCGTCAAGGGACTGACCCCCACCCTGCTCTCCTCGGTGAGCGGTGAGCAGAAGAACGAGGAGGCGAAGTTATGGCGACCTTTATGGAGCGGAGCAGGACGACCGCAAACCTGAAGCGGACAGCGCAGGGGCGGCCCGATATGTGGCTGCTGGCTCTGGTTGGTTCGCTCTGCTTGTTCAGCCTGGTGATGGTCTACAGCGCGAGCTATGCAGCCCTCGCTAGCTTCAACTTGCAGCCCACCGCCTACCTCACGCGTCAGTTCTTCTACATGGTATTGGGCTGGCTGGCTCTGCTGATCACCATGCGGATAGATTACCGCTGGTGGCGGCGGTTCTCTGGCCCTGGGATGCTGATCTGCCTGCTGCTGCTGGCGGCGATCTTTGTCCTGCCCGCTAGCGTGGTGCCGCTGATCAACGGGGCAAAGCGGTGGATCGACCTGGGGCCAATCGGCTTCCAGCCCAGCGAAGTGACCAAGATCGCCTTCAGCCTCTACCTGGCCGCCTGGCTATCGCAGAAGGGCGACAAGGTGCGTAACCTGACAGTTGGCCTGATCCCCTTCGGCATCGTCCTCGGCGTGATCGTCGCCCTGATCATCAAAGAGCCGGATATGGGTTCGTCGTTGGTGATCGTCAGCATCGGCATCAGTGTCTTCTTCGTAGCGGGGGCCGACCTCAAGCAGTTGGGGGCGGGCCTGGTGCTGGCGGTTGGCACCTTCATCTTCCTGATCAATAGCGCAGGCTATCGCGGCAAGCGGCTACAGGGCTGGCTCGATCCCTTCAGCGACTTCCTGGGCAGCGGCTACCACCCGGCGCAGAGCATGATCGCCCTCGGTGACGGCGGCATCTTCGGTCTGGGGCTGGGGGCTAGCCGCCAGAAATACAACTGGCTGCCCGAACAGTACACCGACACCATCTTCAGCGTGATAGGCGAAGAACTGGGCCTGATCGGAGCGGTCTGCGTGATCGTCGTCTTCGTCTCCATCGTCTATCTCGGCTACCGCACTGCCCTGCGTGCGCCCGATAGCTTCGGTAGCCTGCTGGCTACTGGCATCACCACCTGGTTCGGCTTCCAGGCTCTGATCAACATTGCCGCCGCAACCAACAGCATCCCCTTTACTGGCATCCCGCTGCCGTTCATCAGCTTTGGCGGCACCAGTCTGACGGTCTCTTTGGCCGCCGTCGGCATCTTGCTCAATATTTCTCGCCACGCCCGTGCAACAGTGGCGGAGGATACCCTGCCCAGCGTAGCCGAGGTTCGGACGCGCATGGTACAGGCAGCGGCGGTGGGCCGCGAGATCGTGGGCAACCGCCCTAGTCGTGGAGGTAGTAGAAAGTGAACCACATCATCTTTGCCCAGGTAGTCTGGACTGTCCAGCAGTGGCAGTTGTTCGCCCCGATCATCGTTCTTGGCGGGCTGGTGGGCTGGCGGCGGGGCTGGCGCGAAATGGCGATCTTCGTGGTGGCGGTCGTCTTCGCCATCTTCGTCGCCAACGGCCTGCGTCCAAACATCCCCCCGATCCTGGAGCGACTGACCAACGTCGGCAAGCAGTTTGGCAACGCCCTAACCGACCCTAGCAACTCACCGGTGCCGAGGCCAGTTAGCCCAGAGCCACCAGGCTGGTTGCAAGACCCAACCAACGAGCCTTTGATCATGCTCGGCTTCTTCCTCTTTCTGGTGCTGGCGGGCTACTCGATCTCCAAAGCCCTCGGCACGCGGGGCAACCTGGGCCTGTTCGGCCTGCTCGGTGGCGTGATCTTCGGGGCCAGTGCCTTCACCATCGTACTCTGGCAACTGTTGAGCTACTGGCTCGACCTCAACCGCCTAAAGAGCGGCAATCTCCCCTTCAAGGGGGTCGCTAGCACGCCGCCGGTCAGCGTCAACCTGCCAGGGGTGCAGGTGCCAGGCTTGCCAACCACCAACATCCTTGATAGCTGGGTCTTCTGGGCGGTGGGCGCAGCAGTCCTCGGCATCCTCGTGATCGCCCTACGCCGCTCGCCTACTGCGGCCAAGTAGGGCGCGCCAGCATGAGATAGCAGCAAAAGAGGGTACAAAAAGTGCTAGACAGATTGCGGGGCAAACAGGTACACTTCATCGGCGTGGGTGGCATTGGCATGAGCGCGCTGGCGCATCTGCTGCTAGACGCAGGCATTGCGGTCAGTGGCAGCGACCTGAAGGCTTCGCGCCTGACTGACCAGCTAGCCACACGGGGTATGGCCTTCAGCGAGGGCCAAGCCGCTACGAACATCACGGCAGCCCCACCTGATTTGGTGGTGATCACTGCTGCTTTGCGCCCCGACAACCCAGAGTTGTTGGCGGCGGAGGCGGCTGGCATCCCGATCATCAAGCGCGCCGCCCTACTCGGTGAAGTGATGAGCGAGGGCAAGGGCATCGCGGTCGCTGGCACCCATGGCAAGACCACGACCAGCGCGATGATCGCTTACGCCCTCACTCGTTGCGCCGCTGACCCCACCTATCTCGTCGGCGGGATCGTGCAGGGCCTGGGAACGAACGGCCACCTGGGGCGCGGCGAGTACGTCGTTGCCGAGGCGGACGAGTACGATGGCTCCTTCCTCCAACTGCGCCCCACAGTCAGTGTGATAACCAACATCGAGGCCGACCACCTGGACTTCTACGGCAGTATGGACAACATCCGCCAGACCTTCAGCCGCTACGCCAGCAACACCCAGCCAGGCGGCACCCTCCTGCTCTGTGCTGATGACGCGGAAGCGGGCGCGCTACTAGCCATCCTACGAGCCAGCGAACAACCCTATGCCATCGCCAGCTACGGCCTGGGGGCAGGACTGGACTGGCAGGTAGTAGAGCAGGGCAGCAACAATCGGGGCGGCAGCAACTTCGCCCTCTGGCGTGGGGCGGAGAAGCTGGGCGAGTTCGTCCTCAGCCTGCCAGGTCGCCACAATCTGCTCAACGCCACTGCTGCGGTTGCTGCTTGCGCCATAGCAGGGGTGGACGCAGCGCAAGCGGCTACTGCGCTGGCCGACTTCAGCGGGGCCGAACGCCGCTTCCAGGTCAAGGGCGAGACCAACAGCGGGGCGGTCGTGGTGGACGACTACGGCCACCACCCTACCGAGATTGCCGCCACCTTGCAGGCCGCCAGGCAACGCTACCCCGACCGCCGCATCATCATCCTCTTTCAGCCGCACACCTATAGTCGCACCAAATCGCTGCTGCCAGAGTTCGCTGCCGCCTTTGGCGAGGCAACCCTGGTCTACATCAGCGACATCTACGCGGCGCGAGAAGCCCACGATCCCAGCGTACACGCCCGCCAAATCGTCACCACTAGCGACCACCCGGCCATGCAGTACATCGGCTCGCTGGCAGAGGCGACGGTGGAGCTTCGCCGCATCCTGCAACCAGGTGACGTGCTGCTGACGGTAGGCGCGGGCGACGTGGGGCAGGTGGGCGAAGAATTGTTGCAAGCCAGCTTATGCAGATACGCAAACTGACAGTAGAAGATGCCACCGCCTTCTGGTCGCTACGCCTGGCTGGGTTGCGCGACTACCCTGCCTCCTTCGGTGAGGACTACGCTGCTGCGCTAGAGCTAACAGCAGAGCAGGTAAGGCGGCGCGTGACCTGGGCGACCAGCGGCGACAACTTCATCTTTGGCTCGTTCGACCCCGAACTGGTAGGCACTGTCTGCCTGCTGCGCGAGGAAGCAACCAAGCAGCGGCACAAGGCCGAAGTGTGGGGCGTGTTGGTTGCCCCCGAAGCGCAAGGGCAAGGGGTCGCCAGCGCGCTCTTGCAAGCCGTGATTGCCGAAGCGCACAAGATCGACGGGCTAGACCACCTGCGCCTGGGCGTAGAGACCAACAACGACGTAGCGATCCGTACCTACGAGCGGGCGGGCTTCGAGCGGCTCTTTGCTGACCCGCGCACGATGAAGGTTGGTGATCGATTCGTGGACGAATACATCATGGTATATTGGCTGACCAATAGGGGAGGGTGATGGGAGAGGGTAGATGCTAACCGAGATTGGCACCACAATCGAGCGGATCAGCGGCCTCAAGGTGCAGCACGCTGAGCCACTCAACCGCTACAACTCGCTGCGGGTGGGCGGCCCCGCCGACTACTTCGTAGAAGTGTTTGACGCAGCCCAACTGGCGGCGGCGGTGGGGGCTGCCCGCAAGGTTGGCCTGCCCTACGTGGTGATTGGCAACGGCACAAACCTGATCTTTACTGACGCGGGCGTGCGTGGGCTGGTGATCCGCACTCGCGCCCACCACCACAAGGTTGCCAGCCTGGTCGAGCAGCAGGGTGATCAGGCGATCTGGCAGGTGGGCGCGGGTGCATTGTGGGGGCCACTCTGCCGCGAGATGGCAGCAGCGGGCTGGGGCGACCTAAGCTGGGGGATCAGTATCCCCGGTAGTATGGGCGGAGCTATCGTCAGCAATGCGGGCGCGCATGGCGGTGACACCAACGGTGTGCTGCACTCGGCCCAAGTCTTGACCGCCGAGGGCGTGATAGAGGAGTGGCGGGCCGAACGATTTGGCCTCGGCTACCGTTCTAGCATCCTGAAGGCTGCCGTGCAGCGGGCAATGTCGCCAGGGCTGATCGTCCTCAGCCTGAACTTCTGCCTGCACCGCGAGCAGCCAGCCGCCCTGGAGGCGAAGATGCGCGAGGCGCAGGCCTACCGCATTGCTAGCCAACCGGCGGGCAAGACCGCTGGTAGCACCTTCAAGAACCCTGCTGGTGACAAGGCGGGGCGGCTGATCGAGGCAGCGGGGCTGAAGGGCTACACCCTGGGCAGCGTGCAGTTCAGCCCCAAGCACGCCAACTTCTTGATGAACCTGGGTGCGGCAACCTACGACGAAGCGAAGCGGCTGATTGCCCACGCCCAGAGTGAAGTCTACCGCCAGTTTGGGGTCGCACTGGAGCTTGAGGTCGAAGTGGTGGGCGAGAACCCGTGACAGAGATAGGAGCATCTTTGGAGCAGCAAGCCAAAATCCGGGTTGGGGTAGTCTTTGGCGGGCGCAGTGCCGAACACGAGGTGAGCCTGGAGTCGGCGCGCAATGTGATCGCCGCCCTTGACCCTGCCCGCTTCACCGTCGTGCCGATTGGCATCAGCAAGGCCGGTCGCTGGCTGATCGGCCCGCAGGCTATGCCCCGTTTGCAGGCAGCGATCAGCGGGGTAGCCGACTTTGGCGACGAACCAATGGTGGCGGCTAGCCTCGGCGCGGTCTACGACGGCCACGCCCTGGTGCAACTTGCCGCCAGTGGTCAGCAGCAGAGCGCACCCGCCCTCGACGTGATATTCCCGGTGCTGCATGGGCCGTTTGGCGAGGATGGTACCGTGCAGGGGCTGCTCGAACTGGCGGGCCTGCCCTACGTTGGCTCTGGCGTACTCGGCTCGGCTCTCGGTATGGACAAGGTGGCGATGAAGGCGGTCTTCAAGGCCGAAGGTTTGCCGCTTGTTCCCTACAAGGTGTTCTACCGCGTGGACTGGGACAAAGACTTGCGCGACGTGCTATATTGGACCCTAAGGGCAGTAGAGCGCGGCGACCTGTGCTATCCCCTGTTCGTCAAGCCCGCCAACATGGGCAGTAGCATCGGGGTGAGCAAGGCGCGCGGGGAGGGCGACCTACAAGGCTGCTTCAGCGAAGCCTTCAAGTATGACCGCAAGGTGGTGGTCGAGCAAGGGGTAGTGGGGCAAGAAGTGGAGTGCGCTGTCCTGGGCAACGATACGCCAGCCGCCAGCGTGGTGGGCGAGGTCATCCCCGGCAACGAGTTCTACGACTACAACGCCAAGTATGTGGACGACAATTCGGCTTTGCTGATCCCCGCCCGCCTGAGCGAGACGCAAGCGGCGGAGGTGCAGCGGCTAGCAGTGCGCGCCTTCCACGCCCTGGACTGTGCGGGCATGGCACGGGTAGACTTCTTTGTAGCTAAGGAGACGGGCAAGGTCTACCTCAACGAGGTGAACACCATCCCTGGCTTCACCAGCATCAGTATGTACCCCAAACTGTGGCAGGCCAGCGGGCTGAATTACAGCCAACTGGTCGAGCGGCTGATCACACTTGCATTGGAGCGGCATGGCGACAAACAACGAAATCTCACCGACCGCTGAACCACAGCTTGCGCGCAAGCGGACGACTGGCAGCATAGTAACCCGCTTTGGCTGGCGGCTATTCAAAGACGACTTGCGGAGCGGCAGGCTGGTTGACCTGCTGCTGCTCGGTGTGCTAGCGATGCTGACCGTCAACTTCGCCACGGCTCGCAGCTATGTGGTAGATGCAACAAGCCTCAGCGTAGTTGGCAGCAAGTCGTTGACCCAGTTGGAAGCTGGGCGGATCAGTGGGCTGCTGGGCAAGAGCATCTTTGAGGTAGACGCAGCGCACCCAGCCGACGGCCTGCAAGCCAGCCCTTACGTGCGGAGCCTGCACATCGAAACCCGCCTACCCAATATAGTGCGCGTGGTGGTGGATGAGCGCAGGCCAGGGGTGGTCTGGGTTAGAAACCGCGTGCCATACCTGGTAGAGGAAGATGGCAGCATTATTGGCACCGCAAGTACCCTCGACGGCTTCGTAGTGGTTTACGACCGCGATGCTGCCCAGCCAGCCCAGCCCTCACCGGTGCGGGCAGCCAGCTCAGCGGCTAACAGCCCAGGCAAGGAGAGCAGGGCTGAACAAGGCGGCGGTGACTATCGGGTAGGCGGCCACCTCAGCGTGCTAGCAACCGAAGGGCTAGACAGCGCACAGCGCATCTTCATGCTGCTACCTGCCTCTGGGCTAAACATGGTCCGGATCGAGTATAATGCGGATCGTGGAGTCAGCGTTGTGACCAGCGACAACCAGGTGATCATCTTCGGCAGCAAAGATGAAATAGACCTGAAGATCAAGATTTGCAAGAACTTCCTGCGGCAGTCGGCAGGCAAAGTGTGGGTGAGTATGGACTTGCGTAGCACCACACACGCTGCGGTACAGATGCGGGGAGGGGAGAAGAAGTAGTGAAGATTAGGGTGGCACCAAGCCTCTGGGTACCGCTGGTTGGGCTGCTGGTCGGCCTGCTGGTCGGCTTGCAGTTTGATTTCACTGTGCCGCAGCAGTACACCCGCTACACAGCAGTGGCGGTGCTGGCTGCCCTCGACTCGGTGTTGGGGGCGATCCGGGCCGAACTCAACCAATCTTACGAGAACAAGGTGTTTGTTAGCGGCTTCCTGGTCAATACTACGCTGGCGATCTTGCTTACCTACCTGGGCGACCGCTTGGGGGCCGACATCTGGCTGGCAGCGGTAATTGCCTTTGGCTCGCGCTTGTTCAACAACCTCGCCCTGATCCGCCGCCACTTCATCTAATCCACGCTCTTGCCAGCAAAGTAGAGGCGGAACTTGCAAATTGGCAACCTTTCAGCGGGCCAGGCTATTGCTTTACATAAGCCTTTGGTGGTACAATGGGTGAAAGTTGTTGAAAACCAGCTAGACCACGCTGAAACATTGTGGTATAATCGCTAACAATCCCACTAGCGCAACCGGAGGGCCAACGGAGGGCCGCTAGTCTATGACAAACACGCTTGAGCGAACCATTGTGGGCCTCGACGTAGGCACCACGAAGATATGTGCCATCATCGGCGAAGGGGGCCGCGATGGAGCAGTGCGCGTACTGGGCATCGGTATCGAACCAGCACGTGGCCTGAGCAAGGGGGTAGTCGTCAACCTTGACGAGGCTGCCGCCAGCATTGCGATTGCCATTGAGAAAGCTGAACGCCTGTCTGGCTGCAAAATCGGCTCGGCCTATGTGGGCGTGACTGGCGAACACATCTCCTCGCTCAACAGCCGCGGAGTCGTTCCCATCGGTCGCTCTGGCGGCGACATCAGCGTAGACGATGTGCGGCGGGCGGTGGAGGCAGCGAAAGCGGTAGCCGTTCCCAGCCAGCGCGAAGTGATCCACGTGATCCCGCGTACCTTCATCGTGGATGGGCAGAGCGGGGTACTCGATCCGGTGGGTATGGCTGGGGTGCGGCTAGAAGTAGAGACCCACATCGTGACCGGGGCGGCTACCAGCCTGCAAAATCTGGCCCGCTGTGTGCGGCGGGCTGGGGTAGAGATTGACGAGATGGTGTTGGAGCCGCTAGCCTGCGGCGAAGCTGTGCTGACCCCAGCGGAGCGGCGGCTAGGGGTTGCGCTGGTGGATATTGGCGGCGGCACCACCGATCTCGCCATCTTTATCGACGGGAGCATCTGGCATACTGCCGTGCTGCCTGTTGGGGGGAACCACTTGAGCAACGACCTATCCATCGTCTTGCGCGTCCCCTTTGAGGCTGCCGAGGAGTTGAAGCTGCATTATGGGCGACCCAGCCTCAACCAACGCTACGGCAAGCTGGCGGTGCGCGCCAACGAGCAGGAAGCAGACGAAGCGGACGAGGAGATACCAGTCACCAGCTTCAATGGGCAGACCGAACTGGTCAGCCGCCACCTGCTCAATCGGGTGATACAGGCCCGCATAGAGGATGTGTTCGACCGATTGGGCAAGGAGATACGGCGCAGCGGCTATGCGGGGATGCTGCCAGCGGGCGTAGTGCTGACTGGCGGCTGCGCCATGTTGCCGGGCATTGCCGAGCTAGCCCGCCAGGTGATCGGCCTGCCAGTGCGCGTCGGCCAACCGCAACGTCTGTTGGACGGCACCGCTGCCCTGAGCAGGCCAGATCACGCGACAGGAGTTGGATTGCTACTTTGGGGCTTCCGCAACGGTGAACCACTGGCTCACCCTGCCGCTCAGCGCAGCAAAGGGCTGCCACGCAACGACATGACCCAGAAGGTCAAGAATTGGCTCCGCGAGTTTGTACCATGATAGCGTAGGGGCAACAACCCCGACTTACACCACCATCGACCAAGCGACAATCGCCAGGCAAGAAAGAGGGCGGCAAGAATGGACAACCGATTCGGCGACATGAGGAGACGGCCAATGACCACAGGCAACGAACGGGCGATGAACCCCAGCGTGAGCAGCAAGATGCAACGGATGCCCGACACCGAGAACTTCGCCCAGATCAAGGTGATCGGCGTGGGCGGCGGCGGCTCCAACGCGGTTAACCGCATGGTAGAGGCGAACGTGCAGGGGGTTGAGTTTATCGCAGTCAACACCGACGCGCAAGCTCTGATCCACTCGAAGGCCCAAACGCGCATCCGCATCGGCGACAAGCTGACTAAGGGGCTAGGCGCGGGTGGCCAACCTATCGTCGGGGCGAAGGCGGCTGAGGAGAGCAGCGAGGAGTTGTTCGATGCACTCAAGGGAGCGGACATGGTGTTCATCACCGCTGGTATGGGCGGCGGCACTGGCACTGGCGCATCCCCGGTGATCGCCCAGATCGCCAAAGAGGTGGGCGCACTCACTGTCGGCGTGGTGACCAAGCCGTTCAGCTTTGAGGGGTCGCGCCGCCGTATGTCGGCAGATGAGGGCATCGCCGAGTTCCGCCAACACGTGGACACGCTGATCACCATCCCCAACGACCGCCTTTTGCAGATCGCTGACAAGAAGACTTCGATGATCGAGGCCTTCCGTATCGCTGATGACGTGCTGCGCCAGGGTATCCAGGGCATCAGCGACCTGATCACCGTTCACGGCATGATCAACCTGGACTTTGCCGACATCAAGAGCATCATGTCCAACGCTGGCTCCGCACTAATGGCGATTGGCTTTGGCAGTGGAGATGACCGCTGCGTGATCGCGGCCCGGCAGGCCATCGAGTCGCCGCTGTTGGAGATCAGCATTGAGGGGGCAAAGGGTGTCCTCTTTAACATCACTGGCGGCACCGACCTCGGCATCCTGGAGGTGTATGAGGCGGCGGAGATCATCCAGCAGGCAGCAGACCCAGAAGCGAACATCATCTTCGGCACCAGCATCAACCCAGAGATGGGCAACGACGTGAAGATCACCCTGATTGCCACTGGCTTTGACAGTGTGCGTCGCCCTGTCGCCCTGCCCGCCCGCACTGCCCAGGCTCTCGGCCTCGGTGGCTACGGCCAGCAGCGGATCGTACCGCAGCAGCCGCAGCCCAGCTACCAGGAGCAGCCGCAACCGCTGCCAGTGCGCCAGGCCCAGCAGCCCATGCAGCAGCCACAGCCTATGCAGCAGCCACAGCCTATGCAGCAGCCTGTTCCTCAACCAATGCCGCCCAGCCAGCAGCCGACCGGCCCCTACCAGCGGCCAGCAGCACCGCAGGCGCAACCGCAGCAGCCGCAACCACAGCAGCCGCAGGGTGGAGGTGACGACCTCGACATCCCGCCTTTCCTTCGCTATCGTCAACGCTGACGACCACAGAGTGGTATTGTGGGGATGATTGTCGCGGGCGGTCAGAACTTGCCCGCGACAATCTGCTCTATGGCCCGTAAGCGGCATGGACGGCTATGGCTAAGACGAAGCAGCAAGAAGCAGTGATCATCAAGGGCGTGGGCAGCGGTCTGCTGATCCTCCTCGACGACAAGGAGGACTGGCAGCGGCTGCTTGGCGAACTTGACCAGCGCATCCGCGAGAACGAAGGCTTCTTCAAGGGGGCGCAGGCGACGGTAAACGTCAGCGGACGTACCCTCGACGATGCACAGATCGCCGCCTTGCAAGCCCTGCTCGAACCGCTGACTATCACCCTGGCTACGCTGGTCAGCGGCAGCGCAGCTACCCGTGAGGCGGCTACTGCCCGCGACCTCGAAGCACGACCACCGAGCTTCACTCGCGCTGGCAGCAGACAGGCGCATGAGGAGGAGGCTGTACCCCTTGCGGAGCCAGAGTTTGCTGCCTTCAACTTGCTTGAGATCGCCGAGACAGAGCGGGCTGCCCTGTTCATCCGCCGCACCTTGCGCAGCGGCCAACGCGTGCAGCACGAGGGTAACGTCTGCATCGTCGGCGACGTGAATGCGGGGGCCGAGATCATGGCGGGCGGCCACGTTCTGGTCTGGGGCATCCTGCGTGGCCTCGTTCACGCTGGGG
>JAYUUN010000020.1:0-56886 GCA_043754535.1 Chloroflexota bacterium | reverse complement strand
GGCGAGCGTAAGCTGCACCCACTGGTTGGCGACTAGCAGGGGGCTGACGCTGCCCAGGTGAACGCCGCCCTGCGCGTCGATTACCCCGATTAGTGCGCCACCGTAGGTGCCAGCAAAGAAGTTGAGGTTGCTGACCCGCACATAGCCAGTGATATTAGTGCCAGCCGTCACCGTCTGCACACCCGCGCCCGCCAGACTGAAGGTGTTAGTGTTGTTGTCGCTGACCGCCAGTTGGAGGGCGTGGGTGCCACTGTAGTGCTGGCTGGTAGTATTGGTCAGGGTGTAAACAATCCCAGCCGTGCCAGTGATGCCAAACGAATCGGTGATCGTCAGCCAGCCTTGCAGCGTACCGTCCTCGAAGTCGTAGCCGAGAGTAGTGCTAGGCCGTTGGCTGGCGGCCTTGCTTGCATCCAGATTGGCGGCCAACGCCTTGCCAGTCAGCAGGGCTGCTGCCAGGATTAGCAGCGAGCCAACGACGATAGCGATGTTCTTACGCATAGTCACTCCCTCTTTCTCTAAAAGCTACCTGCTTGTGCCACCCTCTACCAGGGCAGCAATCCCATTATAGCACACGCCAGGCCGACCAATGCTACCCCACACTAACCTCACCCCAGCGGGCTGCTCACTGGCTGCGATAGTTGCACCATTTAGTTGGGGCAAACAAAACAGGCACGTGGGTTACGTGCCTGCTGGCTGCGGGGCGAGCTGCTACCTAGCCAATAGTTGTCTTGTCCTCGTTGGTGGGGACGACACTGGTGCTGGTAGTCGTGGTCTTGGTTGTGCCGGGCGGCAGCGGCGTGCCAGCCGACTCGCGGAAATCCTTCACGCTCTTGCCGAGCGCGCTGCCGACGTTCGCCAGCTTGCCTACGCCGAAGACGGCGATGATAATTACCAGGATGATTAGCAGTTCAGGTATGCCGAAGTTCATCAGGATACTCCTTCTATTCTGCGCCTATGCGGGGCTGCGGCGGGGCGGTGGGCCGCAAGGCTGGGCTAACTGCGACGGGATTGATATGCGTGAAAGCCTGACAAGACGTTTGGTTCGCTCTTATTATAGCACACCGTGTACCTTGCCACACAGGTTATACGATTAAACGTTGGTAAAGAGTTTGCAAAATGTCGGTTAACTGCTCCCTGCGCCTGCGGGTGGTCACTCGCAAGTGGGCTTGCTGCTGCGGGTGGGTTGCACTTTGGTCAGCTTGCACTCGGCGCGGTACATACAGGCACAGTTGTGGCAGTAGAGGGTTTGGCGGCCATCCGACTGGGCGACTGGGGTTAGCCAACGCTCTTGCAGGTTGCGGGCCACCTCAGGCGGCAGCGAGTGGTAGCGGGCCGACGAGCCAGCCTTCTGCAACTCGCGCCAGAGCGTCTCCATGGTGTTCGCACAACCCATCGCAATCATCCGCCGCTGGTGATTGTGGCTGTAGCCAGTGCGTCGGTCGAAGCCCAGCAGGCTGGTCAGCATCTCGTCCGGGTAGATGTTGACCACGTTGGTGTCGAGCAGTTCGTCATCAGCCAGCGCATGGTCGCTAGCGGGGCGACCCTGCTGCAACTGCTTAATCGTGCGGATGTAGCGGCTGATACGCTGGGCGTTGGCTGCGTCGGAGAGGTACTTGGCCCGTTGACTGACGTTCAGGGTTCGCAAGCCATACTCGTAACTAAGCGACTGGTTAAGTTCTTGCGGGGTGAGGCTGCTCTTGTGTTCCTGTGCGTCGGCAGGGTCATAGGTCGGTTCGTCAGCCACCGCCCCGCCATCGTCGGTCAGGCGCACCCCCTTTGGCACGTCGGCCAGGTGGATAAAGTAGATGTGGTGGGTAGCGTCCAGGAACTCCTTCACCTTCTGCGCGGCGTTGCTGCTGCGTAGGGCGTGCAGGTGGTCGCGCAAGGCATCAATGGCGTTGCCCAGCGGGGTGACATCGGTCGGGCCACCATCGTTGTACTCCTCGCGGAAGCTAAGATTGCGGCTGCGAAAGAGCAGAGGATAGTAGGTGTGCCAGCTAGAGAGGACACAGCGCAGCAGGTCGGCGGCGGCAATGCGCCCACGACGCACAGGCAGGCTGGTGAGCAGCAAGCGGGCAAAGCCCTGCAACTGCGCGGCGCGGTCAGCCACCCCCGCTTGCATGGCGTGGCGCACCCAGGTGGCGGTAGCAGCGGAGCTAAGTCCGCTAACTCGCTCGCCCCGACTGTGCGGCGGCTTCGTAGCGATGTAGGCCAGACAGAGGGTCATCACCTCGCGGAGAGCAGCGTTGTCTACGTCGTTGGCCGGGTCGCCATGCTCAGCGGGATTGATCAGCGGGTAAATCTGGTCAATCGTCACTGGCGGCAATATGGTTTGCAGGGCAGCACTCGCCAGCACCGCCCGCCGCAAGTCAGGGTTGCCCAGCACAAACTTGCTGCGGCGCAGGCGCAAGCCGTCGCGGGCGGTCATCACCGCCAGGCGCGTCTCCAGGCTGAAAATCAGGTCAACCAACCCATCAATCTCGCTCTGGCTGGGCTGCCAGCTATCAAGCAGTGCATGGCCTTGCTGCACAGCCATTACCTGTTCCTCAGCAGGGTGCAACTGACGTAGGCGTGTCTCGCTCTCGTCAGCAGCGGCCTGCTTGAGCGCGTCCAGGGTGGGGGCAGCCAGGCCAAACAGCTTATTAAACCAGGTGAGGGTGTCCAACACTTCTTCTTCCAGCGACAGGCGGGCGGCCACCTCAAGCTGGCCGGTGCGGGCGTTGGAGCGGGGGAAGCGCAACACAATGCCGCTCGTCTGCTCATAATCGGCGAAACTAAGCGGCGGCAAGCTGACACGGGGCTGGCCGTCGCTAGGAGCGGCTAGCTGGGCAGCAAGGGCAGGCGACTGCTCGTCCACCGTTACAGCGGGGAAGGTAGTGAGCAGATTAACCACCGCCTGGTTGCTGAACAGCGACTTGAGGATGGGGTCATTTGGCCCCTTTGCCTCGTAGTAGCCAATCAGCGCGGTTTGCAGGATTGGGCGCAGACGACTGCGGATGTCGCTGCCCCGCAACTCGTCGCTTGGTGCATCGCTTGAGCCAGCGTTCATCTGGGTCAACCCCTTACGAATCGCATCGTAGAGGTCGTCACCAGGGCGAAAGAGGCTAACCAGCACAGCAGGGCTGATCGCATAGGCAAGGCCAATGTAGGCGTTGAAACGACGCGCTTTGGCGAAGAAGCGGCGCAAGCCAGCCGCCCGCGCCTCTCGGTCGAGAGCCTCGTCGGTAAGGGCTAGCCAGAGGTTGACAAGCTGACCAATCTCCACGTCGAGGTTTCGCAGATCGTGGAGGATTGCCCGCACTGGTGGATAGTCAAAGTCGATCACCTTCGCCTGGTTGATGTACTCCCAGAACAGGAGGAAGTGTTGCAGGTAGGTATCGGCCTCCTCGTACTGTCCGCTGCCGCCTGGCAGGTTGGCGGGCTGTTCGCGGCGGCGGCTATATTCAGCATAGACCGCAGCGTTAATCGAGCCAATCGAAGTGCCAACCAGCACGTCGAACTTGAAGCCGTTAAGGGCGAAGGCTTGGAGTACCCCCGCCTCGTACACCCCCATTGCCCCGCCACCGCTCATCACCAGCGCGAACTTGCCGCCAGGCGGTGGCTCGTCCAGCCCCTTACTACTGGTCGCCGCCAGCATCGGTTGCAAGGCAGCTTCGACGTTGCTTGCGGCACGGGCCGGGTCGTAAGGTTGCCTCTCTGCATCAGCCATTGGTGGACACCCCCTCGTTTGCAAAATAGCGGTAGACGGAGTATAATACGGCAGTGCTTTTTTAGCAAACCGCTTGTTGGCGGGGCCGCACCCTAGCCGCCCCCCTATGTGACCAACGCAGGGAGAATACTAGACGACTATGCCCAAGAAGGAAATCAAGACGGCCCCTGGCAAGAGCAACCCCAACGCGGCAGAGGTACGCAAAGCAGCCGAGTTTCGGCGGCGAATGCAGGCGCAGGCTAGTCCTGCCCCCCTCGCCACCAGCAACGGCGACGAGTTGAAGGCCGGTACTGCGCTTGCTGCACTGCCGCCCACCGCCAACCGCCTGAGTGCGCCCACTCGTGGGCGGGCTGCGGCTGCCACCCGCACTGGCCTTAGCTACGGTGGCCCGATAGGACGCAGGAACGCAGCCGCTACCCTGTCGGTCGAGGATGAATTGGTATTTGTGCGGAAGGACATTCGCCGCCTGATAGTGCTAGCTGCCATCGCGCTGATAATCCTCGTCGCCCTCTCCTTCTTCCTCTAACCCACCGCTAGCCGCGTGCGAAAAAGCAGGGGCCGCATAGCCTCTGCCTTTTTGTGCTGCCAACCGCCCGCTGCGTCGCTCACTTGCTACCCGCGTTGTACTTGTTCATCGCTGCAACAATCCCTTCGCGCAGCCAGGTTTCGGCAGCTTCGGCGGCAAGGTCTATCGTGTCGCTGATGATCGGCTGCTCCTGACGAGTGAAGTTGTTCAGTACATAGTCGCGGCCCAGGCCTCGCTCTGGCCTACCGATACCGAAGCGCAGGCGAGCAAACTCGTCGGTGCCGAGGTGCTGGATGATCGACTTGACCCCATTGTGGCCTGCCGCTGAGCCACGTTCGCGCAGGCGCAACTGGCCGGGGGAGAGATCGAGTTCGTCGTAAATAATCAGCAGGTTCTTGAGGTCAACCTTGTACCAGCGCACAAGTTCGCCAACGCTCTGGCCGCTCTCATTCATATAGGTCTGCGGCTTAGCCAGCATCAGCGGCTTGAGGGCGACCGTGCCACGTGCGATCTCAGCCTTCAGCCTGCGGCTGTCGAAGGCCAGGCTGTTGCGCTCTGCCATCCGCTCCACGCAGATAAAGCCCGCATTGTGGCGGGTGCGGCTGTAGACCGGCCCAGGGTTGCCCAGACCAACAATCAGGTAGTTTTGTTCTTCTGCCATAACTCCTCTGCCACCGCTTGATAGACCACCAGCGTCTCTGCTGCGGCCCGCCGCCAGGAGAAGGTGCGCGCCTGCTGCAAGCCCTTCTCGCGCAGGTCGCGGCGCAACGTTTCGTCTTCGAGCAAGCGGCGCATAGCGGCGGCCCAACCCTCCACATCGCTGGGAGCAACCAGGATCGCCGCCGCGCCCGCTACCTCTGGCAAGCTGCTGCTGTTAGCCGCGACGACAGGTAGGCCACAAGACATCGCCTCCAATACTGGCAGGCCAAAGCCCTCGTAGAAGCTGGGGCTGGCGAGCAGCACCGCTTGATTGTAGAGATAGAGCAATTCCTGCGCCGTCACCGCCCCAGTGAAGATCACCTGTTCGCGCAGGCCGAGCTTGCGAACCTGCTCAAACACCTCGTCGAACAGCCAGCCTTTGCGCCCGGCCAGCACTAGGTTAGGCAGACCCTCGCCCACGGTGTCGCGCAGGATAGCATAGGCTTGCAGCAAGGTGGGGATGTTCTTGCGCGGCTCAATCGTGCTGACAAAGAGGATGAAGCCGCGCTGGTCGCCAATCTTCTCGCGCAGGCTGATCGTCAGGTGGCGACGCAACTCCTGCCTGCCAACCGGGTGGTAGAGGGCGTTGGCCGCCTCGTAGACTACCGCCACCTTGCGCTCGTCCACACCCAGCAGTTCGATAATGTCGCGCCGCGTACTCTCGGAAACGGCAATCACGCGCCGGGCTGCCCGTGCTGCTGCCTGCACCTGACCGTAGTAGCCCTTGCTCTCGCCGGTCAGCAGGCTGAGGTGGGGCAGGCGCAGGAAGGCGAGGTCGTGCATGGTGACGACGCTGGCGGGCCGCCGTAGCCGCGCCAACCAGAGTGGGGGGATGAAGTCGGGGCTGTGCAGCACATCCAGCCCGGCGAAGCGGGCCAGTTCCAGACTAAGCGCAGGCTGCTCGAAGCGGTGATGAGCAGGAGTACGGAGATTGACGCGCTGCTGGAAGGACTCGGTGACGAGCGGGAGTTCGTCGCGGCCCCGCTGGAAGATCACGTATTGGTTGCGTTCCGGGGCGGCCCGCTCCTGCTCAAGCTCGGTGAGGGCAGCCAGCAGGTTGATGATGTATTGGCCGATCCCCGCCTGCTGGTAGTAGACTAGCCGTGCGTCGAAGCCGATCCGCATCACACCCTCTCCCCCACCGTATGTACCTTGATCATGTTGGTGTTGCCCGGCACATTCAGCGGCAACCCCGCGCTGATCACGATCAGGTCGCCGGGCTGCACCATGCCATGCTGCTGGGCAGCCTGCACCCCCGCCGCCAACATCTCGTCGGTGCTGCTGAAGACTGGCACCAGGTAGGCTTCTACCCCCCAGGTCAAAGCCAACTGGCGGCGGGTGGTTGGCTGGTCTGTGATCGCCAGGATCGGCATGGCTGGGCGATAGCGGGCGATATGGCGGGCGGTATAGCCGCTGCGGGTGATCGTCACGATAGCTCGCGCTCCAAGCTCGGTAGCAATCTCGCTGATCGCCTGACAGACCGCTTCGGTCACGTGGTTCTGGCCGTTCAGCACTGCCGCCGACTCTGGGTCGAGGGTGAAGTGCTTGTCGAAGGAGCACAGGTGGTGGCTGGCAGCCCAGATTTCGTGGGGGAAGGCTTGCTCGGCGCGGGCTGCAATGCGGCCCATCGTCTGCACCGCCGCGAGCGGGTACTTGCCGCTGGCCGTCTCGCCACTGAGCATCGTTGCGTCGGTGCCATCGAAGATCGCGTTCGCCACATCGGTGGCCTCAGCACGAGTGGGGCGCGGGTTGCGGATCATCGAATCCAGCATCTGCGTCGCAGTAATCACCGGCTTGCCCGCAATGTTGCACTGGCTGATCATCCACTTCTGCAAAATCGGTAGTTCCTCCGTCGGCATTTCAGAGCCGAGGTCGCCACGGGCCACCATGATACCGTCGGCAGCAGTAAGGATGCCCGCAAAGTTCTCTGGGCGCACGGCCTCATGCTTCTCAATCTTTGCCATGACCAAAGGCATAGCCGTCCCATGCTGGCGGATCAGCCGCTTCAGTTCGTAGATGTCATCGGCAACGCGCACGAAGCTGAGAGCAACAATGTCCACCCCCTGATCGAGAGCGAAAGCGAGGTCGGCGCGATCCTTGTCCGTAATTGTTGGCACACCGAGGGTCACGCCGGGAACGTTGATCCCCTTGTGCGAGCCAACCAGCCCGCCGATCAGCACCTGCGTCCGCACCCAGTCGCCGCCAGTCTCCACCACGCTAAGTTGCACCAGGCCGTCATCGATCAACACCAGATTGCCGGGCTGCACCTCACACGGCAGGGCGGGGTAGTCCATAGGCGCGCCCCTGCTATCGGCAGGGTGGTGTGGGTCAGAGTAGAGGATGAACTCGGCCCCGGCTTGCAGGCTGACCGGGGCGGCAATCTCGCCCATGCGGATGCGTGGCCCTTGCAGGTCGCCGAGGATAGCCACGTTGCAACCCTCAGCCTCAGCCAGCGTGCGGATGGTACGGATGGTGCGGGCGGTGGACTCGTACTCGGCGTGCGAAAAGTTGATGCGCGCAACATTCATCCCAGCGAGGATTAGTTGGCGCAACTGCTCTACCTCCCAGCAGGCAGGGCCGATGGTACAAACAATTTTGCTGCGATGGTTCAGGGGCGTGGTCATGGCTATGCTCCTCTTTCCCGATTATGCTAGCCCACGCCATTGTAGGCTGCTGTTCGCCGCCTATTATAGCGCAAACTGGCGGTGGGCGAAACAAGGGTCAGCGCACCCTACCACGCACAAACGCCAACCTGCTGCGTCCTCAAGCACAAGATGGCGGTTGTCAGCCCCACGTATTAGCAGCGGGTTGTGCTATAATGGCCGCGACGGTCGAAGGCTGAAACTGCTCAGAGAAAGGGTCAACCACCACTGATGAGTACCACCGCCGCCAATGTGCGCTCCTTGCGCGTCGAAGTCGAGGAGACGAAGCCAACGCTGCTCTCCACCGCCAGTTGGACGCTCTACGACTTCGCCAATACGATCTTCTCGCTCAATATAGTTACCACCTTCTTCCCTGCCTTCGTCCTCACTGTAGCTGGACCGAACAGCGACTGGCAGTATAGCGTGCCGCAATCTATCTCGCAACTGATCATCGCCCTGATCTGCCCGCTGATCGGCGGCCTCAGCGACCGCGGTGGCGGCAAGCGGATGCCCTGGCTGGTCAGCAGCACCCTGTTCTGCATTGCCTGTACGCTCGGCATGGGCCTGATCGGGGCTAGCAGCTTGCCACTGGTGATCGGCCTCTACGTGCTGGCTAACGTCGGCTACCAGATCGCCCTCGTCTTCTACGATGCCTTGCTCCCCTCGGTCAGCACGACCACAAACTGGGGTAAGGTTAGCGGCTGGGGGGTAGGTATCGGCTACGCGGGCGCGCTGCTCGGCGGCTTCCTCGTCACCAACTTCTTCAAAACTGGCAAGGGTTTTGAGCAAAACGGCTTCATCCCCACTGCACTCCTGTTCTTCGTTTTCAGCCTCCCCTGCTTCTTCCTCGTCAAGGAGCGGCGGGTGCGGCTCACTGCGGCTGACCGGGTCGAGGCAGAGATAGCGGGGACAGCAGTCTTGCAGCCGGGAGCGCAGCGAGGGATCGTCGATCCGCTAAAAAGCGACCCGCTAGCCCAGGCAGAGCGCGCGAAAGAGCCGCTGCTGGCCCAAGCGAAAGAGCAGGAGGGGCTTGAGCCAAACGACTTTGGTCTCAACTGGTCTTCGCTACGCCACAGTCTGGCGCAGACCTGGCGTACGCTGAAGGACAGCCGCAACTACCCTGGGCTGACCCGCTTCCTGGTTGCCAACTTCTTCTACACCGATGCGCTAAACACGGTGATCATCGCCATGGGGGTGTACGCAGTGCAGGTAGTCGGCTTCGACAGCCCATTCACGGTGCTGGCCCCGGCCATCGTAGCAGCGGTGATTGGCTCAGTGATCTTCGGCTTCATCAACGACGGCCTCGGCAGCAAAAAGACGCTCAGTATTTCACTGGGGCTGTGGATGATCGTGCTGGTGGCCGCAATCTTCATCACCGAGCCGACGATCTTCCGCTTCGGTATTGCCCCGCTAGCTGGCATTGCGCTGGGCAGCACGTGGGTGGGAGCGCGCACGATGATGATCGAACTCAGCCCCCCAGAGCGGCTGGGTGAGTTCATGGGCATCTACAACATCACTGGCAAGTTTGCCGCTGTGCTAGGCCCGCTGCTGTGGGGCGGAACGCTAGCAATAGCCGCTGTCTTCGGCCTCGGCAGGCTCGGCTACCAGATCGCCATTGCCACCCTGCTGCTGCTGATCGTGGTCGGCTTTGTCATCCACCAGGGTACACCCAACACCCGTCGGGGCAAACGGGTAGCGGGCTACAGGTAATCCTCCAGCCGCACCCCGCTGAATGCCACCCGCCGAAAGTCGGCAAACTGCTCCTCGCTGCGCGGTGTGCCGTCGGGGTGCAGCCAGGGGATGGTCGCGTCCAGACCCATCTTCGCCCCACGCGACTTCTGGCCTGCCAGGTGCGTAGCCGAGGGGTCAAGCGACGAGCTACCCGCATTGGCGATCACCACCAGGTTGCGGTCAGCCTGGAAGCGGGTCGCTATCGCCCACTCCACCTGCATAGGGTCGCGCAGGTTGATGTCCTCGTCTACGATCACCACGTGCTTGAGCGAAGGGTGGCCCTTGAAAGCAGCAGCGATGGCGCGGGGGCCGTCTTCTGCGCTCTGCTTGGCGATCTGTACGACGGCGTGCAGCCAGCTTGTGCCACCGGGGGTGATGTACACGTCCAGGCAGCGGCAGACCTTGCTCACCTCGGCGAAGATGGTCGGCTCACGTGGCACGCCCATCAACGTCTTGTGTTCCAGACCACCTGGTAGCAGCGCATAGTAGATTGGGTCGCGGCGGTGGGTGATGCAGTCGATCTCGATCACCGGCTGTTCGCGCTGGAAGTCCATCGTCTCAGTCAGGTCAACAAACGGCCCCTCCGTATGCAGACGATGCGTCACCCGCCCCTCAAGCACCCACTCGCTGCCCGCTGGCACCTGCAAGTCCTTGGTGATACACGCCACAAGGGGGGTGGGGGCAAGGGCGTTGGCGATAGCAAGCTCGTCCACCCCTGGGGCGGGCGAGATCGCTGCCCCCAGCAACACCTGGGGCGGCGCACCCAGACAGATGGCGATCTCCAAATCCTGCTCTGGCGGCAGCTTCTTGAGAGCCGCGTCCGTTCCTCGGTTCTCTACCAACCGCGCGGCAAAGCTGCGTTGGTCAAGCTGCAAGAGGCGGTGGATCGCCGTGTTGCGCCCAGTTTCCCGATCCATGACGATGCACACCCCGCTGGTCACATATGGGCCAGGGTCGCTGGCGAAGTAAGTGAGGATGGGGATCAGGTCAAGATTGACCACCGCTTCTACCACCTCCTGACAGGGTGCGGCGGCGCGGCTTACCAGAGAAGGAGTGCGCGGCTGCTCAAGGGCAGCGATCAGGGCAGGCATCACAGCATCTGGCGCAAGACCGAGGGCGACGGCAAAGTGGTCGCGGCTGGCGGCAATGTTGGCCGCCAGCCTACCAACCTTGCCGCTAATCCGCTCGAACAGGACAGGGCGGGGGGCAAACTGGTTGATCACGGCGGCGGCCTCAATGCGGCTGTCCACCTCCTTGGTGATCGTCACCAGGTCGCCCGCAGTGGCAGCACTCGCCAGATAATCGCGGATCGTTTTCATCAAGTAGCCTCCACCACTGTACCAATCACCGCCACCGCGCCTGCCGTCACTAGCGCGTCATGCACAGTGGCTGCCCGCTCTGGCTGCACCAGGGCGATCATATTGCCGCCGCGCCCAGCACCGCTCAGTTTCGCGCCCAACGCCCCCGCTTGCCGCGCCGCAGCGACCAGGCGATCCAGATTGCCGTTGCTCAAGTCAAGCTCTTGCAGCAACAAATGGTTACGGTCGAACAGGCAGCCCACCGCCGAAACGTCGCCAGCCTCTAGGGCAGCCCGACACTGACGGGCTATGTCGCCAACCTGCTGCAAGATAGGATCGTAGTGCGTGGGGGCTGCCGCGTGCCGCTGGCGCAGGTCGCCGACCACCGTTGCCGTGCTGCCCCGCGAGCCGCTATCACCGATCAGCAGGTGCAGCGGCGCACCTACCTTCAGCAATGCAACCCCTTGCCCACGCACGAAGTAGACTGGCTGGTTGTACGCGACCACCGTGTTGTCGATCCCGCTAGGTGTGCCGTGGTGCAGCTTCTCGGTCTCGAAGGCCAGTGCGCTCACCTGCTCAGTGGTTAGTTGCAGGCTGAAGTAGGAGGCAAAGGCGCGGATCATCGCCACGCCAATAGCGGCCCCGCTACCCAAACCGCGCTCAACTGGCACGCTGCTGTCGATCTCGATCAGCAGGTCAGCAGACTCACGCGTGTCCTTCCCCACAAGGGGGCTGGAGGGGAGCAGTTCTGCTACGTTGGCAGCGACGTGCGCCAGCCGTTCGGCGATCCGCTGGCGATCCGCTGCGCTGAAGCCGTCCAGGTTGTGACTAACCACAACCAGCCCCTTACCCTGCACCCCTGGCCGCACTGTCACGCTGGCTTGCACCAGATTGACCGGCGCAGCAATGGCGGGCTGCCCATAGACAACGGCGTGTTCGCCACAAAGGATCACCTTGCCTGGGGCAGTACCTCGCCCAGTTTTAGTCGCCAGCCGGGTAGATGTGGGCTGGTTGGTCACCTGTTTGCCATTGGCGAGCTAAGTTGGAGAGCTAGCAGCCTACCATACCTGTTTAGTACCACGTGGCTCATTGCCGCTCACCCTGCTCTGGCAGCCTGGCGGGAACGAACTTGTAGCCGTAGAGGAGGGTACCGGCCTCACCATCCTGCTGCACCTTGCGGAAGGCATAGCGCACTGCCATACCCTCATGCAGGTTCTCCAGGTCGGTGCCAGTCACTTGCGCGGTCAGGCGGGTGCCATCGCTCAGTTCGATCAGGCCGACAGCGTAGGGTGGGTCAAGGGCGAAATCGGGTGGCGCACTTTGCAGCACGCTGAAGCTAAGTAGCTTCCCCTCACGGGGCAGTGGATAGACTACACTCTCACGACCACCACAGCTAGCACAGACGGCGCGAGGCGGGAAGCTGACCTCATTGCAGCCAGCGGCTACGCACCTTGCTGCCTCAAGCCGATAGTGTTGGGGAATGCCGCGCCAGTAGCGCGGAGGGGTGGGAGCAGTTGGCAAACCCATGACTAATCCTCCTTGCTGAAGATGTGGACGACGGCGGTGCCACCGACCCCACCGACATTGTGGCTGAGGCCCAGGCGAGCGTTTGCCACCTGATTGCTGGCGGTGCCGCGCAGTTGACGCACGATCTCCACCGCCTGGGCCACGCCGATGGCACCGAGCGGTGCGCCTTGCGCCTTCAGGCCGCCGCTGGGGTTGGTGGGGATGCGCCCTGCCATGCCTGCCACCCCCTCCGCTACCGCCGCCCCAGCCTGTCCACGAGCGACAAAGCCGAGGTCTTCGAGGGCGATCAGCAGAGCAATGCTGTAAGCATCATGGACTTCAGCCACCTGGATGTCGCTGCTGCTAACCCCTGCCTGCTTGTAGGCGGCGGCGGCGGCGCGTTCGGCAGCCGGGAAGCCAGTCAGAGTGCGGCGGTTGTGCAGCGCGATCACGTCCCCCGCCTGCCCAGAGCCTGCGATCCTGACCAGAGGTAGTCTCCCCTTCCGCGCCCCATCCAGTGGCCCAAGCAGCACCGCCGCCGCTCCGTCTGAGGCTGGCGCACCGTCGAGCATCCGTAGCGGAGAGGCAAGGGCAGCGGCATTTAGCACCGACTCTAGCTTGACTGCGTTGTTGAACTGAGCGAGAGGGTTCTTGCGGGCGTGGGCGTGCGCCTGCACCGTCGCAGCAGCGATCTGCTCCCGCGTGGTGCCGAATGCGGCCATGTGTTGGTGGGCAACCAGGGCGTAGAGGGCGGTCAGGTTGAGGCCGCTGAAGCCCTCAACATCCTGGTCGGTGAAGGTGGTTTGCACGTAGCCTTGATAGTCGCTCTCAAGGTCAGTCATCTTCTCCACACCAGTGACCAGTACGTAGTCAGCCAACCCGCCAGCGACCGCCGCCCAGCCTTGCCGCAGGGCTACCCCGCCGCTGGCATCCGCCGCCTCGATGCGGATCGCTTCCAGACTGCTAAGGCCGATATGGTCAGCTAGCAGTGCGCCGAGATGCTGCTGGCCGTTGTACAAGCCACCCCCAGCGTTCGCCACATAGATCGCCTGGGGCTGCACGCTCGCTTCGTCAATCGCCTGCAAGCTGGCTTCGGCGAAAAGATCACGCAGCGACTTGTCCCACAGTTCGCCAAACTTCGTCTGCCCAATACCAAGCACCGCCACGTCTCTCATCTTGCCTACCCTTTTGTCTGCTAGCCAGCCCAACCCGACCCACCCCCGACCTCAAGCGGCGTAGGTACTACGCGCCCAGCATGATCTTGCCGCGAGTCTTGGCATACTGGCCGTAGTCAAGGTAGCGACGGTTGCTAGGGTCTGTGATCTGGCTGACGTAGGGGGCGCGCTCCCGCGTGGCCGCCAATTGGCTGGTGGTGGTGAAGATGAAGGCGGTACTGCCTGCACCGCTGCCATAGCTGACCATCAGGATGCGGTCGCCAGGGTCAGCGATGTCGAGGGTGGCGGCTAGGCCGAGCGGCGAGCTTGCCGAGTAGGTATTGCCGATACAGGGAGCGAGACGGCCCGGCTGCATCTGCTCCTCTGTGAAACCGAGAGCTTTGCCCACATTCAGGGGGAACTTGCCGTTCGGCTGGTGGAAGATCACGTACTTGAAGTCGCCCGCCTGGGTGCCACTCTGCTCCATGATCCCCTTCGCCGCCGCGCTCACATGGCTGAAGTAGGCTGGTTCCCCGGTAAAGCGGCCAGCGTGGCGGGGGTACATCATCCCCTCCCGCCGCCAGAAGTCGGGCGTGTCGCTGGTGTAGGAGTAGAAGGCATCGAGGCTGGCGATTACGTTGCTGGTGCCAAAGAGGAAGGCGGCGGCTCCGGCAGAAGCCGAGTATTCCAGCGCGTCGCCCGGTGCGCCCTGGCTGGTGTCGGCCCCGATAGCGAGGCCGTTCTTGATCACCCCACCACGCACCAGGCCACTGACCACGAACATGGCCTGCGCCCCGGCATTGCAGGCAAACTCGTAGTCGGCCACGTGGATTTGGCGCGAGAGGCCGAGGGCTTCGGCGACGACTACGCCGCTGGGCTTAACCGCGTAGGGGTGGCTTTCGCTCCCAATGTAGACCGCACCCACGTCGGCGCGGCTCACTTGCGCCCGTTGGATGGCATAAGTAGCCGCTTCGACAGAGAGGGTGATCGTGTCCTCGTCAACCGCTGGCACGCTCTTTTCTTGCAGCAGCAAGCCTTTGGAGATCGTATTGCCCTCCACGCCCCACTCCTCCGCAATGTCGCTCGTCTTGATCCGCATTCGTGGTACATACGCCCCGTAGCCGGTGATGCCAACTGTGTTATCCATTTGCACGCAACTCCTTGAGGATTTCGGCTGCCCGATCCACCTTGATATTCTTCTCACTCACCATTCTGGCCGCAAGTTGTTCAATCTGTTCGCCGTTCGCGCCCGCCGCCGCCGCTACCTGGCGGGCGTGCAGGGCCATGTGGCCGCGCTGGATACCCTCGGTCGCCAATGCACGGATTGCAGCAAGGTTCTGGGCGAGGCCGACACTAGCGATTACCGCCGCCAGTTCGCGGGCAGTCGTCACCCCCAGCATCTTGACCGCCGCCTGCGCTCCTGGATGTACCTTCGTCGCGCCACCAACGAGGCCGACAGCCAGCGGCAGTTCGATGCTACCAACAAGATCGCCGTTCGCGTCTGCGTCCCAGCGGGTGAGCGCGGTATAGCGGCCAGAGCGAGCGGCAAAGCTGTGCGCTCCCGCCTCGATTGCCCGCCAGTCGTTGCCAGTGGCAATTACTACCGCGTCAATGCCGTTCATCACCCCTTTGTTGTGCGTCGCAGCCCGGTAAGGGTCGGCTTCAGCGAAGGCAGAAGCGAGGGCGATACCACGTACTACTTCTGCGCCGCTATAGCCATCGGTAGCGAGGCTGGCTTGCGGCACACGGCAGCTAGCGCGGGCGAGGCGGCGGTCAGCGAGGTTGCTGAGGATACGCAGGTAGACACGCCCGCCAGTCAGTTCTTCGATCAGCGGGGCGGTCTTCTCGGCCATCGTGTTGACGGCGTTCGCGCCCATTGCGTCGCGCACGTCTACTATATAGTGGAGGATCAGCATGGGGCCAAGACGGGTGTCCAGTTCACGCCACTCAAGGTCGCGTGCGCCACCGCCTAGCCTGACCAGGATAGCGTCCTGTTGGTTAGCCAACGCCAGCAGGTCGGCCTTGCGCTCGTTCAGTCGCGCCATCGCCGCCGCCATGTCTGGCACCTCAACTACCTGCACCTGAGCGATCATCAAGGCTTCGTCGGTCTCGGCAGTAAAACCGCCCCCGTCGCGGGCCAGCCTGGCAGCGAAACTCGCCCCCGCCACCACGCTCGGCTCCTCGATCACCATCGGCACCAGGTAATCACACCCATTCACCTGGAAGTTGAGAGCGACCCCCAGCGGTAGAGCATAGAGGCCGACTACGTTCTCGATCATCTTGTCGGCGCGGGCCAGATCAAGGCCACCACTGTCGAAGGCATGAGCCTGGGTTCGCAAACCAGCCTCCATCGCCAACCAGCGTTGCCGCTGCTCAACAGTCAGGTTGTAGAAGCCGGGGATGCGAGAACTGATCGTCGCTGGGTTGTGTGTGTGCTGCTCATCACTCATGGTGCGCTCCTGTTCGTGACAAAGTTAACGAACTGCGTTACCTTTATTCTACGAAACAGGAGCTATCAAAAGCTATCAGCTTGCTATCAGGGAGTGTCACGAGGCAGCGTATAAGTACGATAACGCTTCTTTTCCACTGCTAGAGCCAACCGACTGAGAGCAGTCAGCAAATCATCGTCCCCAGCATCTTTGTATATGACGTACGCCTGCCGATAATAGCTCAAGGCCTCGCTGTAGCCACCCAGGCCAGCGTGGGCGGTGCCGAGCGTAGTCAAGGCTCTGGCCCGTAGTAGGAGATCGCTATTGCAGCCAGCCAATTGTTCGGCCAGCGCGACGAGGGCGGCATATTCCTGCCACTGAGCGAGCAGCACTGCAAGAGTTAGAGGCTGCTCATTCGTGTAAGCGAGAGGGCGGCTGTGCAGCAGATGGTCAGCGGCGGCGTAGTTGGTAGCGCAGCATAGATGGTAGAAGCTATCAAGCAGCGGTTGGACAGCCGCCCGGTCAGTGGGGGGATTCTGATGGGGGGAGCGGCTGTACTTACGCTCAAACCAGATGGTGGCAGCCCGGTGGTAAGCATCCTGGTCGGCTACCAGCGCAGAGGCATAGTCCCGCACGATCATGCTTATATTGCAGCGTCCGCCGCTGAGGTCTAGCAAGGACAGACGACTGAGGTTGAGAGCCAGGCGGGTGATAGTGTACTCGTCCCAGCCAGCGCGTGGGGCTGCCTTGCCGCCTGTGCCTTCGCCACGCCCGATCTGGTCGTAGCAAGCAAGCGTGCCAGCAATATCAGCCGGGCTGACTGGCTGCTCAAACAGACTGATGTACTTAAGCATCTCCTGCTTGTCAGCGGCCAACTTGCCCCAGAGCAGATCGAGTAGTTCAGAACGCCAAAGTTGCTCCTGAGCGAGGAGGAAGTCAAGTGGGAAGCTGGCAGCCAGGTTGCCGAGGCTCATCAATGCCTGCGGATGGCCGCTAGACTGCTGGGCCGCCTTGTCTAGGAGGTCGGGATCAGCAGCTGGCACGTAGCCAAGCAGCAGCTTGCGCGAGGCTGGAGCATCCAGGCCTTGAATGCGATAGAGATTGGGTAGCTGCCTGCCTTGCGCGTCGTGGGGGATTACGCGGCTGGTGAGCAAGAGGCGGCAGTGGTCACCGAGGTCGTTGGCGTACGTGAGCAGCGTTCCCCAGCCCGGCTCCTGCGGCACACCATCGTCACCCAGCACGGTATCGAGGTTGTCGAAGACCAGCAAGAAGTTGATGTCGGCTGGGGTGTTGCTGTTCAAGTCGTAGATCGTCTGCACCACCCAGGCGGCCTGGTTGTCGGGGTTGGTTATTTCATCGGGGTCGAAGGAGAGGGCGACACGGGCAGCGAGAGCAGCGGCCAGACCTGCGATAGACTTGTCGCGGCGGAGGTCGCGCCAGCAACGGTACGGCGAACGGTCACGCTGGGCCTCGTAGTAGCGAGCAGCCAGGCCGCTCTTGCCGATCCCGGCCAGGCCAGTGATGCTTACCGTGTTACTGCTGCCGAGCAAGACAGCGAGGCGGGAGAGTTCCTGGTCGCGGCCCTGGAAGCCCCTGGTTGGTGGGCTGGCGTGCTGCACCGCCGTCTGCTTGATCCGGCTCAGGACAAAGTTAGTCAGGCTATTGACGGTGTTGTTGTTGCCCACCAGGGCAGTACCACCCTGGGCATTGATGTTGCCAATGTCGAACTTGCCCATCACCTGGGCCTGTTGGGCAAGTTCTGCGAGCTGCGCGTCGCTGGCATTGCGGGCGATCACCTTGCCACGAGGGTCGGCAGCCAACGCCTGCCGAAACTGCTCTACTGTACCCTGCGCCTTGCTCTCTGCACCATCCATAACTACGACCTCCTATTGCACAGCCGCCATCTCACCTACATTCTATTATAGCATCGCTGGCAAACATTGCAGCGGCAGCGAGTGCCTGTTCACTGTGGCAGCACGCAGCGCACTAATCACTTGAGCAGGGCTTCACGCTCCAGGTGGGCGATGCTCTTGGCTAGCTCGGCGATGGCAGCCTTCTGCTTGCGGTAGAAGTCGGGTTCGCTCATCGCCAACTTGCCTGCCACCTCACGTACGCTGGCACCCTTGCGATAGCGCAGGTCGAGGATGTTGTAGACTGTCCAGGCGGGCGAGTTACGTTCGCTACTGCTAGCTGGCTCTGGTGGGCGCAGGGCATCTATCGCCCCAGAAAGCAGGGCGCGCAGTGCCTTGCTCGGCACCTCGTCGCTGCTGGGTAGCAGGGCGTGTACCGCCTTTAGCTTGAGCAGTGGCGACTCGCTCAGGCGCGGGCCACCCCAATAATGGCCTAGTGCGTCCTTGACAGTGCGAGCGAAGTCGGGATCGTCCACTATCGCGCTGTCGTCTACAATGCTAGCGATATTGGGCTGCCGCAGGGGGGCGGTCTGCTGCCGCTCCTGCAAGGTGCTGCGCCACCGCTGCACCTCGGCAATCTCTGGGCTGATCTGGCGTAGAGTGGCGAACAGCCGCCGCTGCAACAGGCTATCTTCCAGCGCGACTTCGGCCTGGCGTACGTAGAGGCCCACCCGCTCCTCCTCCTCATAGCTTAGGCCCAGGCCCAGGCCCAGCCTCCTACCCGCCTCGGTCATACTCAAGCCCGCCCCGGCCACGCGCAGGCCGATCAGCCCTAGCACCTGTTCGCGCAGCTTGTCGCGCAGCGGAAGCAGCAGGTAGCCGTTCTCCAGCAGACCTACCACACCGTCAATCGGGATGTAGCGTTCGTCTAGCGGCGGACGCAGACTGACATTGACGTTGATATTGACGTTGATCTGTTGCCCAGCCTGGTCGAGGGTTGGCAAGCTGACGCGGGCGGTCGGGCTGAAGGGTTCGAGCAGGGGTTGCAGCAGCTCTACTGTTGGTTGGCTGAGGCCGCTGCGCCCTAGCAGACGGGGTGCCGCCCAACGCACCTGAGCGGGGATGTTGCTCAAGGCCCCAAGCGCGTGGCTGCCGCCAACCGAGAGGCGATCCTGGGCCTCCACCTGCGCCCGCGACTGTGCGCCGCCCTCCCAACCAACCGTTGCGCTGATCGTCGGTTCGTACTCTCCTCGTGCGTTGAGCAAGCTGGCAACGAAACCACGATCAGCCCGCAACAGGTCGGCAAGCGAGGCCAGGGTGTTCTCAAATAGCGAGCGCAGGTCGGCCTCGGTCAGCAACGATTTGTCCAGTTCACGCAGCAGGCGGATGTCTGCATCGTCGCCCTGATAGAGCAGGCGGTCGATCCAGCCGTGGGCCACGCTGATCATCGCCTGCCAGACCAGTACGCTGAAGGTGACGCTGAAAATCAGCACCGTAGTGTAAGGGATACCTAGAATGATCTCGACGCGGGGGGTGAGCAGGACGAGGACGATCACGATGATCACTACCGCTGGGCCACGCAGCAGATAGTAGATGAGACTGTGCTTGACCGTCCGCTCTGGCAGCAGCACGCCATTGAAGGCCACGCTGTAGGCCATCATCACGCTGAGGACGACCAGGCCAAGATTGCCCACCAGGGTGAGGAACAGGAGAGTGCGAGGTAGGAAGTTGGAGGGGGCGAGAGCAACAGTGGTCAGGTAGGGGAAGATTGCCACTCCGGGTGCCGTGCTAGCAATGGTTAGGTAGCTGAGGCGGCGGCGGCTAGAGGAAGTTAGCGCACGGTTGCGCGCTCGGAGGATGCTGCTGATACCCCAGACCATCACGATTATAGCATAAAAGAAGAAGATAATGAACACTGGCCCACTGTTGTAGCACGCCCCGTTGTTGATCAGGCAGCGCGTAGGTGCGCCGCCAGTCGGCTGCTCGATCACCAGGCTGCTGAAACTAGCGATCAGAAAGAAGGTAAGTGAGGCCAGCCAAACCAGGCGCACTCCAACCCTGCGCCGCAAGGAGAAAGCATTGGTAGTCTCCAATAGTACATTGCTGAAGTGTAGGTAGGCGGCTGGCACAAAGGCAATGCCCAACCACTGCACGTGCAGCCAGAAACTAGCCTCACTAAGCGAACTGGCGGGCAGGATCAGCAGGATGATGATGGCGATGTACACTGGCATCAGGGTAGCGATCAGCAAGCTAAAGCTACGAGCCACCACGTTGCGCCAACTGTGAAAGAGGACGTAGATCAGCAGCGAGAAGATCACCACGAAGTTGACCGAGGAGAGCATCACGTTGAACAGCTTCAGCACTTCGGCCAGTGCGTCTGGCTGGCCCAGCGCAAGCGGTAGCGTGTGTGGCACGATCAGGCTAGCAAGTGCAGTAGAGACGGTCAGCATCGTTCTGGTCTCACCCTCTGGAAAAACATCCTATCTACTATACCACATCTGCCTAGTTTCCCCCGCTAGCGGCTGAAGCGGAAGCCACCTGCGCCAATCAGCCGCTCCTCACATGGAGCCTGCTAGCATCCATAGTAGGACAGAAATGGCTACTGCCAGCCCTCTTAACATCTTGTTAACCAAAAGTTAACATCCTGTTAAAGGGTAGGCGATCAGTCGTTAAACAGCCGTTAAAGCTGAGATGTTAGCATTACCAACGTGTTGCAACTGGAAAGCGTCTTTGGCCCTATTGTGTGCCTTGTGTACAAAGCAAACAGAGGAGAAACTAGCCTGATGAACTATCGTAACCTGAGCATCCGCCTCGCCAGCCTGTTCGTGCTACTCGGCCTGGTCCTGAGTGCGGCGGCCTGCGACAACAACAGCACTACTGCTACTACCCCGGCTGCGGGTTCCACCCCGGCCACGATGATGACCCCCGGCGCAATGGGGAGCTTTAGCCCAATTGCGGGGGCAGCCAAGACCCTCAACGCCAGCGGCGCGACCTTCCCCAAGCCACTCTACGACAAGCAGTTTGCTGACTTCGGCAAGCAGTATGGTGTGACGATCAATTACGCAGGTGGCGGCAGCGGCAAGGGCAAGAGCGACATCAGCGCAGGCACTGTTGACTTCGCTGGTAGTGACAGCTTCATGAGCGACACTGAACTGGCGACTGCCAGCGCAGGTGGCAAGGGCAACGTGCTGCACGTCCCCGCAGCCATTGGGGCCATTGTGATGATTTACAACCTGCCTGGCTTCAGTGCCACTGACAAGATCAAGCTCACTGGTGCAAACATCGCAGACATCTACCTCGCCAAGATCACCAAGTGGAACGACCCAGCCATCCTTGCCAACAACCCCAACCTCCAGTTGCCTGCTGCCGACATCGTGGTAGTTCACCGCTCGGATGGTAGCGGCACCAGTGCCAACTTCAGCAACTACCTGGCGAAGATTAGCCCAGAGTTCAGCAGCACCATTGGGGTCGGCACCGCCCCCAAGTGGAAGGACGGCCAAGTGGGTGGAACCGGCAACCAGGGTGTTGCTCAGGCAATCCAAGGTACGGCCTACAGTATTGGCTACGTTGAACTCAACTACGCGGTTGGGGCGGGGCTACCCTTCGCTGACTTGCAGAACAAGAGTGGCAAGTTTATCACGCCGAGCGGGAGCAGCGTTAGCCTGGCCGCCCAGGGTGGCAGCCTCCCAGATGATCTGCGCTTCACCCTCAACAACCCTGACAACGCCGGTGCTTACCCCATCGTGGCGGCCACCTGGCTGCTAGTACGTGAGAACCAGACTGACCAGGCGAAGGCCATTGCGGTTGTCAACCTGCTCAACTGGGAGCTAACTCAGGGCCAAAGCTACCACGGTACGCTTGGCTATGCCCCCCTGCCTGCTAACATGATCGAGAAGGCGCAGGCGCAGGTCAAGAAGATTACTGTCAGTGGCAAGGCCGTGATGCCCTAACCTTTCCAAACAGAAACTGGCGCAGCTAGCGGATGGCTGCGCCAGTTTGTAATAGCGCATCCGCATAGTGTAGATGGCTGCAAGGCCAAGAGGAGAGTAGAGTCTTTATGAAGAAGTCTGTCGCAGTACGGATTTTCGCCCTCGCCCTGATGCTGGGGATGCTGATCCCCGCCGGGCTGGTAGGCGCACAGGCCCAGGCCTTCGCTACCCCAGAGTTCCAGGCTCTCTGGAACCGCACCGATAGCCTCGTTGCTAACGGCACTGTCAAGCGCAGCTACTACTGGGGGCCAGCCCCAATCAGTGGTTTGCTGAAGGAGCCTTTCGCTGAAGCCACTGGCGGCCAGATGACCGTGCAGTATTTCGACAAGAGCCGCATGGAACTGGCTGGCAGCGACAAGACCGTGACTAACGGCCTGCTCGCCGTTGACCTGATCAGCGGGCGCAAGCAGATTGGCAAGAGCAGTTACCAGGATCGCTACTCCGCTGACATCCCCATGGCCTCGGACGGCGACGATAAGAACGCACCGACCTACGCTACCTTCAAGGCCCTACTGGGCAAGACCACCGACAAGAGCGGCCAGAACGCCACCGCCACGATCAACAAGGCGGGTACGGTCGGCACCGACGCAACCAAGGCTAGCGACGCTGGCACCAAGGTCAGCTACTTCGAGGCTGCCACTGGTCACAACATCCCGGCGGTCTTCGTTGACTTCCTCAACGCCAAGGGGCCAGTGCTAGCCAACGGCCAGCAGGCTACCGAGCAACTGAGCAACCCGACCTTCTACGCCAGCGGCCTGCCGATCAGCGAAGCCTACTGGGCTAAGGTCAAGATCGCGGGCAAGGAAGGCACCGACGTGCTGATCCAGGCGTTCGAGCGGCGCATCGTCACCTACGTTCCCTCCGCCCCTGAGGGCTTCAAGGTGCAGGTCGGCAATATCGGCCAGCACTACTATGACTGGGTTTACAAGAACGCTGGTCAAGGTGCTGGTGGTTCTACTGGTACCCCCGTCCCCGCCTTCAGCCTGATCGCTGGTGGCTCCGACACCCTGAATGCCAGCGGCGCAACCTTCCCCAAGCCGCTCTACGACAAGCAGTTCGCTGCCTACAAGACCCAGTACAACGTCACCATTAACTACGCCGGTGGTGGCAGTGGCAAGGGCAAGAGCGACATTGCCGCCCAGACCGTCGACTTCGCAGGCAGCGACAGCTTCCTGAGCGACGCTGAGATCGCCGCAGCCAAGGGCGGCCCTGTGCTGCACATCCCCACCGCTCTCGGCGCAGTGGTGATAATCTACAACCTGCCTGGCTTCAGTGCCAGCGACAAGATCAACCTCACTGGCGAGAACATCGCCGACATCTACCTGGGCGTTATCACCAAGTGGGATGATGCCAAGATCAAGGCCAACAACCCCGGCATCTCCCTGCCATCCGCCGACATCGTGGTGGTTCACCGCTCGGACGGTAGCGGCACCTCTAACATCTTCAGCGACTACCTCGCCAAGAAGAGCGCGCAGTTTAAGAACGAGATCGGGGTCGGCACCGCTCCTAAGTGGAAGGACGGCCAGATCGGCGGCAACGGCAACCAGGGCGTATCCCAGGGCGTGACCAGCAACGCCTACGCCATTGGCTACGTCGAACTCAACTACGCCATTGGGGCCAAGCTGCCCTACGCCAACGTCAAGAACCTGGCCGGTAAGTTCATCGAGCCGACCCTAGACAGCGTGACCGCCGCTGCCGACGGCAAGAAGTACCCTGATGACCTCCGCTTCAGCTTGACCGAAGAAGATGGCGACAAGACCTACCCGATCTGCGCCGCCACCTGGCTCGTCGTCTACCAGAACCAGACCGACAAGGCGAAGGCCACTGCCCTGTTCAACCTGCTTTGGTGGTCGATCACCGAGGGCCAGAAGTTCCACAAGGACAACTTCTATGCCCCGCTCCCGGCTCCGCTGCAAAGCCTGGCCTGGAAGAACCTCAACAAGATGACGATCAGCGGGCAGCCCGTCCGCCCGTAACTCCTCGTTAGCCAGCAGGGTTGGCGGCAGGCTACTTGCCGCTGTCAGCCCTGCTAGCCCCATTCTATAACTCTACGGTTGTGGGCTGGTGAGTTGACATATTGGCAGCTAGCTGGTTAAATTAAAGAGGATCAAGGTCTAACCAAATGACTCTTGCCGGGCAGCCAACAGCGGGTAAACTGTGGCGCAGGCGGGACAGCAGCAGTTCCCCGTTATTCACTCCACAGGCTGGCTCGATCAGCGGAAGGATTCGTGTATGGCTGTATCGCTCGATCCACGTCAGGTAGGAACCCCCAAGCCGCGCCTCAACCCTGGGGAAGGGCGCAGCGGGGCGGATGCTATCTTCCGGGGGCTCACCTACTTCTCTGGCTTCGCCATTATCTTGCTGCTCGTTGCAGTGGCGATGGTGCTTCTTTTCTATTCTAGCGAGGCAATCCAAAAGTTCGGCCTCAGCTTCATTAGCAGCGACACCTGGGACGCTTCGGTGGACAACAAGTTCGGTGCCTGGCAATTCATCTTTGGCACCCTGACCACCTCGCTGATCGCCCTGCTGTTGGCGACCCCCATCGCCGTCGGTGCCTCGCTCTACATCTCTGAGTATGCCCCCAGGTGGCTGGCAACCCCAGTCAGCTTTGTGATCGAACTGCTGGCCGCCGTGCCGAGCGTGATCTTCGGCTTTTGGGCTTTGGCCGTCGTCGTCCCGATCATGTACAACGTGCCGAACGTGAAGGGGGCTGGCCCACAGGGGGTAATGCCTTTCCTCCACGATCTGTTCAAGGGCTGGCCGGTGCTAGGCGACATCTTCGGCAGGATCACTGGTAGCGGGCGCGGCTACTTCACCGCTGGCATTGTGCTGGCGATCATGATCCTGCCCACGATCATGTCGATCAGCCGCGAGATCATCAAGACGGTGCCGCCGCTGCAAAAAGAGGGGATGCTGGCTCTCGGTGCAACCAAGTGGGAGACGATCAACAAGGCCGTGCTGCCCTACGCCCGTGGTGGTATCATTGGCGGTGTAGGCCTCGGCCTGGGTCGCGCCCTCGGTGAGACGATGGCGGTGACGATGGTGATCGGCGGCAGCGTGAGCGCAGTCGGCAAGGGCAACCTTTTTACCACCGGCCACACTATGGCAAGCCTGGTCGCCACCCAGTTTAACGACGCGAAGGCGGGCCTCAACCTCAGCGCGGTCGTGGCGGTTGGTCTGGTGTTGCTGCTGATCAGCGCAATCATCAACGCGGGCAGCCGCCTGCTCGTCCACTTCACTGCGCCAGACAATGCCAGCCTGCGTAACTGAGGGTGGAAAGGAAAGCAAACATGGAGTCGCAAAATACCCTCCGCCGTACTAACGCCCTTGAGGTGACAGGCAAAAACAGCGCAATCGAGCGGGCGCGCTTCGCCACTCGTCGCGTGGTCAACCTGATCATGGCCGGGCTGGTTGGTCTGGCTGCCTTGCTCGCGGTCGGCCTGCTGCTAGTCATTCTCTACTACGTGGTGCAGCGAGGCTTCGAGTCCTTCTTTGTCCGTGCTGACGGCACTACTGGACCCTTCAACTTCAACTTCTTCACCGCCACGCCCTCTGAAGGTGGTATTGGGCCTGCGATCCTCGGCACCCTGATCGTGGTCGGCCTCGGTGCGCTGATCGCCATCCCCATTGGCGTGCTGGCAGGAGTTTATTTGTCAGAGTATGGGCGTGGTCGTTTCGCCTTCGCCGTGCGCTTCATCGCCGATATGTTGACCGGCCTGCCTTCGATCATCGTCGGCGTGTTCGTCGCCACCCTGCTGGTCAGGAACACCTTTGGTCACTACTCTGGTTTGGCCGGTGGCATCGCCCTGGCGATCATCATGGCCCCCATTATCGCCCGCACGGTTGAGGAGGTGCTGAAGCTAGTCCCCAACGCCTTGCGCGAGGCCAGCCTTGCCCTGGGTGTGCCACAATGGAAGACGATTGTCAAAGTGGTGCTGCCTAGCGCAATCAGTGGCATCATCACTGGCGTGGTTCTCTCCATTGCTCGTGCGGCTGGTGAGACCGCCCCGCTGCTGCTGACCATCCTCGGCATCGAGAACTATAATGGCAACAACTTCATTGGCAGGCTCAACCCGATGGTGCCAGTCGGCTCCCTACCAACTACGATCTACACCAATGCTGGCTACCCACCCAACGAGGTCTTCCGCATCAGTAGCGCATGGGGTGCCAGCCTGATCCTGATTACCATCATTCTGATCTTTAGTCTACTGGCTCGCTGGGCCACCCGTGGAAAGAAGGTAAGGTAGAGCGATGCAAGCGCAAGAAGAAATCAACACCACTACCCCCGTCGCTGGCACAGTGCTGGCCGAGACCGCAGTCAAGGGCAAGGGCATGAGCGTCCGCAACCTCAATGCTTACTATGGCAACTACCTGGCGGTCAAGGACGTGAACATGGACATGGAGCCGAACAAGGTGACAGCCCTGATTGGCCCCAGCGGTTGTGGCAAGTCCACCCTGATCCGCACCCTCAATCGGATGCACGAAGTCACACCAGGCAGCCCTCGCGTGGAGGGTGAGGTCTCTATTGACGGCCAGAATATCTACGCCGCTGGCATTGACCCGGTGCGTGTGCGCCGCCTGATCGGGATGGTCTTCCAGAAGCCCAACCCCTTCCCCACCATGAGCATCTCCGAGAACGTGCTGGCGGGTATCAAGCTGAACGGTGGGCGCATTGGTCGCAAAGAGGGGTTGGAGATAGTCGAGCAATCCTTGCGCCAGGCAGCCCTGTGGGATGAGGTGAAGGATCGCCTCAGCCGCAGCGGTGCCTCCCTCTCTGGCGGCCAGCAGCAACGCCTGTGCATTGCCCGCACCATTGCAGTGCAGCCAGAGATCGTGCTGATGGACGAACCTTGCTCCGCCCTTGACCCCATCGCCACCCTGAAGATCGAGAACCTGATCGAGGAGCTAAAGAGCCAGTACACCATCGTGATCGTCACCCACAATATGCAGCAGGCCAGCCGCGTCAGCGACTACACTGCCTTCATGCTGGCGACCGACGGCCCAGGACACCTGATCGAGTTTGGCCCGACCAGCCGAATTTTCACCAAGCCGACCGAGAAGCGTACTGAAGACTACATCACCGGACGCTTTGGATGATCGCACTGCTGGTCTTGCTCCGCACTTTTCGCTTCGGTAGGAGCAGCCGCATCAAAGTAGCACACAAAGAGGAGTACAGTATGGTCTCAACCCGCCCCACCTTCGACCGCGAACTCAAGGATTTGCAGGACGAGTTGCTGGTCATGTCCAGCATGGTAGACAAGTCGATCACCCGTAGCATTGATGCCCTCAAAAACCGCGATCTCAGCACCGCCCGCCTAGTGATTGCCGACGATGACAAGATCAACGCCAAGCGGTTTGAGATCGAGGAGAAGTGCATCTTTGTCACCTCTACCCAGCAGCCAATGGCGGTGGACGTGCGCATTGTTGTCGCCGTCCTCAATGTGATTACCGACCTGGAACGTATGGGAGACCACGCCGCAGGCATTGCACGGGTGGCGATCATGCTCGGCAACGAGCCGCCGCTCAAGCCGCTGATCGACATCCCACGCATGGCTGACAAAGCACGCGAGATGCTGCGGACGGCAATGGATGCGCTGATCGCCCGCGATGTGCAGGCCGCCAACAACGTCGCTCGCGAGGACGACGAGGTAGACCAACTATATGACCAGGTCTACCGCGAACTGCTTACCTTCATGCTCAACGACCCCAAAACGATTGACCGCGCCACCCGCCTGCTCTGGGTCGCCCACAACCTTGAACGGATCGCTGACCGCGTAACCAACATCTGTGAGCGCGTCAACTTCCTGGTCACTGGCACCATGGAGGAGTTTAAGCCGACCAAGTATTAGCTTCCACCAACAAGCGGCAAGCAGGGGATGAGCTACGGCTCGTCCTCTTTTTGTTGCAGCCAGTCGGGTTGACCGTTTCCCCCTCCTCTGGTATACTCAAGCAATCATCTGAGCAGGAGATTCCTCTTTGGCAGAACTATTGTATCGCGCTCCACAGTCGCGGCGTGAAGATGTACGTGAGAACTTGCATGGGGTGGAAATCAACGACCCCTACCGTTGGCTGGAGGATGAAGAAGCAGCCGAGGTGCAGGCGTGGGTGGCGGCGCAGAACGAGCACACCCGGCAGGTGCTGGCTAGCTACCCAGGCCGTGAGCAGATCGCTGGCCGCCTGGCTGATTTGCTGCCAATTGGCCTGCTGACCGCCCCCAGCGTGCGGCATGGTCGCTGCTTCTACCAGCGACGTGAGGGTGAGCAGAACCAGCCACTCCTCTACTGGCGTGAGGGCATGGATGGTACGGAGCGCGTGCTGCTCGACCCCAATACTGCCAACGCTGGCGGCACTGTTGCCCTCGATTGGTGGTACCCATCGCCAGATGGCAGGCTGCTGGCTTATGGCTATTCTGAGCATGGCGACGAGAAAAGTACCCTCCACGTGCTTGAGGTAGACAGTGGCAAGCAGCTTGGTGAGCAAATCCCCCATACCCGCTATAGCAGCGTGGCCTGGCTACCAGATGCTAGCGGCTTCTACTACACCCGCTACCCGGCACCCGGTGAGGTGCCAGCTGGGGAGGAGAACTACCACGACCACATCTTCTTCCACAAGCTAGGCGACGATGGCAAGGCTGACCCAAAGGTGTTCGGCGCAGGCCGCGAGATGACCGATATGCCTGCGGTCGAACTGACCGAGGATGGCCGCTTCCTAATCGTCATCATGGCCCCGGGCTGGTCGCAGAACGAACTCTTTGTGCGCGACCTGCACGATGCGGCAGGTGGCTTCGTCCAAATTGCCGCTGGCGAGTTGGCAATCTACGATGTAGTTCGCGTGGTGGATGGCACCTTCTATCTGCACACCAACCTGGGCGCGCCCAACTTCAAGATCGTAGCCTTCGAGTGGGATAAGCCAGGGCTGGAGAACTGGCGCACTATCGTAGCAGAGCGGCCCGGCACTATCATCCAGGCGGCGCAGGGCAGTGGTGGCAGGCTAGTGCTGAACAGCCTGCGCGAGGTCGCTTCGCACGTTGAGGTCTATAGCCTGCAAGGTGAACAGCAGGCTGAGGTGCCGTTGCCGCCTGCTGGTTCGGTCGCGGCCAGCGGCGGCGAGTGGCAGAGCAACACATTGCTGATCGGCTACGAGTCCTATACCCAGCCGCCCACCGTCTACCGCTACGACCTTGACAGCCACGAGTTCAGCACGTGGATGCAGGTAGAAGCTGCCGTAGACAGCAGTCAGTTCGTGGTCGAGCAGGTCTGGTACCAGTCGAAGGACAGTACCCGCGTGCCTATGTACGTGATCGCCCGCCGCAATCTCGCCCGCGATGGCAACAACCCCACCTTGCTGAGCGGCTACGGTGGCTTCAATGTCAGTCGCACGCCAGTGTTCAGCCGCTCTGCCTTGCTCTGGCTCGAACGCGGTGGCGTGTACGCAGTTGCCAATCTGCGCGGGGGGTCCGAGTTTGGTGAGGATTGGCACCAAGCGGGGATGCTGGGCAACAAGCAGAACGTCTTTGACGACTTCATCGCTGCCGCCGAGTACCTTATTACCCAGGGCTACACCCAGCCAGAGAAGCTGGCGATCATGGGCGGCAGCAATGGCGGCCTGCTGGTCGGGGCCAGCCTGACCCAGCGGCCTGACCTGTTCAAGGCGGTGGTCTGCGCGGTGCCACTGCTGGACATGATCCGCTATCACCACTTCCGCATCGCTCGCCTCTGGGTCTCCGAGTATGGTTCTGCTGACGACGCAGAGCAGTTCGCCTGGTTGCGGGCCTATTCACCCTACCACAACGTCAGGCCCGAAACGCGCTATCCCGCAATCCTGACCACCACTGGCGCATCGGACAGCCGGGTTGACCCCCTACACGCCCGCAAGATGACCGCCCTCTTGCAGACGGCTAGCGACGGTAGCCGCCCCGTCCTGGTGCGCATAGAGGATGAGGCCGGGCATGGTCAGGGCAAACCACTGACCAAGTTGATCGCCGAACAGACCGACATCTGGAGCTTCCTGGCCTGGCAACTGGGCCTCTGAGCAACACCAACCAAACATAGACTAGCCGCTCCAGCGTCAATTGTTGGGGCGGCCTCTTTGTGTCACTAACGCTCGCGCCGCAGCTCCACCGTGATCGAACCGAGGGCGGGGTCGTGGGCCGGTGCTTGTGGTTTGTTCAGCCGTACGGTAACGGCGGTGAGCAGGTGATAGTCACTCAATATCGCGGCGGCAAGGCGGCTGGCAACCGTCTCAATTAGCTTGTAGGCTGGCCCCTCCACAATCGTCCGCGCCAGTTGGTAGACTGCCGCGTAGTTAACCGTATCGGCAAGGTCGTCGCTCGCGCCCGCCTGCTTCAGGTCAAGCTCCATCAGCAGGTCAACTACGAAGTTCTGGCCCAACCCCTGCTCTGCTTCCTCCACCCCATGATAGCCATAGAAGCGCAGCCCTTGTAGCAGCAGACGGTCAGCCATCAGCGGGCCACGACGCTGGTCGGTAGGTCGAAGGTGGCATTGTTGGCAATCGGCTTGTTCTCTTTGCCAAAGTAGTCGAAGTAGAGATTAACCCGATAATCGCCCTGTGGCACGTCGCCAGGGATGATCAGAGTGACGGTCTGCGTCTGCCGCTGCGAGGGGCCGATTTGCAGCAAGGTGAGGGCTGTCTGGGTGTAGACGAGCGGGCTGGCTGCGTCCTTGTTGAGCAGACGCACCTGGTACTTGGTGTCCATTGGGCCAATATTATTATTGGCGAAACCCATCGTCACGCTGATCGTGTCGCCTGCTCGATAGCTAGGGTTGACCCCAGCCATCGTCATGGTGGAGTTGTTCACATGGTCAATTTGGGTTGAAACTATCGTGCGCCCATCAATGACGGTCACGGTGGGGGTACCCTCCGGGCCAGTGCCGAGGCAGCCAGCCAACAGCAGGGGAACAACGAGCAAACCGAGCAGAGCCTTGAGCCGCTTGAACATCCTTAGCAATATCTCCTTGTCACATTCATCAGCAATTGGTCTGGCAATATCTGTGCCTTGCCCGCTGCATTGTAGCAGAGTGCGAGGCTGCTGGTCAAGCCATTTGTTTAGGCGACCAAAAGTTGGTAGAATGTAGCTATCTTACACCCCCACCGTCGGGGCGACGCAGCACAGCGGTTACCGCCTGGCCTTCAGCGTTCGGCGTAGAACGCGCAACATGAAATAGGAGCTAAGATGCAGAACAACACCAGCAGAGTCCGCGTAGTAGTGACCGGGCAGGGCATGATCAGCCCCATTGGTAACAGTGTTGAGGAGTTTTGGCACAACCTGACCGCTGGTGTGTCTGGCATCGGGCCGATCACCCTATTCGACTCCTCCCTCGTCCCAGTCAAAATCGCAGGTGAGGTCAAGGGCTTTGACCCCGATGAGTATATGGACTCTAAGGCTTCCAAGCGCATGGCCCGCTTCTCGCAATTTGCGGTGGCGGCAGCTTACCAGGCCGTCCGCAATGCCAACTTGAAGATTGACGCTAGCAATGCAGACCTGATCGCCAGTGTGGTTGGCACCGGTGGTGGTGCCGTTGGCGACGTAGCCGACGAGGGGCAGGTGTTGTTCACGCGGGGTTCGGGCCGCGTCAGCCCCTTCTTCCTGCCCCGCTTCATCGCCAACATGGGGGCGTGTCAGGTCGGCATCCACCTCGGCGCGAAGGGGCCGACGATGTGCAACGCCGGTGCCTGCGCCACTGGGGTGATCAGCTTCGCCGACGCACTACGCCTACTCCGCAGTGGCGAGGCTGAGGTCGCGATCACGGGCAGTACCGAGGCCAACATCCACCCGCTCAACTTTGCGGGCTTCAACAACATGGGCGCGTTGAGCAAGCGCAACGACGAGCCGACGCGGGCCAGTCGCCCCTTCGACAAGACTCGCGACGGCTTCGTGTCAGGCGAAGGCGCGGGGATGATGATCCTGGAGACCCTTGAACACGCCTTGCAGCGCGACGCGCCGATCATCGCCGAACTGATTGGCGCAGCAGTGACGGGTGATGCCTACCACGTGTCCGCTCCACTGCCCGACGGCTCCGGGGCTTCGTTGGCGATGAGCAGGGCGTTGAAGCAGGCGGGAATGCAGCCAGAGGATGTTGACCTGATCGTGGCCCACGCCACCAGCACCCCGCTCAACGACGTGAGCGAAACCAATGCGATCAAGCGCGTCTTTGGCGAACACGCCTACAAGCTGATGATCACCGCGCCCAAGAGCATGGTCGGCCACCAACTGGGCGCAGCAGGGGCGATCAGCGGGGCAGCAGCGATCCTGGCGATCCGCGACGGCATAGTACCACCCACCATCAACCTGAACACCCCCGACCCAGAGTGCGACCTCGACTACGTGCCGAACGTCAAGCGCAAGGCTAAGGTGCGGGTGGCGATGGTCAACGGCTTCGCCTTCGGCGGCCAGAACGCCTCTGCCGTGTTCAAGGCTTACGAGAGGTAGGCGGCCCCATCCCAGGCCAGATTATGGACGATGATTACACCTTGCTAGACGTGGTAGAGCGCGCCGCCGAACTCTGGCGCAAGGCGCGCTCCGTCGTCATGCTCACCGGAGCCGGGGTCAGTACCGAGTCGGGCATCCCCGACTTCCGCAGCCCCGGTGGGTTGTGGTCAACCTACAAGCCGATCTACTACCTGGACTTTATGCGGAAGGCTGAGGTACGCGCCGCCTTCTGGCTCCGCAGCCAGGTGACGTTCCCCACCTTCCTGCGCGCCCTGCCCAATGCTGCCCACCGCACCATCGCTGGCTTGCAGCAGGCGGGCAAGCTGGCCGCCCTGATTACCCAGAACGTGGACGGCTTGCATGGGCTGGCGGGCAGCGACGCGCTTGAGTTGCACGGCAACTATCTGGCGGTTGTCTGCACCACCTGTGGCAGCCCAACCGACCGCCCTACGGTACTACAGCGCATGGCTGAGATGAACGAAATCCCCGCTTACCTGAGTGAGCAGCAGCGGGAGCAGATCGACCCCACCAGCGTACGTGTCCCCGGCTGCGAACTCTGCGATGGCATCCTCAAGCCGGGGGTTGTCTTCTTCGGCGAGAACGTGCCAGTGGCGGACGCGCAACAGTCGCTCGATCTGGCAGCGGCGGCTGACCTCTGCGTGGTGGTCGGCAGTTCGCTGGCCGTCTACTCTGGCTATCGCATCCCATTGCGGGCAGCACAGGCTGGGGCAAAGACGATCATCCTCAGCCTCGGCCCCACCCGCTTCGACGACCGCGCCGCTCTGCTGATCCGCGCCAGAGCAGGCAACCTGCTGCCCATGCTAGCCGCCCGCCTGTTATTGGCCCTGCACCTGGTGTAGTGCCTCGCGCAGGCGAAAGAGGGTGCGTTCCTTACCTAGCACTTCCGCCGTCTCAAAGAGACCGGGCGACTGGCTGCGGCCCGTGATCGCCACGCGGATCGGCATAAATACGCTACCCACCTTCACCCCCAACTCTGCTGCCAGCCCCCGCAGGTTCGCCTCTGGCCCCATCTCCTTGTCGCTCAGATGCCAGGCGGCGTACTGATCGCTCTGCAATAGATGGATGGTGTGGTCAAGCACAGCCGCCACCTGCTCGGCGGTGATACCCTTGCCCAGCAGCAAGGTAGTGTCGTACTGCAAGCGATCAGCAAAAAAGTAGCTAAGCAAGTCGGGAGCTTCGCCCAGCAGCTTGAGGCGATCCTTGATCAGTTCCAGAGCTGCCCTGTAGTAGAGGTACTCCTCGTCGCCCTCCACCACGTCCTTGAGGTAGCCCCCGCTCTGCATAAAGGGGAGGCTGCGGCGCGCCAGGTCGTCGAGGGTGAGAACGTGGTTGATGTACTGGCTATTCATCCAGTTCAACTTCTCCATGTTCCAGCGGGCGGGTGAGGGCTGCACCCGATCCAGGCTGAACCGCTGGCTGATCTCGGCCACCGTCATGATCTCGGTGTGGTCGTCGTAGCTCCAACCCTGCAAAGCCAGGTAGTTGAACATCGCCTCTGGCAGATAACCTTTCGTCCAGAACTGCTCGGTACTAGCATCACCGTCGCGCTTGCTCATCTTGCCACGTCCGTCTGGGCGCAGGATGTTCGGCACGTGGGCGAAGGCGGGCGGCTGCCAACCCAGCGATTGGTAGATGAACAGGTGCTTGGGTGTGCTAGCCAACCACTCCTCGGCGCGCATCACGTGGGTAATGCCCATCAGGTGGTCGTCCACGGTGGCGGCCAGGTGGTAGGTAGGGAAGCCGTCCGACTTGAGGATCACAATGTCGTCCTGCCCACTGTAGTCGAAGGTGATCGTGTCCTTCTTCACCAAATCGTAGAACACAACCGACCCTTCCTCTGGCAGCTTGAGGCGGATCACAAAGCGTTGACCCGTCGCCTCCTGCGCTGCCACCTGCTCTGGGGTGGCATTGCGCCAGCGGTCGCGGCGGGGAGGCGGCTGGTGGGCGGCAGCCGCAGCCTCGCGCTCGACAGTCAACTCTGCTGGGCTGGTCCAACTCTGGTAAGCGTCACCCTGGGCCACAAGCTGCTCCGCGTAGCGTTGGTAGATCGGCAGCCGCTCTGACTGGCGATAGGGCGCGTGCGGGCCACCCACGTCTGGCCCCTCAGCCCAGGCGATGCCTACCCAGCGCAGGCTCTCCATCATGTTCTGCTCGGCCCCCTCAACGAAGCGTTTCTGGTCAGTGTCCTCAACCCGCAACAAGAACTCGCCGCCAAACCTCTGGGCCAACAGCCAGCTAAACATGGCGGTGCGTACCCCCCCCACGTGCAGAAACCCAGTGGGGCTGGGGGCAAAGCGCGTCCGCACCGGCCCAGTAATCTCATTTCTCTCCCCGTTCATCAGCTACTCTCCTCGATCCTATTATCTCGGCCAATTATACCACATGGCCTCACGCACACCGGGCCGTTTAGCTGAAGAAGGTATTAGCAGCCGTACCCGCTAGCCGAGTGAACAGCTAGCGCAATGAAGCAAAGGCAGGCTGGCTGACTATCATAACCAGTAAAACTTTGGGGGTGTAACGATGCTGGGTCGGAGAACGATGGTCAGAGTACTGCTGCTGGCGATGTTGCTCACTGTATTGGCTGTAGGATTTGGGCAGGATCGGGGGCCGCAGCCAGAGCAGGCCAAGCTACAACCTGCTCCTGCTGCCCTGCTAGCCGCAGCAAAGCAGGAGAGCGACCAATATGGCGGCTATCTTGGCCTGCCACTGGCTAACAACAGCGGCTACTTCCGCACTACGCAGGTGGGTGGGCGGTGGTGGCTGGTCACGCCCAGCGGTCACGCCTTCTTCTCACTTGGGGTCAACTCGGTCAATGCTATCGGCGGCCTCGGCCAGCCCGACGGCTATGCCACCTACTTCGCCGCTCAGTATGCCAACCTCGGCGATTGGCAACAGCTTACCACCCGCAGGCTGCTGGGCTGGCACTTCAACACCCTCGGTGCCTGGGCTGACCCTGCCCTTGCCCATCGCGGGCTGGCAGAGACGCGCATCCTCGCCCTCTCTGCTGGGGCCGACATCCCCCGCGTCAACTCTAGCTTCCCTGACGTGTTCGACCCCGCCTTTGCCGCCGCTACCCGCCTGGCCGCCCAGAGCGCGATTAGCACCGCCGAGGTCAACGACCCCTGGATTATAGGATACTACAGCGACAATGAACTCTGGTGGTACAAAGATGGGGTGTACTATGACCAGCCGAACAACAGTGTGGTGGAGAACTTCATCGCCCAGGCCGCCAACAAGCCGGGCAAGCTAGCCTGGGTCGCCAGCCTGGAGGCCCGCTACCCCACTATTGCGGCCCTCAATGCGGCCTGGGGCAGCAGCTACAGCGACTTCCGCACTGGCAACAACAGCCTGCTAGCAGCCACCAGCGTCACTAACCTGGCCGCCAGCGAAGACAAACTGGCCTTCCTCCGCCAGATTGCGGGCGAATACTTCCGCATCACCAACGCTGCGATCAAGGCCCGCGACCCCAACCACCTGCTACTGGGCTGCCGCTTCCTGCCGCCACCTATCTTCCGCCCGATCATCGAAGGCGGCGCGCAGTACGTAGACGTGTTCAGTGTCAATATGTACAACCGCACCTTCAGCAATCCCAACCTTGCTTCGGTAGACACCGTCGGCCTCTGGGCTAACAAGCCGGTGATGATCACCGAGTTCACCGCCCGCGCCGCCGATAGCGGTCTGCCCAACGGCTTCCGCGCCCCTGGTCAGGTTGGGCCAACAACCGACAGCCGCGCCGACTCTTACCGTATCTTCTTGCACACTCTAGTCAGCCGCCCCTTCGTCGTCGGCCTACACTGGTTCCCCTACAGCGACGACGCGTCGGTAAGTGGCAATAGCAACTCCTGGGGGCTGGTTACAGTCCACGACCTGCCCTACCGCGAACTGGTCAGCCGCATGAGCGAGATTAACCGCCAGCTATACACGACGGCCATCGGCCAATTTAGCGGTCAGACCCCGATCCCCACCAATCCTGCCTACCTCGGCGCGATCTTCGGCAACAGCGTACAATTCCGCTGGCAGCCAGTGGCGGGGGCTGGCGGCTACACCTTGCAGGCCGCCCGCACGCCCGACTTCGTCAACGCCCGCAGCTACAGCCTCGGCAACGTCAACAACTACACCGCCCCTGACGGCTTCGACTATGGCCGCTGGTACTGGCGCATCCGCAGCAACGGTGAGGTGCTAGATAGCCTAGCCTACACCACCGCTCAGCCCTTCTATGTCTACAAGGTGACGGGCAGCACCATGCTTGGCAGCTTCGAGAGCGAGGCAGAGTTGGCGAACTGGCAGCCAGAGCCAGCCGCTTCCTTCAGCCTCAGCCGCACTACGACTGGCGCAACGGCGGGCAGCAGCGCAGGGCTGTTTAGCTACAATGGGCAGGTGGGAGCGATCAGTGGCTCCTACTCCTGGTCTTATGCCCGCAAGCAGCCAGAAGGAGCCGCCTTCCAGCCACGCAACTGGAGCGGCTACGACTTCTATGCCTTCGACGCGACCAACCCCAGTAGTGACCTGCCCGACCCCAACACGGAGACGCGCCTGACTGGGGACGACGACGCTGGCAGCTTCTACAACTATCAGACTATCTTGCGCCCCGGCTTCAACCAGGTAGCCATCCCCCTACGTGAGGCGGCGGCGCGGCTTAACCTGGCCGCTATCGGCCACCTGCGCCAAGGGCTGCTACGGCCACGCGCTGGGCAGACGCTCACCTTCGACAACATTCGCCTGCTTGCCACCGATCACAGCATACCCACCCAGCCTGCGATCAGCCCCAGTGCAGCAGACGGCCTACTCAGTGGTATGGTAGAGCTAGACTGGGCCATCTACCAGCCGATCAGCAGCACGGTCGGCTACCACATCTACGCCAACACCGCCAACTTCAGCAGCGCAGCGGGCATGACCCCGGTGGTGACGATAGACGCAGCCGCCCAGCACACGCGGGTCAAGCTGGCGCGGCTGGGCGGCAACACAGCCCCTCTGCTCAATGGCACCCTCTACTACTTCGCGGTCGCCCCAGTGGATGCCTGGGGCAACGAGGGGCCGCTCGGCCCGACCGCCACCGCCACCCCCAGCGCGCCGGCCAACCTGAGCGATGTGGCAGCGGGCCACTGGGCCTGGCAGTACATTAACTTCTCCTTCTTTCAACATCTCGCCAACGGCACGCCCAGTGGAAGTGGACTAGCCTTCAACCCGAACGTGCTTACCCGCCGCGACGAAGTGACCAAGATGCTGGTGCGTTCGCTCAACCTGCCACTGGACAATCCTGGCCCGCAAGCCTTCAGCGATATGGCTGCCAACCACTGGGCCTACCGCTATGTTGCGACTGCTGCCCGCCTGGGCCTGGTTAACGGCTACCTCGACGATACAGAGCGGCAACCGTGTGCGGCGGAGGGTGTCGCATCACCCTGCTTCCTACCAGGCCATAGCGTCGGGCGCGCCGAGTTGACCAAGATGCTGGTTGCGCTCAAGGGCTGGCCGCCTGGCACTGCGGACTTGCCCTTCACCGACGTGCAGGCCAACCACTGGGCCTACGGTTTCGTGGCGGCGGCCTTCGCGCACGGGTTGATCAGCGGCAGCAGTTGTGGCGGCGATCTCTGCTTCCGCCCCAATGCTGCCAGCACCCGTGCCGAGATCAGCAAGCTGGTTTATCAGGCGACCGTGAGCGACTGAACGGCCTGAGACGGCGCACACGGGCAAAGTGAGAGGAGCGCACACTGGTTGCGCTCCCCTTTCGTTATCAGCCAGTTGTGGGCGGGCTTAACCGCTCGTTGACCGCCTTAAACGAGTCTATCTTCCAGTCGCCAGCGTCCTTGTTCTTGACTAGCACGAAGTCCACCGGGTTGGCCTTGTTCGCCCCAACGACGTAGTATTCTTCGACCAGCAGACCCTTAGCCTCGTCGCGGGCAACTGCCGACATCACGCCCTTGTCTTCAAGGTTGATCACCCCCAGCAGTTGGATAACGGAGCCGAGTTCGGGGTTCTTTGCCAGTTGATCGCGCCAGTTGGTAGTCAGGTAGCCATTATACTCGCTAACCTTGCCCGCCTTGTATGCTACCACGAACTTGCCAACAGTAGCGGATTGGCTGGACGTGCTGCCACCACCCTGGTTGTTGCTAATGTAGAGGAAGCCGAGGACGAGTACCACCGCGACCAACAGGGCGACGGCCAGCAAGGGCAGGTTGTTGAGCAGGCCGGGGCGGGCAGCACGGCCAGAGGCACTCTTGGCCGCATCCCCACTGAGGCGGCGTTCGCGGGCGGCTCTCGCACCGTCCACGCTAGTCAGGTCCTCAACACTACCGCTAGCCCGCCCGGCTGCAATATCCAGTTCTGCACCGATGTTCGCCAGTTCGCGGGCGCGGTTGCTGGCAGTGCTGCGTGGGCGCGGCGCAGCAGTAGGGGTGGCATCACCACCATTGGCGACGGCAGTGCGCGACTCCGGTGGCGGCACATCAGAGAGGTCATCCAGCCCCGCGAACTCGTCGTATTCATCCTGGCTATAGCTAGCCACTGGGGCGGTAGGGGTGGGCGGTAGGTCAACGGTCGTCACTGGCAGGGGGTTGCTGCCCCCGCGTGCTTCTACCCGTGCGCCACCGCTGTCACCATCCTCAATGTCAAAGAACCCAGCCCGTCGATTGTCACGGCTGGGAGGAGCGGTAGCGGTGGTAGCTTCCTGGTTCTGGCTCGACATCCAATCGGCGAGAGACATCCGCTTGCTCTCCTCAGTAGCGGCAGCAGACACAGCAGGAGCAGCAGGGGTGATCGGCTGCACGCCAGCGGGGGCGGTAAAGAGCGCGCCAGTTGTGCCAGTTCCCCCACTCCGCTCTAGCCGTCCGGACTGGTTGAGCGGCTGAGTGGGAGGCGGGTTGGCAGCAGGCGGGCTAGTGCGGGCGGTCTGGTTAGCTGTCGCGGTGCTGGTTAGTTGTGCGCGCTTGCTTTCGGCCCAGCGCACCCCAGCCTGAGCCTGCGGGTTGCTGGGGTTGATCGCCAGCACCCGGCGGAAGTTGAGCATCGCTTCTTCGGGCGAAGCGGCAACGGCGGCCAGCCAAAGCCAGCCCTGTTCGCTCTGCGGGTCACGGGCCACTACCTCGCGCAAGAGAGCGCGGGCCTCTGGCTTGCGCTTCTCCCTGGCCGCTGCCACACCACGGTTTAGCAAGTCATCAATGCTGTTTTGCTGCCCATAATCAACCGACATCAGACACCTCCTGTCAGGTGCGCCCGGCACATCTCCAGATAGACATAACATCAATATGTGCCTATTATACCACGATTTCGCTGGATTGCAAGCGGCTTGCTCGTGGGTAGCTGCAAGATTGCTGGGCGTAGTGGGCAGAGGGTGAAAGCGGATCAGCCTGCCGTAGTTATGGAGCAGTTGGCGGCGGGCTGCCAGCCATTTCGGCTAGCAGGCCAGCCACCCGCAGCAGCTTTTCGCCCTCATCTATCTCGTGCTGCCAGCGGGAGGGGATCGCGGCCAGCCCGTTATGCGCCCCACTGAGAGAGGCAGCAATGCTGGCATTGGTGTCGGCATCGTTGCCGCCCATCACCGCATTGACCACGGTCGCTTCAAAATCACTGGGGTCGTGCAGGAAGCAGTAGAAGGCTGTACCAACCGCCTGCCAGGCGTAGCCGCCAGTGCCGATCTCGGCCAGAGCAGCAGAGGGTGGTGTGTTACTAGCTAGCAGTTCGGCCACCACGCCAAGCGTAGCGGCCACCTTGCCCACCCCAATGAAGGCAGCAGTCTCTGGCAGCAACCGGGTCAACTCCGCAGGCGGTAGGCCCGCTGCCAGCCGCGCCACTGCGTAAGCGACTGCTGTCGCCCCCGCTACTGCCTCTGGGTGGTTGTGGCTAAAAATCGTACTACTATGGGCATCCTCGCGCAGAGCATCGGGATCGGTTAGCAGGCTACTGCTGTGTAGCAGACCAAGCGGGGTAGCGCGCACCGTCGGGTTGTTGCGCCCGGCCCGCTCGCCCTCGCGCCCAGTCTGCCGCCAGTCCCAGCCGCCCGCCAGCATCTGGATCGCGTTGTCCACGTCCATATCAATGCCGCGCACATCACCGCCGCGCCGCCAGGCAACCAGCCGCTGGCTGACATCGGCCATGTCAAGCCGCCCCTGGGCTACGATGCTTTCAGCAAAGATCAGCACCAAAAAGGTGTCATCTGACCACTGCTCTGGCAGTAGCCAGTAAAGATAGTCGTCGCTGCGGCCAAACTCAGTGATGCGACCATAGCGGGCAGCCAGGTCGTCGGGGTCGCAGAACTGGGCAGGCTTCGCCAGTGCGTCACCAACCGCCCCACCCAACAGACAACCCTGGAAGCGGCTCAATCGGGTCGGCTCAGCCATCGCTACTCATCCCCCAGCGCGAACACGGAGAGAGTACCCACTCGTAGCGGCAAGAGAGGGGCAGCCAACTGCCCCCCCCCGATATGTATCCCTGCACTTGCCACTCACTCCCCTAGCGGTTGTTGCGCGGGTCGAGGCTGGAGCCTTCCTGTGACTGGTGCGGCGGCTGCGGCGGCTGCTGTGGCTGCATTGCGCTACCTATGCTGTCTCCGAAGGCGCGGATGCCACTGAGGATGCCCCTACCCAGCCCCTTGCCCATCTCGCTGCCGAGGACACCGCCTGCGACTGCACCGATGAAGGTGCCAACGATTGGCACGACGCTACCGATCTGTGCGCCAACGATCACGCCTGCGCCCAAACCGGCCAAACCACCCGCCTGCTCGTCCTGGCGATCCTGCACGGGCTGATGTCTGTTCTTGTCATCCATAAGTGAAGTTCCTCTCTTGTTAACCGCTGTCCTGCTCATAAGACGTGCCAGCTTGCTGATTTGTTTCACCAACATCGCATAAAAACACGCTTATGCCTATTATAGCGCGAATTAAGCCAAAAGGCAATACCCTGGCTAGCAATTGGCGGAGATTGGTGGGCCGTTGGCAAGCAAGCCCATAGGGGCGGACTTTGCCCCACCGCCTTGCCTGTGCTATAATCCAGCAGCTTGAGTGCGCGTTGTGCTGCTGCACGCTCTTGTTGAGGGTAACAACGATTGCTGGGGGGAGAGTGGCGATGGCTCTAGAAGGTTTGCAGGCGATCTTGGCGAAGGAAGAAGTGCTGGCGACGTTCAAGGTGCGCGATCTGCTGGACGCGCCCGCCAGCGTAGAGCGCAAGTACCTCAGCCACGTGCGCTCCTACCTGCCACTCGGTCGGGTGGCTGGCGGCAATGGCCAGCAGAGCGTGACCGACTACGAAAAGATGCTGATCGCCAAAGTCAAGCAAGGAGCCGCCCCGGTTGGCTACCTCTCCGCCGAGTATGGCTATGGCAAGACCAGCACCGCCGCCTTCCTCTGGGATCGGTGTCGCCAGGCCAACCTGCTAGCCGTTCCCCCCTTCCAGATCGAGCGGCTAACCGATCTGATTGCTGCTGCCTATGGTTGGGGCCGCTACCTCCTTGAGCAGCAGCGGCCCGCCCTGGTCAGGGAGCTTGAGCAACTCTATCGCAGCTACACCGAGCGCAGTATCAGCGACGACGCGGGCGGTGACGAGAACTACGCCAGCCGTCTGGCCGCCCTGGAACGGGAGGGTCGCTACACAGTAGCCCTCAACTCGGCAGACTTCACCCGCTTCTTCGAGCAGTACGCTGACCTCGCTCTACGGGCTGGCTACCAGGGGGTCGTCCTCCTACCCGACGAGTTGCAGCAGTACACTAACCCAACGATCAACAGCAGCGTGGGCGACCCCCTCAGCCCCCTGTTCGAGTTGGTCAACAACCTGCTCACCCGCACTGGCTACCTCAAGAGTACGATCATCTTTGTCACCCCGACCAAGGACCTGGCCCTGATCCGCGACAATCGGGGCGACCTGGTAGACCGGATGCAGCAACACGGCCTCGGCTTCGACCTCAACGACATCTATGATGCTAGCTTCGCCGCCCGACTCTGGCAGCGGTTGGCGGCAGAGTTCGACTTTGCAGCAGAGGCGGCGGCGATCAGCAGCGAGCGCGCCCTCCGCGCCCTCGGCGAGATTGCCGCCCGCCACGACCTCGGCAGCGGCCCACGCACTGTCGTCAATGGCTACAAGGCGATGATCCGCCACTACCAGGCAGACAACCAGCAGCCCTATAGCCCGCTAAACCTGGTAGACGACTTCCTCAGCGGGGGGATCACCTTCGATGGGGTGAGCAAGCTACGCGAGGAGGTGAACAAACTGCTGCGCCACCCCCTGGTTGCAGGTCAGGGCGAGCGGGAGCGAGCAGTTCGCTACCTGGCTGCCTTCCCTAGCAGCGGCGCGCCCGACGCGGAGATCGTAGCCGAGGGGCTGCGCGAGGCAGTGGATGTGCTGATCGAGCAGCAGTTGACGATCACCTTTGGTGGGCGCGACCAGGGGGGCAACCTGCTAGCGGTTGGTACAACCCTGCGCGATCTCGCCCCAGAGGAAGGCGGCAGCCGCGACTGGCTGACCAATGCCACAAGCCAGTTCATCCGCCTCACCTACCAGGAGGCTAGCGAGAAAGCAATGGAGCGGGCGGCTAACGCCTGTTGCCGCCTGCTGCGCGAGCGCATCTTCCGCGAGCAGGACTGGAAGCTGGTGGAGGCAGGTGAGGCAAGCAGCAGCCGCGATGCTTATCTACTGCTTGAGGGCGCGACGAAGCAGACCAAAAGCAGGTACCCCCAGCGGCGCGTCTACCTGCGGCTGATCAGCGACGGCCAACCCGCCGCCAGCCTGACGAAGGAAGCCGACCTGATCATCACCCTCGACCTGCGCCGTCACCGCGACCACAGCGAAGCCGAGCGGCGCAGCCTGCCTGGCTCTATCGATACCAGCGACCCGCGCCACCTGCGTCTCAGCCTCAACCTGGCTCGCCAGAGTAGCAACCAGATTTATCAGCCCTTGCAACAAACTTTGGAGAAGATCGTCAGCCCCAACAAGGTGACACCCCTCCTGCTACTCAACCTCTACGCCTTCCTTGACGAGCAACTGGCCGCCAATCAAGTGCCGAAGCAGGATCAGCCCTACGTGCAGGGTGCCTTCCAGAACGACCTGTTTGATGGCGTAGAGCGCGAGTTGTTCAACGCCGACCTGACTGCTGGGCGAGCGGGTGGGGTGCGCATCCTCGAAGATGCTTACCAGAAGGCAATCGGAACCATCTACCCCGACTACCAAACGCTTATCGGCCATGTCCAGTACGCCAGGGCGATGGGGGACTACCGCCTGGCCCTGGAGAAGCTCAACCCCTACCAGCGGCGCGGTGAGCAGTCGGTCTCTGGTACGAAGGAGGAGATCGCTGGCCTGTTCAATCGCTCTAATGTTGGCCTTGACAGCCTGATCAACGACTTCCCTACCCTACTGCGGCGGGACGAGGATTGGCACGGCAGGCAGCAGGGTAGCCTCAGCTTCACCCTCCACCCCTGGGAGCAGATCGTGGTTGGCCTTTTCGTCAGCACGGGGGCCGAAGCGGGTCGCAAGCGGCGGCTACCGCTGGCCGACCTGCGCCGCGATGCCCAGCAGCGGGGCTATCGCGACGAGGAGATTGAGGTGCTGCTAGCTCTGCTGGCCGCCCGCGGGCTGGCAGAGGTGCAGGGCGAGGGGCTGGTGCGGCAGGAGAGCAAGGCGACCACCGCCAGCGATCTACGCCGCCTCCTCGACCAACATGAGCGGCGGCTAACTGGGCTGCTGGCTGCCTTCGCCAGCGACCGCACCTTGCTCGACCAGCAGGCCCAGGTGCGCGAGTTCGTCGCAGAACTGGCCCGCAAGCGGCAGGTAGAGGATCAGCAAATCTACCAGATCGAGCGCACGCTCAAGGACTACGCTACCGCTCTAGAGGGCTGGCGCAGCCAGCAGCAAGCAGCCATGCGGAAGGCGATCCGCAGCCTGCGCCCGCCAGTGGGGGTAGCCGAGGCCGAGCGCAAGCTGCTTGAGCGCGCCTACACTGGCGAACTGGCGGCCCAGCTTGAGCCACTACGCGAACAGGCCGCCATGAAGGTGGAATTGAACAGTACGCGGCTAGCTGCACTGCACCGTGACTACAGCACGTTGGAGGCAGCCAGCAGCGCAATAGCTGACGAGGATGAGCTGCTCAAGGCACAGGAGCAGGTGGCAGCCTTGCGCCAGCAACTTGAACGTGAACGAAGCGGCGACGAGCAGAGCCGCGCCCTGATCGCCCAGTGGCGCAGTGTTACTACCCTGCTCACCGAGGCCACTGCCTTGCAGAGCGAGATCGTAGCGGAGGGCGAGGCAGGAGTGGTGGCCCAGGGCGAGTACGCGGCCTGGCTGCGTGGGCTGCGCGAGGGGTTGAGCGTCGACCGCTTGCGCGCCTTCGACCAGGTGAGTGAGTGGCGGGTAGGATTGGAGGGGGTGCGCTCGCGTTTGGCCCAGGCACGGCAAGCCGCAGAGGGTCAGTTCGCCACCTTGCAGCAGGCCTACTGGTTGGCATTGCAGCAGGCGGGGCTGGCCGAGAACGAGCAGCCGCGCGCACTCACCTACAACCGCCTCGACCCGGCAGGTAGCCTACGGAGCCTACACGAGTTGGTAGTATCCTGCTGGCAAGGCTTGCTCAACACCCTGGGCAGCACAAACAAGCGGCTAGACAGTGAGGTGCAGCAGATGCAGAGTGCAGCCGACCCCGACATGGAGCGTAACCATCGCAGCCGCCTGCTTGAGCAATGCGCTGCGCTTGGTCAACAGCTTGCCGCCCACAACCAGCAGCTAGTGGCCCTCTACCAGGCCGCCGAGCAACTGGCCGCCGCTGGCCCGGCTGCATTGAGGGGGGCCGCCTCATCGCTGCGCGCCGCCAGCCAGACGCTGGAACGCCTGCGGGTTGCGGTCGCTGAGGTACGCGCCAGCTTCAGCCAACTGAGCCTGAGTGAAGGTGAACGCACGTTGCTTGCTGGCCTGCGCGCCCTGGCAGGCGGCCCCAGCGGGGTTGAGCTTGCTGCCCTCCTGCGCCAGAGCGAAGGCAAGGCCAATCGCCAGCAGGTCTGGATCGACCTTGCGGGCCTCTACGACAAACTTCGCCTGCGTGTCCGCCTTGAGGTGATTGAGGAACAGGAGTAGCCTGCTGCGGTTTACTGCTCGGCAGAGGCTACCAACACGTCGAGGATTTGTTGATTCACGTCGTCCCAGGAACGTTGCTCCGCAAAGTCACGGGCGGCAAAGGCCATCCGCGCTCGCTCCGGATCGGCGCGCAGCAGACGGCTGATGCTGGCTGTCATGTTGGTGGCAGGGTCGTCGGTGGGGCAGAGCAGGCCGGTCTCCGCATGGCGCACGATATTGGCCGGGCCGCCACTAGCCATCGCCACCACTGGCAGGCCGCTCGCCATCGCCTCTTGCACCACCTGACCGAAGGTTTCGTGCAGAGCGGGGAAGGTAAACAGGTCAGCCGAGGCGTATTGTGCTGCCAACTCGTCACCCACCAGCGGGCCGGTGAAGGTCACGTTCGGCTGCCCAGCGAAGGTGCGCTTGATCGTCTGCTCGGTTGCCCGATTCTCGTTGCCGCCCACGATCAGGAAGCGGAAGGGCGGCAAACCCTCCTCCTCAGCACTCGCCAGCAGGCGGCTGTTCACCTCGGCCAGCAGGGGCAGATTCTTCTCAAAGGCAAGCCGACCGACGTAGAGCAGCAGCCGCTCACCATTCGGGGCTAGCTGCTGGCGCAAAGCCAGGCTACGGTTGGCGGGGCTGAACTGCACCGTGTCTACCCCACGCTGGATGCCGCGCAGCTTACGCTCGTCCACCCCGATCCGCTTGAGGTAGGCGAAGCTGGCTTTGGTTGCCAGCACCGCCCTAACCATGCGGTCGTTGAAGATGGTGGCGGTCACGCGGTCAATGATCGCAGCAGCCAGGCGGCGGAGCGGGCGGGGCAAGACTGCCTGGGCGAATTCGCTCAACTCGGTCTGGTAGTTGACGACCATCGGCGTGTGCAACCCACGCGCCTGCAACCAAACCAGCAGCCCCAGACTGGCGGGGCTGGCGAGATATACCACGCTGGGCCGCCAGTGCGGGTGCAGAAACTGGCGGGTGAGGATGAACGGCGACACTACCCGCAGGTCGGGACTCATCGGCAGGGGGATGCCCCGCAACCGCCGTACCGGATAGCTGCGATCCTGAGCCAACAGGTTGCGCCCTTCGGGAGCCAGCACCTGATAGTTTGTCCCCTTGCGCTTGAGGTAGGAACAGAAGGCTAGCGTTGCCCTCGATACCCCGTTCAGTTGGCCGAACGACTCGGTTGTTACCAGTACCCGTAGATTCTGCAAACGGCTCATCTGCTTACCTCCTTTTGGCGACTGCTAGGCGCGCCCCAGGGTATTATAGCCGTTGGCAGTTAAGGTTGGTTTAACAACAGTTTAACAACCACCAGTTGTGGGTTAAGGTGATGTTAACAAAAAGAGGGCCAGCCCACAGGCCAGCCCTCGTCGCTTCTACTTGTCCCCGCACTACCGCTTGATCGCAACCACCTTCGCACTGTAGACCTTCGCCTCTACGTCGTTGTCCGCAATGGCGTAGATGGTAGCCTCGTCACCTGGCTTGAGGTCACTCAAGCGGCTGAGGCTAAGGCTAGCGTAGTATGAGCGGTAGGCAGTGCTGCTGTCGGTGGCTACCCGCAGCAAGCCGTCACGGGTAGCAAGGGTGAAGCCCGCGTCGCTGACTTTGGCGATCACCCCACTGATCGTCTTCTCGTTGGCCGTAACGACGTGGATGCTAGCAGCGCGGTAAACAAGCGCGTGGTAGAGGGCGGCCTTGTTCTTCACGTCGCTCGCGTCGGCGCGCAAGGTGAGCGCGCCGTAGAGCATCAGGTCGCTGCCCGGCTTGAGGTCGGCCAACTGGATCGGCAGGCCAGCTTGGTCGAAGCTGGTGCCAGGGCCGACGGCTACCGCGATGTTGCCATACTTGGTGATCGTCACCGTGAGGGTACCGTCTGTGTTGAGGCCAACGAAGCTGGCGGGGATCGCTAGCTTACTGCCATGTCCAGTCGCCTCGGCCTGATCGACGCTGCTGGGCGGTGGGCCGATGTAGACCAAACCGACTTCGGTGCTGAAGCCGTCACCGATGCCCAGAGCGCGTTGGGCTAGCTTCTTCGCATTCCGTTCTGCGGATGGCGTGCTGGTAGAAGCGGGGGTGCTGTCGGGCGCAGCGGTAGCAGGAACGTCACCCTTCTTGCCGAGCGTCTCACTGATCGCAGTAACCTTGCTGCGCTCAACATAGAAGCTGGCGTAGCTACCGATCTGCACGTCGGCCACAGCAAGCTGGCCCAGCGGCTGGTTAGCCGCGTCACCTGGCATACGCAGGCGCACCACCGCGCCGTCAGCCGTGAGAGTGGTCGTTACCGGCCCGTAGCTGGTATAGATCAGCAAGCTGTTTGCGCTAGCATCCACCGTGCCGACCACGCCACTAACCTCAACCTGCCCACTAGCCTGGCCCGCGCTATTACCCTTCGCTTGGGCCTTGGCGGGCGGGCTAGCACGGGGCGGCTGGGCTAGGGGTGTACCACCAGCCTGAGCGGTCGCTCGCCTGGCTGCCTTGCTGTTGGCCGCACCCTGCCCGCCTGCTTTGCTGGGTGCTTGTGGGCTGGCGGTAGGTTGGGCTTGCTCGGCTGGGCTGGGCTGCTCGTCTACGGTCGCAGTTGCGCTGCCTGTGGTAGCCTGCGGGCGGCTGACTGGGGCAGCGGCAAGCGGCGCACTGCTGCTGAACACCCAGAAAAGACCGCTAGCCGCTAGCAGCACGGCCACGGTCAGAGCAAAGATGGTAAGAAATAGCCCGCTGTTGCCGCCCCTTGACGTTTGCTGCTCGTTGTTTGCATCATTGTTCATCGTTTGGCTCCTGCACTGGTGGGGTTTACGGTTCGCGCTTACCCTGCTATTATCGCGCAAGAGTGTTAGGGAATGATGAAGGGGGCGTAAAATCTGGGTAAATTGCTGGCTCAGGCGCGCTTGCTGCCCTTTACCGCCCGGCCTGCTAGCCGCTGGCCCTCGATAGCAAGCGGCGCAGGGAGAGCGGGCAACACGACAGCAGGCAGGGTGACGGTGAAGGTAGTGCCACCACCAACCTCGCTGCTCACTGCGATCTGGCCGCCGTGCGCGACGATCACCTCCTTGACGATGGAGAGGCCGAGACCGAGGCCACGCCCGCCCCCGTTTTCGCCGCGCGCCCGAGACTTCTCAACCTGGTAGAACCGCTCAAAGATACGGGGCAGGTCTTGCGCTGGTATACCTTCACCGCTGTCGCTAACCTTGACCAGGACGGCAGGCTTGCCCGCTAGTCCCGCGCTCTCCGCTTCTACCTCGACCCAGCCGCCAGCAGGGGTATGGCGGATCGCATTGTCAACCAGGTTGGTGAACACTTGGCGCAGGCGGTCGCTGTCACCGATGATCGGCGGGATAGCACGCAGGTTGCTGCTGCCGAGGCTGACATCCTTTGCGTTGGCCTGTGGCTCCAGCCCCTCCACGCTGGCGGTGAGTAGGGCAGCAAGGTCTAGCTGCTGCTTACGTAGCTCCAACTGGCCTATTTGCAGGTGCGAAATCTCCAACAGGGTGTTGACCAGGCGGCTCATGCGTTGAGCCTCGTCGTTGATCACGCGGGCTGCCCCTTGCTGGCTGCGTGGGTCGGGCAGGGTGCCATCCATGATCGCCTGCGAGAAGCCCTGGATTGAGGTAAGCGGAGTCTTGAGGTCATGCGAGATATTGGCGAGAAAGTCGTGCTGGCTTTGCTGACCCTGTTGCACCGCCGCAGCCATCTGGTTGAAGCTGTGGCCGAGGGCCGCGAGTTCGTCACTGCCACGCACCACAATCTGATGCTGGTAGTTGCCGCGCCCAATCTGCGTTGTCGCTTCCTTGAGTTGCAGCACGGGCTTGCTGATCGTGCGACCCAGCAGGAAGGCACCGAGGATCGATAGCAGCAATGCAATGGCCGAAGCCAGCAGCATCGGGCCGAACAGCCCACTCCAGGGGTTGAGGGCGGCCTGCATTACTACCAATGTGCCGAAGTAGGCCGTGCGCTGGCGCGCCGTTGGCCCCACCTGTACGGGCGCAATGTCGGTGCTGACGTAGAGATAGGGGGTGTTTGTGTCGCTGGGCTGGTAATCAGCGTAGAAGTTGGTCTTGTTCAGCCGATCCTGGTTGATCTTGGCACGGGCAGCGAGAGTGAAGGCAGAGCCGTCCAGTGCGCCCTGGGTGTCCTTCAGCACCTGCCCTTGAGCGACGACCAGTAGGCGCACGTTGATCTTGTCCGCATCGTCTACCAGGTCGCTAAGTATCTTGTCGCGTACTGCGCCTGACCCACCGCTGAGATAGAGGGTAAGCAGGTCGCCGTCCTTCTTCAGGGTGTTGAAGTTGCTCTGCACCTGCCCGCGCACCAGCACCGCGTAGGCTTGTAGACTACGCACCTGGGAGTCGTGTTGATAGCCACGCACGATCACCCCGCTGGCGAGCGAGACGACCAGCACAGAGAAGACCGCGATCAGCACATAGCTGGCGAACAGTTTGGAGCGCAAGCTAGCGAGCATCTTCTGCTCCTCCCAGTACCAGTTTGTAGCCGCTACCGCGCACCGTCTGCAACACCAGGTCGCTGCCCTCAATGCGGTCGCGCAGGTGAGCAATATGCACATCCACGGTGCGGGTGTCACCGAAGTATTCGTAGCCCCAAACCAGACTGAGCAGGCGGTCGCGTTCCAGCACCAGACCAAGGTGCTGGGCGAAAGTCTTGAGCAGGTCGTACTCCTTGCTGCGGAGTTCGACTAGCCGTCCAGCGATCCTGACCTCGTGGCGGTCGTCGTCAATACTGGTGTTACCCAGGCTGATCAGTGGGGTCGCCTGCCGCCCGTTAGCAGTCGCGGTGAACGTGGTGCGGCGCAATACGGCCTTGATACGGGCGACCAGTTCGCGGGGGTTGAAGGGCTTCGCCAGGTAGTCATCCGCGCCCAGTTCGAGGCCCACGATCTTGTCCACATCGTCGCTGCGAGCGGTGAGCATGATGATCGGCAGGTTGCTCTCGCGGCGCAGGATACGGCACACTTCGTAGCCATCTACCTCCGGTAGGTTAATGTCGAGGACGAGCAGGGCGGGCTTGAGGCTGCGTGCCTTGCGTAGAGCCTCATTGCCACTGAGGGCAGTCTCCACTGCATAGCCCTCTTTGAGCAGGTAGAGCTTCACCAACTCCACGATATTGCGCTCATCATCCACTACCAGGATCGTCTCGCTAGCCATAGCCTGCCTCCTACCACCAAGTATCACCCCAGCGGGTTACCCCTATATTACCGCAAGGTTAAATATTTGTAAAATCGAATGCTTGTTCGCCCGGTTTGGGTTAGCCCAGTTGCTCATCAGAGATCAGACAAAGGTCATGTTCAGCCCAGACAAAAGTACCATCTTACTTCTACAAGCAGCACTCGCGGGCAAGAGTAGCTAGTAGGTTGTAGAATGTAGCCACTTGCCAAATCGAAGGGCGTATAGTACAATATGGCTATATAAAGTGGCAGTGGCCCGCCTGTGCTGGTTAGCACAGCCCCGAGCCGTATGGTACTATCAGGTCAGAACGACAGGGAGCGAAGAAGCAGATGGCAGCTCATACCCCACCACGGGAGAGTTTGGCAGGCGCGACCAACCGGGTGGCTGACGACTCACCCCTTGTGCAGTTGGGTCGTATCCTGGCCTTCTTGCGTCTATTCAGTGCAGTGGGGATGCTAGCTATCTTTTTCCTGGCCCAGCGCGCCCAGCCCAGCAGCCCGCTCTACGGCTGGACGGGAACGATTGGTCTGCTGCTGCTCGGCTACGCGGGGCTAGCGATCCTCTGGTTTATCCTCTATCGCCTGCGCCCACTTCGCCTCTACACCTCGGTTGGCCTGCTGCTCGACTTTGGCCTGACCGCCGCCCTCGCGCTAGCCAGCCATGGCTTGCTCTTTCCCTTCGGCAGCCTACCGGTGCTGGCAGTCGGCATCAGCGGCGGCCTCTGGCTGGGGGCGTTGGCTGCCTTGCTCTACTGCGCCGCCAATTGGGTGATGCTCCTTGATCTCGCGCAGGGGATGTCAGCCGTGCCGCTGATCCCCTTTGGCGGCAGCATCTTCTTTGCGCTGCTGCTCACCGTCACCTATGGTGTCACCCTCAGTGGCAGGTTCAGCCGCCTGTCACGCTTCGCCCACCAGAGTGATGCTGTGGGCGTGCAAACCTTGCGCCAGAGCCTACTGGCCGCCTATAAGGTCTCCAACACGCTTAGCAGCAGCCTCAACCCAGACGCGGTGCTAAGTTCGCTCTTTAGCGAGTTTGCCAAAGTGCTGCCCTACAGCGTCGGCATGGCCTTGCTCAACGATAGCACTGCCAACCTTTACGTGGCCGCCTCCGCTGGGTTGGAGCAGAACGAACTGAAGCGCACCCTCAGCGGCCAGCAAGGGGCAGTGGCGCGGGTGATGCGGACAGGCCAATCGGTGATCGTCCGCGGTCACCTGCGCGAACAGGATGCCGAGTTGACTGGCACCTGGGCGCGGGTAGGTAAGTGCAAGAGCGCGCTGATCGTTCCCCTGCGGGCTGCATTCGAGATCTACGGCGTGCTGCTGATCGCCAGCCCTGAGAGCAACCTCTACGACCAGGAGCAGTTGGTGTTGCTGGAAGCTCTGGCGAACAATGCTACGGTCGCCCTCAAGAACGCGCAACTCTACGATGCGCTGCGCGAGGAGCGTGACAAGGTGATGCGGGCTGAGGCCGAGGCTCGTGCCGAACGTGACAAGGTGATGCGGGCTGAGGCCGAGGCTCGTGCTGAACGTGACAAGGTGATGCGCACTGAGGCTGAGGTGCGGGCCGAACGTGACAAGGTGATGCGCACCGAAGCCGAGGTGCGTGGTGAGCGCGACCGGGTGATCAGCATCCAAGAGGAGGTACGCAAGTCGCTGGCCCGTGACCTGCACGACGGCCCAGCCCAAACGCTGGCGGCGATCACCATGAACCTGGAGATAGTTAAGAAGATGTTGGAGAGCCGCCCCGACCCGGCTCGCGTCTTCGCCGAGTTCGACAACCTGATCCGCCTCTCCCGCAAGGCTAACCATGACGTGCGAACCACCCTGTTCGAGCTGCGCCCGCTGGTGTTGGAGACGAAGGGTTTGGTGGCCGCCCTGGAGCAGTATCAACAACGCTTTCTGCCCGCTGACGGCATGACAATGCTGCTGGACAGTAGCCGCTATCCTGGCCGCCAGAACGAGAAGGTGGAGGCCACCATCTTCGACATTGTGCAGGAGGCAGTGGGCAACGCCAAGAAGCACGCAAAGGCGCGGAACGTGCAAGTAACACTGGGGGTAGTTGGGGGCTGGACAATCACTACCATCCAGGATGATGGCGCAGGCTTCGATGTGGCGGCAGTCGTCGGCAATTACGAGAAGCGCGGCAGTTTCGGCCTGCTCAATATGCGCGAACGCACCCAGGCTTTGGGCGGCGACCTCACCATCGAGTCGGCTCCCGGTGCAGGTGCGAAGGTGACAGTGCAGCTACCGGCTGCGTCTGGACAGCAGGGCTTATGGCAGATGGACTGAACGAAAAAGAGGTGGAGGCAGTGCTGGGGTTGGCGGTTGGTGCCGTTGACCAACAGCTAGCGGCCTTGCGCCAGATCAACAGTGTAGCGAGGGCGCGGTTGGAGAAAGCAAACATCGAGCAACGCCAGCTTGACCGCCTGCTGGAAGAACTCGGCTACCAGCGGCAGTTTGCTAGCATTAACAGCGGGCAGGAGCAGACCAGCCGCCAACTACAGAGCCTCAGCAGGCGCGAGGGTGAGCTACGCAAGCGCAGCGGCAGTTTGCAGGCCAGTCGCGGCAGGCTGGACCGCCTATGCGGGCGGCTAGACCTGATGATCCGCCAGATCGAGGCTAGCGGTGCCTATCTGTTGCAGAGCGAACACGCCGCGCAGCCCGAAGACCCCCTGGAAGCGGCCCTGCGCATGCGCCTGATGCAGGGGCAGGAGGGGGAGCGGGCGCGCCTGGCCCGCGAGGTTCATGACGGCCCCGCCCAGGTGATGAGCGCGATGATCATGGGCCTGGACTTTGTGGAGCAGATGTTGCAGACCAGACCAGAGGCGATCCCCGCCGAACTGATGCGGCTCAAGGCGATCACGCGGGAGAGTATGCGCGAGACCCGCCGCTTCATCTTCAACCTGCGGCCCGCCAGCCTGACCGAGGCGGGCCTGATCGCCACCTTGCACAGCTTCATCACCGACTTTCGCGAACAGAACGGCCTGGATGTTACCGTCAACCTGATCGACCCTGGCAAGCTGCCCCCAGAGGAGGAGCTAGCCGTATTCCGCATCCTGCAAGAGGCTCTGCGAAACATCAACAAGCACGCGCAGGCCCACAGCGTGCTGATCGATTTGGCCCGCGAACCAGAAGGCTTGCTGCTGACCGTACGCGATGATGGCGTAGGTTTCGCCAGCAGCGACCGATTGGGAACGAGCAGCGCGGGGCTGGTCAGCATGAAGGAGCGAGCCGAACTGATCGGGGCGCGCCTGACGATCAACAGCAAACCAGGGCATGGCACCGAGCTACGCCTGCTCCTCCCAGTGGAGAGCGTGGCGTAACAGGCAGGGCGACACCCCTAGCCGTTGGAGAGCAGGGCAGGGGCAGAGCGGCGGCAAAAGCAGAGCAGCGCAGAGTATAGGAGAGAGCAGATGGCTAACGAATTGCGTACCCGTATCCTGATCGTGGATGACCACCCAATCTTCCGGCAGGGCATCCGAGCGATCCTGGAAGCGACCCGCGACATTGAGATTGTCGGTGAAGCAGCAGATGGGCAGCGGGCTATTGCCCTTGCCGAGACCCTCAGCCCCGATATCATGCTGGTAGATATCAACCTACCAGGGTTGAACGGGCTGGAAGTGACCCGCGTGGTCAAGCGTCGCCAGCCGCAGACGGCAGTGATCATCCTCACCGTCTACGAGGACGACGAGCAATTGTTCAACTCGATTAAGGTGGGAGCAGCCCACTACTCGTCGAAGGACATTACGCCAGAGCAGTTGATCCAGATCGTGCGCCTGGTCGCGGGCGGCCACTACCTGATCAACGAGAACGTGCTGTCCAAGCCTTTCGTTGCCACCCGTGTCCTCAACCAGTTTCGTGAACTGGCGATGGTGGAGGAGGAGAGTGGCGCGTTCTTCGCCCCACTGACTAGCCGCGAGGTAGAAATCCTGGACTGCATCGCTCGTGGCAAGAGCAACAAGCAGATCGCCCGCGACCTAAACATCAGCGACCAGACGGTGAAGAACCACATCACCTCGATCCTCAAGAAGCTACAGGTCAACGACCGCACCCAGGCCGTGGTCTACGCCTTCAAGCACGGCTGGATCAGGGTGCCAGACGAAATTACCGGTTCGTAGCGAAGGCGGAGCCAGCCGCCTGCAAAGGCAACCCTCAACCCACCTCTGGACCGACGGTTGGCAGGGGCTGGTTGGCAGGGCGGCGGTTGACAGGCTGGTGCAAGGCGTAGCGCAGGCCGAGAACCATGATCATGCCCACGCCAGTGAAGGCTGCCCCCAGCGGCAAACTCACGCTCAACAACTGGCCTTGCAGGTAGGGTAGTATAGCCCCGCCTAGCGACCCACCGATCATTCCTACTGCCGAGAGGCTAGCCGCCACTGCTGGTCGGTAGGCAGTTGCCAGGCCGAAGGCGGTGGGGAACAGCGGCCCAACCCCAAAGCCGACCAAAGCTGTGCCAACGAACAGGGCGAGCGGCTGGCTGCCAAGCGTTGCTACCAGGAACGCGCCTACGCCACCCAGCAGCGCAGAGCAGAGCAACACACCCCCAGCGGAGAGCCAGTGGGCCACTAGCCCAGCCGCCGAGCGACCGAGAGTGAAGGCCAGCCAGAAGGTCGTCACCAACAAGGCAGTAGCCGTCGGGTCAAGTTGCGCTCCCTTGCTGGCGAAGACGTAGCTCCAGCCCGAATAGCCCGCCTCCAGACCGATAGCCAGGAAGAAAAGCAGGCTAACTAGCAGCACATAAGGTTCGCGCAGCAGGCTGATCAGGCTGACCCGCGTGCCTGCGCTGGCGGCCTGATGCTCAGGGAAGCGCAGGAAGGCGAAGCCGAGCGCAGCTAGCAGTGATATGGCGGTGAGCAGTAGGAAGTGCGACTGCAAGCTGCCAAACCAGCCAAGAGCAGCGTTGACCAGCAGCGGGGCGGCAATTGCTCCCAGGCCGAAGACCGCATTGAAGATGTTCAGCGCACTGTTGCTCCGCTCGCGGTAGAGGTCAATGGTCAGCAGGTTGAGGCTGATTGCGATCCCGCCCACCCCCACGCCGAGTAGCGCGCTGCCCAGCAAACCAGCTGCCAGATTGGCAGCGAAGGCCATCACCAGCCCACCCAGGATAAAGGCAATATTACAGGCCAGAGCAACCGTCCTTAGCCCCAGCCGCCCCAGCAGCAGGCCGGAGAGTAGCACAGCCCCGGCGTAGCCAAGCTCAAGGGCAGTAAAGAGAATGCCGCCGTCGGCCAGTAGTACCCCCCAACGCGGCATCAGGTAGTTGACTGCCGGGCCGATACTCGCCAAACCGAGGCCAAGAGCCAGGAATATTGCCACGATCATGCCACTCAAAGCAGCCCGGTTCGGCTGTCTAGCCTCAGTCATTATTGCTCCCTCTGCGTCTACGCCGAATTAACAGGCGGCGCGAAATGATACTAAGATGCGCCCACCGCCAATTATACCCGCATATTCGTGCAGAAACAAATGTCTTCGTGCAGGGAGCTGCCCGATGTTGACCGCTGAAGGCCGCCAACAAACACTCGCTACCTTGCAGCGCGAAGGCAAGCTGCTGGCCTCTATCCTCTGCCCCCTGCTTGTAGTATAATCAATGCGAGGATGTTGGACAACCAGCCAGCGGCTGGCTGCCTGCGTGGGCCAGGACGTGGCTGGCCTTGTGCTACGTACAAGTAGAAAGGGATCGACATGGAAGACCAGGCTACTAACCAGGATGCAGGCAGTGGCGATGAGAGTTTCGTCCCCGCCGCAGGGATTGCGATCCAGCCCGACCCGCCAGACCCCCCCAGCAAGGACATTGACGCGCCCGACAGCGACTACGCCGGGGCAGTCTGGAGGCTCAGCCCCTACCAGAACGCCCGCAACACGCAGATAGACATGGTAGTGATCCACGACACTGAAGGCGGTTTCGGCCCTTCGCTCGACTGGCTCTGCTCCGAGCGGCCCCCCAATCAGCAGTCTAGCGCACACTATATGTTCCGTAGCTCCGACGGCTTCCTAGCCCAGATGGTGCGCGAGAACAAAATCGCCTGGCACGCGGGCGAGTGGGGCTACAACCAACGCAGCATTGGCATTGAGCATGAGGGCTTCTTTGCCCAGCCCGAACTGTGGTACACCGACACCATGCTGCAAGCCTCGGCCAAACTGACTGCCGACATCTGCCGCCGCTACAGCATACCGATTGACCGCGACCACATCATCGGCCACATGGAGGTAGTTGCCGATGGCAAGCTGGGTGGCTCCAATGCCCACCGTGACCCTGGCAGCGGCTGGCCCTGGGACAAGTACCTCGGCCTAGTACGCACTGCCGCCGGGCTGGACAAGGTGATAGCCCCCGACCCCGATTACGCCGTCTATGGCCCGGCTACGATCAGCCTCGAACAATTCATCCAAACCTTGCAGCAGGCCAACAGCCCAGCCCTCGAAGAAGCCAGCGATTGCTACCAGGTCTGCCTTGATAACGGGGTCAACCCGGCAGTGGCCCTCGCCTTCTTCGCGTTGGAGAGCAACTACGGCAACGCGCTGAACGCCGCTGACCGCAAGAACTGGGGCAACCTGAGCGACCACACCAGCGGCCAACTAAGAATCTACGACGCATGGGCGTTGGGCCTACGCGACTGGGCTACCCACTTCCAGCAAGGAGCCTACGCCGACAAGGGGCTGAAGACGATCAGCCAGATCGTGCCA
>JAYUUN010000019.1:0-5918 GCA_043754535.1 Chloroflexota bacterium | reverse complement strand
CGGTCGGGTAGCTAGTCCAGGCGAGTAGGTTGCGGTAGAGGTAGGGAGAGTAGCACTCGCCACTCGCCAACTTGCTCGTCTGCTTGCTAACCAGATCGTAGAGGTAGATCCCCCCCTTGCTGTCCTTCTCCCCGCTAGACCAGACCGCTCGCTTGCCGTCGAGGGCAACGCCGCTAACCTGCCCATAGAGTTGCCCGATCACGCTCTCCTGTCCATCGGTGGTGTTGATCAGGCGTAGAGTGCTGGTTATGATGTCTTCGGTGCCGTCGCTACTAACCATCAGCACAGCCCCCTCACCCAGGGCGATCTGTTCAGCGTTCTGGCTGCTCAGTTTCTTGCTGCTACCATCACGGAAGGTGAAGCTGAACAGACCGCCCGCCCCCAACTGATCTACGTCGAACTTTGTGTAGTAAAGTACGCCGTCACGCATTATAGCCTGGTCGAAGTCGTTTGGCGCACCTGGTAGTTGCTTGACCTTGCGGCTGGGGATGTCGTAGCCCACCAGCTTCGGCTCGTCGCCAACATCCATCCAGAGCAGGGTAGTGCCGTCGCTGGCGACCAAGTAGCGGTCGGTTGAGTCACTAGTAACCGTAAAGACTTCGCGGCTAGTAATGTCGTAGCCGATCACCTCTGGTGCCGGCCCAACATCGCTGGGGTTCTGCCAAAAGAGGTAGTGACCGCCGACGATCACCACGTCGGCGGTGTTGACTTCTACCTTGACTGGGGCCGCGACGCTCAGGCCGCCAGCGGGTGGGGTAATGCCCGGGGGTGGCAATTCTGGCGTGGTCTCTGGGCCGGGAATAGCCGGGGTGCTGGTGGGGCTGCTGCTCGGCCCACCCGTCGGCCCACCCGTCGGGCTGCCAATTGGCCCACTCTTGTACTTCGCGTCGTAGCGGAAGCGTCCCAACTGACTAAGCAGCACATCGTAGGGAGCCTTGTTCTCCTTGTGAAGCTCAAAAGTCGCCCGCTCAAAATATTGCACGCTGTAGGTCTTGCCGTCCAGTGGGCTAACCTCCTCAAACTCGTTGGAGATCGGGAAGCCCTGCTGGGCGAGGCCGCCGTGCTGCTCCCAGTAGCTGCGGAAGCGACCACCAATCTGCTTGCCAGTCTCGGCAAAAAGGCGGGCGTTGGCAGGGTTGACCCGCTGGCCCGGTGCGCCTGCCGCCCCATAGCGGTCGCGGTACCTGAAGGTGCCAAGCTGACTGAGCAGCACATCGTAGGGAGCCTTGTTCTCTGGGTGCAACTCGAAGCTGGCCCGCTCAAAGTATTGTACGGTGTAGGTCTGGCCGTTGAGGTCGCTTTTCTCCTCTATCTCACCGCTGATCGGGTAGCCTTGCTGGGCGAGGCCACCATGCTGTTGCCAGTAAGCGAGGAACTTGCCGCGCACTGTCTGCCCTGTCTCCTTAAAGGCCACGCCGCTTGTCTGCGCCGCCACCTGTTGGCCGCTGCCCACCACCATCCCCAGGAGTATGAGCAGCGTCAATCCTGCTTTCAACCTGTTCAACATTCTACCCTCTTTCTTCTTTCAGCCTTGCTATGCGAGGAATCCGCTGCTGCTATTGTACACCAGCCGCCTCAATCAGGCATAGGGTACCTTTGTGGGGGCTGCCTGTGTAAGGTAGACAGCAGCCAGCACATCCGCAAAAGCAGACGGGCGCGGTGCGCAAGTAGAAGATGGGTGGCACAAACAGATTTGCTGTCAGCCATACTTGCAGCCGCAGGCCTGGCAGTTACTAACCGCTACTTTGGCAGGCCCAGCCTTTTCGGGTATAATTGACCTGCTAACATCCATTATCGCAACCAAGAAAAGAGTACCATGCTAAGAAGATTGTTTGGCCGCAAGGAGCAACCGAAGCCGGAGGAAGTCCAGCAGCAGCTTGCCCAACAGCAGCAGGAGGAGCAGGAGCGGATCGAGGAGAGCTTGCAGCGCACCCGACGTGGGGCTTTCGGCGACATCTTCAACCTGTTCAAGGGCAAGGAAGCCGCCGCCGAACCGATCACCGAGGAACTCTTTGAGGAGCTTGAGATGCTGCTCTACTCTGCCGATCTTGGCCCACAGACGGTGGAAGAGGTGCAGTACGTCCTCCGCAAACGCTACCAGGATGCCAAGCTGACGACGCGCCCGCAACTCTACGATACGCTCAAGGAAGTGCTGACCGAGGTGCTGCAAGAGGGTTACGAGCCGATCAAGGCCCGCTGGGAGGCGTGGATGCAGCCAGGCTACCAGCCGCCGGACCCGGTAGACGAGAGCCTGCCAATGAGCGAGGAACAGTTCAAGGAGGCGGCGAAGAAGCTGCACGTGATCCTGGTGATCGGGGTCAATGGCGTAGGCAAGACCACGACTATCGCCAAGCTAGCCAATTATTTGCAAAACCGGGGCGAGAAGGTGGTACTGGCGGCAGGTGACACCTTCCGTGCCGCCGCCATCGAACAGCTACAGGTCTGGGGTGAACGCCTTGGTGTGGAGGTCGTCGCCCAGAAGCAGGGCAGCGACCCTGGCGCGGTCGTCCACGATGCCTGCAACCGGGCGGTTAACCTACGCGCCGACACGCTGATCATTGACACCGCAGGCCGCCTGCACAACAAGGCGAACCTGATGGAGGAGCTACGCAAAATCTACAAGGTGGCGGGCCGCATCGTCCCGGACGCGCCGCACGAGACGCTGCTGATCATTGACGCGACCACGGGGCAGAACGGCCTGACCCAGGCCAAAGCCTTCGCCGAGATCGCCAAGCTGACCGGCGTGGTCGTCGCCAAGCTGGACGGCACCGCGAAGGGTGGGATCGCCTTCGCGATCAGCCGCAACGTCGGCGTGCCGATCCGCTACATCGGCACCGGTGAGAAGATGACCGACCTGGCCGAGTTCAACCCGCGCCAGTTCGTCAACGCGCTGTTTGGCTAAGTAGCCAACAAGCGTGTCCCTCCCCAAAAGGGAGCAAGAGAGGGTAATAGATGGCAATGTTCGACTCGCTCAGTGAACGCCTACAAGGGGTATTCGAGCAACTGAGCAGCAAAGGGCGGCTGACCGAGGAAGACGTGGACGCGGGGCTGAAGGAAGTACGCCTTGCGCTGCTCGCCGCCGACGTTAACTTCAAAATCGCTAAAGAGTTTGTCGCCAGCATCCGCGAGAAGGCCGTGGGTGGGGCGGTGCTGCAAGCCCTCAACCCCGGCCAGCAGGTGATCAAGATCGTCTACGACGAATTGGTGACTCTGTTGGGCGAGGGCGCAGTCAAGCTCAATATCGCGCAGCGGCCACCGACTATCGTGATGATGGTTGGCCTGCAAGGTTCGGGCAAGACAACGACGACGGCTAAGCTAGCCCTCTACCTGCGAAAGAGCAGTGGGCAGCGACCGTTGCTGGTTGCCGCCGACATCTACCGCCCCGCCGCCGTTGCGCAGTTGGAGTCGCTGGGCAAACAGCTTGGCGTGCCAGTCTATAGCGAACCAGCGGGCAGCAAGCCGCTGGAGATCGTCCACAATGCCCTGGCGCGGGCGCAGGAACTTGGCCTCAATATGTTGATCATCGACACCGCTGGTCGGCTCAACATTGACGAGATGATGATGAACGAACTGGTGCAGATTCGGGATCAGATGCAGCCTCACGAAACCCTGTTGGTGGTAGATGCGATGACCGGTCAGGAGGCCGTGCGCGTGGCGAAGGACTTCGCCGAGCAGGTGGGTATCAGCGGCATCGTGATGACCAAGATGGACGGTGATGCACGAGGTGGCGCGGCCCTTAGTGTCCGTAGTGTAACCGGAGTGCCGATCAAGTTCATTGGTACTGGTGAGAAAGCCGACGCGCTAGAGCAGTTCTACCCCGACCGGGTTGCCAGCCGCATCCTCGGCATGGGCGACGTGCTGACCCTGATCGAGAAGGCGCAGTCGGAATTTGACGAGAAGCAGGCGTTGGAGCTACAGGCGAAGATGCGGAAAGGCACCTACGACCTGGAGAACTTTCTGGAACAGATGCGCCAGATTAAGAGGATGGGTTCGATCACCGACCTGCTCGGCATGATCCCTGGTCTCGGTGGAGCCTTGAAGAACAGCGACCTCAACATTGACAACGACGACCTCAAGCACATTGAGGCGATCATCCTTTCGATGACTACGCAGGAGCGGCGCGACCCCGACGTTATCACCGCCAGCCGCCGCAAGCGGATCGCCAAAGGTTCTGGCAGCAACGTGCATGATGTCAACGTCTTGCTCGACCAATTCAAAGAGATGCGGAAGATGATGAAGCAGTTGACGGGCAACAACACGCAGCGCGGCCTCGGTAATATCATGCGGATGATGAAGCAGAAGCAGGGTGGTGACACCCGCTTGCCCTTCGGTGCGATGCGCGACGAGGAGGGCCACGCCCTGCTAGCCGCTCCAACCAACGGCAGCAGCAACCGACCAGCCGCCCCCAGCAACGGTGTGAATCGTGGGGGCAGCAACCGCAACAAAAAGAACAAGAAGAAGCGGTAGGAGCGACAGCAGGCAGCAAGAGGGGCGCATCCAATCAATGGGTGCGTCCTCTTTTTCGCTTGACTAAACAGATGAAGTGGGAGCTTTCCTCCTGCCATGTTGACAGCCCATGCTTGTTTGCGCTACTATAGCGGTGGCGGTTGTAGTACGCTCAAGCACAAGGAGGATAACGATGGGTCTAGCTGAGCGCCGCGAGATCAAGCGGCTGCAAGAAGAAGTAGTGCCACCAAAAGAGCAGGAGTTGCAGGCAATTACTGGCAGCGACATCAAGTACGACATAGACTGGCCGAGCTTCAGTGAGAGCCTCAACGCGATGAAGCGGTTTGAGGATAACGCTTTTGACAATATCAACGAGGCTTTCCGCTCCCTTTGCCGCGATCCGATGGGCAAGGAAGCGGTCGCGGAGAGCATCAAGACGATCCGCATCAGCAACAAGGCGGCTAACTCCTCCTTTGGCGAGGTACGGTTGACGAACAACACACTCGACATCCCCTGGGACTGGCACGGCTGGGCTGGCTCCTTCTATCCCTCGTCTTTGACCGAGAGCCTGGAGAAGGTACTCTGAGGATGCTGCGATGAAGGCGATCTACAAGGGTCTGGGCGGTGGGCTTGCTGCCTTCCAGACCAATGGTACGCTGCTATACGAGGGCTTCATCGGCCTGGTGCCACTGGCGACGATCCGTGGCAACGAGGTGTACGCTGGCCCCGGCTTCGGCCTGCCGCTAGCTACGGTGCGTGGCAACTTCGTCTACGAGGGCATCGCAGGCCCGGCTCGCTACCAGGTGATTGGCAATCAGGTCTTCGCCATACATGGCGGGCCACCGCTGCTGACTGGACCTGGCTGCACGCCGGTCGAGCTTGCTGCCGCCGCCGTGATGCTACGGTAGACACTAGCGTGCTGTGGTAGAATAGAGGTGCAGCCGCCTGGCTGTAGCCCCTTTTTGCTCGCTGGAGGGTGGGATTGACAGCTAAAGCACTAGTTGGCCTGATCATGGGGTCAAAATCGGACTGGGAGACGATGCAGCACGCCGCCAGCACGCTTGACGCGCTCAGCGTGCCGTTTGAGGTGCGCATCGTCTCTGCCCACCGCACGCCAGACCTGCTGTTTGAGTACGCTGGCACGGCAGAGCAGCGCGGACTAGAAGCGATCATCGCTGGGGCTGGCGGTGCCGCCCACCTACCAGGGATGTGCGCGGCCAAGACCAGCCTACCTGTCCTCGGCGTGCCAGTCGAGTCGCACGCGCTCAAGGGGTTGGACTCGTTGCTCGCTATCGTGCAGATGCCCGCTGGCATACCGGTCGCCACCCTCGCTATTGGCCGTGCTGGGGCGATCAACGCCGCGTTGTTGGCAACTGCCATCCTCGCCAACAAGTACCCACAATTCAAAGCTGCCCTACAAGCCTACCGCCAGCAGCAGACCCAGGCTGTCCTTGACAACCCCGACCCGCGTG
>JAYUUN010000018.1:0-17922 GCA_043754535.1 Chloroflexota bacterium | reverse complement strand
GGACAAACGATGAACGGAGAGCAACGTACTCTTACCTTCCTTTTCACCGCCATCGAAGGGGCAGCCCGCTTGTGGGATGGGCAAGCGCAGGCAATGACAGGCGTGCTGGCCCGCCACCATGCGATCTTGCAGCAAGTGATTAGCACGGGCGGCGGTCATGTCTTTCAGGTGGTCGGCGACGAGTTCTGTGTCGCCTTTGAGCAGATCACGCCTGCGCTCCGTACCGTGGTTGCCGCTCAGCACGCGCTGCTGGCCGAGGATTGGGCCGCGATCGGGGGGCTGACGCGGGTGGAGATTGCAAAACAGGATTACGAGCGGGCAACGCACCTGCTGGCGGCAGCGGCAGCCTTGCGCGAGGCTAGCGACAACCCCGTACTAGCCTCCCAGCGCGAGGAGTTCGACCGAACTATGGTTGCGCTCCACCAAGCTCTGGACCCAGAAAGATACGCGGCAGCCTGGGCGGTTGGCAAGGCGATGACCCTGGAAGAAGCCGTCGCCTACGCAAGCAGCAGAGGCAAAATGGGGCGAGGATGACTGGCCCAACCTGACGAAGGAGATGGTGCAAACCAAGCGATGAGCAAAACGAGCAAGCAGTACCCGACGGTGATCAAGGCCCAGCGCAATCGGCTGGGTGAGGCGGCGGTCAACTGGCTGGTACTGGGTTCGCTACGGCGAGCCTTCAGCCAGGTGCGGCTCAAGGTGGAGGTGGGGGCCGAGGCACCGCGCCCCCAGGCCCGCCTGGATCGCCCAGCTATCTTCTACCTCAACCACTCGTCCTGGTGGGATGGTTATGTCACTTACCTGCTTGCTCGTCACCTGCTCAAGGCCGATGCCTACCTGATGATGGACGTGCGCCAACTGCGTAAATACTTCTTTTTCACCTGGGCAGGAGCCTTCTCGGTTGACCGACAGAACACCCGCAGCGCAGTGGAGAGCCTCAACTACATCAGTAATCTGCTGCGGGAGCGACGCTGGCGCAGCCTATGGCTGTTCCCCCAGGGCGAAATCCAGACTAGCAGCCGTCGCCCACTTGACTTCTTTGGCGGCCACGCTGCTGTTGCCCGCAAGCTGCCAACCTGCTATCTCTACCCAGTAGCAGTACGCTACGAGTTCGCAACCAGCCAGTTCCCAGAGATTTTCATGCGGATCGGCCCTGGGCAAACGGTGCAAGGCGGTGCGCTGAACGCCAAAGCCTTGACCAACGACACTCGCCTGCGCCTTGAGCAGCAGCTAGAGCAGATGAACGCCGAGCTAAACGCGGGTCGCTACAGTTCGCCCGCAGCAGAGGTGGAGAACTTCCCTGGCTACCGCACGATCTTGCGCGGCAAGGGATCAGCCAACAGCCGCTTCGAGAAGATATTTGGGCCACTGCTGCCAAAGCAGGGGCCAGCCTCCAAGTTATAGTGCAGTTTTGAGTAGCAGGTTTAGGGCGTACGGCTACCGAGCCGTTGGCAGCAGCTAACTGTGGCCTGGCTAGTGGTACGCCCGGAGGGTCTCGAACCCACGACATCCCGCTTAGAAGGCGGACGCTCTATCCCCTGAGCTACGGGCGCGTATGCAAGCTGATTATAGCAAGGGGACGGGCCACTGTCAAGGCGATATGCCAACTACCTACGACTCTGGGGCTAGGGTAGCACGTTCGCTGTAGGCAATGTCGGCCAGGTCGCTGCCCGTTTCGCTCGGCCCTTGCTCACCCTGCTTCTCTCGCCAGCGGTGCGCCCACTCGATCAGCGCATCTAGCTGCTCCTGGTTGGGTGCAACCTGCGCTCGACCCTGCTTGGCTAGGTGCAAGGCCACACTAGGGGTGTAGCCCATGCTGACCAACACGCAGCAGAGTAGCAGTGCGCTACGGCCAATACCGTACTGGCAGTGGATGTAGACCTTTGCATCATGGGCCAGTTGCTCGTTGATCCAGCTCACGCCATCGTCCAGCATCGTCTGCGAGACAGCGTATGCATCCTGGGTGGGCAGGTGGAGCAAGGTAATCCCATGTTCGCGCAGGGTATGCTCATCGTCCCGCTCCTCCACCCGCACATCTACTATGTGAGTGATGCCCAGGTCTTTCGCCAAATGCTCAGCGGCCTCGGTGGGGAACTTGCCGCCCATCGCCAATTGTGGGGTAATCCAATTAAAATTAAGGTGCGTCCTGCTGTTCTTGCCCATGCGCTCAGCTAGCATGATAGATAGTCTCCTGTAGACCATGTGTGGCAGATCGGCAAGCAGGCTGCGCTTGCGGATCGGCTTGAGATCGTCGTCGGTCAGCCTGCTTGTGGGCGGCAGTTGCGGCTCGATCAGCTTGTCTGGCTGTTTGCTGCTCAAGGTTTGCTCCAAAAGCGCAGGCCTTGGTCTACGCTGCTTTGCATAAATTATACCACATTGATCGCCTCATGCTATAATGGCGGCATGGAAATCGGCATTGACGCGAGCAGGCTAGCGGTCGGCCAGCGCACTGGCACTGAGAATTATGCCTACCAGATAGTGCGCGCCCTGGCTGCCCTCGACCAGCACAACCGGTATACTCTCTACTTCAACCAGCCGCCGGTTGGGGCCGAAGCATTGCTGGCCGCTCTGCCCAACCGCTGGCGCACGCGCAACCTGCCTGCCCACCGCCTCTGGACGCACCTGCGCCTCAGCCGCGAAATGGCGACGGCAGCACCCCGCGTCCTGTTCGTCCCTGCTCACGTCGTGCCAGCGATCCACCCACGCACGGTTGTTACCCTACACGACCTCGGCTACCTCCGCTACCCCGAAGCACACAGCCGCCTCAGCCGCTACTACCTGCGCCTCAGCACAATCTGGAGCGCAAGGGCTGCTCGCCAGATCATCGCTGTCTCAGCGGCCACTGCACGTGATGTGGTGCAGCACAGCGGCGTGCCAGCAGCGAAGGTGCGGGTAGTCTATCACGGCTACGACGATGCACGTTTCGTGCCAGTTGTGGACGAGGCCGCCATTGCCGCTGCCAAAGTGCGCCTGGGGCTGCAAGCTACGGAGAGCTACGTCCTCTACGTTGGCACGATCCAGCCACGCAAAAACCTGACCCGCCTGGTGGAGGCGTTCGCTGCCAGCGGTTGCGCGGGTGACTATCGGCTAGTGCTGGGCGGCAAGCGTGGCTGGTTGAGCGATGAAATCTACGCCACTGCCAGCCGTCTTGGCCTGCAAAATCGCGTGCTTTTCCCTGGCTACCTCAACGACGACGACTTGCCCGCCCTCTACAGCGGCGCAACCCTGTTTGCCTTCCCCAGCCTCTACGAAGGCTTTGGCTTGCCTGTGCTAGAGGCGATGGCCGCTGGCACCCCCGTGCTGGCCGCCAATGCTAGTAGCCTGCCAGAGATCGTTGGTGACGCAGCAGTGCAGTGCGACCCCCAGGATACCGCCAGCATCGCCGCCGCTCTGCATTGGGCTTTGAGCGACGCTAACCTGCGCTCCTCCCTGCGGCAGCGGGGCTTGCAGCAAGCGCAGCAGTTTAGCTGGCGGCGTTGCGCCACCGAAACGCTGGCGGTACTGGAGGAGGTGGGTTCGGGGCAATGATGAAGGTTGAAGGGCGCAAGCTGGTGTAGTCCCACTGCCGCTCAGAAGATGCGCCACTCATCGGGCAGGGTGTAGTGGTAGAGTTGCTGGATTGGCCGACCGTCGCGGCGGATGCGGCTGCGGTCGGCGCGTTGCACTGGGGCATAGCTGTTCTGCACCTGGGTGATCCGCTTATCGCGTAGGTTGAAGATCACCAGACCCGCCTCCACTGGGCTTAGGCTGGTGTCGTGAGTAAAGTCATCCAGCACGCGGAAGGGAGGTATCTCCTGTTCACGCTTCTCAAGCTGGGCCAGGCGGATGCCCGCTCTGATGTTGGCGGGCTGCTCTGGCGTGTTGCGCTCGGCAAAGCGGGCCAGCGCGTCGCCCACATAGCTGGCGAGACGGTCGTCGTAGGGGGTGGCTGCGGTCAGCAGGTCGCTGGCAGTGGAGGGTTCGCTGACGCAGGCGGCCACCAGTGCCTTCAGCACGCTACAAGGGGCGACGAAGCTGGTGATGCCGCCGGGATCCACGATAGTATAGCGCATTGCATCCATGTCTTTAACCTCACCAGAGCCTCGATCCCTGCCCGGTCGAAGCCGACCACTGCCCGCTCGCCACGCTTGACTAGTGGGCGGCGCAGGAGGGTTGGCTCTGCCACCATCAGGGCGATCAGTTCGTCTTCGCTGAGAACGCGCTGATCCAGGCTCATCTCCTTGTATTTAGTCGCCCGCGTGCTGAGTACGTCGTGGGCGGTCAGGCCAACCCCGTGCAGCAGGGCGCGCAATTCGTCCGTGCCGAAGCGATCCTTGAAGTAATCGCGCCGCTGAAAGCTGATGCGCTCATCCTTCAGCAGGCTCTCTGCCTTCTTGCAACTGGTGCAAGAGGAATACAGATAAAGCTCTACGCCCTCACTCATCGCTCAAGGTCCTTTCTATTTTACCCAATCAAGCTGCTGCGATCCAATTCGGCGTGGCTGTTGGCCGCGCCTCTAATGCTCCTCCAATGCATTTACCGTCCGCCGCAGCCGCAGAGTTCTAATCTGGGCCGGGCCGAAGTGGAGGGTGAGAACACCATCGCTGAGTGGCAATAGATCGCCGACCACTTCCTCCAATACGTTTGCTGCATAGAAGTGGCAGTCGCGCCAGAGTGGGGGGAGTGGCAGGCTGATGGTCAGCGGGCGGTCGCGCTTGTTGACCAGCCTCAGGATCACCCCATCACCATCCTCGGCGGGCTTGAGGGCCGACCACTCGATCTCGTCGGCCAGGGGCAGCAAGCCAGCAGCAGGCCAGTCGGCTACTGCCCCAGCCGCACCGCCGCTGCTGGCATAGGCCAACGAGGGATTGTGGCAGGCGGCCACCCGCCCCCACAATGCTGCCTGCGCAAGCGGCTGAGGGACGAGCAGGAGGCTGTAGCTGAAGTGGTGGGTGCCGATCATCTGCGCCGCCGGGGTAACAAGCTCTGGCCCTGCCGCCGAAGGCCGCGTCTCAAGGTCGCTGCGGGACAGGTGGCCCACGGCGCGCAGGAGCGTGAGGTGGAGAGTGCTACCTCCTGCCGTCGCAGTCGCCTCCACCTCGCGCAAGCCCTGGGGGATCAGCAAGAAGCTGGCCCGCGCGTCGCTGAGTGCAGCGAAGGCGTTGACCGGGCGCGTAGGCTGTGGCAACTCGACCCAGGCGATATCGCCCGCCTCTGGATCGCGGTAAGGGCGGCTTACTAGCTCGAAGTGGCCGTCAGAGTAGACTACATCGCTCTTGATCGGGGTGTGGAAGGTGACACGGAGGCGATGGTCACGGGCGCGGTTGTGGATCGTGGTCTCAAAATCGATCCGTTCACTACCTGCATAGATGCGCACACGGCTCTCAATCCTGAGACTAACCCGCTTCTTGCTGCGGCTGCTGCGCTCCTCGCTCAAGCCTGCTGGCACGGAGTAGCGGTAGATTAGCTTCCACTCGGCGAACAATGGCCCAGTGGCCGTCACTGTTACCCGCACTGGCACACGCATGAAGCTGAGGCGGCTGGCCCGTTGCCGCTGCGGATGGGCAACCACGCTGTCCAGCGGCGGCGGGCAGTAGTTGTAGGTATCGCCCTTCTCACCCCCATCGCTGAAGGCGTTGAGCGGGCCATGCTGCCTGCCATCGCGCTTGTCTAGCAGGTAGAGGAAGCCATCCTTGCCAATAGTCAGGCGGTAGTGCTGGTTCTCCAAACCCTGCGGGCTGGCGAGCAAATCGCTGGCAGGCGGCCTGCCACCATCGCTCAGGCTGTAGCGGCGCACAGCACCACTGCCCACCTCCCGCTGCGGGAAGTAGAGACGATAGTCGTAGCCGAGGGTGACGTAGCCGCTGACCCGCTTGACCTGCTGGTTAGCTTCAAGGAAGGCGCGGCCTTGAGCGACGGTGGCGGGCATGGTGAAGGTAGGGCTGGGCTGATCGCCGAGCAACACTGTCACACTGGCATTATCGGGCGCAGCTAGCCCCCAGTCCACCCGCTGCACGTGACGGCCCATAGCGACGGTGGTATTACCCGCCATGCCCATGATCATCTTTGCGTAAGCGATTGGCACATTGAAGGAGGTAAGTACCCGCCCCTCCTGTGGCACAAGCTGGCAATGAACTGGTCGTCCCTGCTCGTCGCGCAGCAAAGGGGAGATCAGCGGTTGCGGGGTAGTCAGGTCTGCCACGCACACCTCCTCCGCTCGTGGAGCCAGCGGGTTGAAGGTGACAATCTGGGCCAAGCCGTCCCCGCTAGCCCGTGGCAGGTGGTGGCTAAGGGCGGCCCAGTAGTCGGCGATCAGGGAGGCCATCAACTGCTCGGCACTGGCGAAGCGAGCGGCCACGTCTTGCTGCACCTGGTCAACATTGCAGCCAGAGATACTGTCGTGTGGCTGGTTTTGCAGCAGCAGCGTCCAGATGCGCCGATGAGCGGTCGGCTCGTGCGCTTCGCCGAGGAGAGTAAGCCAGGCTGCCAGTGGCTCTACTACGCGCTCCATCAGGTTGGTAGCCCGAAAGTCTCGTACCTTGAACGGGGTGCGCGTGCTGGCGACGTTGGGCAGGATCGGCGCACGTTGCGGGTGGCGCAACTCGCCAATGTGCAGCGGCAAATCCACCAGCCTTTCGCCCAGTTCGGCCCGTACTGCGCTCAAGTAATCGGTCAGCAGCCCCGTCTCTACCCGCGCGCCTGCATCGTTGCTGGGCAGCGCGTGGATTGCAGAGGCCAACCCCGGTTGGATGCCCTGGTGGTCAAAGCCGTTGGGCAGCAAGGCAATGTTACTGGCTTGCCAGGGCTGCAACGAGGTGGCAATCTGCTCAACCCGGTGGCGCAAACCCTCACCATCTAGCGGCAACTGCTGACCTATGCCATAGCTCTCCACCAGGTAGCTAGCCAACACGCGGCTGCCATCAGGTGATTGCCACCAGAACTCGGTGCTAGCTAGCTGCGGCGGCACCCCGCGCCAGACTACTGCCGTGTCGATCCCGGCACTCCGCAGCAGTTGCGGCATCTGCCCCACGTGGCCGAACATATCAGGCAGGTAGCCGACCAGCAGTGGCGCACCCCACTGGCGTGCATCCTGCAAGCCACGCAGCAGGTTGCGGATCAGGCTCTCTTGCGAGACCAGGAACTCATCCGGTAGCACATACCAGGGGCCGACGCTGATCCGTCCCGCTCGCGTCAGAGTTAGCAGCCGTTCGCGCATGGCAGGGCGCAGGTCGAGGTAGTCGTCGAAGACCGCCGTTTGGCCGTCAAGCAAGAAGCCAGGGTGCTGCGGCTCCTGCTCCAAGGTCTGGATCAAGGTGTCGAAGGCGCGCACCAATTGCCAGCGAAACTGCTCAAAAGGGGTGTGCCACTCCCGGTCCCAGTGCGTGTGGGGTACTACGATGATGCGCTTGATCGTGGGCTTGCCCATGGTGGTTCTCCTTTAACGTAGCCGTGCAACAAATGCCTGCCAGTCGCCAGCAGCGCAGGTGGCGAAATCTCTGCTACCCTGCAAGTAGGCAGACACGAAGCCGGGCTGGATCAGCGATGCCATCCGCAACCACTCCTGCGCGTCGTCACAATCACTGCGCTGGGCGGCCTCGGCAGCCAGCACGGTACAGGCGCGGGCGTAGGTGGGGGCGTAGATGGTGTCGGCAACCTCAAGGGCCAGTTGCTCGGCAAGGGGGCGGCTGGCGCGCAGGAAGGCGGCAAAGGCGTTGATCGCGGCTGCTTCCGCGCCCGCCTCCACCTGGGCTAGCCCCCGGTTGAACTGGGCCTGTGCGTTGTCTGGCTCCAGTGCAAGCACCTGCGCGTAGTCGGCCAGAGCCTCAGCGGTGCGGTCTAGCTGACGGTAGGCAAAGCCACGGTTGTTGTAGGCGAGGGCGTAATCTGGCGCGAGGCTGATCGCCCGGTTGAAGTCGCTCAGGGCTGCGGCTGGCTGGCCCGCCTGCGCGTAGGCTGTCCCCCGGTTGTTGAAACCTGCTGGCACAGTTGGCGCGAGCTGGATCGCCGCGCTAAAGGCCGCTATCGCCTCTGCAAAGCGGCCCGCTTGCAGGTAGGTAGCCCCCTGCACAGTATAATCCTCTAGCTCCAACTCCTCCGCCTCGGCCATCGTTGCCCCTCCCCGCCCTATTATACCATCTGCCCACCGTGTGTTATAATAAGCACATACCAGCAGGTTGTGCTGAGTTGCAGCTCAACAGCACGCCAGATTAGACAAGGAGAATGTGTTTTGGAGATCATTCAGGCGATCATCCTCGGCCTCGTGCAGGGCTTGACCGAGTTCATGCCAATCAGCAGTTCAGCCCACCTGATCATCGTCCCCTGGCTGTTCGGTTGGCAAGACTTTGGCATTGGCTTCGACGTGGCCCTACACTGGGGGACGCTGGTGGCGGTACTCGCTTACTTCTGGCGCGACATCATCCGCTATGTGCGCGCCCTCTTTACCGGGCTACCCAGCTTCGGCCCCAGTGCAAGCCTCGGCCTGACCGCTGGTAGCTCCCCTGCGACAGCCAACCCAGCGCAGCAGGCCGAGCAGGAGAGCGACCGCCGCATAGCCTGGCTGCTGCTGATCGCCACCGTCCCTGGCGCAATCGCGGGCCTACTGCTAGAATCGAAGATTGACGACTCCTTCCACACCCCCGCTAACTTGAACGCCTGGGGTATCTACGCAATTGCCGGAGCAATGATCGTCATGGGCCTCGTTCTACTGCTGGCCGAGCGGCTCTACAGTGGCAAGGGCAAGCCGCTGACGGGCATCACCCTGGTGGACGCGGTGATAATTGGGCTGGCCCAGGCCGTCGCTGTGCTACCCGGCGTGTCCCGCAGCGGTGCGACGATCACCGCTGGCTTGTTCCGCAAGATCAACAGGGCCGACGCTGCCCGCTTCAGCTTCCTGCTCTCCAGCCCGATCATCGTCGCCGCTGGCCTCAAGAAGCTGTACGATTTGATCAAAGACCCTGCCCACGCCAATCCTGCTAACATCCCCACCCTTGCCTTCATCCTCGGCTTCCTGGCCGCCGCCATCGGGGGCTATCTAACCATCCGCTTCCTGATCGGCTACCTGCAACGGCGCAGTACGGCAGTGTTCGTCGTCTACCGACTGGTGTTGGGCGTAGCTCTGATCATACTGGCAATGCTCAACTTCCGTCGATAGGCAAATGGTAAGTTAACGGTAAGGTGAGAAACATCTTTGATCGCTTGACACACCAGATAGCCTGATCTATGATAAGGGAACGATAGCCGACCACCAACCCCCGTTCCTAGCCACAGGTCAGGATGATGATCGCACCCCTTCCCTACCCAGAGCAGAATGTCGCCAGCCTGCTCCAGCAGCAGGAATATCTGGCTGCGCTGCATGAAACTGCGCTAGCCCTGATGAACCGCCGCAACGTGGGCGACCTGCTACAAGTGCTGGTTGCCCGCGCTGGCTTGCTGGCCGGCACCCTGCACGGCTACGTCTACCTGCTTACGCCAGACCGCCGCCAGTTGCAGATGACAGTGGGAGCGGGGGTCTTTAGCGCACAGGTTGGCTATCGGGTCGGCCTGCACGAGGGCATCAGCGGGCGGGTCTGGGCTAGTGGGCTACCAGTAGTGGTTGACGACTATCAGACCTGGCCCAGCCAAAGCCCTGCCTTGTCTAGCCTCGGCTTCCACGCGGTGGTGGGGGTGCCGCTTACGTCGGGGACGCAGGTGGTGGGGGTGCTGGGCCTTGCCCACCTCGACCCCGACTGCCAGTTTAGCCACGAGATGATAGACCTGCTGCTACGCTTTGCCGAAATCGCCACCATTGCCCTCGACAATACAGCCCTCTACCTGGCCGCGCAGCAGGAGCTTGCCGAGCGCAGGCTGGTAGAGGCGGCCCTGCGCGAGAGCGAAGAACGCTACCGGATCGTCTCCGCCCTCACCTCCGAGTTCGTTTACTCGCTAGCTGTGGATGAGCAAGGCAAGACCCACCTGGAATGGGTGTCTGGTGCCTTCCCTGGCCTGCGCCGCTACAAGGCCGAGGAACTGAACGCCCGCGGTGGCTGGATCGCCTTCGTCCACCCCGATGACCGCGCCCATGTCCTGCGCATGACCGCCCAGGCACTGCACACAGAGACGCTGGTTTGTCAATATAGGCTGCTCACCCGCCACGGCGTGCGCTGGGTGCGTACCTACTCGCGCTCAGAGAAGGATGTACGGCTGGGACGGGTGGTGCGTATTCTCGGTGCTGTGCAGGACATCACGGAGAAGAAGGAGGCAGAGGAGGCCCGCCAGCAGGCCGAAGCTAACTACCGCAGCATCTTTGAGAACGCAGTAGAGGGCATCTACCAGACGACGCTGGACGGTCACTACCTGACGGTCAACCCGATGCTCGCCCAAATCCACGGCTACACCTCGCCAGCAGAGATGATCGCTCAGGTGACAGACATTGCGCACCAGTGCTACGTTGACCCTAGCCGTCGCCAGGATTTCATCAGCCTCATGGCGCAGCACAACAGGGTGAGCAACTTCGAGTTCCAGGCTTATCGTAAGGATGGTAGTATAATCTGGATTGCAGAGAACGCCCGCACCATGCGTGACCTTGCAGGCCGAGTGGTCGGCTTCGAAGGGACGGTGGTGGACATCACCGCCCGCAAGCAGGAGGCTTATCGGCTGCACCTGCAAGCAACAGCCCTCAACGCCGCCTCCAGCCCAATGTCTATCGCCAACGCCAGAGGGCAGATTGAGTGGGTCAATGCCGCCTTCACTACCCTGACTGGCTACCAGGTACGCGAGGTCGTCGGTAGGAACATCCGAGTGCTGGCCGCAGCGGGTGACAACGACCCGCGCATCTACGAGCGGCTGTGGCAACGGGTGTGCGGCGGGCAGGTCTGGCGTGGCGAACTGATCAACCAGCGCAAGGATGGCAACAGCTACACCGACGACGTGACGATCACCCCAGTGTTGGACGAGCGTGGGCAGATCAGCCAGTTGATCAGCGTCCACCAGGACGTGACCGAGCGCAAGCACTATGAGCAGGAGCTAGCCTACCGCGCCAGCCACGACCCACTGACCAACCTGCCCAATCGTCGCATCCTGCTTGAGCGGCTGGAAAGGGCGGTCGAACTGGCCCGCACCTGCGCCCAAAGCAGCGTCCTCCTCTTTCTCGATCTAGACAGGTTCAAGCTGGTCAACGACCGCCTGGGCCACAGTGCGGGCGACCGCCTGCTGGTGGGGCTGGCGAACATCATGACCAGCCAGCTACACGCGGGCGATCTGCTGGCCCGCATGGGTGGCGACGAGTTCGCAGTGCTGCTGCCAAACAGCCAACTAAGCAAGGGCGAAGCTGTGGCTCGACGGCTGTGCAGCAGCGCGGGCAGCATCACCCTCAACCTGGGTGGCAGCATTTTCCACCCCAACCTCAGCGTGGGCATCGCCCTGGTGGACGGCGCAGAGGCAGCCGAGACGATCCTCGGTCAGGCGGACGCAGCTATGTACTACTCGAAGCAGCAAGGTGGCGACCGCACTACCCTCTACCAACCCCCGCCTGGGCTGTCAGGCCCGCCCGTAGACGGGAATCGCAGCCCCGCTGATCAGATCGCTGGCGGGCGAGGCGAGGAATAGTAGCACCTGGGCAAGCTGCTCTGGCTTCGGCCAGGTCTCATAATCGGCATCGCCCATCGCCTTGCGGTTGGCAGGGGTGTCTATGATGCTCGGCATGATCGCGTTGACCTGGATGTTGCGGGCGCGACCCTCGTCCGCCAGTGCCTCAACCAGCTTGTTGAGAGCTGCCTTGCTCACCCCATAGGCAGCAGCGTTGGCAGCACTGCTGACCGCAGCCCGGCTGCTGGTCATGATGATCTTGCCATGCCCCGCCGCGATCATCGGCGGCAGGCAGGCGCGGGCGGCAACGAAAGCAGTACGCAGGTTGCTATCTAGCTGCCCATCCCACACCATGTCGTCCAGTTCCTCTACCGGGTTGCCCGCCGCATAGCCGCCCGTGAGATTGAGCAGGATGTCTAGCCGCCCCCACTTGTCCAGCACATACTGCACAAACTCGTGCATATCGCGCTGGCTATTAACGTCCACTTCGCTGCCCACAATCAGGGCGCGGTCAAGGTGGGCAGGCCAGGCTTTGACCAGCTTCTCCCAGTCGCGCTCGGTGCGGTAGGGGATCGCCACGCGCACGCCCGCTGCGACAAAAGCCTGCACTACAGGGCTGCCCAGCCCGCCCGCCCCACCCGGTATCACAGCCACCTGCCCTGCCAACGCATCGTATGGGTTCTGCATCTACGCTCCTCCTCTAAGTCTGCGCTCAAAGCTCGTTGCTCGTCAATCGCCCCGATAGAGGGCGTAGTTGTTCTCGGTCTCATAGATTTTGACTTCGTAGAGGCTGGTTAGTTCGCGGGCCAGTTCGCGCCAGCAGACGTAGGCGATGTTCTCCGCCGTTGGCACGATGCCCTCGAAGAATGGCACCTCCAGGTTGAGGTGGCGATGATCCATGTGGCTCAGTAGCCGCCGCTCGATGATCGCCTTGAGGTCGGTCAGGTTCATCACCATGCCATTGATGGGGTCGATCTCCCCCTTGACCGTAACTTCCAGCACATAGTTGTGGCCGTGACCGTAAGGGTTGTTGCACTTGCCGTAGAGTGCATCGTTCTCCACCTCGTTGAGGCTGTCGCTGTGCAGGCGGTGGGCTGCGCTGAAGACGGCCCGCCGCGTAATATAGGCTACTGGCATCTAAGTACACCTTTCGTGGCTGATCGGTCGCCAATTTGGGCTGCCAAAGGTAAGCTGGGCCGCTGCTGATCCTGCGTTAAGAAGCCACCACCGCTTATTCGTTGCTGAAGATAATCATGTTTGCGCCGCTGATGTGCTTAGCCCGGTCGCTGACCAAGTAGAGGATGGTGTCGGCAATGTCGGCAGGGGTGGTGCTGGTCTTGAGGTGGGGGGCAGCAGCGCGCAGCATCTCGGTGTCCACTGCCCCAGGACTGACAGCGTTGACGCGGATGTGGTGCGGCTTGCCCTCGACCGCCATGATCTCGGTCAAGCCCAACACGCCGTATTTGCTCACGTTGTAAGCACTGAGGCCAGGGAACTTCTCGACGTTTGGCACGCCAGAGAGAGAGGCAAGGTTGATGATGCAGCCTCCACCATAGGTTTGCATCAGGCGAAAAGCGCGCTGGCTGCACAAGAAGGTGCCACGCAGATTGGTGTCCAGCACAGCATCCCACTCGGCCACGCTCATCTCGGCGAACGGCTTGAGCAGAATGGCGGCGGCGTTGTTGATCAAGATGTCCAGCCGACCGCCCAGGCTAGTAAGGCTGGCGAACAGCGTGTCCACATCCCGCTCGTCGCTGATGTCGGCCTCGACCGCCACCGCTTGGCCGCCTACCGCGTTGATCGTCGCCGCAGTGTCAGCGATTTGGCTGGCGTTACGCGAGCAGCAGATGATCGTTGCCCCCGCTGCCGCCAGCCGCTCGGCTGTAGCCCGCCCAATGCCTCGCCCCGCCCCAGTGACGATAGCCACGCGCCCTTCAAGCTCACCCATCGCCGCACCTCCTTGCCGTTGCCCTGATTATAGCACAATTTGGGCAAGCCAACGGGGAGGAGGAGAGTTGTTCAGATACAAGTTTCTTCTTGTACCTACTGCCAGCAGTAGCTACAACTTTGCAACAGGGATAGACAGGCTGGTTGCACTACGAAGCAACAAACCAGGCGTTAGAGCGCGCAATCTTCGCCTTCGCAAGCGTCGCCGCTGGTAGTCGCTACCAGGGTGAGTGGCGGATGAGCCTCGGCCCAGGCCCGCTCCAACGCCGACTTGAACACCGCAGCAGGCTGCGCTCCCGATACGCCATACTTCTCAGCAACCACAAAGAACGGCACACCTTGGATACCGAGGTCACGCGCCCGTTGCTCGTCGGCTTGCACCGCGTCGCTGTAGGTTGTACTCGCCAGTACTGCACTTGCTTCAGCGGCGGGCAGGCCGACCTCGACCGCCAGTTGTAGCAACGTCGCTGCCTCGGAAACTACCGCCCCCTCGGTGAAGTAGGCGTGCAGCAGCCGCTCCTTCAGCGCATCCTGCCGCCCATGCTGCGCTGCGAAGTGTAGCAGGCGGTGGGCATCAAAGGTGTTGGTGCGCCGAGCGCGATCCAGATGGTACTCCAACCCCTCTTGCGCTGCCAGTTCGCTAACCTGCCCGATAGTAGCGGCGGCCTGGGCCAGGCTAGTGCCATAGCGGTGGGCTAGGTGTTCAACGACGGTGGCCCCGGCCTCACGAGGGGACTGCGGGTCTAGCTGGTAGCTGCGCCACACCACCACTACCTGATCGCGGGCGGCAAAATCAGCCAGCGCACGCTCGAAACGCCGCTTACCAATGTAGCACCAGGGGCAGACTACATCCGACCAAATCTCAACCTGCATCATTCTATATCCCCTATCTGTTTATCTGTCTATTTATGTTTGCTCAAGAGCCACTTTATACTTTAGTGATCACCGCCCGTGCCGCTCGCTCGCCACTGCTGATCGCCCCGTTGATGCTGGCGAAGCTAGTGTACTCGCCTGCCAGGTAGAGGCCAGGCGTGCCAGTGTAGTTAGCAGGCAGGCTGGATTGCTGGCCTGGTGGCTGAGCAAATTGACCGAAGGGGATGCGGATCACCCGCAGTGGGCGCACCTCGTTGGCTGCTGAGCCGAAGATGCGCGCCAAGTCCTCACGCGCCCGCGCCACAATCTGCTCGTCGCTCAACTCTGGCAGCGCGATGATCGAGCAGGAAAGCAGGTGTTGACCAGCGGGTGCATATTCTGGCGCGACGTTGCTGATCTGGATCAGATTGTTGATAAACAGGTCACCATTTGCGTTGAGCAAGATCGCCTTCTCTGGGTGCAGGCTGCGGGGGCTGGCGAAGTAAACACAGGTGGAAACCAGGCCAGCGGTTGGTAGTTCAAGGCCAGTCAGGTGTGCAGCAATTGGTGACTCGGTAGCAACCACTACGGCTTCTGCTGCGATCTGCTCACCGCCCGCCGTCTGCACACCCACCACCCGTCCGCCCTCACGTAGCAAGCCAGCGACAGAGGTGTTCAGGCGGATGCAACCAGGGCTGTGGCTGGCAAGCTGCTCACTGATCGCCCCTATGCCCTTCGCGGGTACGACAGTGCGGCCCTGAGCCAGCATCTTGAAGTCGAAGCGGAACACTCGCGCCGCCGTAGTCAACTGGCGGTTGAGGGTCTGCCCGCCGACGAAGGGCTGGATGAAGCTGTGGATGAACCTGGCAGAGAAGCCGTACCGCTTGAGGTAGCCGTAAGTCGTCTCGTTGTCCCGCCGCTGGTTAGTCGTCTCTGTACTCTCGCGCAACAAACCGCCAACCAGCTTCACCAGCCGCAGGCGGTCGCCCAGCGTCGCGTAGGGAGAGGTGAGCGTCTCAAACAGGTATTGGGGAGCGCGCAGCGGGTCGCCCAACCGCGACCGCTTACCCGCTTCAACGACGATGCCCGCCGGGTCGAAGGTACGAAAGTCCAGAGCGGCGTAGTCAAGGTGCCGCTTGCCTGCCGGGTAGGCAGTGAAGTAGACCTGGAAGCCACGATCCAGGGTGAAGCCTGCCACTACGTCGCTCCGCACTCGCCCACCCACGCCGTCGCTGGCTTCCAGCAGCAGGACAGCCCGCCCCCGCTCACGCAACACCTTCGCGCAGGTCAGCCCAGCCAGCCCGCCGCCGACGATTACGATCATCTGTTTTCGCTCCCCGGTTGTTTTGTTGCCCTTATTATAACAACTTTGCCCCGCTAACTGCTCACAATTGCCGACGATGAGCCAGCCTAAGCCGCTCACCCCTTCGCCCACTGGCCCCTTGAGCAACGGATCGGTGCCGAGGCGGGTGTCGGGCGGCCAGCCGCCGCGCCACTGGTAGCTGCTCAGCCCCAACCGGCCTGCCGCCCAACGAACACCACTGAGGGCTTCCACATTGTCTGGCTCATCGTGCAAGACCTGTTCGAGCAGGGCGAGAGTTTGTTCCGGCTGGCCGCAGACCCCAGCGAGGTAGAGCCAGGACCGACGGCGGGTCAGCACCTCCTCCAGGCGACGCTCACTGACTGGGAGAGCGGCGGCCTTTGCAAAGCAGTAGCGGGCGTAGATGCGGCTACCATTTACTGCCGCACTGACCCCCAGTTGCAGCCAGCCTAGCGCGTCCGCTTGCAGGCTACCGAGGGCAGGGGTGGCAGTGCGCTGGAAGCCGCTGGGTAGGCCAAAGCCTGGGGTTGCCACCCCCTTGTCCAGGGGGGATGTGGCCTGCTCAAGTGGCTTGGTGATCAGCCCCAACCGATAGCGCGCCCAGACCAGGCCAGTGCGAATCTGCAAATCGTCGGGGGCGAGGCGGTAGGCACGACGCAAGGCAGCCAACGCCTGGGCTGGTTCGCCGACAATGCCGCCCAGGTAGAGCCAGGCACGAGCGAAGCTGGGATCAGAGTGCGCCGCTTGCACAAAGCAGTGAGTGGCTTCCTCTTGTTCGTCCGCCAAAGCCGCACTAACCCCCAGGCGCAACCAGCGGTCGGCCAGACGACGCTTGGGGTCGTCAGCGGCGGGCGGAGCGGGAGCAGGGTTGGGAACGATGCGGCGGTCACCATTACGGGGGCGGCGCAAACCAAACCAACGGCCCAGGGTCGAAAAGATCACCTGCGGTATGATGAGCAAGCGGCTATCCACCTATCTGCTTTAGTCACGCAAGCGCACGTAGATCGGGTCCCCGTTGCTCAGGTTCAGCTTCGCCATCGCCAGCGGGGCTAGCACCAGGCGGTCGCCCAAGTCCTGCAAGCCAGCGACCTGCATGGTCTCGCGCCGCAACTCGTCGTCGGTCAGCAGGTCGAGGCGCGGGTCGCCCGCCAGCCCTGCCCGCTGAGTCAGCACGTCGAGCGCGAGGTCGTCCATAGCGGCCACCTCTGGCGATTGGCTATCTTCGCCGGTAAAGGCGTGCAGCCGATGCATCTTCTGGCGGAGATCCACCCTCTCCACCAGGTCGTTCTTCAGCATCCGACTGGCAACCTGCCGTCCACGCAGATCGTCCATGCCCAGCATCTCGGCTATTGCCTGCACATCACGTTCCCCATCCACCATAGTGAGGAACCGCCATTCCATAAAGTCCAGGTTGATCGACTTCATGTTCTGACCGGGGGTGTGCAGCAAGCGCAGCACTATTGCCCCACTCGGCACGCTCTGCTGCAACTCGCGGGCGGAGGCGGCCCGATTGCGCCCCTCCATCACCAGCGCAGAGTTTCCCTGGGTGATATTTGGCTGTGGCACCTGCAAGTCATACTGCTCGAAGTGAAACTTACCCTCCGGCCAAGTGAAGGGGGTAAGGGCCAATTCGAAGCCGTCGCTGGGGGCGTTCGGCCCACGCAGGGTGTTGCTCTCCACATGAACGACCCGCCCATCCTGAACGTAGAGGCGCACCGTTTGCTGCTCGTCGTTTTGCAAGGTCAACTCGCCAGTCTTGCGCTCGACCTGGAGCAAGGCGACTACGTTGACCAATTGGAACTCGGAGAGCATACCGACCAGAGCCACAGGCCTCACCTGCCTTCCACCTTAGTTGATCGGACGTGACATAAAAGAGGGACGGTTACAGTTTAGCGCAGCCCGCTTACCTTGTCAAGGCAGCCACGAACACCCAGGTCGGGACTTGCAAAAAGGGCTGGATTGTGCTATAATTCTATCTGTCACCTGACGCGGGTGTAACTCAGTTGGTAGAGTACCTGCTTCCCAAGCAGGCTGTCGTGGGTTCGAGTCCCATCGCCCGCTCCATTCCACAGCACATAGTGGTTGATTGTCTGACCAACCACCATATCCTGTGACTGTCCCTCCCACCAGGAGGGCAAGCCGTCACCAGTGACTCCCTTACTTCGCAGAAGTCTAGCCCCGACTGAGAGAGCATTGCTCGCCTCGTCGAGGCTTTTTTGCTCTACAAAGATGATATGTCTCCTGTACCCTGCAATAATACA
>JAYUUN010000017.1:0-5986 GCA_043754535.1 Chloroflexota bacterium | reverse complement strand
GAAGTCGGTCGCCGCCTGTTGGTAACCAATGCCAGCCCGGATCGACTCGCCGCCCAGTTCGTTGCTAAGAAGCAACTGTGGCAGAGCGAGCAGACCGAAGATCAGACCAGTTGGGAGCAGAGATTGTAGATTGTAGAGTATAACCTGCCTGTTGCTGTCGCCTACCAGCCGCCAGTTGCTGGCGATCAGGTAGATTGCCCAGGCTGCGACGGTCAGCGCACAGTAGAAGAATATCTGCGGGTGGCCCGCCAGCACCCCCAACGCAAGGCTAACCCCCCCCACTGCCGCCCAGCGCAACCGCCTTAGGGGAGCAGCGAGCGGGCGATTGTTCGGCCCCCTTCCCTCTTGTGAGGGAGGGTCAAGCTGGGGGTTTGCCCGTTCTACTGACAGCATCTTTGTGACCGCCAGCATACTAAGCGGCAGCCAACTGGCGACTGGTACCATCGGCAGGTGGCCGAAGTGAGCGGTCATGAAGCCACAGTAGGCGAAGGCGATCCCACCGAGGACGGCAGCCGTCCGCCCTTGCCGCAAGCCTTGCCGCAGGAACAGGTACATGGTTGTTGAAGCAAACAGGTAGTGGACGATCACCAGCAGTTCTAGCCGCCCATAGCTGAACTGGCCGAAGGCAAGCGCAAGCAGCGTCGGCGGGTAGAGGGCTGCTGTCTGCAAGTCGGCCACGTAGGGCATCCCTGCGTAGAGCGATGGGTTCCAGAGTGGTAGGTGGCCCGCGTGCAGCGAACGGCTGGCGAAACTATAGAGAGGATAGTAGAAGGAAGTGAAGTCGCCGCCGCCGCGTGGCAGCCACACCCCGCTACTAAGCAGTGGTTGCCAGAAGAAGCCGACCCAGGCCAGCACCAATCCCCCCACTGCCAGCACTTCCTCAGCCAACCCGCGCCCTTGTGGCAGAGAGGTAGCATGGCGATGTATGCGCTGCTCCCACCAGCGCACCGCGAAGTAGCTGGCGACACCGAGTAGCAAGAGAGCGAACAGCAGCAGGGGGCTAACCAGCCGCTCGTTGAACTCAAGCAACGCGCTCGACCTCCTGCACTACGGGCGGCTCAACCTGCTTGTTCGCGCTGCCCGCCGCACTGGTCAGGCTACCCCAACTCAAACCCTCGACTAGCATGATCACGAAGCCGACGATAGCCAGTGGCAGGTAGCCAATGATGTGCAGCACGAAGGCAAAGCTGAGGTTTGCGCTGTCGTCTGGCTGCCCAAACACCTGCTTTAGGATCAGGGTAACGATGTACTCAAAGACACCGAGGCCACCTTGCGTGGGGATGCTCATGCCCAGGTTGAACAGGATGGTGATCAGCAGGCTGGCGGTGATTAGTGGCACTGGCAGGTTAAAGGCCAGCACCACCGTCAGGGTCGTACCAGCGTTGGTCAACCAGGTAAAGAGCGACCAACCAACCAGCGGCAGGGTGAGGCGCGGGTTAGCCAGCGGCTCCAGTCCCTTGATTACCTGCTCTGCAATGCCGTTTATCTTGCTGCCGATGCTGGCAGGTAGCGGGCGAGTGGCGAAAGCGACCGCCTTGATACCAAGCTGCGGCTTGAGCGCAAATAGCATGATTACTACGAACAGGGCGAAGAACAACACACTGAGAAAGATGGCTGGCCCCTGCAACTCGCTGGGTAGTGGCGCGAAGGGCAGCACCACCGCGAGCAGCAGCACCAGGGTGAGGATGTCTAGTACCTTCTCGACGAAGATGGTACTGAGCAGGCGCACGAAGCTGATGCCCTCTATCTCGGCCACGTAGTAGGCGCGGATCACCTCGCCAGGGCGGGCAGGCAGCGCGATGTTGAACAGGTAGCTGATCAGCAGCCCGTTGTTCAGCTTGCTCAGGCGCGGCCTGTCGGGGTAGAGCAGCACCCGCCAGCGGAAGACCTTGCCCGCGATAGTTAGCACGTAGGGGATCAGCGTCGCCAATATCCACCACCAGTTGATCGTCTGCAAGGACGACCCCACGCGCCCCCAATCTATCTTCTCCTGGGTGAGGACTAGCACCAGGGCCACGATGCTGATCGCAATACCGATCCAGACTATTGCCTTCTTCATTAAAATACTACCTTCGTAATCTTGAACTCGCGCTCATCAGTAACCGGCTCGTTCAGGCGGTCACCATACTCGGCGTGCAGCCATTGGCCCAGCTTCTGAATCGCGGGCTGGAAGAACTGGTCGGGGATCTCCCAATGCCCGCTCCAGATGCGGCGGGTAAACCAGTCGTAGGCCTGACTGAGGGTGCGCGTCTGCTGCCAGCTAAAGGCGGTATAATCCTCCACTGGCTGGTTGCTCATCTCCTGCAAGATGCTTAGCACGTTGGGCCAGTTGCGGCGGGGCGAGTTGCTAGCTTCCTCCACCTTTTGGTAGCCCGCCGCGGTCAGCAAATCGTCCATCTTATCGTGCAGCTCGTCCAACAGGTCGTGCTGGCTGTTGCTGCTGCGGCTGTCACCAATAGCGACGAGCGGTGCGCCCGCTGGCAAGACGCGCTTGATCTCGGCGGCCATCATCCGCACATCAGAGACGAGGTGGAAGACGTGTACCACTACCACCCCCTTGAACGCAGCATTCTTATAGGGCAGCATGGTTGCGTCACCCTGTACGATAGGTAGCTGGTCACCCGGCTGCATCTTCTCGCGTAGCTTCAGCATCATTGGCAGGGAGAGGTCTACACCATGATAGCGGTAGCCAAGCCGACTGAGTGGCAAGCCAACCCGCCCGGTGCCAACCCCCACCTCAAGCACGCGGTCATCAGACGCAAGGTTAAGCGCATCGGCCACCGCTCGTATCGCCTGCTGCTCAACGCCGGGGGCATAACCCCTCGTCTGATCGTAGTAATCTACCGCCCGATCAAAGGCTACTGATTTCGCCATCTCCAACCCTCCTCTAGAACAACGCAGTGATGATCTCGAAGTTGCGCTCCTGGGGGATCGGCTCGTCTAGTACCCCCCTGTACTCTGCGCCCAACCAGCCGCAGAGCCGCAGCAGCGCGGGCTGGAAGATGTCTTCTGGCACGGCCCACAGCCCCCGCGTCTGCCGCCCAGCGATCATGGCGAAGGCAGCCCGTGGGCTGGTGGTTAGCGTCCAGCTAAAGGCGACGCTGCTCTGCACCTCACGTGCGCCCGCCGCCGCCAACGCCGCCAGCGTCACGTTCCCCTTTGCCTGCTTGCTCGTGTCCCCCATGTAACTCTCCTCGCGCAAGAACAAAGCCATTTGCACCTCCAACTTCGCGCCCAGGTCGTCGCCAGCAGGCAGGTTGTCACGCACGCTGACAAAGCGGCTACCAGCCCGTAGTACGCGCCGCACCTCCTCCAATGCAGCGGCGGTATCTGGCAGCAGGTGCATAACGTGGACGGCCAGCACTGCGTCAAAGCTCCCGGCCTGATAGGGCAACGCTGCCGCATCGCTCTGCGTCAGCAGCACCTGCTGGTTGGGGGTGAGCTTCTCGCGCAGCCTGCCCATCATGCCAGCAGAGATGTCCTGTCCATGATAGCAGTAGTCAGCCACCTGCGCCAGTGGCAAGGCCAGCCGCCCAGTGCCAACCCCGATCTCCAACAGCCGCGCCCCCACCGCCAAACCGAGCGCGGCACCAATGGCGGCAACCGCCCGCTGCTCGACACCAGGGGCGAAGGCGCGAGTCTGGTCATAGTACATTACCGAGCGGTCGTAGTTGTAGTTCAACCTCTAGCCTCCTTTATACCCCACCTCAGCCTAGCCGATCCGCTCCTGCTTGGAGTGGAAGATGATACGCTTGATCACGAAGCGGCGCGGGTTTTCAAACGGCTCGTCCAGGCGACCCTTATAGTCCGCAGCTAGCCAGTTGTAGAAGCGGCGGAGGGCGCGGCTGAAGATCGGCTCTGGCACGTGCCACAGCTTGCTGGTCTGTCGCTCGGCCAGGCGGGCAGCAAAGGCGCGGGGGCTGACCGTCAGCGACCAGGCGAAGGGGCGTAGCGTCTCCACCGTCGCGCCCGCTGCAACAAAGGCTGCTTCCACCTTGTCGGGGGCGGGCTGCCGCTCGTCGCTCACGTAGCCCTCTGCGGCAAGGAAGTAGCTAAGGGCATTGGTTAGCCGCCCCCGCATATCCACATTGTCGGGCTGGCCGTCGTTGACGACGAGCAGCGGAGCGTCAGGGCGTAGCACTCGCTGCAACTCGGCAATCGCAGGCGCAAGGTCGGGGATCAGGTGGAAGACCTGCACCGCTAGTGCGCCCGCGAAGCTGGCTGTCTGGTAGGGTAGCGCGCTGAGATCGCTCTGGGTCAACAGCACCCCTATCCTGCCCTCTCCTGTGGGTGGGGCGGGGGGAGAGGGCAGCTTGACGGCGATCAGGTGCATGAAAGCACCCGCGATGTCCTGACCGTGGTAGCGGTAACCTGCAACTTGCAGTGGCACAGCTAGCCGCCCGCTGCCTACCCCCACCTCTAGCACCCGCTCGTCTGCGGTAAGGGCGAAGGCGGCGCGGATGGCAGCGACTGCCTGTGCCTCCACACCCGCTGGGTAGCCGTAGACCTGATCGTAGTAGCTGGCGGCCTGGTCGAAGGAGTAGCTGCGGTTCATACAGCACCCTCTTGCGCGCCTTCAAGCGGGGGGGCAAGTTGCTCATGTTCTTTGAGCAGGGCGAGGAACTGGGCTTCGCTGATCACGCGGATGCCTAGCTGGTCGGCTTTGGTCAGCTTGCTGCCCGCGTCCGCACCCGCAACGAGGACGCTGGTCGCTTTGCTCACGTTGTCGGCTACGTACGCGCCCAGCAACTTGAGCAGGGCGGCGGCGGCGGGGCGGGCCATGCTATCCATCTTGCCAGTCAGCACAAAGGTCTGACCGTCCAGCGGGCCGCTTACCTTACGGGCGGCCTGCTCGGTCGCGCTCTCCTCCACCTTCACTCCCGCCGCCGCCAGCTTGCTCACCAGGTCGCGGTGGGCTTGCTGGCGAAAGTAGTCGGCGATACTCTGGCCCGCCACTTCGCCCACCCCCTTGACCGCTGCGATGCTGGCGATGTCAGCGTTCATCAAGGCGTAGAGCGAGGGGAAACGTTCGACGATCAGCCCTGCGGTCTCTGCCCCGATATGGCGGATGCCGAGGGCGAACAGCAGGCGGGCGAGTGGCCGCTGCTTGCTGTCCTCGATGGCTTGCAGCAGGTTGTCCACCATGCGCGACCCCATGCGATCCAGCTTCCGCAACTCCGCCTGACGGTCGCGCAGGTAGTAGATGTCAGCCACGTCGCGCAGGAAGCCAGTCTCGACCAGGCGAAAGGCGAGCTTCCAGCCAACCCCTTCGATATCCATTGCGTCGCGGCTGGCGAAGTGGGCGACCAGTTCCTTCAACTGGCCGACACAGTGGGGGTTGGGGCAGTAGGCGATCACCTCACCAGCAGGCCGCTCGATGGGCGAGCCGCAAGCGGGGCAGGTGCGGGGCAACGTAGCCTCGCGTTCACTGCCGTCACGCCGCTCCTCGATCACCTTGACGATCTTGGGGATCACGTCGCCCGCCCGCTTGATGATCACCACGTCACCGATCATGATGCCCAGCCGCTTGATCTCGTCCTCATTGTGCAAGGTAGCACGGCTGACGGTAGTGCCGCCGATGCTGACCGCTTCCAGGATCGCCAGCGGGTTGATGCTGCCAGTGCGCCCCACATTCCACTCGATGTCCAGCAGTCGGGTGGTTGCCTCTTGGGCGGGGAACTTGTAGGCGGTGGCCCAGCGCGGGTCGCGGGCCACATAGCCTAGCTGGGCCTGGATAGTCAGGTCGTTGACCTTGATCACTACGCCGTCTATCTCGTAGTCCAGCGCATTACGTCGCTCTTGCCACTGCGCACAGGCAGCCCAGACCTCGGCCAGCGAGTGGCAGAGGGTGTGGTCTACCGTGCGGAAGCCAAGATCGGTGAGCAGTTGCAGCTCGTCCATATGGTTTTGGAGTCGCCAGCCGCTCTGGTAGCCGATAGCGTAGGCAAAGAAGCTGAGCGGGCGACTAGCGGTGATCGCCGCGTCA
>JAYUUN010000016.1:0-6043 GCA_043754535.1 Chloroflexota bacterium | reverse complement strand
GGCTGGCCCACCAGTTTGCGAGCGAACTTGCGGTGCGAAGGGAGGGGGAACGACCAGCCCTCGGCGCGGTTGTAGTAAGCGATAACTGGACGGGCGGTATTGACGGCAATCTTTCGCAGGTACTCGTCTAGCAGTTCACGCTTGCGGGGGTAGTCACGCACGTTGCCATGCAGGATGTAGAGGTTAGTGGCCGCGCTCTGGAACAGGCTGGTCAGGTACTCGGCCCAGGCAGGCGGGCGCGGCGGGGTCGCTGGCTGGGAAGTTGGGGGCAGCTGGACTGCGGTCATGGCTATGCTCCTGTAGATAGTAGATAATGGTCAGTGGGGGTGGAGGGTTTCGCCCCCATCGTGGCTGTGGCTGACCTGCCCTTGCTCGTTGTAGGTTCGCGCTGGCTGGTCGTCGTGACGGTGCTGCTCCACCGGCCCGTCCAGTGCGATATCCAGCCCGGCAAGGCCAAGCTGCTGCCGCAGGGCAAAGATTTGCTCTCCCCCCTGCTCAAAGGTGCCATCCTCGGTGAAGAAGCCGAGCTTGCCCTCCTTGACTACGATGCGTACCCGCATGGTTGCTGCTCCTTTAGATGTTGAAGGTGATCACCAACTGGTCGTCCACCCGCTGGCTCTGCTCCACGCTGTAGTTCTGGCTGATGAAGTCAGCCACCGTCTGCTCGAACAACTGGTGGCCGAGCATGGTGAGCAGCTCGGTCAGTTCAGCGGTCAGTTGCTCAGCTTCAGCTCGCTGGCTGGTGTAGGTGGTGTTGATCTTGAGCTTGCCACCCTGAATGAAGATGTCGATCCCGTAGTAACCACCGACCCGCAGGCAGAAGCCGCCCGCGACGCTACGCTCCTCAATCGTGCGGCCCGCCACCCGGTCTTCCAGGTAAGCGGTCAGGCTGGCCTTGACCTGCACCTCGTTCTCGGCCAGGAGCTGCTGCAAGGTCTCGTTGGTCACACCACCAGTCACGGTGGCAACTGCATTACAGGGCATAGCATAGCTCCTTTGGTTTGTTAGTCGGCATCCTGCAAAGGGACGCTGCGGCGAACCGGCACGGCCAGGGCTTCGGCCTCAGCCTCGACTCCGATAATGCGGCGGGCGGCCTCAACCGCTGCTTCGCTGGGGCTATCGGCTACGCCCAAGTCGCGCGCAGAGCGGGGTTGCTCACCCAAGTCCAGCAGGGTAGCGCGGCAGACGGTAGCGATAGCTTGTAGTTGCCGCTCGATGTCCGCCCCGGTTGCGCTGCGGGCCTGCACCTCGCTCAAGACCTTCTGCACTCGGTTCAGGCTGGCCTCAATCTCGGCATCGCCGTAGAAGTTGAGGCTGCCGACCGCTTCGATCATGTTCTTGAGCGATAGGATCGAGGGCGTGACCAGCCGCCCGTTCTTCTTGAGCGCGGCCAGCACGTCGGTGGTTGCGTCATACACCAGGCTGCGGAGGTGGCTCACCACGTCCTTGAGGAACTCCCCTACCTGCCGCTGCTGCTCGACCTGAGCGGTTTGCGCCAAACGCAGCCGCATTGCGCTGATCTCGTTCTCGCGGGCGATCAGGCTGCCAATCGCGCTGGCGGTGGTGATCCGGCTGCGGCTGGGGTTGGCCCCAGCCAAGTTCAGTTCCAGTGGGATCAGGCTGAAGCTGAAGCTGTCCCGCAGCCCCTCAGCGGTAGGCATCCGCTCGGCAATGGCGGTGACTTGGGCGGCCACGGACCGATTCTCCGAACGGCGATCCTCCTCGTCCATGCTTTCAGGGTCGAGCGTGCGCTGGGTGCGCCATGAGGCACGGGCGCGGCGGGCGTACTCAAGCAGCAGTTCGCGGCGGTGCTGGTCGTAGCCCGCCACGATCTCGTCTCGTAGGGCGAAGAACTTAGCCTGAAGCTGGCCCATCTTGTCAAGGAAGCCGTTCATTGCCGTGACCGGTACAAAGTACCCGAACGGCGTTTGAATCTGGCGGTACAGGTACTTACGCGCTTGGCTCTCAAGCGCGTTTATCTGGTTGAGCAGTTCCGGCTTGAGCAGGTACTTGCGCCCCGCTCGGAACAGCCGCACCGACTCGTCGGCTTCCCCCTCATCACGCATGGCCTTGGCGGTGAGACCTAGGTCGCCCCACTTGAGATCGGTCGTACCTCGAAAGTGGCCGATCTTGACATGGAAGAAGCCACCTGCCGCGACCAAGTTAGGCCACTCGGCTTCGATGGCATCGGGTCTGATGCCGAGGGCTGCCGCGATTGCCTGGCGACTACGCTCCGACAGGTCAATCGCCGGGCTGATCACCGGCTCCGCTACTGGCAACGCCTGTTTGGCCGCTTCTATTAGTACGCCCATCCTTAGTACGCCCATCTTGCTAGCTCCTTGCTGTGCTGACCTTCATCGCACTATGCTAATTATACCATATCCACTGGACATGGTCAACCGCTGCGGCTGCTAAATCGGTGGCGTAGGGAACCAATAAACCGGCCCGCCGATGGTGGCACTGGATATGGTATAATGGCAGCCATGAGCCAGCTAACCGCCGGGGTCAAGACCGGGCGCAGCCCCCGCCTGAACATCTATCTGACCGAGGCCGAGGCCGGGCAGTTCGACCTTGCCCGCGCCGGGCAGGATGCAGCGGGCTACTGCCGCATGGCGGCCCTATGGTTCATCGAGGTGGCGGCCCGCTACCGAGCGGCGCACGGTGAAGCCAGCATGCGCTCGTTGCTCTGCACGCTCCTCGGCCAGTATTGGTTCGGCGGTATGCTCCCCACAGGCGCGCCAGAGGATTGCCGCCCGCCGAGGCCGAAGCGCAACGAGCGCACGACGGTGCGCTCGGCTCAAGTCAGCTTCAAGGTCGCCGCCTGGACGGCTCTGGATCAGGCGCGGGGGGTTGGGCGGGCGGCGGACTGTCGGGTGCTGGATCGTCCAACCTTTGTCTATGTCGCAACCATGACCCGCGTAATATATGATCTGGCCCATCCACAAGCGCAGGCCAGCCTCGGCGAGTTGCTCGTCTTGGCCCGCCAGCAGCACGAAGCCCTGGGCAGCGGGGCTAATGTCGGCCCCGCTGCCCAGGGCGACCATGACCCTTAAGTTGGCAGGTAGGCGTGGCGTAACCAAAGAACGCGGCTCGGCACTGAGAACAAAAGAGGGAGCGGCCAGTAATCAGTAGTAAGGTGGACATTTTGGATCGCACCACCTACGTCTACGTGGCGGTGCTGACTAGAGCAGCGCATAGGAGGCTTCCCGCTCTCGTTTGCCTAGTACAATCACCGCCGAACTGGCCGACCTTGATGACCAGTTCGCCAATGATGATCAACTGGGCGCAAGGGTCGATCAGGATGGCGGTGATTGTACTAGGCGATGTTGGCAATGCCAGCTTCGGTGAGTAGCCCCCACGCTCGGCAAACTCGCCTTCCACCAGTGCGGTCAGTGCAGTCATTCTTGTCCACAACGATATTAGTCAGTGAAGTATGGTGCTGCTGATGCCTCAAGCTGCTCAACCCTCATCACCAGGTTGAGTAGCACCGCTCTTAGTAACGCATCAGTGATCTGCTCAATAAACGCCCGTACCTGCTCGTTGCTCAACTCGTCCATGCCAGTTCTCCAAAATTAAGCTAATTTACCTTGACAATCTCAAAATACTACGCGATAATTAGCCAATGAAGGCTATGTGACCGCCTTCATTACACGAGTGAAGCGCGGCGGCTACCACAACACCGGCATAGCCCCAGCGGGCAGCGCGACCGCCTTGCAGCAAGATAGTTTGTCTAAGGAGCGCGGCTGCTGCCGCATCCTGGTTGAGCCGACCGGCGGCGTGTCAATCAGCGGCGGGGCGGTTTGCCCTTGCACGCAACCAATCTGCTTGAACACATCGTGGCCGAGAGCAGCCAAGTCGAGCAGCCGAGAAGGAGCAAGGATGTGGAATACAAGGAGCCGACTGACTACCGGACGGTTATCGAGCAGGCTCTATCGTCAGAGGATGTACACCACTTCTTCAGCAGTAGGCTGGTAGGCGAGGTTAAGACTGCCCTGCACGCTATAGAGAAGCCATATCAAGATCGTTACGGGGATTACACTATCTACCACGGCCCAATGGCGGTGAACCAATGACTACTTACATTCCGCGTCTTCTTAGCTCTGAGCCGGATGCTACTGACGTGTTCTGCGGGGCCGGTGGCACCGGCCAGGCCGCCGCCAAGAACGGCGTGCCAGTGCGTACCGCCATCAACCATTGGAAGACAGCAGGGGCAAGTTACCAAGCTAACTTCCCTAACACAATAGTTCACATCCAGGATGTGGAGAAAGCTCGACCCGCCGACTATCCTTCCACCTGGTTCGGCTTGTTCTCTCCTTCCTGCGCCCACCAGGGTACTGCCGACGGTAAGAAGAAACCAACCGCGCAGTTGCCCCTGCCCGACCTCGACGACGAACCGACCGAAGCCGAGATGATGGCCGAAGAAGCCTATGAGCGGTCGCGCTGCACCGCCCTCGACGTGATCCGCTTTGTCGAATACCATCGCTACCCCTGGGTGATAGTCGAGAACGTACCCCGCTTCTGTGCCTGGCGGTTCTACGAATACTGGGTGAGCCGTATCAAGCGGCTTGGCTACCAGTACCGCGCTGTCTTCTTCAACTCTCGCTTCATCCGTAGCACCCAGTCACGGGGCCGCTACTACGGAACGTTCGTGCGTAGCGATCTGCCGCTGCCCAACCTTGACTTCATGCCAAAGGCGTGGTGTGAACCCTGCGGCAAGGACGTGTACAGCATCCAGAGTTGGAAGCGCGGCGCACTCCCTTATGGAGATTATGGTGTGCGGAACGGCCAGTACGTCTACTGCTGCGAATATTGCGCCCGCCGCGTCGAACCTTACTACGCCCCCGCAATCAACGATCTTGAACTCAGCGACAAGGGGAGTCGGATCGGCGACAAGAACCTGGTGCCAAAGACCCTAGCCCGTGTGCGGGCAGGTCTGGCGATGCTTGCCAACGAGCCACCGTTTGACCCCTCCCGGCGTAACCCCTTCATCCTCAACATGAGAGCCGACAACGCACCAACCTCGGCCTTCGCCAGCTTCCCGACGGTGACGACCGGCGATCATCAATACCCGGTCTTCCCAGCTGCTGACCACTTCATCAGTGGCGACTACAGTGGCGGCACCCACTACTATGCGCCGACCGGCTCGGTACCGACCATCACCCCGACCCACTCGCACACGCTGATCGGGGCGGCAGAAGGCTTCGTTAGTAGCTATCACGGTGAGGGCGGCCACTACCATCACCTCACCGACTCTGCGCCAACGGTGACAACCAGGGACGGTCACGCAGTGATCACCTCAGACAACGGCTTCCTCTCTACCTACCATGACCGCGCCGACACATCGCACTCGCTGCTCGACCCTGCACCGACGGTAGACGGCTCCAACCGCACAGCGGTAGTCAGTACCACGTTCATGAGCAGTTCGTACAGCCGCAGCGATGCGAACAGTAGCACACTCGACAGTATGCCAACCATCACCACCGGCGTGCTACCTCGCCACGCAGTTGTCAGGGGGGAGCGGGTAGCTGGCACCAAAGTCAAGCCAGAAGACATCTCAGACGACGTGTTGATGAACTCCAAGCACCGGCTGATCACCATCCCTGAAGTCAAGCGCATTATGGGCTTTAACCCTGATCATGTGGTACTGGGCAACAAGCGGGAGCAGATGGCACAGTATGGTGGGGCTGTGGTGCCGGAAGCAGAGGCATGGATTATCAAACGGTGCTTGGATACAATTCGTTAGTTGAGCCGAGGTGGGACAACAAACATGATCAGGTGCAAGCTACCCTCAAGTCGGTCGCGCTGCAAGGGCAAGTCGCGCAACAGGGGGCTGGTTGGATCACTACCGAGGTCAGGGGCAAGGATTACCAGTTCGTGACCAACGCTCGTCCCTTGCCCGGTGGCTTCATGCTGGCCTGCAACGACACGGCGGTGGTGAGCTTCCATATCAACCTCCGGGACCGAGTTCATTACCTGGCTGGGCCGCGAGGGCTTCAGCCTGACTTCAAGCGAAGCTAACGGCACGCTCCACTACCGGCGTGAG
>JAYUUN010000015.1:0-58106 GCA_043754535.1 Chloroflexota bacterium | reverse complement strand
CAGCAGCTACCCTTACAGCATCTCGCCCGATGGCAGCCGCATCCTCTACAGCTATGAGAAGGGACAGGGCGGGGTCGTCTATTACGACACTACGACCGACCAGCACTCGACTTTGCCCGCTACCCGCAGCGGTCCTGACATCAACAACCACGGCTTCCTGACCAACAATGGCAAGGGCGTGCTGCTGAGCGAGTACCACTTCCCTGGATATGGCGAGGAGGGTAGCGGGGCTGAGTCCCAGAATAGCTTCCGCTACTACGATGTGGCGACTGCCAGTAGCAGCCCATCAGTCAGCGGCAGCATCCTGCTCCCCCTCGGTACCAATCCCTATAGTGACACCAGCCTCTACTACATGATAGACAGCGACCGCACCAGTGCAGGCAACCGCGACCCGGTTCTCTACCGCTACGACCTGGCTACCAGGCGCAGCGAACGGATCACCCAGGTAAAAGGCATGGTGCAGCAGGCGCAAGTAGTCGGTCAGCCGCCCAGCCTGCTCTACTTGACGAAAGAGGAGGACGGCTACAGCCTGCGCCGCAACAACCTGAGCGGGGAGGATCAGCAGCTAGCCAGTTTGCCCAACAAGAGCAGCCGCTATCCTTCCAGCTTCTACTTCTCCAGCGATGGGCAGGGGAAACAAGCTATGCTGCACGAGCAAAACACTAATAGTGAGTCGCATAACTACTGGGTCGACCTGGGTAGCGGCAAGGTACAGCCCTGGCCGCCCAACGCTGCCGACCACAACAGCACTTGCCAACTCGATCATTGGGGTCGCAGCCTCTGTTCCATTACGGAAGCCACAGACCACAGCCAACTCGAACTTGCCGCCTATGATGCAGCGGGCAAGCTACTGTTCAGCCGCCAGCGGAGGGGATCTATCGGCACCCTGCGCCCCCTCAGTGACCGCTACTTCATCTATGGCAGCTACGTCTACGACGGCAATGCCCATGACGAGAGCAAGTCGGACTTCTACTTGCTCGACCGCAAGGGCGAACAGCCCGACCGCCAGATGATGACCCTGGATACCGAGAATGGCTACTCCTTCAGCCCCAGCCTGACCGCCGATGGCACTGGCGTTCTCTATCTGGAGGATGGCACGCTCTACATCAGCAACCTGAGTGGCGCACCCCGCCTGCGCGTAGCTGAGGGGGTGGACGAGGCGTGGCTGCTCAAGAGCGAGTCGCGCCACTAACCGCTGCGCTGGGTCTCCTCCTCTGTGCTGGCTGCGGGCAGACCGTCCGCCAGGTCGGGGTTTACCTGCGCCTCTAGCTCGGCTTCGGTCTCCGTAGTGTCTACCATCTTACTTTCGTCGAGGGTGAGGCCGCCGCCAGTCGCCGCCGCTGCCAGTTTAGCCCGCCGCTGGAAGACGGTGTGGCTAAGGATCAGGATCACCACCGCGAGGACGATGGAGATGATCGCGATCACCTGTGGAGCTTTGGAGCTACCGATCTGCTGGCTGTCAATGCGGATGCCTTCGATCACGTAACGACCAACTGAGTAGAAGATCAGGTATATCCAGGCCAGGTCGCCATTGTTGAGGCGGAACCGCTTCTGCTGGGCAGGCTGGATCAGCCAGATCAGGATTGCAGCGTTGAGCAGGTTCCAGACCAACTCGTAGGCGAAGGTGGGTTGGAAGCGGCTGAACTCGGCGTAGCCAGCCCGTCTGAAACGTTCGTCAATAGAGATGCACCACCACTCGCCCTGGGTGCAGGGTGCGCCATAAGCCTCCTGGTTAGCGAAGTTGCCCAGCCGCCCGATTGCCTGAGCCAGGGCCACACCAGGGATCGCTGCATCACCCAGAGACATCAGGTTGAGCTTGTTCAGGCGGCAGTAGATCGCAGCGGCAATAAAACCACCAACCAGCCCACCCTGGATAGTCAGGCCCGCGAAGCCGCCGTCGAAGGGATTGAGGACTTGCAGGATGCCGCCAGGGAACTGGCTGGCGGGGGCAACCAGCGCGAAGCTGAGGCGCGCCCCAATGATGCCGCCGATCAGCACCCAGGGGAATATCTGCCAGATGTGGTCGGGGTTGATCCCCTTCAGCTTCGCCAGACGACTGGCGAGTACCGCTGCCATCAACGCACCAAAGGCGATGATCAGGCCATACCAGCGGATTTCTAGATTACCGATCTTGATCGCCACGCGAGGGTCTTCAGCGGTCAGCCAGACCAGCATAGAGAGGGCAAAATGCGCCAAACGTCTCCTCCTAAAGAGCTACAAAATGTGAGCAACAAGCTACGAGGTACGAGGCACAAGCCGCACACCGCCGCCAGTATACCACAACTACGCTGCTTCGGCGGCAATCACGGGCAGCAGAAACGACAAGGGGGCGCAGATACAATGATCTGCGCCCCCTGCCAGCCAGTTGTTAGCTAGACCGCTACTGCCTGCAACTGTGGGGCAAGCTGGCCGATGCAGTCGCGCAGGCCCAGTAGCACGTACTGGATATCGGCCTCATGGGCGTAACCCATGTGGGCGATGCGGAGCATGGTCTCCTTCGTCTTGCCCTGACCGCCCGCCAGCACTGTCTTGTGTCGTTCGCGCATAAACTTCAGCACGGCAGTGCTGGGCGCACTCGCTGGCAGGTTGAAGGCACTGACCGTGTTCGAGTAGCGGGCGGGGCTGTCTACCTGAGGGTAGAGGCTAAGGCCGAGGGCTTGCACCCCTGTACGGCACAACTGTGCGAGATGGGCGTGGCGGTCGAATACCCCTTGCAGCGTCTCCTCGCCGATCATGTGTAGAGCTTCCTGGATCGCGTAGAGGATGCTGATCGGTGGGGTGTTGGGGGTCTCCCACTTCTCCATGAACTTCTTGGCCTTCGTCCAGTCCCAGTAGTAGCGCGGTAGTTGCGCCTGCGCGTGCAGCTTCCAGGCATCAGGGCTAACCGACATCATCATCAGGCCGGGAGGTGACATCCAGGTTTTTTGCGTAGTGGTAAGCACCACGTCCACCCCCCAGTTATCCTGTTCGAGGCTGATCCCGCCCAGGCCGCTGACCGAGTCCACCACTAGCACCTTGCCCATACCCTTGACCACGCGGGCGATCCCCTGAATGTCGTTGGTTACGGCGGTAGAGGTCTCATTGTGGACACAGAGGACACCCTTAATGTCGCGCATTTCTGGGCGGCGCAGGAACTCCTCGATCTGTGCGGGGTCGGCAGCCGTTCCCCAGGCAAGAGCCATCTTCTCCACTCGCAGGTTGAAGGCCTCGGCCACCTCGCCGAAACGCTCACCGAACTCGCCGGTGGAGACGTTCAGCACGTGGTCGCCAGGGGAAAACAGGTTGGCGACCGCCGCCTCCCAACCGCCTGTGCCGCTGGAAGGGTAGATGAACACGTCGTGGGCCGTCTGGAACACCTGCTTCAGGTTGGTCACCACATCCTCAACCAGGTCGCGGCACTCCTGGGTGCGGTGGAAGATCATCTCGTGGGTCATAGCCTGCACTACGCGGGGCGGCAACGGGGTGGGGCCGGGGCTACGCAGGTTGACCGTCTGGCGGTAAGTAACAGTGTATTCCTCACTGGCGACCCCCTCTGGACTGAGGTCGAGGTGCTTGCCGTTGATGCTGTCAGTCATCTTTGCTCCTTCAGCGGCGCGCCCTTGCGCCCGCGCTAGCGATCTGCTTGTCTGTGGTTTCCCCTATCATTATAACCAGCGAGCGAAGTGAGTGTCAACGCAGCTAAGCTATCGGCCCAGCACCCGGAAGTAGAAGATAGCGCGGTGGTTGCTCTCCTGGCCTTGCATGGTCAAGCCCCACAGCCCAGGGCTGAGGCTGAGGCCAAGGTCGCCGTCGCTGAAGGCGAAGCGCACCTGGCCGTTCGGGTTGGTGCCGTCCACCAGGGTGAAGGGACTGTCTGCCGCCACCTGCCCCTGCGGATTGGTGAACCAATAGCTAATCGCCTCTCCCTCGTTGAAGCCGCGACCCAGGACTTGGAAGCGTTTGCCAGCCTCAGCCTCGGTCGGGCTGATCGTGCCATTGATGCTGGCAGGCGGAGCGGCGTTGGGGTCGCCAGGCAGTGGGGCGGGGTCAGGTGGTTGCGCCACCCGCGTGGGCTTGATCTGCGCGGGCGGGGTGGCAGTCGGCTGCTTGTCCTCCTTCGGGGTTGGCGTGGGCTGCATTGCTGTGGCGGTCGGCGGCACTGCTGTGGCGGTCGGCGGCACTGCTGTGGCGGTCGCTGGCTCTGGCGTGGCGGTCGGCAACACCACAGGGGTGGAGGTGGGCGGCTCTGGCGTGTCGGTCGACGGGATCGCCGTCACCGTCGGCAACGCTTCAAGCGCGGTGGGACTAAGCAGGGCGAGGCTGATACTGGTTGCAGTTGCATCGGCGGGTAGGGGCGTGGCTGCGGCAACCACGGTGGCGGTAGGGCCAACGGCTATCGGCTGATCGCGCTTGGGCTGGGTGAGAAGCAGGGCGATGGCGATTGCCGCTGCGACAAAGACTGCCCCAGCCAACAGCAGCGGCCAGAGCGGGGCGCGGCGCGGCTCTAGGGGATCGAGTTGCTGCGCCGCTGCTGCTACCTCCTGGTACTCTGCGGCGGGCGGCTGGTAGGGGCGGCGGGGGGCTGTCGGGCGCGGAGCAGGGCGGACGGCGGGCTGGTAGAGTTGGGTGGGGGCGTTGGCCGCGTCGGGCGGGTTGGAGGGCGGGGGGTTGTTAGCTGCCGTTGGGGGTAGTATACTGCTAGGTGCAGCGTAGAGGTCGTAAGGCGCACTGTCGATCACCACGGTTGCGCCGGGGTCGGGCAGCATGGTGGTCGCTTCTGGGTCGAAGCTGGTGGGCAGGGCGGCACTGGTGGCGGTTGCGCTCAGGCTGCGACCACAGAGGTTGCAGAAGCGGCTGCCTGCCTCGTTGTGGTAGCCGCAGTTGGCACAGATGATTTGGTTACTTTCGTTCAACGGTGATGCTCCTTTAGACTTATGATCATACTAACGTTGGAGAAACTGATTTGTCGCAATCACAGGGTGATGGCAAGATGAGAACCATTGATCGGTTGCGCGGTTGGGCGCGCCAACTGAAGCGTGAACTGTTCGCCCTCTACTTTGCCTACCGCGACCGCCGCGTAAGCTGGCCCGCCCGCATCTTCGCGGCCTGCGTGGTTGGCTACGCCTTCAGCCCTATAGACCTGATCCCCGACTTCATCCCCATCCTCGGCTACCTGGACGACCTGCTGCTCGTGCCGCTGGGTATAGCCATTGCGGTGCGCCTGATCCCGCCAGCCGTGCTAGCCGAGTGCCGCCAGCGGGCAACGGAGATGGCCCGCAAGCCGACCAACTGGTGGGCTGCTGCGTTCATTATAACGATCTGGCTGCTGCTCGCGCTACTGGCTGGTTGGTGGCTACTAAAACCGAGGTTAGTGGTCGCTGAATGAAGAACGCAGGGGTTGCCTGTCTACTAAGAGAGATTATCGCTGGTGGAGAGGAGAACAGGTGGATAGGAGAGAACAGGTGGCGCAGGTAGTGGCAGTGCTGGGGCTGCTCTGGATCGTCTACGTTTTTGGCTATTACCTGTTCGCGCCTGCCAGCGAGAGTACGCCGCTGGTCAGCCCCTTGCTGCGCCTGCTAGGGTTGCGTTGATGCTGCTCAATAACATCTTCGACTTGTTGCTACTGGCGGCCCTTTGGCTGCTGGCTGCCGCTAACGGACTACTGCTGGTGCGGCGGCTGGTGGTAGGGCTGACTGCCCTGGAGCGGCTGCTGTTCGCGGCGGCGGTGGGGTTGGGCGGGATCAGCCTGGGTGTGCTGCTGCTCGGCAGCCTGCATCTGCTCAACCCCACTGCGTTGCTGGCCCTGATCGGCCTGCTGTTCCTGCTCACCTTGCTCACTAACTCCCTTGTTGCCACCTTGCGCGATATGTGGTCCGTGATACGCCGCTTGCCCATCCTGTTCAGCCAACCAGTGACAGCCGGGCTAGCAGCGGCGATCTTGCTGGCGGCGGCGGCAACGCTGGTTGGGGCAATGGCTCCACCAACCGACTGGGATCCGCTGATTTACCACCTGGCCTTCCCCAAGTCCTACCTGCGGGCGGGCGCGACCTTGCCCATCTTGTTCGACCATCGCGGGATGTTGCCCCAAGCGGGCGAGATGCTATTCACCCTCGCGCTGGCCTTTGGGCGGCAGACGCTTGCTGGGCTGCTGCATTGGAGCATGGGGCTGGCGAGTGCGGCGGCAGTCTTCGCCCTCTGTCGCCGCCACTTGCGGGCGGGATTGCGCTTCAGCCTGCTGGCTACCGCCATCTTCTACACCACGCCGCTGGTGCTGATGCAGTCGATCACCGCCAACATTGACCTCAACCTCGTCTTCTATGACACAATGGCCTTCTCTGCCTTCTGCTTGTGGGTACGTCCTTTCGCTAACTCTGCCGTGCAGGGGTGGAAGGTGGATGGGGGCTTGGTGTTGGTGGGGGTGCTGGCAGGGCTGGCCTACGGTTGCAAGCAGACGGCTATCTTCAGTGGGGCAATCCTGGCTCTGCTGATCGGCTGGCAGGTGCTGGTAATCGAGCGGCGCGGAGGTGGGCAGGCGGGGCGAGCGGTGATGGGCTTCGTGGCAGTCGCGGGGCTGCTGGCGGTGGCCTGGCCGCTGCGAGCGTGGCTAGCTAGCGGCAACCCAGTCTGGCCCTGGCTCTACAACGTCTTCGGCGGGGCGTACTGGACGGCAAGCGACGCTAGCCTCCAGAACAACGGCTTCAGTGTGCTGTACGGGATGCGCTACCCCAGCGGCACGGCCTTCGACGCACAGGGGACTGCTGCTGGGCAGAACCTGCTCAACAGCTACTTGGTCTGGCCCTGGAATGCGACGATGTACCCTGCGCGCTTCAACAGCGTAGCGAAGTGGGCATACGGTCTTGGCCCACTCTACCTCGCCTTGCTGCCAGTCGGTGGGTTGCTGGGCCTGGTGAGGAAGGTCAACCTGCGTTCACCCCTAGCTCTAGTCGGCCTCTACGCCGGGCTATACCTGACTGCCTGGCTACTTTTCCTTGCCCACATGAGCCGCTTCTTCATCTCGGCTCTGCCAGAGCTGGCGATCCTGGTGGCGGCGGCTGTCTACGCGCTTATGGGACGAGCGTGGGTAGAGAGTGAGCAGGGCAGCAGCAAGGTAAAGAAGCAGAGGAGCGGGCCGCCCGCTGTGCTGGGGCTGGTGGTAGCGGGGCTGGTCGGACTGGCGGTTGGGCTGGGGGCTGCCGACGAGGCATTCTACGTGCGGGCTGCCCTGCCTCACGCTCTGGGCCAGCAAACAGAGGCGGAGTACATCAGCACGGGCAGCTATGCTGGCCCCTACGCCGCAATCCAGTGGGCCAACGCCAACCTGCCCCCAACGGCGAAGGTGCTGATGGGTTGGGGTGCGCACGCCTACTATCTCGACCGCGACTACCTCTACGCAGAACACGTCCCTGGCTATGTGGGCCGCTATGCCAACCGCCCGGCTAGCGACCTGCGCCAACGACTGCGCGACCTCGGCATCAGCCACATCGTGATCGCCAACCCGCAGGAGGTGGCCCGGCGGGGGGTCTTCCCCAGCAACTTCCTGGCCGACGACGGGCCGTATACGACCCGCATCTACCCAGCAGCAGGGGTGGAGGGGACGTGGCGCATCTACGTGCTAAAGTAAGGCGGGCGGCAAAAAGGGCAGGCGGCGGGCCTGCCCTTCACCACTATCACTCAACCGCACTGCTACTCCTCTGGGTACTCGTAGGCCACCTTGCGGAGCATCAGGCGGTCTGCCATAGAGAACAAGAAGACAAGGGTCATCAGGATCGCTGAGCCGACGCACCAGGCACACCACTTGTGCAGCACAAACGCCTCAATGCTGGTGAAGTAGATGCTGGCGGCAAAGCCGAAGGTCGCCAGCCCCAACTGTGCATTGGTCAACCCCAACAGCAGGCGACCATGCGTCCGCAAGGCCACCAGGGCCGCCAGGGTGATCGCTACGTAGCCGATCAGCCCAAAGACCGCCACTGGCACCCCAAACCACGAGCCGAAGTCGCTGCTCTGCACATCTTCACAGTCAGTGCCGCCAACGAAGCAGATGAGCGGCTGGCTGCTCAGAACGTAGTGATGGTAGGTCAGGTAGCCCGCCAGCAGCGTCCCTGCCAAAGCCAGCAAGACTACCAACATCTTGGCCCAGGGGCGAACCAGAGCATAGTTGTTCTCTGCCGCCGCCTGCACCTCTTGCAGGGCGTTGACCATCTGGGCGGGCTTCATCTTACGGTATTTCTCGTCTCCTACGCTCATAACCCCTCCTACTTGTTCAGCGCGTCGTTCAGGTAGTCGCGGAAGTACTGGAGGTAGCGAGCGATGGTGGAGCCAGTAGGGGCCAGCACGCTGTTGCCAACGATGATCATTGGGGTGTAGGTACGGCCACCAGGCATGAAGCTCTGTGCCTCGCTCAGGTTGCCGTTAATCTGCCCCTCGTAGGTCGTGCCGTTGGCAGCCACACAACTGCTCACCGCCGTCGGATTTGCCCCCGCTTGCGTTGCATAGCCAGCCCACAAGGTGTTCTCGTCCTTGTCAGCCCCCTCCCAGTCGCTCTGGTGCTGGTAGAGCAGATCGTGGAGCTTCCAGAAGCTATCCACACTCTGGTCGCGCACGCAGAGGGAGTAGACTGCTGCCTTCATCGCCTTCGGGTGTGGGTTGGGCGAAAGTGGGTGCGGCTTGTAGACGTAATAGACCTTGCCAGTATCCACGAACTCGGTCATCAGCTTACCCAGGGCGTTGCTGAAGTAGTACTGGCAAGCAGGACACTGGAAGTCGCTGTACTCAACCATCGTTACCTTTGCGCTGGGGTTGCCCTTCGCAATGGTCACCCCGCTCTTAGCAAGTTGCGCTGCATCGACGCTGATCGGTGTGCGCGATTTGATATCGGGGTTGGTGTTCTTGATCGTTTGGGCCGAGGAGAGAGCAAAGAAGGCGATTCCCCCGACCAGCATGACCAGAACCCCAGCGTAGAAGTACCAGGGAATAGCAGGGCTGGTTTGGATCGGCTTACGGACGACAGTGGATGCCACCTTTGGCTGTGCCTTCGTGAGGGGGGGTGTAGGGCGGCTACCCTTGTTGGTAGGCGGGTTGGGACGATTGCTGGTTGGTGGGTTGGGGCTGTTGTTAGACATCAGTTTCTCCTCGGCTGTGCTGGCTCAGATGGGGTGCTTGCCCCCTATTATAATCGCTTCTGTTGCCAGGGTCAAACTGCCTCCCTTCTAACCACTGGGGCGGGCAAGCAGCCACCAGCCGATGTGTGGCTCAGCCCACGCTGCCCGCGTACTTACCAGGTGAAGTTGGCGGCGGGGGATGTTAGCCACTGGGCGCGACCAGGCCAGGTGCCTTACACCAAGTTGACCAATCACAGTCAAGACACTACTGCTGAGCCTGTTCTCAATCTTGATTGACAGGGTGGTGGCCTGGTCAGTGGGCCTGTGCCTGCCGCAGGGTCTCGCGTAGGTGGCCGAGGTGGGTATGAGTGTGTATGAGGCCGAGGAGATAGCGGGCAGTAGCGTTCAGCTCGCCCGCGCCGGGGAATGGCTCATAGCTAACCTCCAGTTGTGGCTGCTCCGGCCACGCGCCGAGGTAGGAGAGGCAGATGTGGCGGCTCTCACGCAGACGGTCGCGCACCTGCTGGGCGGTGGTAATCTCCTGCCACGGCACCTCGTAGCGTGAACGCTTCTCGACCAAAATCCCCCGCGCCAACTCGGCGGCCAACGCGCCACTTTCCTCCGCCGAGGCGGTCAGGTGGGCTACTATGTGCGGGATAGTCCAGCCCCGCTCCTCATCCGCCTGCGGCTCGTGTGGCACGAAGGTTAGCTGCTCGTCAGTCACCTGCGCGGCCAATGCGTCAAGGGCGGTGAACAACTCGCTCGTCTCAGCGGGCAGCGTGTGCCAGTCCACATTACGGGCAAAGGGAACAATATCAGCCGCTGCCATTACACTACTATAATCAAGCATCTGTTTGGCTCTCCTTGTCAACGGGTGTGAGTTGCTGTTGATGAGGCTTGAGCTGCAAGTTCCAGGCCAACCAACGGCTCAACCCTTCATCTGCCCGGGTAGCGGGCCGTCAGGCTTGCTGTCCAAGAGCGGCGCACCCGGTGGAGCCGGTAGAGTCAGGCGGCCCTGCTCAAGCTGCTCAACCTCATGCAATTGGCTGTCTACCTCGCCCAGCAGTTCGCGCTGCACCTCTGGCGAAATCTTGCCCTGGGTGAGCAGAGTTTGCAAGGTCATCTTCTCCACCAACAGCAGTTGGTGGCGGGCTACTACCTGCTCCTGCACCTGCCGCACCCCGTCGCTAGCCTCCAACTCGCGCACCTGCGCCTGCAAGTCGCGCTCGCGGGTGGCATACTCAGCCAGCATTTGCACTGCTATGTGGTCGTGAACCTGATCGTCAGCCGCCATCTTCTGCAACGCCTGGCGGGCTGCCACTACGCTCTGCAAACGGCCATAGGCCCGTTCGTAGTTGCTCTGGCGCAGGCTGGCCTGGTTGCGAAGGCCGACTATCCCCAACACCCAATTCATGCTCAAACCCTGGCCCAGCATAGAGAAGATGATCACCCCATAAGTCATCACCAACAACTCCTCGCGCAGGCTCTCACCCAGCAGGCTGGTGGGGATGCTGAGAGCAGCCGCCAGAGCCAATGCCCCCCGCAATCCCCCCCAGGTGATCACCGCTAGCCAGCGGGTGGGGATCGGGCGGGCTAGCGGGCGGATCAGTAGCCAGTGCAAGCCATAGACCGCCAGCCCACGGGCCAGCAAGGTGCTGACCGCTGCCACCATGATCGGCCAGAAGTAGCGGTCGAACAACTCTGGCTTTAGTTGCAGGCCAATCAGGATGAAGATCAATGAGTTGGCGACGAAACCAAGCAAATCCCAGGTGTAGTTGACTGCGATCCGAGTAGAGGCCGACATTACGCCTGGCACCCCCACATTACCAACGACCAGCCCAGCTACCACCACCGCGATTACCCCGCTGACGTGCAGCGACTCGCTCACAATATAGGTGCCGTAAGCGATCACGATGGTGAACACCGTCTCGACCAGGTGATCGTCTACACGGTGCATCAGCAAGGGGTAGAGTAGGCCAATTGCCGCCCCGATTACCAGCCCGCCAACGGTCAATTGTAGGAACTCGCCCAGCCCAGCTATAAAGCTGAAGTGACCGGTGGCAACTACGCCGAGGATGATGCTAAATATAACCAGGCTGGTGCCGTCGTTGAACAGGCTCTCGCCCTCGACGATGGTGTTGAGACGAGTGGGAGTACCGAGACGGCGGAAGGTCGCCAGCACCGCGATGGGGTCGGTGGCAGCTACCACTGCGCCAAAGAGGAAGGCCACCGCCCAATCCAACCCCACCAGGTAGTGGACGGACAACCCAACCAGGCCCACAGTCGCCAGCACGCCGAAGATAGCAAAGATGGTGACGCTGCCCAGGTCGGCACGCAGGTGGCCGAAGTTGAGGTTGTACGCCCCCTCAAATAGCAGTGGTGGCAGAAAGATAAAGAGGATCAGGTCGCTAGTCAGTGAGAGTTGTAGCGGGGCAGTCAGGTCGTCGGGCAGCAGGGAGATCACCAGCCCAGTGACGACCAGGGCAATAGCGTAGGGCAGGCGCACGTACTTGGTCAGGATCGCAACGGCCAGAATAACCACCATCAGCCAGAGGCCGTGTTCAACTCCGATCCGCCCAACAGCATCATTCATCCTTTGTCTCCTTGCTGATCTCGCTTCTGGTAGAGAGTGCCTACCCTAACAGAAGAAGAACTCCACGGCTGGCGTAGAGTCCCCTTCATCCACTTTTATTATACGGCAAGCAATAAGGAGCAGGCAAGGCTAGAAGCTGGCAAACAAAACGCCCCCTCTGTTTGGAGGAGGCGGCATAGTTAGCAAGATAACTTCAGGCTGCATCGCGCAGTTCGGGCCACTGGCTGGCGGAAGCTGGCTGGCGGTCGGCCCAACGCACCAGAGGACGGATGTTGATTGGCTCTGCTGACTGATCCTCCCTGCGGCCAACCACCGCGTAGAGAGCCGCGCCAAGTAGCAGATTGCCGACCATCAGGGCGATCAGCAATACCAGCAGACCCGCCGGGCTGAGGATCGCAGCTGCCATCACGTTGAGGCTGACGACTATGGCGGCAAGAACACTAGCGGCCACCAGGCTGGGCTTCGCATCGCGCAAAGGTTGCTCAACCCCGATCATCTGCTTGCTCATCTGAACCTGCAACATCGCACAACTCCTTTCGTAACGCCCAGCCCCGCCCCTACTACATCTGCTAAGGCAAGGATCGTGCCACATCTGGACTGGGCTTGTACCATCTGGCTGGAGCGTAAGCCACGCTCCGCTGCTTGCTGCGCTTCTCTCATCACCATAATCATAACATAACTTGCTTGTTTTGTCAAGCACTTTTCCTGTTTGCCAAACTGGAATTGCGCGTGTTTTGCTAAATAGGGCAGAACGCTTGCATTCGGGGGCATTTTGTGCTAAAATAAGAGGGTAGATTAGGGCGTAGTGTTTGGCAGAATGAGCAGCTAGTGGAGAGGGGTGATTGCCGTGACCAGGGCAACCAGCGGACAGCAACATGGGGCAGAGCTAGCCACCGATAGCCTAGGTGCCTCGTTGCGCGAACTACGCAAGCAGAGGGGCATGACCCTGCGCGACGTAGAGGCTCGCACTACCATCTCTAACAGCTATCTCAGCCAGTTGGAGAACGGCTACGTAGAGCAGCCATCCCCCCGCAACCTGCAACTGCTGGCCGAGGTCTACAGCGTCAGCTATGAGAGCCTGATGAACAAGGCAGGCTACCTGATGCCCGCGCAATCTGCCGTAGAGGGACCACGCCAAGCCGCCTTCAATCTGGTGGCCGACCTCGACGCAGAGGAGATCGAAGAAGTGCAGGAGTTCGTCAACTTCCTGCGCTTCAAGCGGCAAGCCAGGTAGGGAGCCGAGCCTATGTCAGCCAACGCTGCCGAACTGAAGCAAGTACGCGCCGATGTGCAGGCAACTGCTCGCAAACTGTTGCTTGAGTGCGCGGTTAGTGGCCCACCCACGCCGACCGACCGCCTGCTAGCCTTCTGCAAACTGGCCGCCGAGACCTTCACCTTCTCCGACATGGCCCCACCGCTCACCCCCGGCAAGCGCGAGTCTGCAAAGGATACCGCGCAACGCCAACGCCTCGCCCGCATGGATCTCGACCTCAAGGTGCGTGGTATCCTCGACAGCCAGGATCGCGTCGTCTACACGCACGCTACCCTCACCCCCGAACCGCGCCGCTTCTGCACCTTCCACGAACTGGGCCACTACCTGATCAGCTGGCAGCAGGCGATCTTGTGCAAATGCACCGAACTCGACCTCAGCGGGGATACGCTGGCGGGCTTTGAGCGCGAAGCCAACTGGTTCGCCCAGGAGTGTGCCTTCCAGGGCGATCACTTCGCGGCGGAGGCGAGCGACTATGCGATCAGCATCCGTACCATTCGCAAGCTGGCAAAAAGCTATAGCGCGAGCTTTGAGGCCACCGCCCGCCGCTTTGTGGAGACGCACGCTGCCCCAGTCGCTCTGCTCGGCCTCGAAACCCGCCCCGATCTCGGCAGCAGCATCAACGCTGGGGAGCCACTGCTGGCGGTCAGGTACGCCGTCACCTCGCCCGCGCTGCGCCGCTTCAACCGCGGCTACATTAGTGCTGGCACCCTGATCCCCTTCCGCCACCCTGCCACCAGCGTACTACTGGCGGGCAGCAACCAGATCGAACACTGCGCGATCAACCTGGAGTTCGCCCCCGATGGCAAGACGCTGCCCTGCGAAGGAGAAATCTTCTACAACAACTACCGCGTCTTCGTCCTTGCCTGGCCGGGCCGCAACTATCGGGGGGGCTGATGGACGAGCAGACCCGCAGCCGCGAACTGCTAGGGCGAATCGCTGAGCAGATCAAGCACAGCCCCGATCAGCGTATCACCTTCGCCCACTTCATGCAAGTTGTGCTTTACGATTTGGCTTACGGCTACTACACCAGCCCTGGCTCTAAGATCGGCTTTGGTGGGGCCGATTTTTATACCAGCCCCAACCTGTCACCTACCTTTGGTCAGCTTCTAGCGAAGCAGCTAGCGGAATGCTGGGAGCTACTGGGCCTGCCCACCGAGTTCTGGTTGATTGAGCAAGGAGCCGGTACAGGCACAATGGCACTGGCAATCCTGGATGAACTCAAGCGCAGCTATTCTGCTACCTATGCTACTACCACTTACGAGATAAGAGAGATCAGTGATGATCTAAAAGCACAGCAAGAAGCTCTACTGGCGGATCATCCTGTGCAGTTTAGCGACCCACTCCCTAGCTGCGAGCAACTGCCCGTTACAGGTGTGTACCTGACCAACGAACTGCCGGACGCTTTCCCTGTCCACCGCGTAGTTGGGGGCGAAGGTGGCACTCTACTTGAGGAGTATGTTACGCTTGAGGATTTTAGCGATCTACGCTCGCCAGAGCTGAAGCTGATTGCTGGTCCCCTCAGCACCCCCCGCCTGCACCACTACTTTGAGCGGCTGGGTATCACAATCCCGCCGGGCAACAGGGCAGAAGTCAACCTTGCTGCGCTAGACTGGATCGCTGAAGTTGCCCGCGTATTGGATAGCGGGTATGTGATCACCATAGACTATGGCTACCCAGCCAGCAAACTCTACGCCCCCGCACGCACCAACGGCACGCTGCTCGGCTACTATCAGCACACAGTTAGCGACAACCCTTTTGCTCACCTGGGCAGCCAGGACTTGACTAGCCACGTAGACTTCACCAGCCTGCAACTGGCAGGTGAAGCCCATGGCTTGCAGACGCTGGGCCTGACCAACCAGGCGGCCTTCCTGCTCAGCCTCGGCCTGGGCGACCGCGTGCAAGCCTTGCAGACGGCGGGCCTCAGCAACGAGGAGTACCTGCGCCAGCGGGCCGCCCTGCTCAAGCTGATCGAGCCGGGCGGCCTCGGCAGCTTTGGCGTGCTGATCCAGGGTAAGGGCATTGCGGCGAACCAGCCACTCAGCGGCTTCAAGTTCCGCATCTGAACACGCAACAAAATAGCCCCTGCTTCGTTGTAGGTCAGGTGGCGTGCAATGGTGCGCCGCTTCTTGCTATGCAGAGGACTAGAAGGCGAGCGGAGGTGAGCGATGATCTGTCCAGAATGTGGAACCACAAGCGAGAACGAACAACGCTTCTGCGGCGACTGTGGCGCACGCCTGCCGCAGGAGAACAAGCGTGGCACAATGCCGCTCCTCCAGCGGACAAGCGGTGAGCGCAGGCTAGCCACCATCCTGCTGGCCGACATCAAGGGTTTCACCAGTATGGCCGAGCGGCTTGACCCAGAGCAGGTAACGTTGCTGATCAACGCGGCCTTTGAGAAGCTGGCGAGTTCAGTGCAGCAAGCGGGCGGCATGGTGGACAAGTATATAGGTGATGCAATGCTGGTTCTGTTCGGCCTGCCAGAGAGCCAACCTGACGACCCCAGCCGCGCCCTGCAATGCGCCCTCGATATGCTAGTTCAGATTTCGGCTTTCAATACAGAGTTCGCAGAGACACTGCCCAACCCCATCTCCCTACACATCGGGGTCAACACTGGGCTGCTGATGATCGGCGCACTAGGGGCAGGTAGCCAGGCTACTGGCGTGATTGGGGACGCACTCAATGTCGCAGCCCACCTGGAAGATATTGGCAGCCACGACGAGATCATCGTCGGTGATGCTACCTACCAGCTAGCCACCGCTGAGTTCACCTGGGGTGAGGGCGGCAACGTGGTGGTTAAGGATAAGATCGAGGCGGTCGGCTATCACCGACTGCTAGCAGTGCGCCACCCAATCGCAATCTGATGCAGTTGGCTTGCATCACCTGTTACCAATTATCAGTTCTCGCACTGCTCTCCTTCTAAGCATCCGGTGGTTGCTGCAAGCAAGTGTGCGTCCTTAGCAGGCTATCCAGGTTTGACAAGCGGGCGGGCAATGGGCTATAATTGCCGCTAAGTGAATAAGCAGTTATGCTCTTATCCAGAGGGTGGAGGGAACCGGCCCGATGAAACCCGACAACCAGGCGTAAGCCCAGGTGCCAACTCCGATCTCGCAGGCTTGCGAGGTAAGATAAGGGATGCGTGCCAGCCATAGATCGTGTCAGCCGCTTCCTTTACTTTGGAAGCGGCTATTTGTTTGCCATGAGTGGTGGACAGGTCAGAAACGAATGGGTCACCTCTCGCGGCCACCCACATGGATAGAAGAACAACGCAGTCTGGCTTGGCTTCAGGACGATCATTATCTATATTGATAGCTCCTACTATCAACCTTGATCGCTACAACAATGCTGCAACCGCTGGGGCAGTATGGGCGGGTTTGGCTGTGTTGCTTCAGGTGATCAGCTTTTTATCAGGTAAGTTTGGCAATAAGCAAGCAAAGCTTGGTGACTACAGCCTTGCAACTACGGCGACCCCAGTGGCACCTACTGCCACCCACTTATCAACTCTTAGCCACCCTAACAGAAAGGGAAGTGTCAACCTTCATGAGCAGTTCTACAACGTTCTACAGTTCGCCCCAGGTATTCCTCACCAGCGAGTCGGTGACAGAGGGGCATCCCGATAAGCTGTGTGATCAGATTTCCGATGCGGTGCTAGATGCAATCCTCGCCAACGACCCCCGTGGGCGCGTTGCCTGTGAGACAGCAGCCACCACTGGCCTCGTCCTCGTCTTCGGCGAGATCACCACCAGCACCTACGTGGACATCCCCACCCTGGTGCGTAGCACGATCAAGAATATTGGCTACACACACACCGATCATGGCTTTGACTACCAGACCTGCGGTGTGCTGGTCAGCATCAAGGAGCAGAGCGGCGACATCGCGCAAGGGGTGGATCGCGCCCTCGAAGCGAAAGCTGGCGAGATGAGCGAGGCTGAGGTCGAAGCGGTTGGCGCAGGCGACCAGGGTATGATGATCGGTTTTGCCTGCAATGAAACGCCAGAGTATATGCCGCTGACCATCTCCCTGGCCCACAAGCTCTGCCGCAAGCTGGCCGAGGTTCGCAAGAACGGCAAGCTCCCCTACCTGCGGCCTGACGGCAAAGCCCAGGTGACGGTTGAGTACCACCATGGGCAGGCCGCCCGCGTAGACGCTATCGTGGTCAGCACCCAGCACGACGAGTACGTGAGCCACGCTCAGCTTGAGAGCGACATTAAGCGGTTCGTGATTGGTGAGGTGGTTGATGCCAGCCTGATTGACGACAAGACGCGCTACTTCATCAACCCAACTGGCCGCTTCGTGGTCGGTGGGCCGATGGGCGACGCTGGTCTGACAGGCCGCAAGATCATCGTAGACACCTATGGTGGGATCGCCCGACACGGCGGCGGCGCGTTCTCTGGCAAGGACCCGACCAAGGTTGACCGCTCGGCTGCCTACGCTGCCCGCTACGTCGCCAAGAACCTGGTGGCGGCTGGCCTAGCCGACCGCTGCGAACTGCAACTGAGCTACGCCATCGGGGTGGCCCACCCGATCTCCATTGCGGTCGAGACCTACGGCACTGGCAAAGTGGCGGACGAGAAGATCGTCGAGTTGATCAACAAGCACTTTGACTTGCGGCCCGGCGCGATCATCCGCGACCTCAACCTGCGCCGCCCGATCTACAAGGCGACTGCGGCCTACGGTCACTTTGGCCGCACCGACATTGACGCGCCCTGGGAGAACGTCGACAAGGCGGCCACCCTGCGCGCCGAGTCGGGTCTGGCAGCCAGCAATGGTGTTAACCAGACGGAGTTGGCCCAGCAACTCTAGCCCATAGCGGTGAAGGGGGCAGGCGGCTTGCCTGCCTCCCGTCATGCTCTGCCCAGCCTCGTCACCTGGTCTCCTCACGCCAAACCAGCCCATGATGTGTTATAATGGCTCAACTTTCCTGCTAAGGAGCAACCACCCTGCCCGACTCTGCGCCCAAACAGACTGCCATGATTACCGGGGCTAACGGCTTCGTTGGCCTGCACCTGGCCGATTACCTGTTGGCTAGCACTGACTGGTCACTTTGCCTGGTCAGCCGCAGTGCAGAGGGGGAGGGTCGCCTGCGCACTCGCTTCGCCAGCTACGGTGAGCGCATTCAGACGGTTAGTGCCGACTTGCAGAACGCCGACTCGCTGGGGGCAGCGGTGGGGCAGCTACAGCCCGACTACATCTTCAACCTGGCCGCCCTGACCTCGGTGCGCGAGTCGATCAGCCAGCCGGGAGAGACGATAGCCAACAATATCGCTGGCACCCTCAACCTGCTGGAAGCCCTGCGCGAGTATGGAGAGGCTGCGCCACGCACTCTGGTAGTTGGTAGCAGCGAGGAGTACGGCCACGTGCTGCCCCAGGACATCCCGGTGGATGAACAGACGGAGATGCGCCCAGAGAACCCCTACGCGGTGAGCAAGATCGCTACCGATATGCTCGGCCTGCAATACCACCTGGCCTACAAGTTGCCCCTCGTGCGTGTACGTCCCTTCAACCACATCGGCCCAGGGCAGAGCGACCGTTTCGTGACCGCCAGCTTCGCCCGCCAGATCGCCCTGATCGAGCGGGAGCAGCAGGAGCCGGTCGTCCGCGTCGGCAACCTCTCGGCCCAGCGCGACTTCACCGATGTGCGCGATATGGTACGCGCCTACTACCTGGCGATTACCCTGGGGGCGGTGGGCGAGGTCTACAACATCGGCAGCGACAGGGCAGCCAGTGTCCAGTCGGTGCTAGATACTCTGGTCAACTACTGTAAGGTAAGCGTCGCTATCGAGCTTGACAGCAGCCGCCTACGCCCGGTAGATGTGCCACTGATCGTCTGTGACAGCCGCAAGTTCCGCCAGCTAACCGGCTGGCAGCCGACCATCCCGCTGCACCATTCGCTAGCCGACATCCTGGACTATTGGAGGAGCAAAGTTTGAAAGCAGTGATCCTCGTCGGTGGGCAGGGTAGCCGCCTACGCCCGCTCACCGTCAACCGGCCCAAGCCGATGCTCCCGGTTGGCAACATCCCCTTCCTCAGCCACGTCTTTCGCCACCTGCGCGTTCATGGCATCAGCGACATTGTGCTGGCCGTCCAGTACCTCCCTGCCGCCTTCAGCGACTACTATGGCGACGGCAGCAGCCTGGGGGTGCGCCTGACAGTGGTGGGCGAGGACGAGCCACTAGGCACGGCGGGTGCGGTCAAGAACGTAGAACGCTACCTGGACGACGAAACCTTCCTCGTCTTCAATGGTGACATCCTCACTGACCTCGACCTTAGCGCGATGGTGGCGGCGCACAAGGCTAACGGCGCAGTGATGAGCATCTCGCTCACCCCAGTAGACGATCCTACCAGCTACGGCGTGGTGGCGATGGATGCTAGCAAGCAGATCAGCCAGTTTGTGGAGAAGCCGCGGTTGGAGGATGCGCCCAGCAAGCTGATCAACGCTGGCACCTACGTGATGGAGCCAGAAGCCTTGCAGTACATCCCTGCTGGCTTCTATATGTTCGAGCGCGGCCTCTTTCCCGACCTCTTGCGGCGGGGCAGGCCCATGTACGGCTTCCCCAGCGAGGCATACTGGCTGGACATTGGCACCCCGCAACGTTACCTGGCCGCCAACCACGATCTGCTGGTTGGCAGAGTTAGCGATATGACATCCATACCCAAGTCCCTGCGCGAGGGTGGGCAGGTGATCGGCAAAGGGTCGCGGGTTGACCCCAGCGCGAAGATCAGCGGCCCAGTCGTCCTCGGCGAAGATTGCACCGTCGCGGCTCACGCCCAGATCGTCGGCCCTGCGGTTCTCGGTGACCGCTGCACGGTCGGTGAACGGGCGATCATTGAGGACGCAGTGTTGTGGGAGGGCGTGCAGGTAGGGGCAGGCGCGCATCTGCGCCGTTGTGCAATTGGCAGCCAGAGCGTGATTGGCGCGAATACTAGTATCACCAACGAGGCGATCATCGGCGACAATTGCGTGATCGGCGCGAACAATGTGGTTAGTAGCGGCCTGCGTCTCTGGCCCAACGTAACCCTGCCAGACAACGCGATTAGCTTCTGAGCGAGCCGATTGGCGGATGAGCAAGGCGGGCAGCAACTTTCTGCCACATCGACCGTTGAAGTTAACAGGAAAGCGATTAGCAGCAGACTGATTCGCGCTGTCCTGGCAAATAATGGCTAAAAGGAGCAAACAGATTTGAGAGTTTTGATCACCGGCATTACCGGCATGACCGGCAGCCACCTGGCAGAATACTTCCTCAAGCATGGCTTCGAGGTCTATGGCAACTACCGCCGCCGCAGCCAGCGCGTCAACCTGGAGGACTTGCAGCGGGCGGACAAGCTGAACACCATTGAGGCAGGCGTGGCTGAAGTGAAGGTCATCCGCCAAGCGGTGGACAGGCAGAAGGTGAACCTGATCGGGGCAGAACTGACCGACCCCTTCAGCGTGCGCCGCCTGCTTGCCGCCACCGAGCCGCATTATATCTTCCACCTGGCAGCCCAAAGCTTCGTTCCTGGCTCCTGGAACGCACCTGGCGAGAGCCTGCACACCAACATTGACGCGCAACTCAACCTGTTGGAGGCTGTCCGCGACCTCGGCCTAGACCCCGTGATCCAGATCGCAGGCAGCAGCGAGGAGTACGGCTATGTGCGCGCGGACGAAACTCCAATCAAGGAGAGCAATCCTCTGCGCCCCCTCTCGCCTTACGCGGTGAGCAAGGTGACGCAGGAGATGCTGGCCTACCAGTACCACAAGTCGTATGGCCTGAAGACGATCACTACGCGAGGCTTCAACCACGAGGGGCCACGGCGCGGTGACAACTTTGTAACCAGCACCTTCGCTCGCCAGATCGCCCTGATCGAGAAGGATTTGCAGGAGCCGATCATCCATGTTGGCGACCTGACCAGCCGCCGCGACTGGACTGATGTGCGCGATGTCTGCCGCGCCTACCACCTGCTGGTCGAGAAGTGCGAGGCGGGCGAGGTCTACAACATCGGCACGGGGGTGGCCCGCAGCATCCAGGAGATGCTAGACCTGCTGCTGACCATGACTACCGCAAAGGTGAAGGTAGCCCAAGACCCAGCCCGGATGCGCCCCAGCGACGTAAAGCTGCTGATGGCCGACGCAACCAAGTTCAAGCAGCGCACCGGCTGGCAACCAGAGATACCGTTTGAGACTACCATGCTAGACCTGCTCAACTACTGGCGGACGCACGTCTAACCAGCATGGGGCTGGCAGCACAGGCAAGAAGCGGCGGTGGCCTGGCTGCATACCCACTTTGGGCCGCAGCTATTGGCCGCGCCACTCCTCCTTTGCCGCTTGCACCTGCCAGTTGTTGCCGCCACCACGTAGGGTGTAGAGCATCCCTTTGGCCTGGGTGCGCGACTGGTAGACGCTGCCGCGTAGCATGGCGGTCATTGCGCCCACACCATCGGTTAGCGGATTGTTGTTGGCATCAAAGTAGCTTACCATCCCCAGGGTTATGTAGGCCGCACCATCCTTGACCACCGCTCCGTCAGGCGCACTGCGGTCGAGTACTTCGGCGAAGCGGGCGAACCGCGCGGCCATGCCGAGGCTGTTGAGCAGGGCAGCGGGAACGGGCGGGCTATCCAGCTTCACTTCCAAGGAGCTACCGCTGGCCGCACCCTGGTTGAGGTAGAGGCTGCTGGCAGTGGCGGGAGCCAGGCGAGCGGCCAGGTCGCGGGTAACCAGAGCGTAGACTGCTATATCTACATCAACCGCCGTCACCACTGGCTGGTCGCTGCGGTCTGCGCTTGCTACTACTGATGGCTCACTAGCAGGCTGCCGGGCAGTGGTCGCGGTCGGTAGCAGGTCGGTGTGGGCAGGCTGGGTGGTGCCGCCACCGCTGGCAGGTGGCGCAGGCGGGGCAGGTGGCAGCGGGTTGCCGTCGTCGCAAGCAGAAAGGAGCAGGCCAGCAACGAGCAGCACGATGAGCAGGCGTAGGGGAGCAGGGGCGCACATGATATTTCCCTTTACATGACTTGGACAACAATCCACTTGATGATAGTCATAGATTGGCAGTTCGCTGGTCGTGAAGCGGTGCAACCCCGCTGATCTATATGACGTTCGAGAGGGGCTAAGTGTTACACGGTTTGACAATCACTGGCTCAAACCGTATAGTATAACGACAACCAGCACGAGGAACGAGATGGCCGCAGCCGATCCCTTGCAGCAAATAGCCGAAGATTACATTACCCTGGCTTTCCGCTTGAACAAGCACGTCGAGGGCCTGGTAGATGCTTACTATGGCCCAGCGCAGTTGCAGACCAACGTCGCAGCCGAGCAGCCGCTGCCCTTTGAGAAGCTAGAACAGCAGGGCTTGCATCTAGCCGCGCAACTAGCCGAGGCAGAGAACAGCTTGCGCGTCCGCTTCCTGCGCCGTCAGGTACGCGCCCTCCTGGCCCAGATCGCTGACGCGGCTAGCGGCCAGACTGCCTACAGCTACCTTGACTACGTGCGCGAAATCTACGATGTCGAGCCAGAGGCAGTTGGCGCGGGCCAAATCCAGGCTTACCAGGCCGAAGTGCGCCGCCTGCTTAACGGACTTGGCTACAAACAACCAGCTACTCAGGCTTTGACTGCCTTTGAGAGCAGCGACCAGCTATCGGGCGACAGCCTGTTCAAGTTCTTCCACGAACAGGCCGCCAAGCTGCGGCAGGCTACCCGCCAGGTGATCCCCTACCTGCCGACCAACGAGGCAGCCAGCATCGAGGGGGTCAGCGACAAGCCCTGGGGGGCGTACAACTGGTACCTGGGCGAGTTCCGCTCGCGGATCGAGATTAACCTGGATATTCCCCTTAACCGCCACAACGCTCTCGGCCTCCTGCGCCACGAGGTTTATCCCGGCCACCACAGTGACCACGCCTGCCATGAGGCGATCATCTACCGCCAGCATGGGCGGCTGGAAGCGAGCATCAAGCTGCTCAATACCCCCGACTGCCCCATAGCTGAGGGGCTGGCCGATGTGGGCCACCTGCTGCTGGAGATCGCCCATCACCGCAGCAGCGAGGCGGAGCAACTCTACCGCACCGCCAGCGAACTACGCCGGGCCGTCGGTATCAACGCGGCGATCATGTATTATACGCAAGATGCTAGCTTTGAGGATGTAGTCACCTATCGGATGCGCGAGGGTTGGGTGGACGACCGCCGCGCCCGCCAGGGGATGCGCTTCGTCACCCACCCGCTTTGGCGCGCCTACGTCTTCACCTACTGGTGTGGTGGCGCACTGATCGAGCAGGCTATCGCAGCGGCTCGGCGGCATGGCAAGTCTGCCGACCTGATCCGCCTGCTCTACACCGAACTGCTCACCCCCTCCCTACTACGCGAGGAGATGGCAGCGATAGGAGTTCGTTTTGGCTAAAACCGTTCTGCGTATTGGGTCACGCCTGGACCTCGGCATGGTGCGCGAGAACCAGGAGGATAGCCTGGGTATCTACTTCCCGCCCGAACCTGCCATGCAGGAGGAAAAAGGCGCGCTGTTCCTGGTCTGCGACGGGGTTGGCGGCCATGCTGCTGGCGACGTTGCCAGCGCAATTGCGGTCGAAACCCTGACCAGTGCCTACTACGCTGCCTCAGCCAACACTGTTGAGGACTCGTTGCGGGTGGCAGTCACCGAGGCCAACCGCAGGGTGTTGGAGGAGGCGGCTAAACGCCCTGCCCAAAATGGCATGGGTAGCACCTGCGTCTGCGTCGCTCTGCGCGGCACCCACATTGGAGTTGCCAACGTGGGCGACAGTCGCGCCTACCTCTTGCGTGGCGACCGCCTGGTGCAACTCTCGCAAGACCACTCCTGGATCGCAGAGCAGGTTCGTAGCGGGATGATGAACGAACAGGATGCGCGCAATAGCCAGTTTCGTAATGTGATCACCCAGGCTCTAGGCGGGCTTGAGCAGGTCAGCCCCAGCGTGCGTGGGCAAGACTTGCGCGCAGGTGATGTCCTGCTACTCTGCTCCGACGGCCTGACTACCATGCTCGAAGACCGCGAGATCATGGCCTTCTTGCAGCAGTATGATGACCCACAGGAAGCCTGCGATGCCTTGACCGACGCTGCCAACCAGCGCGGGGGCAAGGACAACATCTCGATGATCATTGCCCGCATTGACGACCTCGGCCAGCCGACCAGTCACCAGCAGGTTGTCACCAGCGACGACTTGACTGCCAATGCTGAACCGCCGACTCTCCCAACCAATACGGGCGCGTGGCCGATGATTGACGACGCGCCACAGGACTACCCCAACGCGGGGCCAGTGGCTGGTAGCGACCACGCAGATACTGCCGCCGCTGGGCAAGTGGCTACCGCCAGCTACAGTGCGCTTGGCGACCGGCAGGACAAACCCAGCCAGCAGCACAGCAGTGGTAGGCTCGTGCCTGGCCCCGCCAGTTCGTCTGGACGGCTGGCTCAGGCAGTCAGGCTGGCAGCAGCCGACGCGCCCGCCCCCGCCCGCCGCAACCTGCCCTGGCTAGCGGTAGCTGTTCTTGCAGCGATCTGCGTGGGGCTAGCTGCCCTCTGGCTGCTGCTCAACCCCGGCGGCTTCGCCAGCAATCTTGTAGTCAATGTGGGCGGCGGCCTGCTGCTGATAGCCCTCGTCGGCCTCTTTGCCCTGCGTACTGCCCGTCGTGGGCAGGCCAACCTGGCTGCACCCACCCTGCGCCCAGCATTGCCCCCTCTAGCCTCACCCTCAATGGTGCAGCTTGGGCAGGGAGAGCCAGCCTTTGAGCAGGCGTTTCCGCCCGCCACCGCACCCGCCACCGCCGTCGCTGCGCCCGCGCCAGCAGCCTTCGGCAGCAGTGAGCCTGGGGGAGAGCAACCAGTAATCCTCGAACTCAGCTTCCCATTCGGCAGCAAGGAGCATGATGTGCAGGCGATTACCGCCCCGGATGGTGCCGTACTGGGGTCATGCATCCTCAGTGCGCCACCACTGCTGCTGGGCAGCGAGGATGAACTGGCTGAGGCCGCCAGCCGGGGCTTCTGGCTGACCCTCTACGAGCGGCGCACAGGCGAGAGCAGCGTGGCGATCCTGCTCAGTCCGCGTGCCTACAGCGACGAGTGGAGTACAGTGACAGCCGAACTGCCACAAGGCCCACTCGTACGCTTCGCTGACATCAAGACGATCCGCGACGGCCTCAGCTTCAGCCTCAGCGTCGGTCACCTGACCGCCAGCATCATCGTCACCGATTGTCACTACCTCATCGCAGGCCGCCAGCGCACGCCAGACCGCTATCTGGATCACCTGATCCTGCGCTGCACGATCACCATCGCCTGACGAGCGTGACCGCACTGCGATAGGGAGAGTAGCTATCCCCTACGCAGCCAGGCCTCCACGCCGCTGCACACCCACTGCGACTGCCCAACCGCCCACACAGAAGTCCCCCGCTCGTTGCCGAACGGGGGACTGCTTGTTGTGCTGCTCTAGGTGGTTACGGGGCGGTTTCGATAGCGCGGCGTACGACCTTGCTCAACTCACCGCGCTTGATGTTATCGTTGGGGCGGAAGCAGAGGCTAGTGCCGCAGGCTGCGCCGTTGATGATGTTGTTATGGGCCAACGTCTCAATCGCCGCGTAAGCGAAGTTGTTGGTCGGCACGTCGCTGAAGGTGGGGGTGGTCGGGGTAAAGAGGGCGTAGTTCTTCGCCCGCTGGACGATCACTGCCGTCTGAGCGCGGGTGATGTTGACGTTGGGGCCGTAGCAGGTACCGGGCGTGCCGAGGGCCGCGCACTGGCCTGTGGTCAGGCCGTTGACTACACCAGCATGGGCGGCAGCTTCGATGAAGCCGTAGAAGATGCTGTTGGCGGGTACGTCCACGAAGGTCGGGGTAACTGGGGTGAAGGAGGTAATGCCGAAGCCAAGAACCGCTATCTTCGCAAACTGGCCGCGGCTGGCACTGTTGTTCGGGCCGAAGGCACCGTTCGCGCCGCTAACTATCCCACGACAAGCGAGGAACTGGATGTCGCCGTAGAAGATGTAAGTGGTTGGCACGTCGCTGAAGCTGATCGCGCAGGGGGTGGCCGTCGCAGTGGCTACCACCGTACTGGTGATCGTCGGGGTGCCGGTGACCACTGCCGTGCTGGTGACCGTTGGGGTGCCGGTGACCACTGCCGTGCTGGTGACCGTCGGGGTGCTGGTAATCGCTGGGGTCGAGGTTGGGGTGCCAGTTGGGACGGGGGCAGCGAACCTGACCGCGAGGCCACTGCTGATCGAGTTAGCGATAAGGTGGGCGTAGGTGATGCCGTCAGTCCCAGTCGCGTTCTCAATACCGCTGGTGGCATTGCTGCCATCGCTGAGGGTGCCGCTCATCGACTGGTACTGGAGGTAGATGTTGTTCGTCCCCTCCTCCAATACGATCTCGAAGGTGTAGTTTCCACCATTGACGTTCGTAGACACAAAGTGCTGCACGTTGCGCCATTCGATCACGAACTTGCGGTTGGGGGCGGTGCCGCTCAAGCCGGTGTAGACCCCACCAGTTGCGCCGCCATTAACGCCACCAAACACGAGGTCGTCCAGGAAGGCATAGATGGCCTTGTTCGGTGGGGTCGGGTCGGGTAGCTGGTTACCAGCGTTGGTCACATCGGTGCCGCCGAACTCGATGTAGCCATTGGAGCCAACGCCGACGTTGCCAGTGATCACTTGACCATAGTAGTTGAAGTTGAAGCCACTGGGCATAGTGATCGTGGCAATGCCATCGTCGGTGCCGCCACTAAAGCTGGCGTTGCTGATCTGGGTGCTGCCAGCGGTGAAGTTGAGTGCTCCTGTATTGTCGCAGACGTAGCCGAAGTTATCCGTCTTGGCAGTGGTGCTGATGTTGACCAGCACAGATGGGGGAACGGTCACGGTGCGCGTAACTATCGCCAGGCAGTTGTTGTTGGGGGTAACGGTGATGGTGTAGCTACCCTGAGCCAGGGTGAAGCTGTAGCTGCTGGTGTTGGTGAGCGGCGCAAGCGGAGCTGGGGAAACCTGCACCGTTGCCGAGATCGGCGTGCCACCAGGGCCAGTCACGTTGCCGCTGACCGAGGCCGTGGGGGCCGCAGTGAGGGTGAAGTTCTGGGTGCTGGTCATGCCCACCATTACAGTGACGGTGGCGGTGCCAGTGGTAAAGCCGTACTTTTTGGCCTGGAGAGTGTAGGTACCTGCTCCAACGGTGAAGGTGAAGTAGCCATTGGCGTTGACCAGTGCGCTGAAGCTACCTGCGCCACTGGTGCTAATGCTGGCGTTGGTCACCGGCGCGCCGCCAGAGTCAACCACGCGACCCAGAACGTAGCCGTTGGTAGCGGTCACGCTGCTGATCGCAGCCAGTGCGTCAATGCGGCCATAGCCGAAGTTGTTGTTCGGGCGAACCCCCATGAAGCTGCTGTCGAAGAAGGCGGTGTTGGTCAACACATCCTTGAGTTGCTGGACGGTCAGGCTGCGGTTCTTGCTCAGGAGCAGCGCAATCGTGCCAGCGGTGTGCGGGGCGGCCATCGAGGTGCCGTCGTAGCTGGCATAAGTGTTGGGGCCAGGGCCAATACTACTGACCACGTCGTGGCCGGGGGCGATTACCTGGGGCTTGAGGCCGCCATCCACTGGGGAAGGGCCACGGCTGCTGAAGCTGACTACACTGTTGACACGGTTGGGGTTGCAACTGTAACCGCTGGGGCTGGCACCTGTGCGCCAGCAGCTAGCACCAACGCCGAAGCTGTTAGGGTAGTTGGCCGGGTCGCTGACCGTGCCAGCCGCTGGGCCAGCGTTGCCGTTGGAGAAGTTGGGGAAGATGCCCGCATTGATCCAGTTGGTGACGGCGTTCTGGAAGAAGGGGTCAACCGTACCAGCAGCCGAGCCACCCCATGAGTTGCTGACGACCTGGGGGCGCAGTTCGGGGCGAGGGTTGCGGTAGTTGAGGTCGGTGGGGGCTAGCATCCACTGGCCGCAGTTGAGGATCACCGAACTGCTACCGCTGCCTGCACTATCGGCATCAAAGATGCGGCAGGATATCCAGTTGGCCTGGGGTGCCACGCCAATCTGGTTGCCCGCACCGTCGTCGCCAACCATGGTGCCGATGGTATGCGAGCCGTGCCACTCGTCGCCCGCGAGGTCGCTGGGGACGGTCGTGCTGCTCATGCCATCGTACCAGTTGTAGTCGCTGCTACCACTGGTGGTGCCACGCCACTGGCGGTTGATTGCCGCGTGGGTGTAGAGGCCGCCAGTGTCCATGCTACCAACGGTGATACCCTGACCGTAGTAGCCCTGCGCCCAGACGGCTGGCACGCCGATGTTGGTCAGGCCACCAGTGAGGGTGTTAGGAGCGGCAACCGGGGCTTTGTTGACATAGATTGGGTCGGGCTGATACTTCTGCTCGGCGGTCAGGCTGCCAACCGCGTCGCTGCTTGCCAGAGCGGTGGCCGAGGCAGCGTTGCCGACTACGTAGACCGTATTGGCGATCCAGAAGCTCTGGTACTTGCTGACTGCGCCAGTCTGCTTGAGCGCGGCCAGCCGATTGAGCAGGGGAGCCTGCGTGCGGTTGGCGGTCTCAGTCAGCTTGTTGTAGACGTAATCGCCCTTCTCTTTCCATTGCAGGGGGCTAATTTCGTTGCTGGTGTCGGCTTGCTCCAGCAGGTTGACGAAGTAGCCAACCTTGCTACCGGCGGCCAGTTTGCCCTGCAATTCGGGGCTGATTTTGGTGGCGATCTTGGCGGGGGAAGCGAAGCTACCGATTGCCACGCTGGGCTGCTTGCTCGGCGCGGCGATGGGCTGGCTGGCTGGCGCGGCGGCCACCAGGTTGCTCAAAACCAGACTGAAGGTGACAAGCACCGCCAGCATAAACCCTACTACTCTACTACTCCTCATGCGTTACCTTTCCTCTCCTTGCCTGCATCATTGCAGGCCGGTGGTTGAACTAAACCGTGTACGATACAACGGGCGCATCACCTGCCAGCGATGGCGGCACGTTTCGCCCATTTTACCACAGCTTTAGACAAAGATACAACTCATTTGACCGATCTGGCACAAACGGAACGCTCCACCCCTGGCGGAGTGGAGCTTGCTGGCCGCTTAATCGGGTGGCTGCGCTTCAGTGGATGGCGGCAGCAAGGGTGTGCTGGGCAGCCTGCTGCTGCTCACGCACTATTTTGATCACCTCGCCCGCAATCTCGTAGCGACCGAAGGCGGGCATGATGTAAACTCCTTGCCCCCAATCCCAGGTCTGGCTGACAAACTCCTGGGCCATGGCGATGCCCGCTTGCAAGCCGTGTTCGCCAGCAGCCCGCATCCGCTCGCGGATCGCCTCTGGCACTATGATGCCAGGCACTTCGTTGTGGACGTACTCGGCGTTGCGGTAGCTCTGCAAGGGCATAACCCCGACCAGGATCGGCGGGATACGCTCTGCGCCCACTACGCGGCGCGCCTCGTCCAGCCAGTCGCGCAGTACGGCGGGGTCGTAAACTGGTTGCAGCATCACGAACTGCGCGCCCGCCTCGACCTTCGCGTGGAAGCGTTCCATCTCGCGCACCGGGTCTTCGGCGGTCGGGTTCGCGCCCACCCCGATGAAGAAGTGAGCAGGGTCGCCAATAGAGCTACCCGCAGCATCCTTGCCCGCGTTCATGTTCTTGAGGATAGCGACCAGGCCAATAGCGTCCACCTCCCATACGCTGGCAGAATTGGCATAGCTGCCGTTGTGCAAGGGGTCGCCAGTGATAGAGAGGATATTGCGGGTGCCATTCGCGTGCGCGCCGAGCAGGTCGGATTGTAGGGCCAACAAGTTGCGGTCGCGGGGGGTGCAGTGAATAATCGCCTCCATACCCGTGCGCTGCTGGATCAGGTTGGCAGCACCGAGGCAACTCATCCGCATATGAGCAGTGGCGTTGTCGGGGATGTTCACCAGGTCTGTCCCCATCTCGCGCAGCATAGCCGCCCCTTGCAGCATCTTGGTCGGGTTGATACCCCGTGGCGGGGTCATCTCTACGCTGATCACGCACTCGCCCGCCGCCAGCTTCTCAGCAAAGCGGGTCGGCGGCTGATCGGCGGCGGGTGGGGCTTCGGTCGGCTTGCTAGGGCTGACTAGCTCAATGCGGCTGTGCTGATGCGCTGCCTCCACCTCGGCCAGTTGCGGCATGGCAGCACGCATAGCGGCCACGTGCTGGGGGGTTGTGCCACAGCAGCCACCGAGCAGGGCAACCCCCGCTTGCAAGAACTGGGGAACGTACTCGCCGAAGTAGTCTGGGGTGGAGATGTAGAAGTAGCGGCCATCATAGCGGGTGGGCAGACCAGCGTTGGGCATGGCAACCAGGTTGCTCTCGCCAGCGGCGTGCATCGCCTCGATCACCTCGAACACCTTTTGCGGGCCAACGCTACAATTGACCCCTACCATGTCTGCACCGAGGTCGCGCAGGGTACGGGCTACGGTTGCGCCATCCTCTCCTGCGACGGTGAGACCGTCATCGCTGAAAGTGACGTTGACGATCACTGGCAGGTCGCAGGCTTCACGGGCCGCTAGCAGGGCTTCACGGGCCGAGGCAAGTTCGGTCATTGTCTCAATCAGGATCAGGTCAACGCCGCCTTCCAACAGAGCTTCGATCTGTTCGCGGAAGGCATAGCGAGCGGCTTGCAGGGTGATCGTGCCGACCGGGGCAAGCGGCAGACCGAGCGGCCCGACCGAGCCAGCAATGAACACCGACTGGCCGCTGACCTCGCGGGCCTGTCGCGCAATGCTGGCGGCGCGGCGGTTGAAGCGGCGCACATCGCCAGCCATACCGTGCTGGGCCAGGCGGTAGCGATTGCCACCAAAGCTATTGGTCTCGATCAGGTCGGCCCCAGCAGCTATGTACTCCTCATGGATCGCCTGCACCAAGGTGGGCTGGCTGACATTAAGTTCCTCAAAGCAGCGTTCGTAGGAGACCCCTTTGGTGTAAAGCACCGTCCCCATCGCACCATCAGCGAGCAGGGGGCCACGGGCAACGCGCTGCAAAAATGGACTGAGCATAAACACTTCTTCCCTGTTAACGAGGCTGGAGAGGGCAGTTCTCCGCTAATTATTGATCGTAAGGAAGTGTACCATGCCCGGATCGGGCTGTCAAGAATGAAGGGAACTACTAGCTAGGGCTGAGCGGTAGCAGGGCAGCCTACCACAGGGGGGACAGAGAACGCCTGGCCCACTAACAGCGAAAGAGAGGCACACTCACTTGCGCCCCTCTCGGTCTGTTGCACCATGAATGTTATTTGACGAGAGTGGTGTAAACTACCAATCGCTTGCTGTAGTTGCGGACTGCACGATTGAAGCTGCCATTGCAGGTGATCAGGTTGAGGTTGGCGGTCTCGCCGGGGCCGAACACCCTCAGCAGCGGAGCCTTGTCGAAGTCGTAAGCGGCTACCTCAGTAACGATGAACTTGCGCTCTGCCCCTTGCGCGTCGGTAGCATAAACCAGGTCGCCCTTCACCAGCTTGCCCAGGTTGTAGAAGACAGCGGGTCCGTGTATCCAATCGAGGTGGCCCGCAATGGCGGCGTTACCAGGCGCACCAGGGCGTGATCCTTCTTGGAACCAGGCTACATCTTTCTCGTTCTTAGGGATGTCCATCGTACCATCCGCAGCCCGTCCAACAGCCTCTACGCTGGTGTCCACCTTCAGCTTGGGGATACGTAGCCGCGTTGGTAGGGGAGGGACAACGGCGGTGGGGGTGGCGGTGGGAGCGGCGGCTGGCTCAGTCGCTGCTGGCTGGCTGGGAGTGGGCGGGGGTGTGCTGGAACTGACCGCTGTTGGCTGCGGCGTAGTGGCTAGCGCGATAGGAGTAGCATTGCCCAGCTTGCTGCTGTCGCTGCTAGTGGGCTGGAGGGCCACCGGCGTATCGGCTGGCGCAGGTTGCACTGCTGGGGCAGAGCTGACAGCCGTGGGCTGGGGATCGCCCCCACAGGCAGTGAGCAGCCCTATGCTGAGAAACAGGGCAGCGGTGAGCAGGCTGAGGCGCGTGCGCCAGTAGGTAATGTGCGATGCCATTGTAATGTTTTCGCCCCTTTATCTGTTTAGCTAACTGTCTAATACCATGTCACTGTCCCTGGTTATACGCAGGCGGCTGGTTAGTGGACGTGCATTAGAGAGCTAAGTTCTTTACAGACGGAGGTTGTCGTGGGTGACCCTGGCAAGCTAAGCAGCAGCTACCGTTTCGCCGAGGAGTAGCTGTCTGCACTACCCCGCCCTATATGATAAGGCACACTAGTTACGATGATGTCGGGATGAAACAGCAACGCGCCCTTCAGCCGCAGGGCCGTTTGCGTGTGCAGGATGTGTTCCCACCAGCGACGGGCGACGAACTCTGGTAGCACCACGGTCAACACCCGGTCGGGTTGCTGCTCATGCAAGTCTTCCAGGTAGCCGATCAGCGGGCGTATCAGCGCACGGTAGGGCGACTCGACGATCACCAAATGGATGTCGCTATCGGCATAGTAGCTCTGCCAATGCTCGCGGAAGGTTGTTGCCTCGTCCAGGTCGTCAGTGACATGGACGGCGATCACCTTGCTGGCAAAGCTGCTGGCATAGGTCATAGCGTAGACGGTGGCCCGGTTGAGGGTTGAGACTGGCACGACAGCCAGGTGCCTGATCTCGCCCGCCCCAAGCTCGCTCCTCACCAAGTCGCCGGGTCGCAACTGCAACTCAGCGGTGACCTGCCGATAGTGGCGGTTGATCGTCTTGAACATCAGCACCAGCAGTGGGATCAGCAGCACCACCAGCCATGCCCCTTCATGCACCTTGAAGTCACCGATGGTGAACAGCACGCGGCCACTCTCGCTGTTAAACTTGGTTACAGCGATCACTAGCAGAGCCATACCGGTTGCAACTGCTCCCAGGCCGTTGATCAAGGCTCCGCGCCGCCAGCCCCGCTGCCGCTCGCGCCGCCACTTCAGCACCATGCCAGCCTGCGACAAGGTAAAGCAGGTGAACGCGCCAATGGCGAACAGGGGGATCAGCGCGTTAGTCTCTGCTTTGAACAGAATTAGCAGAGAGCCAGTTAGCAGAGCCAGCACCATGATGCCAGTGTTGAAGGCCAGGCGGTCACCACGGAAGCCGAATTGGTTGGGCAGGAACTTGTCGCGGGCCAGCACGTAGGCCACTCGCGGAAAGTCGCTGAACGAGGTCTGGGCGGCCAGGGCCAGCAGACTGGTAGTAGCGATCACGAATATTACATAGAAGGGGCCAGTGCCGTAGGCGTGGCGGGCGATCTGGTCGATCACCGTTTGCTGCTGATCATTGACCCCTAGCACCCGAAAATGCTGGGCCAGGAAGGTGATGCCCAGGAACATCACCGCCAGCAACCCTGCCATCCAGTTCATGGTGATCGAGGCGTTCTTGACCTCTGGTTGCTTAAAGACTGGTACGCCGTTGCTGATCGCCTCTACCCCAGTCATAGCAGTACAGCCGCTAGAGAAGGCCAGCAGCACCACATAGATGCTCAACTCACCCGCATTGCTCGCGAAAGTCTGACTATAGCTGGTTTGTGGTTCGGTTGTGAAGCTGCCGCTGAAGAACTGGATGCCGCCGATGATGATGATGCCGATCACGCTGAAGATGAAGGCGTAGGTGGGGGCAGAGAAGGCAGCCCCAGCCTCGCGCACCCCACGCAGATTGACAACAGTGATCAGCAGCAGGAAAAGGAGGGCAATCCAGGTCTTGTAGGCAAAAAGGTTGGGGAAGGCCGAGACAATCGCTGCAACCCCAGCGGCGATACTGACGGCGGCGTTGAGTACGTAGTCAATGATCAGGGCCGCCCCCGCCACCAGGCCGACGTTCGTACCCATATTCTCCTTGCTGACCGTGTAGCTGCCACCACCCTTCGGGTAAGCCTGAAGCGTCTGTTTGTAGCTGAGAGAGACGATGAAGATCAGCACGGTAATTACTATCGCAATCGGCATACTCCACAGACCGACTGCCGCTGCGCCCGCTACGGCCAGCGAACCAACGATCTGCTCCGTTGCATAGGCGATGGAGGCGATAGCGTCGGCGCAGAGCAGGGCCAGGGCTTTAACCTTGCTCAACCGCTCGCCCGACTCCTCGCTGCTGGCAATGGGGCGGCCAAAGAGGAAGCGGCCTGCTTTGCTCAGGCCATTTTGGGGGGCAATATCCTGTTCGCCGCTGTGAACCAGTGTTGCATCCTCAGCGCGCAACGAACCATTACTCGCCCGCAAGCGGCGGATGTAGTGGTCGCCTGGGCGGGTACCATGCTGCACCGCCGTCCCCGACCCAGGCAGGGGCTGGGCAGCGGCTCGATTGCCTGGTTGGCTGGTGCGTACCATACGGCGGTAACTGGTTGCACTGGCAGCCACCGTAGCCGTCTGTTCGCTGTGCCAACCAACCGCTGGCTGAACATCCTGCCCTTCTCTGCTCTCTACATCCTGCTCATTCATTACTGTCACCCTCCACGCCCTATTTGGCTGCACACTGCCTGCAATTTAGCGGCCAACACTACACCAACGACTAGAGAGAAGCATAGCAACCAGCACCAGGTACTTCAACATCGCTGGACGGACGAGCCAACAATCTTAAGATGATCTTAAGCCTGGTTGCCCTTTCTTAAGCTAGCGTTTAGCCAGTGGGGGCTATTATTGCTTGTGGGGCACAAGTAGCGCATCGATAGCGAGAAAGAGGGGAGATAGAATGTTTATCTTTGGCGTGATCATGGCCTGGTGCATCTACTGTATGTTCTTCGCCCCCCGCCAGAGCCGCGTAGAATCAGTTAGCGTACGCGTCCACAACGTGGCCTGGCCTAGTTGGGGTGAGCAGTTGAACGCCACCGCCAGCAACGAGGTTGGCGAAATCGTCGCAGCAGCAGAGTTCAGCCCCAGCGAGGGTGTGGCAACCCGCTAGAGGTTTTGCGAGGAGGAGTGTGCTATGGAGCTTGGCGATCTGATCTTTGTCGCTATCATGGTGGTCTTTTTGGCCCTGAGCGTCGGCTATGCCTATGCCGCCGACCGCCTGTAGGAGGCTTGTCTTGGAGATCGAATACATCATCATGGGCGTGATCGCCCTCGGCCTGTTCGCCTATCTGACCTACGCCCTGCTGCGGCCAGAGAAGTTTTAAGAGGTTCAACCAACGATGACACTTAACGGCTGGCTTCAGATTGGCCTGTTCGTGCTGATCCTGACCCTGATTACGAAGCCGCTCGGCCTCTACCTGGCGGCGGTTTTCGGCCCCAATCCCCAGGAAGGTAGCCGTGGGCGCACCTTCCTCGACCCAGTGCTACGGCCAGTGGAGCGGCTGCTCTACCGCCTGATGCGGGTGGACGAGAACAAGGAGCAGACCTGGCAACGCTATGCCACCGCTATGCTGATCTTCAGCGTGGTGACCATGATCGTCACCTACCTGGTGCAACGATTGCAGGGGCTACTGCCGCTCAATCCAGCCCAACTCGGCGCGGTTAAGCCTGATCTCGCCTTCAACACGGCGGTCAGCTTCACCAGCAACACCAACTGGCAGAGCTACTACCCTGAGCAGACGATGAGCTACCTCACCCAGATGACCCAGCTATCGCTACACAACTTCCTCTCCGCTGCGGTTGGCATCGCGGTTGCGGTCGCCTTCGTGCGCGGCATTGCGCGGCGCGAGATGAACACGCTGGGCAACTTCTGGGTGGATGTGACCCGTGCCATCCTCTACGTGCTGCTGCCCGTCTGCCTGATCTACGCCATCTTCCTCACCTCGCAGGGTGTCGTGCAGAACTTCAGCGACTACACGGTAATCAAGACGGTGGAGGGAGCAACGCAGACCATCCCGCAGGGGCCAGTTGCCTCGCAAGAAGCGATCAAGATGTTCGGCACCAACGGTGGAGGCTACTTCAACGCCAACTCTGCTCACCCCTTCGAGAACCCCAACCCGCTCACCAACTTTGTGCAGATGCTCTCCATCTTCGCCATCGGCGCGGGGCTGACCTATATGCTGGGGGTGATGGTCGGCAACCGACGGCAGGGCTGGGCGATCTACGGGGCAATGCTCGTCCTGTTTTTGGCCGTAACCAGCGTGATGTACTCGGCAGAAGCGAGCGGCAATCCCAACTTTCATGGGGTTAACCAGGCCGCCGTCGAAGGCAACCTGGCCCAGGCAGGCGGCAACATGGAAGGCAAGGAGGTGCGCTTTGGCACTGTAGGCTCGGCCCTGTTCGCCAGCGTCACCACCGCCGCTAGTTGTGGGGCGGTTAATGCCATGCACGACAGCTTCACCCCGCTCGGTGGCCTCGGCCCGCTGTTCAACATGGCAGTTGGTGAGGTAATCTTCGGTGGGGTGGGGGCTGGTCTCTACGGCATCCTGATCTTCATCATCCTGGCGGTATTCATCGCGGGGCTGATGGTCGGGCGCACACCAGAGTTCCTCGGCAAAAAGATCGAGGCGCACGAGATGAAGCTAGTAATGCTTGGTATTCTAATCCTAGAACTGAGCATCCTCGGCTTCAGTGCGCTGACCATCGTCAATCAGGATGTGGTAGCGGCTACCCGCTGGAACCCCGGCCCGCATGGTCTGACGGAGTTTCTCTATGCCTATACCAGCGGCACCGCCAACAACGGCTCGGCCTTCGCAGGCATCAGCGCGAACACCAACTGGATGAACACAACCCTGGCGATTGCCATGCTGCTGGGCCGCTGGTTCTTCATCATCCCGGTGCTGGCTATCGCGGGCAGCCTGGGGCGCAAGAAGCTGGCTCCGCAGACGGCGGGGACGTTCCCCACCACAGGGCCGCTGTTCGTCGGCCTGTTGGTCGGCGTGATCGTGATCGTCAGCGCACTGACCTTCTTCCCGGTCTGGTCGCTCGGCCCAATCGTCGAACACATCCTGATGGGCAACGGTAGCTCGTTCTAAGAAAGACAACAAGGAACAACAATGGCTAGCAACAGTCCTACAATCAACAACGATGAGCAGGCGAAGGAGGCGAAGCGGGCTTCGCAGCAGGCGCGCCCACTCTTTCAGCCAGAGATCGTCGGCCCAGCGATTGCCGAGAGCTTCAAGAAGCTCAACCCGCGCGTGCAGCTACGCAACCCGGTGATGTTCGTGGTCGAAGTCGGTGCGCTGATCACCACGATCATCGGCATCCGCGACCTGTTTGGCGCACCAGCGGGCGAGGCTGCTGCTTTCGTGCTGGCAATCGCGGTGCTACTCTGGCTAACCGTCGTCTTCGCCAACTTCGCCGAGGCTATCGCCGAGGGGCGCGGGCGGGCGCAGGCTGATGCGCTGCGGAAGACCAAGACACAGACCAGCGCACGCAAGCTCGACAACCCACAGATCGGCAGTGGCCTGACGGCGGCGATCCGCAGCGGCGCACGCGAAGTCGCCGCTCCTCAGCTACGCAAAGGCGATGTGGTGCTGATTGAGGCGGGGGGCATCATCCCTGGTGACGGCGATGTGGTAGAAGGAGTCGCCAGCGTAGACGAGTCGGCGATTACTGGCGAGTCGGCACCGGTGATCCGCGAGAGTGGTGGCGACCGCTCGGCGGTGACGGGTGGCACCAGGGTACTGAGCGACTGGATTAAGGTACAGATCACCTCCAACCCAGGCGAGACCTTCCTGGATCGCATGATCGCGCTGGTCGAGGGTGCGCAGCGGCAGAAAACCCCGAACGAGATTGCCCTAAGCATCCTGATCAATGGCCTGACGATCATCTTCCTGCTGGCGACGGTGACGCTGCTACCCTTCGCCATCTACAGCGGCAAGCCGATCAGCATCACCATCCTGATTGCCCTGCTCGTCTGCCTGATCCCAACCACCATCGGCGGGCTACTCTCTGCCATCGGTATTGCGGGTATGGATCGCATGGTGCAGCGCAATGTACTCGCCATGTCGGGGCGCGCTGTTGAGGCCGCAGGCGATGTTGACACCCTGCTGCTGGACAAGACTGGCACGATCACCATCGGCGCACGACAGGCAGTGGACTTCGTAACCATGCCGGGGGTGAGCGCGAGCCAACTGGCGCAGGCCGCCCGCCTCTCCTCGCTCTCCGACGAAACGCCAGAGGGCCGCAGCATCGTAGTGCTGGCCGAGGGCAAGTACGGCATCGCGGCGGATGAGGGTAGCAGCCTGCTGGCGAACGCCGAGTTCATCCCCTTCAGCGCAACTACACGCATCAGCGGCGTGAACTTCGGCAGCAACGGCAGCAGCCGCCAAATCCGCAAGGGGGCGGCGGACGCGGTGCGTCGCTACGTGCAGGAAGCGGGCGGCACTGCGCCCGCTGAGCTTGAGCCAGCGGTGAATGAGATCGCCCGCGCTGGGGCCACCCCACTCGTCGTTGCCGAGAACGGCAAGGCTTTGGGAGTGATCAACCTCAAGGATATTGTGAAGCCGGGCATCCGCGAACGCTTCGAGGAGTTGCGTCGTTCTGGTATCCGCACCGTGATGATCACCGGCGACAACCGCCTGACCGCCGCCGCTATCGCTGCCGAGGCGGGGGTAGACGACTTCCTTGCTGAGGCGACCCCAGAGAACAAACTGAGCCTGATCCGCGCTGAACAAGCAAAGGGCAAGCTGGTGGCGATGACTGGGGACGGCACCAACGACGCGCCCGCCCTGGCCCAGGCCGACGTAGGCGTGGCGATGAACACCGGCACCATGGCGGCGAAAGAAGCAGGCAACATGGTTGACCTGGACAGCGACCCGACCAAGCTGATCGAGATCGTCAAGGTTGGCAAGCAGATGCTCATGACCCGCGGCGCATTGACCACCTTCAGCATCAGCAACGACGTAGCCAAATACTTTGCCATCCTACCAGCCGTGTTTGGTGGCATCTACGCAATGGAGGGTAAGCCGGGGCCACTAGCTGCCCTCAACGTGATGGGCCTGACCAGCGCGACGACAGCGATCCTCTCGGCGGTGATCTTCAACGCCTTGATCATCATCGCCCTTGTGCCGCTCGCCCTCAAGGGGCTGGAGTACAAGCCGATTGGCGCAGCCGCGATCCTACGCCGTAACCTGCTGATCTATGGGCTAGGCGGCATCGTTGCCCCTTTTGTGGGCATCAAGATTATCGACCTGATCCTGACCGTGCTGGGGGTCAAGTAGCAGCGGCGGGTGGGCTGACAACAAGCCAGCCCCGCGCCCCAGGCAAAGCCAGAGAGCCACAAGGCATAGGAGCAAGCTAGCAATGGCAATGAACAGTAAAGAACAAGAGTTGAGCCGCAGTACCAGCCCCGCTGCACCTGCGGAGGAGAAGGGCGGCCTCGGTGCCGACCTGCTGCGTGCAGTCCTGGCTACCATCGTTTTCACCCTACTGCTGGGGGTGATCTACCCGGCGATAGTCTGGGGGGTAGGGCAGGCGGCCTTCAGCAAGCAGGCGAACGGTAGCCTGATCAAGGACGCGAGCGGGCAGGTGATCGGCAGTGAACTGCTAGGCCAGTCGTTTAGTGCGCCGCAATACTTCCACGGCAGGCCGTCTGCCGCCTTCAACACCACCTATACTGGCACCAACGGCCTGGTGCTAGACATCACTACTAGTGGTGGCAGCAACTACGGCCCGACCGACGCACGGCTGATCGGTGACGCAGGCAGCATCGCGATCAACGCAGCCCAGGTGATCAGTGATACTGGCATTGCCACTGGCACGGTGCCGGTTGACCTCGTGACTACCTCTGCCAGCGGCCTCGACCCACACATCACGCCCGCTGGGGCAGATGTGCAGGTTGCCCGTGTTGCAGCGGCGCGCAACCTGAGTGCAGAGCGGGTGCGCCAGCTAGTGGCCCAGTACACCGAAGGGCGCGACCTCGGCCTGCTTGGTGAACCTCGCGTCAATGTGCTAAAATTGAACCTGGCCCTGGATAGCAGCACTAAGTGACCAGGCCCAAAGGATGAGCAGGCCCCTGCCTGAACTATGAGCGACAGCTACCGCCGCCCCAACCCCGACGCGCTCCTGGCCGCAATTGCGGAGGGGGAGCGTCGGCATGGACGGCTCAAGATTTTCCTCGGTGCCTCGGCGGGCGTGGGCAAAACCTATGCGATGTTGGAGGAGGGCCAACGGCTGAAGGCGACAGGCATGGATGTAGTGGTCGGCTACGTCGAACTGCATGGCCGCAAGGAGACGGAAGCGTTGGTTGTGGGGCTGGAGGTAGTCCCCCGCCGCGTGGCAGAGTACCAGGGCGCGATGCTGGAGGAGATGGACGTAGCCGCTGTGATCCGCCGCCATCCTGCGCTAGCCCTGGTAGATGAACTGGCACACACGGTCGCCCCAGGCACGCCACACAGCAAGCGGTATGAGGAGATCGAAGACCTGTTGGCTTCGGGGATCGACGTGTATAGCACCGTCAATGTGCAGCACCTTGAGAGCCTCAACGACCAGGTAGCCGCCCTCACTGGTGTGCGTGTGCGCGAGACATTCCCCGACCGCATCATCAGCCTGGCGGATGAGGTGGTGCTGATCGACCTGCCGCCGGAGGAGTTGCGCGCCCGTATCCGCGAGGGCAAGGTCTACGCCCCTGGCAAGGTAGAGCAAGCCCTCGGCAACTTCTTCCGCCTCAGCAACCTGGTCGCCCTACGCGAACTGGCTCTGCGCGAGGCTGCCGATGCGATCAAGTCAAGTTCTGGCCTGCGCGGTGCGATGCAGGAGGCAAGCTACAGCCGCCCGCGTGATGAGAGCGGCATCATCCCTGGCGCGCCGCGCATCCTGGTAGCGGTCGGGCCGAAGCCCCAAGATGCGCGGCTGATGCGGGCGGGCTGGCGGCTGGCCCAGCGGCTCAACGCCTACATCGAGGTGATCTACGTCGGGCCAGCGGCGGGCGAAGGCGGCCTCAGCCTACAACGGGAGGAGGTAGTAGCCGCCAACCGCCGCCTGGCGAAGACGCTGGAACTGCCCTTCCGCGAGGTGGGTGGCAAGATCGTGGACGTACTGGTAGCCGCAATCGAGCGCGGTCGCTTCACCAACCTGGTGGTGGGCGAGAGTACCAAGACGCGCTGGCAGGAGTTCTGGCAGGGTTCGGTGATCAACAAGCTAGTACGCCAACTTGAAGGGGTAGATGTCTACATTGTCGCTGACCCGGATAAGCGGCTGAAGCGGCGGAGTGCGGAAAGGCAGGACTAATGAGATGGAGATACTTTGGCTGATGATCGGCCTCTTTGTGGGTGGCGGGCTGGCAGCGACGGTGCTGCTACGGCGGCAAGCAGCATTGCCAGCCCATCAGCCTGCCAGTCGCTGGCCGATAGTGCTGGTGCCAACAATGGTTAGTGAGGGAGCAGCGGTGCCGCAGCAAGCCCTGGCCGCTGCCTACGAACTGACCAGCAGCGGCAAAGTCCTCTTTCATGTTTTTATCGAGGTGCCACGCACCCTACCGCTGACTGCGCCGCTAGCGGGGGAGACCGAGGTGGCATTGCACCTGATCGAGGTAGCCGAGGAACACGCGCGTACTGCTGGTCGTCAACTACGCGGTGAGGTGCAGAAGGTGCGCGAGTATAGCTACGGTGTGGTCGAGGCAGCCCGCCAGAGCAGCGCAGCAGCGGTGGTGCTAGAGGCTGCCGCGCAAGCGCACAAGCCGGAGCAGCGTGGTCAACGGGGGAGTTCCCTACACCTACCCAACATCGGCACGCTGACCACGCTGGTACACGAGCGCACAGGCTGCGCCGTAGTGGTGGTGAGCTTAAGCGGGGCTGGGTCGTCTTTGCTCTTGCGCCTGGTATAAGATGAGCAGTGGTGGCAGCAAGGCAGGTTGGTTGTCGTGCTGCTTTTGCAGCCACCATACTCCCTCAAGGTTAGTAGCCGAAGGCTGAAAAGAGCATTTGAAGGGGGAAGTAGAAGGATTGAAAAATGAAGAGCAGCAACCCACTATTGATCAGGATGCCCACCACGCCAGCTATAGTTCGCCCCGCTGAGGAAGGGCGACCACCATTTTGCAGCCCACGCACGCTACTGACCAGACCAGCAACTGCGAAGCCCCCTGCTACCAACAAGCCAACCATACCACCCAGGATGAACGCACCCCAGCCGAGGAAGGATTGGGTAAGCATGAGAGCCACATATGCTGTTGCGCTACCTCCGAACATGGCAGTTAGAGGGAAGAACAGGATGCCCCAGAGCAAATAGTTGGGTCTGCGATGTGTCAGAGCGGGCTGTTTGGCTAGTGGGGCTGGCGTATCGTAGATCGAGGTGTGCTGGAAGGTGCGGATGTCTGGCTCCGGCGCAACCTTTGCCAGCGGCACAGCATAGCTATCGTACTGCCGCGCACTCGCGGGTGGCGGTGCGCCCGCCAACACGTGCGGTGGCATGGGATCGGGTTGCTTGTAGGCAGGTTCGCTGCTCATGGCTCTACCCTCCTATGGCTTTACTTAAATCGCCACTTATCTGTCAGCATTATAGCACGAAAGCGTCAGACAAGTCAATGCTTATGCGAGCTTTGCTGATCAAGGCTGAATGCTGCTTCGCGCTGTCAGCCACCAGCACGCGAATGCATGGCATAGACAGTAGAAGGGATGAACGCACAGGCTGCGCCGTAGTGGTGATGAGCTTAAGCGGGGGTGGCAGCAAGGCAGGTCGGTTGTGGTGCTGCTTTTGCAGCCACTAACTCCCTCAAAATCGCTAGTCTAATGAGAAACAACAGCCCAATATTGATCATGATGCCTACCACGCCCCCTAGAATCTGCCCTAGCGATGGGGGGTGACCACCATTTTGCAGCCCACGCACACTGCTGACCAGACCAGCAACCAAAGAGCCGCTTGCGACCAGACCAGCAGTAACAAGGCCAAGCCCGATGCTGCCCCAGCCGAGGGAAGATACTGTGATCATCATAATCAAATATCCTGCTGCGCCACTACCAGCCACTGCAATCGCTGGGAAGAACACGATGCCCCACAGCAAGCGGTCATGGCTGCGATCCATCGCACGCTGGCTGCTGGGTGGAGTCGGCGCATCGTCAATCCAGGTATGCTGGAAGGTGCGGATGTCTGGCTCCGGCGCAACCTTTGCCAGCGGCACAGCATAGCTATCGTATAGCGACGCACTCGCGGGCGGCGGTGCGCCCGCCAACACGTGCGGTGGCATGGGAGCGGGTTGGTTGTAGTTAGCTTCGCTGCTCATGGCTCTACCCTCCTCTGGCTTTACTTAAATCGCCACTTATCTGTCAGCATTATAGCACGAAAGCGTTAGACAAGTCAAGGCTTATGCAAGCTTTGCTGATCAAGGCTGAATGCTGCTTTGCGCTGTCAGCCACCAGCACGCGAATGCATGGCATAGACAGTAGAAGGGACGAACGCACAGGCTGCGCCGTAGTGGTGGTGAGCTTAAGCGGGGGTGGGTTGCATCATCCTTTAGTCTGTGGCATACTGCGCTAGCACAATGATGTGAGGAGGAACTATGCAGAGCCAAGACTACAAGCTGATCCTGACCACGCAGGAGGGGGCGGTCGCCACCATCACCCTCAACCGGCCCGACAAGCTCAACGCCCTGAACATGGCCTTGATGGACGAGATCGTGGCCGCCCTGGAGGCGATGGAGGCAGACGACAGTGTGCGAGCTGTGATCCTGACGGGGGCTGGCACGCGGGCCTTCGCGGCTGGGGCCGACATTGGCGAGATGGCCGAGGCCAGCGTGATCGAGATGGTGCAGCGCAACCAGTTCGCCAAGTGGGATCGCATCCGCCGCTTCAGCAAGCCGCTGATCGCAGCAGTCAACGGCTTCGCCCTCGGTGGCGGCAACGAACTGGTGATGCACTGCGATATGGTAATCGCGGGCGAGACAGCCCAGTTCGGCCAACCAGAGGTCAACATTGGGGTGATGCCAGGCGCGGGTGGCACCCAACGGTTGACGCGTGCGGTCGGCAAGGTGCTGGCAATGGAGGTCGTTCTTGCGGGCCGCCTGCTGACTGCCCAAGAAGCCCTCAGCTTCGGCCTGGTCAACCGCGTAGTGCCAGTCGAAGCGGTGATGCTAGAAGCACAGAGGCTGGCGAAGGAGATAGCTGGCAAGCCGCCCCTAGCCGTCCGCATGGTGAAAGAGGCGGTGCTACGCTCGTTTGATACAACCATAGAGGGGGGTCTGGAGTTTGAGCGCAGGAACTTCTACCTGCTCTTTGCCAGCGAAGACAAGCGTGAGGGCATGAGCGCGTTCCTGGAGAAGCGCAAGCCCCAGTTCAAGGGCAAGTGATTAAAGAGGAGCAGAGATGGCTTACGAAACGGTTATCTACGCGGTAGCAGAGGGGGTGGCGACCCTGACCCTGAACCGCCCTGACGTACTCAACGCCTTCAACCAGCAGTTGACCGACGAGATACAGGATGTGCTGAAGAAGGTGGAGCGCGACGAGGCTGCCCGCTGCCTGGTGATCACTGGGGGGGGACGGGCCTTCTCCGCTGGCGAAGACCTCAAGAGCCACGCAGGAGAGGAGCAGCGCAGCCTCGCTGACAGTCTGCGCAACCGCTACAATCCTATCATCCGCAAGCTGGCAGCCCTCAACAAGCCAGTATTGGGGGCGATCAATGGCGTGGCGGCGGGGGCGGGGTTCAGCCTGGCTCTCGCCTGTGACCTGCGGATCGCCAGCGACAAGGCCAGCTTCCTGCAAGCCTTCGTCAACATTGGGTTGGTGCCAGATAGCGGCAGTAGCTTCTTCCTGCCCCGACTGGTTGGTTACGCAAAGGCGGCAGAACTCTGTATGCTGGGCGAGAAGATTGGGGCAGAGGAAGCCCTACGCCTGGGCATCGTCAACAAGCTAGTTGCTCACGACGACCTGATGGGCGCGACCACAGAATGGGCCAATCGACTCGCCAACGGCCCAACCCTAGCCCTCGGCCTGATCAAGCGCGCTCTACACCTCGGCACCACTGGCACCCTCGACGAGGTGTTGGACTACGAGGTGTACGGCCAGGAGATCGCGGGCCACAGCGCAGATTACGATGAAGGCACAGCAGCCTTCATGGCGAAGCGCAAGCCGCAGTTTACGGGCAAGTAGCCAAAAACGACAGGGCGCAACTATGAAGCAGCACGCAGTGATCATCGTAGGGGCGGGGCCAGCGGGCAGCAGCCTCGCCCTAGCTCTCGTGCGTCGGGGGGTTGCGCCAGCCAGCATTGTGCTGCTAGACAGCAGGCGGCTGGCTTACCCTCTCCTAGCCGCTCCCTCAAGGGGGCAACTGCTACCAGGGAAGGTGTGTGGCGACGCAATAGCAGCACGTACGCTGGCGACCCTCGGCAGGCTGGGGGTGCCAGAGTTCGCGGGGGCGTACCGGGCGACTGGGGTGCGTATCGCTGCCCCCAACGGGATCGCAGTACAGGGCAGGTTCAAGCGGCCTGACATGGTGCTGGAACGCGCTACCTTCGACGGCCAGATCACTGCTGCCGCTCGTGCCGCTGGTGTGCTACTGCTGGACGGTTGGCGAGTCAAGGGGGTAGAGCGGGTGGCGGGTGGCTGGCAGGTGATTGCCAACGACCAACAAGTTAGCAGCCACAACCTGCGGGCTACGCTGCTAGTCGGGGCCGACGGCGCGACTTCGCTGGTCGCACGCGCAGCAATAGGGGTAGGTGAGCGGCCTGGCCTCAGCGTCGCAGTGCGCGGCTACCTCAACCCCGCCGACGTGCTGGGCAGCGACAACGGCCTCGAACTGGACTTCCTCAGCACCGCCAGCGGCTACGGCTGGTACTTCCCGCTCGCGGGCGCGCAGGCTGCCAACGTCGGCATCGGCACAACAGCCATTGCGCTCAAGGCGGCGGGAGCGAACCTGCGGGCGATGCTGGCTGACTACATGACCGACCTTGTCGCCCGTGGGCGCGTGCAGCAAGGTGCAACCTTGCAGCAGGTGGCTAGCTGGCAGCTACCGATGAGCGGCCAGATAGGGACGGTGGCAGGTGACCATGCCCTACTCATTGGTGATGCGGCAGGTTTGGTTTCGCCACTGACGGGTGCGGGTATCGAAAATGCGGTGGACAGCGCGATCCTTGCCGCCGATGCAGTTGCCCTTGCCCTGCGCCAGCCAGCGCGGGCGGCGGTAGCCTGGGCTGGCTACGAGCGGCGGCTGCACCAGATGGTTGGCGGCCACTTGCGCCGCGACCTGCTGCTGCGGCGCGTTGGCGACAACCAGACTGCGTTCCGCCTGTTCGGGCAACTTTGCCGCCGCTTCCCTAGCCTGATGCAAGGGCTGATCTACGCCTTCAAGTAGCAGGCAAGGCTGGCACACTAACTGCCTATCCTTGCACATCCCAACCGAGAGGAGCGCGCAATGGATGAACATAATAGCAACCTGACTGCTAACGAAGATCAGGGTGACAACCCGCTGCACCAGGTATCTGACCGCCAGGACAACAACGCCCTCCAGCGTGACCGCGACCTGGGTGGCAGCAGCAGCCCCGGCCCCAACGACATAGACTACGCTAACAGCAGCAGTGGCAGCGACCCGGAGCGTGCGGGGCTGCAAGCTGGTAGCGGTGCGGACGAGCAGTATGCCGCCGACCCGCTGGCCGATAGCCTCATCCCGGCTACCTTGGACAGCAAGAAGGGGCCGCAGAATCTGGATCGCTGAAGCGCAGAAACGCAGCAAACGAAAAGCCCCGCTCTTGCCAGAGTGGGGCTTCTCTACTATCTGCTGCCTGGTGGAGCGGGGGTGAGCCTAGATCAGCACATCGTCGGGGCCACTCAATGCGCCGCCAGTGAGAGCCAGGTCACGGTCATCACCAGGTACGTTGCGCTCTGGCACCGTAGCCTCGATCTTGAGCATATCGCCCTCGACCTCGACCGTGATGTGGCTGCCTGTCAGCACCTTGCCGTCCAGTATCTTCTCGGCCAGCGGGTCTTCGATCAGGTTGGTGATGATGCGACGTAGCGGACGTGCGCCGAAGTTCGGGTCGTAGCCGCGCTTGGCAAGCAAGTCCATCGCCTCGTCGGTCACGTCCATCGTCATCTCCTGCTCGGTTAGCTGGACGCGCACGCGATCCAACAGCAGGTTGGTGATCTTGCGGATGTTGTCGGTGTTGAGCGAGTGGAAGACCATCACGCCATCGATGCGGTTGAGGAACTCAGGGCGGAACGCCTTCTTCAGTTCGCCCATTACCTTTTCCTTCATCTTGTCGTATTCGTTCTTCTGTACCTTCGCCTCGTCGATCTTGCTAGCGAAACCAAGCTGCATACTGCGGTTGATCAATTCTGCGCCGACGTTGGAGGTCATGATGATCAGGGTATTGCGGAAGTCTACGCGGCGGCCCTTTGCGTCAGCAATGTAGCCATCCTCAAGCATCTGGAGCAGCATATTGAAGACTTCGGGGTGCGCCTTCTCGATCTCGTCAAGCAGGATCACTGAGTAGCTCTTGCGGCGCACAGCCTCGGTAAGCTGCCCACCCTCCTCGTAGCCAACGTACCCTGGAGGCGAACCGACCAGGCGGCTGACATTGTGCCGCTCCATGAACTCGCTCATGTCGATCTTGATCAGCGCATCTTCGCTGCCAAACATGAACTCGGCCAGAGCCTTCGCCAACTCCGTCTTGCCCACCCCGGTCGGGCCGAGGAAGATGAAGCTGCCGATTGGTCGCTTGGGGTCCTTCAAGCCGGTGCGGGCGCGGCGCACTGCCCTGCTGATGCTGGTGATCGCTTCTTCCTGACCAACCACGCGCTTGTGCAGGTAGCTCTCCATCTGCAAGAGCCGCTCCGACTCCTCGCCAGCAATGCGGGCCATTGGGATACCAGTCCACATACTGATGATCTCGGCAATATCTTCTTCGGTAACGTAGAGCTTATTGGCCTCACCGGTGCCATCACCGGTCAAGCCCTCCTCCATGTTTGCCAGCCGCTCGCGCAGATGCTCCTCGCGGTCGCGCAAGTCCATCGCCAGTTCGTACTGCTCGGCCTGGATTGCAGTTTCCTTCTCCACCCGGATTGCTTCCAGGCTTTTCATCGCCTCGCGCATGGAGGAGGAGTGGCCGGTGCGGGTCAGGCGCACGCGGCTGGAAGCCTCGTCGATCAGGTCAATCGCCTTGTCAGGCATGAAGCGATCCGGCACGTAGCGGGCCGCCAGGTTGGCAGCAGCCTTTAGGGCCTCGTCAGTGATGGTCAGGCGGTGGTGCTGCTCGTACTTCTCGCGGATGCCAAAGAGGATCAGGATCGTGTCCTCCACGCTCGGCTCGGACACCTGCACCGGCTGGAAGCGGCGTTCCAGGGCAGCATCACGCTCGATGTACTTGCGGTACTCATCCAGCGTGGTTGCACCAATGCACTGAAGCTCGGCACGGGCAAGGGCGGGCTTGAGGATGTTGGCAGCGTCAACTGCGCCTTCAGCGGCCCCAGCCCCAACGATAGTGTGCATCTCATCGATAAAGAGGATACTGGCGGTGTCCTTGATCTCGGCCATCACCTTCTTCAGTCGCTCCTCAAACTCACCACGATACTTAGTGCCAGCGACCAGTGCGCCAATATCTAGCGCAAGCACGCGCTTGCCCAGCAGCGTCTCTGGCACGTCACCGTTGATGATGCGCTGGGCCAGCCCCTCAACGATAGCCGTCTTGCCTACCCCAGGCTCGCCGATCAGGGCAGGGTTGTTCTTAGTACGGCGGCTGAGGATTTGGATCACCCGCTCGATTTCCTTCTCGCGGCCAATGATCGGGTCGATCTTACCTTGCCTGGCCGCTTCGGTCAGGTCCATACCCAGGCTGTCAATGTAGGGAGTCTTGCTGTTGGTGCTGCCGCTGGAGGCACGCCCGGCACCTGCGCCGCTGGTGGCGTAGCCGCCGCCCTGGTTGGCATTCAGCACCTTGATCACTTCGCTGCGAACCTTCTCCAGGCTCACGCCGAGGCTCTCAAGCACGCCCGCTGCGATCCCTTCGCCTTCGCGCACCAGGCCGAGCAGCAGATGCTCGGTGCCGATGTAGTGATGGTTCAGGCGACGGGCCTCGTCAATCGCAAGCTCGATTACCTTCTTGGCGCGTGGGGTCAGGCCAATATCGCCCAGCACCATCTTCTCACCGCGCCCGATGATAAACTCGACTGCGCTGCGTACCTTGTGCAACTCCACACCGAGGTTGCCCAGCACACGAGCAGCCACCCCTTCACCCTCGCGTACCAGCCCCAGCAGGATATGCTCGGTGCCAATGTAGTTGTGGTTGAAGCGATGTGCTTCCTCCTGCGCCAGGTTCAACACTTTGCGAGCGCGCTCCGTAAACTTATCAAACTTCTCAGCCATTATCGTTCTCCCTGGCTAGACTGGCTAGCTGAAATCTGAATTGCGGCCAAAGCTGCGTCGGTGAGTTCGGTGACATCTGTTTGTATAACGTCCGCTGACGCTGGCGGGTTGCTGTCGGGGAGCCAACTTGTACGCATATTATACGCAATCTGGCGGCGTTTGTCTCCTTTTTGCATCTAGACAGCGTTAGCGTTGCTTAAGAAGTTTTGCCAATTCTGCGGCAAAGGCCGCTTGCTCAACACCCAGGTTGGTGAGAATAGTAGCTAGCGGGCTGTCTGGTTGTTGCAGCAGAGCGAGGAGCAGATGAGCAGAGCTAGTCTCTACCGACCCAGCCTGGATCGCCTTGCCAACCGCCGCCGCCAGCAAGTTGAGGCTCACATCGCTGAACTGAGGAGCGATTTGCTCCGGGCGGGTGTTGCTAGTCTGGGCGTAGATGCTGACGCTGACCCCAAGTTCGTGCAGGCCGCCAATGAACTGTTCGTAGTCAAAATCCTCAGCCTCCAACTCGGCCTTTATCTCTGACTCTCTGTTGTATAGGTTAGCAGCCAGTTCATACTGCTCGTTCTTAGCTGCTTCTTCCTTGTGCATCCGCAACTCAACCAGACGAGTCAGCTTGTCACGCAACTGCGATCCAAGCTCTGGCGGGTCAGCTACCATCTGCACCGTAGTAACCTGGGCGGTGTTGTGGATCGGGGGGTTGCCCTGGTTGCTGTTAAGCACTCGCATCACTTCGCTGCGAACCTTTGCCAAGCTGACCCCCATCGACTCAAGCACGCCCGCTGCGATCCCTTCGCCTTCACGCACCAGTCCCAACAGGATGTGTTCGGTGCCGATGTAGTGGTGGTTGAGGCGTTGGGCCTCGTCAATCGCCAGTTCGACTACCTTCTTGGCGTGTGGGGTCAAGCCAATATCGCCCAGCACCATCTTCTCACCCCGCCCGATGATAAACTCTACTGCGCTGCGTACCTTGTGCAACTCCACACCGAGATTGCCCAGCACACGAGCAGCCACCCCTTCACCCTCGCGTACCAGCCCCAGCAGGATATGCTCGGTGCCAATGTAGTTGTGGTTGAAGCGGTGTGCTTCCTCCTGCGCCAGGTTCAGCACCTTGCGGGCGCGCTCTGTAAACTTGTCGAACCTTTCGGCCATCGTTATACCTCTGACTACGATCAGTGGGGGCGCAGTTTGCCGTTTTCGTCCTCGTAGCGGTTGCCGAGCAGGCTATCATAGAGTTCGCGGGCGGATGCATCCTCGTAGGCTTCCACCTGATCCTGCACCGCGCTGGCCCAGGAGTCGGGGTTGTCGGCAGAGCCAGTGACGGTGTTGATCTCGAAGCCCAGTGGCCGAGCATTGAACTTGATCGCCTTCTTGGAGTTGCGGGTGCGGCCTGTGACTATCTCATTGCCGTTGTTGCCGCCAGTAATGTTGTTTGGCATTTGCGTTTTCCCCTGTCTACTCTTGCTCTATTAGGCAAAAAGCCCCCAACGTGTTACGGTTGGAGGCTTCTCTGCGACGGTGCTTAAACCACGCTCCGATATTGCAGGGCAGGGATGTACCCCGTCCTGCTTCCCCTCGCGGGAAGGGATGTTGTTAGCGGCTGCCGCTGGTGTCACCGTCGTGCTGGGTTACTTCGCTGTCTTCCACCGAGGAGGTGGTGGCGGGGCGGGCGGCTTCACCAGCCTGGATGCTGGCCTCGCTGCCTGCGCCGCTTTCCTCAGTGGCGGTGGCTGGGGCCGCTGCCTGCTGACTGTTGTTGCGGTTGTTGAGCGCATCGCTAGTCGGCGGGGTCTGGCCGCTGGTCGGGTCGTCGGCGGCATCTCTACCGCTGGTCATCTGCTCGTAAGCAGCGTTGCTCTGGCCGGTTGAGGAGCTACCCATCAGGCTCTCCTGCAACTCGCTGCGGCTGGCATTCTGGTTATTCGCGCTGGCCGTCGAGTCGTGGGTAGCACTGGCCGAACTCTCGGCGTTGTCGGCAGAGTTGGTCACGCTGTTCACTTCGTAACCATGGTTGGTGCTGGCCGGGGCCGATTGTCCCTCGCCACCATCCTGGGTAGTGCTAGTGTAGCCACCCGTAGTGTCCTGCGTGGTATAGCGGGGGCTGTCGCTGCTATCCTGGTTGCTATCCATGTCGCCATCCTCCCCATCACGTTGAGCAGCCATCGCTGCGGCCATCGCCTGCTCCATCGCGGTCATGCCACCAGTGCTGCCATAGGTAGTCTGCATAGGGCCGCTATCACGGCGGTCGTCGCGGCGGGGGCGGTCACGGCCAGTGCGATCACTGCCACCAGTGGCCCGTTCGCTCGCTGCCCGTTCCATGCGCTCGAAGCGGCTGTTCTGCGCGCCACCAGCAGCAGCCCCAGCATTGGCATTGCCACCACGGTCGCCACCACGGTCGCCACCACGATCCCCGCGATCCTGACGCGGCGGACGTGGCTCACCACCGAGATCGCCCGGCTGATCCTCAATCCCCTCCATGCTTGCACCCTCGTGCGCCCGCTTGAGGCTGAGGCCGATACGCTTGCGCTGGGGGTCGATGCGGATAATCCGCAGTTCCAGCTTGTCGCTCTCCTTGACCACATCACGTGGGTGCAGGACACGGTTATCAGAGAGTTCGGAGATGTGGATCAGACCCTCTACGCCGTCGGCGATGCGGGCAAAAGCCCCGAAGCTGGCGAGCTGGGTGATCGTGCCGCTGACCATCTGGCCGATCTGGTAGCGGTTGTTAATGTCGCTCCACGGCTCGGCCTGAGTGCGCTTGAGGCTGAGGGCGATCTTGCGCTCGTTCTCGTCCACGCCCAGGACGTACACATCAACTTCCTGGCCGACCTTGAGTACGTCGTGCGGGTTGGTGACGCGGCTCCAGGAGAGTTCGGAGAGGTGGATCAGGCCGTCGGCCCCACCAATGTCTACGAACGCGCCAAAGTCTGCGATGCTAACCACACGGCCATGCTTCACGTCTCCTGGCTTCAATTCAGAGAGGAGCTTCTCCTTCTGGATGTCGCGCTGGGCCTGCATAGCAAGGCGTTCGGAGAGGATCAGGCGGTTGCGGTTGCGGTTGATTTCAATGATCTTGAGGTTGATCGGGCGGTCACTCATGCCACCTAGTTCGTTCTGCTTGGCTGGGTCGTTGCCAACCCCCACAACTTGAGAGGAGGGAACGAAACCGCGCACACCCTCAAGGTTGACTAGCAGGCCGCCCTTGTTGTAGCCGGTGACATGGGTTTCGATCAACTCGTTGTTCTCAAACTGCTTTTGCAGCTTGCGCCAACTCTTTTCCTGGCGGGCGCGGTCGAGAGAGAGGACGGCGTGGCCCTCATTGTTCTCTGGCTGCACCACACTGACCAGGATGGTGTCGCCGACGTGCAGTTCGCTCAACTCCTGGGGGGAGAGGCTCTGCAACTCGTTGACCGGCACGATCCCTTCGGACTTGGCCTGGATATCAACCAGCAGTTCGTCCTTCGACACGTGCATGATGGTGCCTTCGACCACATCGCCGAAGCGAAGGGCGCGGAAGCTGCGACCATCAGACTCACGCATCAGGTCTTCCATGCTCATGATCTCGTCGCCACCAGTTGCGCTAGCAGGGGTTGCAGGGCTGCCGGTGTCCGCAGCCGACGAGTTGGCAGCACCAGTAGTGCTGTGGTCGTCGCTACGAGCGGCCACGCTGCTATCGTCACTGCTGTCAGTGATACTAGCGGCATGATCAGCGGCCATGCTACTGGCAGTGCTGCTATCAGTCATGGTGCTGTCTTCGCTACTGGGAGTCACGGTGCTGTCTTCGCTGCTGGGGGTCATGGTGCTGGCAGTCATGCTACCGCGTTCGACGGCAGGTGCCGTGCCGCCATCATCATGGCTGGGGCTGACGAAGCCGCTGGTGGGCTGGTCGCTGCTGGCAGCGGTTTGGTCAACCGCGCTCCTGGCAGCATCGGCGTTGGCAGCAGCCTGCTCGGTGGCCGTCTCAGCCTCCACTGCGGGTTCAGCAACTGCGGCTATGATGCGGTCTGCACCATGGCTGTCGTCCTGCTCTGCCATGTTACCGTTGGGGGTGCTGCTAGAGGTTGCAGCTAGCTGTTCGCTATGCTGCGGGGTCTCGTTCTCCGTCGCGGGGTTGGCCGCGCTGCTTGCCTGCGTCTCGTCCATTATAAGCTGTGCCATCCTTAGGTTAATTCTAGCTTGCTCGCCAGAGGGACAGCTTGCTGAAGAACTTACACGCCGCTTGCCAATAGGGTGAATAGCTGCCTCAACCGAGGCAGGCGGGTGCCAATCCAGCGCAGTGTCACATTGCGAGGCTTTGGTGTTATTATACGCCATCCTTACCGAAAATGCAAGAGAATCGAAGCCGCCTGGCTACGATTGCTGATGGTAGGTCTGGGTTCGTGCCGCGTTCACATCATCCCCAAGCCGATCAATGCCTCGACCACCTGCATCGCATTGAGGGCTGCACCCTTACGCAGATTGTCGGCAGAGAGCCAGAAGGCAATCCCGACTGGCGTGTTGAGGCTGGCATCCTCGCGGATGCGCCCAACGTAGACTGGGTCTTGCCCAGCTACCTGCCAGGGCTGGGGGTACATACTTACGGTCGGGTCGTCGCGCACGACTACGCCAGGGGCGCGGCTGAGTATCTCGCGGGCTACTTCGGGGCCGATCAGGTTGCTAAACTCGGCGTGGACAGACATGGAGTGGCCGATCAGCACGGGGACGCGCACGGTAGTGAGAGACACTTGCAGCTTTGGTTCGCGGATCAGGCGGCGCACCTCAGCCATGACGTTGTTCTCTTGCACAGAGTAGCCGTTGTCGCGGAAGACTTCGGTTTCGGGCAGCACATTGTAGGCGATCTGGTGGGGCATCGCATGGGGGATGACCGCCTGGCCCTGGAGGATGCGGCGTGTCTGGCTACTCAACTCCTCGACTGCCTCGCGCCCACCGTCGGAGACCGACTGATAGGTATCAACGATCACCCGCTTGAGCTTCGCGCTAAGGTGCAAGGGGTAGAGGGCAGTAAGCAGCAGGATGGTCAGGTCGGTGGGGTTGGCGATAATCCGCCCGCCGCTCAGGGCCGCTTTCGCCTCCTCGAAGTTGACCTCTGGGATGACCATTGGCACGCCCGGCTTGTTGCGGTAGCCGCCAGAGAGGTCTAGCACCAATGCGCCCGCTTCGACTGCGCGGTGGGCATAACGGGTGCTGAGGTCGCGAGTGCCAGCGAAGAACACGATGTCCATCCCCTCGAAGCTGCGTGGGCTGATGTTGTGGATCGTCACCTCCTCGCGCTCGCCCTCCTCGTTGATGATGATACGGCGCAGGTCGGAGGCAACGCTGCTAAATAGCTGTACCTCGCTGAAGGGAAAGTTGCGCTGGTTGAGCAGCTTCAGCGTCTCCTGGCCGAGCAGTGTCGTCGGATCAACCACGCCGACGCGGTAGAGGCGGCGGCTACCGTCCTCCTCGCGGTGCAGGCGACCACGCCCACTGACCTTCTTCAGATCACCGAGGATGTCTGCATTTCGTTGAGGGGGGCGTTCGTTGTCCATAAGCACAAGTTTACCTGAAAGGGGGGTGCTTTGGCAAGATAGCACGGATTAGAAGTCTATGCTACAATTAGGCCAGCAGTGCCAGCAGACTAAAACCGTAAAAAGAGGAGCGTGCCGCATGGATGGCCTGGAGATCAAAGTCGATGAAGAACACAAGATGAACCGTCCCCTGGTGGTCGTAGCCGCTGCCGCCGGGCTGGTGGGCAGTCTCGCGTTGCTCCGCAGGCAGTATGCCCACTATGCAGCCGAGCGGGTGATGAAGCCAGAGCGCAGCACCTTCAGGGCGCGGCTAGCCGATCACGGTTTGACTGGGGCAGAGGAGGTGCAGATCAGGGCGAACGATGGTGTGACCTTGCGTGGTCGCTTCTTCGCTGCCTACGCGCACCGGGGCAATCTTGGTGGCGCGATGCAGCAGGCAAAGGCGACGATCATCTTGCTGCACGGCTACGCAGCCAACCATAATGTGGTGCTGAACTACGTCGCTCTCCTGGTTGCGGGTGGCTACAATGTGCTGGCCTACGACCTGCGTGGGCATGGGCAGAGCGACGGCGCACATACTACAATGGGGCAGGATGAGACGCACGACGTAGGGGCGGCTATAGAGTTGCTGCACGCGCGTGGCCTACACGAGGTCGGGATTATGGGCATCAGCCTGGGGGCAACTATCGCCCTGCTAGCTGCCGCCGAGTACCCCGACCTCAAGGCAGTGGTGGCCGACTCACCTTACACCGAACTGGCCGGGTTGATCAGCAACATAATGATGCTCACTGGCTATCTACCGACAGTCGCGAGCCTGACCAGTAGGCTGGCGGCCAGAGAAATTGACCGCCGATTGGACGCAGCAGCGGGCGAAAACAACCCGCTCACCGCAGTCAACTGGATTGCACCGCGCCCGCTGCTGATCATCCACGGCGGCGAAGACCAGGTGGCCGACCCCAGCGGGGCATTCGCCCTCTACGACGCAGCAAGTGAACCCCGCGAGTTGTGGGTGACACCACGCAGCGCGCACACCGCCAGCTTCTCCGACTACCCCCGCGAGTACTGCGAAAGGGTGTTGGGCCTGCTCGACCGCACCTTTGGCAAGTAAGACGCTATTTACACCATCGCGCTCAACACCTTCGGCTCTGGCATCTCGTTGGAGCCACGCAGCTTGTGGCCGCCGGGTAGTTCGTAGAACTGGTCGCCAGGGGTGATGGCGAAGTCGTAGTTTTGCGCCTGGTAGCTGACCACCAACCGGTAGTGGCTGTCGCTGCGGATGTGGATCGCCCGCCTACCATCGGCCCCCGCCGCCGAGCAGCGTAGCGTCGTGGTCGTGTCCTCGTCGAAGGCTAGCTGGTAGACTCCATGTGGCTCTGGCAGGCGCAAATCCCAGGTTACCATGTTGGCAGGGCTGTTGACCTCTACCCCGATCACGTTCTCAATCAGCATCGCCACTGGCCCCAGCCCTGACCAGCCGACGAAGCGTGGACGGCTGAGGTTGCCGCGCCGTATCTCGTCGGGGGCATAGTTCTCCCAAATCGTCTGGGTGTCCCTGAACACCTGCTGCATATTGAGGACGTGGTTTAGCGATATGTCATGGGCGAGATCGCGGTAGCCATGTTCGCAGAGGCCACGCACCACCATGTAGTTGGTGGGCGCCCACACCCCCCCCAGCCAGTATGCTCCGCCGCTACTGTAGCCGCTTGCGTTGGCGGCAAGGGTCGGCACCCGATGGCTGCGCTTGAAGCTGCGTGGGTCATCCAGGTGGCTGACGAAGCGATCCAGGCGGTCGGGTGGCACCAGGTCGGCTAGCAAAGCCCAGTATGAGGAAATCGCCTTGTTCGGCCCTAGCACGCCGCTGGGCGGGCGGTCGTAGTAGAAACCCTCTGCATCATCCCAAAACTTGTCGTTCACCAGGCCGTGCAGTTGCTCGTACTCAGCGTGCAGGCTGCTCGCTTCCTCTGGCTGGCCGCAGAGTTCGGCGATCCAGGCGAGGGTGCGGGCATCCAATGCCTGCTGTGCAGTTGCGTCTAGCCACGACCAGTGTTGGTGGTAATGTTCGCTGTCGGGGATGCGGGCCGAGTTGTCCATGCCGCTCGACCAGCCGGTAGCGAAGTAGGTGCCGTCGGGCCAGGCCCGGTAGCGGCGATACCAAAGATGGTAGGCGTAGAGGGGCGGGAATATCTTCTGCAACCGCTCCTTATCGCCATAGTGCTGGTAGTGCAGCCACTCGGCCCAGGCCATGATGTTGGGGCCAGTAGAGTCGGGGTCGTTCTCGGCGTATACGTCGGTGCCGTCGACTTCGATGATCTGGCGGCAGATGTAACCGTCGTTGTGCTGCTTGGCATAGAAGTTGTCCAGGGTGCGAATGGCGGGAAAGAGGCGGTGGACGTAACGGCAAAAGAGGGTGATGAAGGCGGAGTCCCACATAAAGAGGTGGCTATTGAAGGCTGTCTCCACGAAGTCGGCGATGAAGCGGCTCTCGCGGTTGGGGCGGATGAAGTTGGCGAAGGCGACCTCCCAGGCATAGTAGTACATCCTGATGATCGTGTCGTGGCCGCGCCAGAGCGGTTGGGGCAGCAGGTGGCGGTCTTCATAGTAGTAGGGGACAGGACTACGCACGTAGGTGTCGTGCAAGAACTCGTTGCGGCGCACCCAGGGGGCGATCTCAGGGAATACATTGCGGTCGCGGTGGTACATCGTTGTTCCTCCCGATCTTTGGTCTTCCTATCTTACGCCGCCCGTGCGGATCGTGCAAGCGGCGGCATTTGCCGCATGAGCAAACTGGCAGCCCTGGGCTATTGACAAATTGGTTTTTATGGAATATAATGAACACATAAGCATTGGCTAATATAAAACCTGATTGGAGAAGACGATGAACGACGAACAAGCCAACCCAGCCGCCCCACTGCCACCCCATGTGCTAGAAGGGCGCAGCTACCAGGCTACTGTGCCAACGGTGGACAGCAGGCTAGCAGAGGTCGCAACACCGATGAACAACAGCAGCAAGCCTCTGCCTGTGAGCAAGATGACTAGGCGACAGTTTGGCTGGCTGATCGTGTACATTGTAGGCTTTGCCGTATTCTTTATGATCCTCGTAGCCATCTACTATGGACTCTCTCATCTCATTGCGATGGGGGGTCTGATGACCTAGCTCATACTGCTCTGCACCTTCCTCGGCTCTGCATCTGCACTACAACCCAGCCTAGCCGCACCTTACTGCCTCCTTGCCGCCACTGCCTGCTGCGAACCAACAAACTAGCCGCGCATATGGTATACTATGCGAAGTTACAGGCCGGTGGTATCCCGGCGCGCTCAAGGAGGAGAGTTCATAGCATGATCGAAGGTAAGCTGTCGCTGGTGCTACCCGCCCACAACGAGGAGGAGAACATCGCTGAGGTCGTGCGCGACGCGGCGGTGGTGCTGCCTACCGCTTTCAGCGACTATGAGGTTATCGTCGTCAACGACGGTAGCAAGGATCGCACAGGCGAGATCGCCGCCCGGCTGGTTGCGGAGAACGACCACGTGCGCCTCGTCACCCACGAGATCAACAAGGGCTACGGCCAGAGCCTGATCGACGGCTTCGCGGCGGCAGAGGGTGAG
>JAYUUN010000014.1:0-6092 GCA_043754535.1 Chloroflexota bacterium | reverse complement strand
GTATAGCCTCTAGCCCGCAGGGTAATAATCGCCACCTGCGCCCGCGTCACGTTCTGGTTGGGGCGGAAGGTGCTGTCGCTGAAGCCGGTGATTGCGCCTGCGTGGGCGGCTGCTTCCACGAACTGGTAGAAGACGTTGTTTGATGGCACATCATTGAAGGTGGGTGTGGTTGGGGTGAAGGCTGGTAGAGCAAAGCCGAGCGTGGCTATCTTCGCGAACTGACCGCGAGTGGTGTTGCTGTTCGGCTCAAACCGGAACGTACCGTCGCCATTGGGGAAGCCGCTGATCGCCCCACGACAGGCGAGGAACAGGATGTCGTTGTAAAAGATGTTGCTGCTGCCAACGTCGGTGAACGAGGTCGTGCAATTAGGGGTGGCAGTGGCACCGCCGGGAGTCTGGGTCGCGGCGGCAGTGTTGGTCGGCTGCGTGGTGGCGGTTGAAGCAACCGCCGTGCTGCTCGGCAGGCTGGTGGCGGTCGCGCCCATCGGGGTGCGGGTCGGCGTGTTGGTAGCAGCTGGCGCAGGCGTGTTGGTCAGCGTCACGCAGGTGTTCAGCAGCACCACTACGCTGTTCGTACCTATGCTTGTGGATGCAAGATCGAGCCTGCCATCACCATTAAAGTCGCCAACCGCCACTGAGTAGGGTCCGTTCACGCTGAAGTTGAGTGCGGTCTGGAAAGTGCCATCACCGTTGCCGCGCAACACCGATAGGTTGTTCGAGCCGTAGTTTGCCGTTACCAGGTCAGGGTTGCCATCGTTGTTGAGGTCGCCAACCGCGATTGAGGCGGGGTTGGTACCCACCCCAAAATTGACCGCTGCCTGAAAAAGGCCGCTGCCATTACCCAGCAGCACCGACACGTTGTTTGAGCTATTGTTCGCAACAGCAAGGTCGAGGTTGCCATCACGATTGAAGTCAGCAATTGCCAACGAGTAAGGTTCAATGCCTACGCCAAAGTTGACCGGGTTCTGGAAGGTGCCGTTTCCATTGCCAAGCAGCACCGACACGTTGCTGGGGCTAGTGTTCGCGGTGGCGAGATCGGGATTGCCGTCGTTGTTGAGGTCGCCAACCACGACTGATTTTGGATGACTATTTACGCCGTAGTTGATGGCAGGCAGGAAGCCCATGTCACTGTTCATCAGTACCGATACGCTGTTAGAATTGGAGTTCGCAGCCACCACATCGAGGTAGTTGTCACGGTTGAAGTCACCAACTGTCACTGAACGGGGGCTAACGCCAACACTGTAGGCGTAAGGTAGCGCGAAAGTGCCATTACCATAGTTCTGCAACTGCGCAACTGTACTCGGATCAGAATTGGCTACCATGAGGTCGTCATAGCGGTCACCGTCAAAATCGCCAATCGCCACCGAGCGGAGATCGAGACCAGCAGCATAGGAAACCGCGTTCTGGAAAGTGCCGTTGCCAACCCCGCGTAGCACCGACACATTGTTCGAAACGTTGTTTGCGCTTACCAGATCAAGGGGGGCATCGTTGTTGAACTCACCGACGGCAAGCGACACGGGGGATGAGCCTACGGAGTAGCTGGTATTGCTGAAGCCGATGGGGTTGCAGATGGTAGGGGCAGCGGGGGCGGCTTGCTGCTGGGCAGCGAACTGGGCGGCTGGGTTGATAGTGGGCTGGCTCTGCTGGGCCACGACCGAGCGGCTGCTGCCGCTGAGGGCCGTCCCCAGCAAGCTGATTAGTAGCAGCATGATAGCTACTCCAGTCTGCGGCCAAAGTCGCTTGCGTTTGTTCACTTGCATCGTTGTGTCCTTTCCTAATGCGATAGTATCTACTGCTTACCAGGGTCAGGTTCAGCCGCTGGTTTGCTGGCTGAGGTTGAAGGGTTGAGCAGCGTGTCCGTGAGCAGGTGGTTCAGTTGGGGTAGGTCGGCGAAGTAGCGCACCCCCACCGAAGGGATCGTCTCGACCGAGCCGCGCCAGATTGCCTCTGCTGCCGGTTCGCGCCAAAGGCGTACGATAAAGACGTAGTGTTCGCGCTCATCCTGCTTGCCTGCCACTGCCCACCCTCCTGTCGCTCATGTCTGCTTCCAGCATAGCGCATTGGCGTTCCGCCAGCGTCCACCCAGCAGTCGCGAATGAGAGATGCAATTTTGGGCGTGAACTGCGCGGCGGGCCTGACAAAACAAGCCTCCACCTGCTAAAAGGGTAGAGGTTTGAGCTTTGAGCAAGACTATCGACCACTAGCGTAGCTGGGTGTGCTAAAAGGGTAGAGATAGAAGGCTAACTTTGCCTCTTGCTCGTGCAGCCAGTTGGCTACGCTCTGACGGTTGACACCGAGGCTGCGAGCGATAGCACTGAGGCTCTGACCCTCGCGGCGCAGGCGGCCAGCTTCGGCGTGCAAATCGGGCTGATGGCCCATCGGCTTGCGGTCAGGGGTGAAGTAGCGGTCGCAAGACTGGCACTGATAACGCTGGCTGCCGCTAGGGTTGAGGCCTGCCTTGACCGTGTTCGTACTCTGGCAATGGGTGCAGGCGGGGGTAGGGCTGGGCCGCTGGTAGCCGGGGTTGGCGTAGGCAGGCCACTCGTCCCGTTCGTAGGCAGCCAGCAGTTCGCGGTGGAAGTGAATGTTCAGGTAGTAGTCGCGCCACTGTGCGTCGGCGTACTCAGCCAGCTTGGTCTCGCTCTCGGTCAGGGCCGCACTGAAGTAGCGTTGCGCTTCGGCCAGGTAGTGCTGGGCCAACTGCCGTTCACCAGCGGCCCGCTGGTAGCAGGCCAGTAGCCAACAGAGGCGTTGAGGATAGCTGTTGCTGCCCTGCTCAGTCCAGAGTTGCTCGCGCCTACAGCGGTCGGCGATAACACGGGCGGCTCGTAGGTCGCCCAGTTGCAGCGCGATCAGCAGCAGATAGGAGCTGGTCTCCTCCAACTCGCTCTTGCTGCCAGCCAGTTTGAGCCGCAGGCTCGCTTGCAGGTTGGTGCGGGCGAGGGTCAACTCGCCCAGCATCGTCTCCAGCGCACCCAGAGTAGAGTGAAGGAACTCTTGATACCAACTGCTGCCGATAGCCTGCGCCAGCCGCAAACCCTCGCTGGCTGCCCGTTTAGCCTCGACGAAGCGACCAGCCCACAGCCCATGCAGGGCCAGTTGCATCAACGCTGCCGCCTGACCGCGCTGGTTGCCACAGGCCGCATACAGGTCGGCACTCTCTTGCAGCAAGGTTAGCCCCCGCTCATTCTGCCCAACGATACAGTAGACGATCCCGAAGCGGGCCAGCACCGCCGCCTCACCCATCCGTTTGCCGATTGCCACGTAGATGCGCCGAGCCTGTTCGCAATGATCGAGGGCCGCCTGCACCTGCTGCTGGTCGTAGGTGGCGGTTGCCAGCATAGCGTAGGCATCCGCTTCGCCATTTACATCGTGGATCGTCTGGCAAAGAGACAGCATTTCGCTAGCGAAGGTGTGGACGGCGGCGTAGTCCGCTTGGGCATGTGCAGCGACGATGCTGGCCTGCACTATCCGCCGCAATGCAGGCCAATTGTCAGGGGTAATGCAGGCACGCGCAGCCACAAGCAACGCGCTGGCCCTTTCATACTGAAGCGCACCACTGGCGGCTTGACTGAGCCAGCAATAACACATCACCTGATTATCTGTCTCGCCAAGCGTGCTAAAGAGCGCAAGGGCCGCTTCAAGATGCTGGTTACCCGCAATATCACCCCTAACCACTTCACTGCTGCCTTGCTGAAGGAGGGCAACCGCCTGCCAGTGCTGATTACCGCTGGTCGTTGCTAGAGAGAACAGAGCCGCGATCAGGCTGTCGCGTTCATCACGCCTGTCCATCACCGCTGCGCGCTTAAGCCTACGGTGCAGCACTTCGGCCTGCAAGTCGGCCTCGCCAAGCTCCTCGGCGATGGCGGTTAGCCGCGCTAGAACCAATTCCTGCTGCTCACGTTGCCCCAGCCGATGGTAGACCCCCTCTTGCAAGGCCAGAGCCGCGAAGCAGCGGTAGGGGTCGTTGCCAAGCAGCAAAGCGCGGTCGGCAGCCACCAACGCTTCATTGTCGGCGTACAGGCTCACCGCCTGCTCCGCCGCCTTTAGATACCATGCCTGCGCCTGCTCCCCCTCACCTCCCGCCGCAAAGTGGGCCGCGATCTCTGCCGCCTGCTGCTGCGCCGCTTCCTCCAACAAGAGACCGATGCGTCGGTGTCGTCGCTGCCGACTGCCCGCCTCGACCCTCTGATAGAACGCCTCGCGGATCAGATGGTGGTTGAAGCCGTACTCTCCTCCCGCGCCCTCGCGCACCAGCCGTTGGTCGAGCAACTGATCTAGCGCACTGAGTACCTGCCCCTCGCTCAAGCCAGCCGCTTCGCCAACCAGTTCCAGGCTGAAGCTAGCACCGACGACGCTGGCGACTTCGGCTACCAACTGCGTGTTGGTTGATAGCGATGCAATCCGGTGGGCGAGTAGCTGTTGCACCTTGAGCGGCAACGGCCCTGCCTCTATCATGTTCATCCCCTGTTCATCGCCCAGCCAGCTATAGATTAGTTCGCCGAGGAAGAAGGGGTTGCCTTCGCTCATCCGATACCAGGCTGCTGCCACTTCCTCGTCCGGCGCGCGTCCTGGCAATTGTGCTACCAACTCGTCTACAGCCTCGCCGCTCAATCGTTCAAGGGCTAGCTGACGACTAATGGTGGTGACCTGACGGCGGAACTCACGTAGGGGATGATCGCGCCCGGTTTCTTCCTCGCGGTGGGTGGCAACGATCAGGATTGCACTACCGCCGATGCTCCCAACCAGAGATTGTAGCAGGCTGATGCAGGCCTGCCCCGCCCAGTGCATATCTTCGAGGATCAGCAGCAGGGGGCGGCTGGCCGCCAGGGTGGTGAGGCATTCGGCCACCGCTTGATAAAGACGGTCACGCTCTCGTTCTGGCTCTAGTGGCGGCAGTGGCATAGTCTGCTGGCTCACCAGTTCGGGTAGTAGGGGTAGGATGGCCCGCAAAGTAGGAACAGCTATCTTACCCGCCTTGAGTAGCGGCACAGCCTCACGCAGAATTGCAGCCACCGCCTGGTACGGTCGGCTCTCACCCTTGGCGGTGCCACCGCGTAGTACCCATCCACCCTGTCCCACCACTACTGCGGCCAATTCAGCGCACAGCCGCGACTTGCCCACGCCTGCTTCCCCAGTGAGGAAGTAGAGCGCACCTTGCCCACCTGCTGCCCACTGCCAAGCCTGGGTCAGCAGATCAAGCTCTGGCTGGCGACCAACAAAGGGCAGGCCCGCAGGCAACGGCCCTTCGGTGGGTGGTTGCACCGTTGCGGCGAAGCTGGGGAGTGGCTGGTCAGTGCGGATCGCCTCATACAGGGCGGTGGTCGCAACCATTGGCACAGTGGCTAGCTCGGCGGCGAGGCGGTTGGCAAATTGGCTGTAAGCTGCCAACGCAGCGGCCCGATCTCCCATCTCGTAGCGGATCGTCATCAACTGACGAGTGGCTTGCTCGTGGAGGGGGTCGCGGGCGAGTAGTTGCGCGGCGTAGTGGCTGGCAACAGGGTAATTACGTAGGCGGTGCTGCTCGACGACCAGGCGTTCCAGGCAGGCTTGATAGCGGTAGCGCAGCCACTCGCGGGCATAGAGCAGCCACTCAGCATCGATGTCTGGCAGCAAGTCACCCTGATAGAGGGCTACAGCCTCGGCCAGATGCTCTGGGAAATCGGCCAGCCGCTCAAAGTCGGCCACATCAAGCCAGTAGTCGCTGTTGGGGTTCCACTGCACAGTGTCGGCGGTACTCGTTAGCCAGTCCTCAGCGGGTGGCAGGCTGCGCCGCAACTGGTGCAGGGTGCGGCGCAGGTTAAGTCGAGCGAGGGTTTCGGGGCTGTCAGGCCAGAGACTGAAGGCGATGGTATCACGTTGCACTGGGGCATGACGGTTGAGCAGCAGGTAAGTCAGCAGTGGGCTGGTCTTGCCCAACATAGCTAGTGGCTGATCCTGCCAGGTTAGTTCAAGGTGACCGAATAGCTGGATTCGCAACATCCACCGCCTCCTTAGTTGTCCGCCGCCCAACGCATAGCCTCAACTCTACTAACGGGAACAGCCGGACATGAGCATGACTAGAACTGGAGCTACCACGAAGTCGCGCGTTG
>JAYUUN010000013.1:0-6125 GCA_043754535.1 Chloroflexota bacterium | reverse complement strand
ATCACCTCTGGTGGGGAGGGTCGGCTGCTGCACCTCAAGCGAGCGTTGGAGAGCAAGATCGAGAGCGTGGACGTGCCAGTAGAGTGGGCCTTGACCACGGCGGCGCGGCTGGCGAAGGTGACGAACATAGCCAACCGCCCAGAGCTTGGCCCACTGCAACAGGAGATATGGAGCTGGCTGGATGACACCGAATTGAGCAGCCTCAACTTGGGGTCGCAGGACGAGGAGGAGCAATGATGGAAGCAGACGGCTACAGCAGCAGATCAGCAAGGGGTCGCTTTGTGACCCCTACACTTTGGAGCGTGCCACGCTCACCCTACCGGGATGCTTTGCTGCCCAACAACCAACCGGCAGGGGTCACACTCTAACCCCTGCTCGGCGCAACATTCGGCACGGTTACAGACTAGCTGGCACTCGCTTGCTGAGTGGCGGGCCGCAACCACCATCGGCTGGCCTCGTCTACGGCGTAGCGGTAGCGATGTGGAGGTGCGTCGGCCCATTGCTCGTGCGGACGCACCGGCGGGTGGCTGGCGCGGTAGGTCAGGTCGGCGGCTTTGTAGAGATGTTCAGCAGCGGTCAGCAAGTCGGCGGCGCGATCGTAATTGCTCTGGCGATAAGTAGCCCAGCCGTCAAGGTGCTGCTGACACTGCTCTAGCATGGTCAGCACCGCCGTCCGTAGCTCAGGCTCGTCACCCTCGGCTTCGTTGAGCGCAAGCTCCTCGCGCAGCCGAACGATCTCTTTACCCAGGACACGAGCTGTCACCTCGGCTTCCTTGTCTTGCTTGGCGGACTGGGCAGCGGTGTGACCGGCGGCGGCTTGCAGCCCAGCGGCGAACTCGTCGCCAAAGGCACGGCGCATCGCTTCGATCTCCCGCCGGTTGCGGCGGCTGCGGCCACCACGTGCCAGCCAGTGCAGCCGCGTGACTATAATGCTACTATACCGTGCGCGACGGTAAACACGTTGTGGCCGCTCTCCTCAAACTTCTGGCGCAACATCTGCCCGACCAGTTCGTAATCGTTCTTCAGCTTCATGGTGGCCCTCCAAGATTAGGATGAGCCTATTGTAGAACAGTTGTACGTAGTTGTCAACTGGCTGGATTGCTATTCATACCGACTCCCCAAACCCTGCCCCTTGTGCTACAATGCGGCCAACAAATATACTGCAGGAGTGGTGCAGTGTGGATCAGCTACCGGCATACCTGACTAATCATGGGCTGTTCTCCAACTACCATCTGACCCACCGGCTGGCCGAGTCGCTGCCGCTGGCTCCCGACGATCCGGGCGACCGATCACCAACTCAAGACCGGCAATAGCCTCTTGGGGATAAGTAGCTTCGGCGCACTGGCTCTGCTGCCGCTGGTGGTAGGCGCGCCGGCGAGGGAGCGGGCTGCCCACCGCAAAAAGCTACAGGCTGCCAGTGCTGGGCAAGTACCCGCTTTTGAGATGATCTTCAACCAGCGTGCAGATGCGCTGCACGCTAACTTCGCGCTGATCCAATCCATGCCGAGCGACACCGCCGCGCAGGTTCATGACAAGGAAGTGACCTTCGCCCGCTTTGAAGCCGACGTTGACCCCGCCATCGCTGCGCCGCTTGTCAAGCGTGGGGAGTAGTCAGTCACAACCAAGTCGTCGTAGTCGTTGTGAGCGGTCGCTGCCGAGAGGTGGCGGTCCCTCTGTTGTCTGATCCGTTGACAGCGGAGGGTGCTGCTTCTTAACGATCCGCTGTCAGCGGATGATTTGTTATCTTTGCTCAATTGGCTAGTCTGTGCTATCATCCGCTTGACATTCAGATCAACGTCGTATATAATGGAGCAAGAACAGCCATATGAGCCAAGATAGTCAAGAGAGCAAGGGCAAAATGCTAACCACCGTAGATGCTGCGCAAGAGATTAGTGTCTCTGACGAGACCATCCGCGCATGGATCAAGGTGGGCTTCCGCGGTCGGAAGCTGAAGGCCAGCCGCTACGGTCGCCAGTTCCGCATTGCACCCAATGAATGGGCAGCGTTCAAGTCATATCTGGACAGCGATCCGCTGACAGCGGATCAGGAAGACGCAGAAGCTGGTACAGGGCAGCCATAGCAGATGCACGATCCGCTGACAGCGGATCAACCGAGAGGAGTAGGGAATGGGCAAGGTTATTAGTGTAGTAATCCAGAAAGGCGGTACTGGCAAGACGACAACCGTCCGTAACCTGGCGGTGGTGCTAAAGCAACGTGGCTGCAAGGTGCTGCAGATCGACCTAGACCCACAAGCCAGCCTTACCAGCCTGAGTCTGGAGCCGGACAACGAAACGTTTAGCCCTCAGTACACGACACTGGATTTGCTACTAGGACGTGAGTGGCAGCCTTATCGCTTGCAGAGCGGTGGGTTCGACTGGTGTGACACGGTGGTGGCTGACATCGGGTTGGCTCAGGCCGAGCAAGATTTGCTGTTCCGTCCTGACGGTTTCGCTAATGTGCTACGAGACGAAATAGCCAACGCAGGGTTGCGCGAGCAATACGATTACATCATCATTGACGGCCCCCCCAGCCTAGGGGTGCTGACGACCAACGCTATCCGTGCTGCTGATGGCTTGATCATCCCTACCCAGACCGAGGAAGCTAGCCTGATGGGATTGGTGCTGCTGATGAACACGATCCAGCACTTGCGTCCATCCAAGCGCAACCCTCTGCCCATAATCGCCATACAGCCAACTCAGTACCGAGGCACGAAGTTGCATCAACATCACCTCGAACGGTTGCAGGAGGCTTATGGGGACACCGTTTGTGAGCCAATAGCCGTGAGTACCAAATATGGAGAGAGCGACACCATGCGGCTACCGTTGGTGATACACGCGCCACAACTAGCCCAGCCTTGGGTTGCGCTGGCTGACAGAGTAGAGGGGTGGGCAAATGGCTAAATTCAATCCACCCGCTAAGGCTAAACTATCCTTCCTAACCGCAACGGAAGAAACACAGGACGAACAGCAATCCGCCACGCCGTTGGAAGTCAATCCCTATGACATTGCAGCCAACCCCTTTCAACCTCGCTCAACCTATGACCCTGCGCCAATGGCTGAACTGGTTGCCAGCGTACAGCAGCATGGCATCATCGAGCCGCTCGTCGTGCGGCCTGCTCGTGAGAGTGGTTACATTCTGGTTGCCGGTAGCCGCCGCCTTAATGCGGCGAAGCAAGCCGGATTGAAGTCTGTGCCAGTCGTGATCAAAGAGTATGACGACGAGCAGGCTGAGATAGTCAGCTTGGTCGAGAACCTGCAACGGCAAGAGCTTGGCTTCGCCGAAGAAGCAGTAGCGTTCCTCGCTTTCAAGAACCGTACAGGTTGCACTAACGCCCGGCTTGGTAAGCTGATAGGCAAGTCAACCGACTACGTGGAGGATCGGGTTTATGCTGCCGAGAATAAGGCTGCGTTGGATGCATACCTTGCGGGCAATATTACAATGGAGCAGATGCGTAGTTACAATCCGCTGACAGCGGATCAGCAGACAATCACACCATCCGCTGACAGCGGATCAAATGCCCGCCAGCGACCTGATCCCTACCGCCCACTCAACACGTACATTGTCCGTGCTGAACGACTGGTGGCTAGCAAGGACAGGCTAAAGCGTGACCCAGTGAAGCTCAATGAAGCGATTGCCGAGTTGACCAAGACACGGGAAGCCGCCCAGCGTGTAAGTGAGCAGATGGATCGTGCTATTGACGAGTTGAGCAGTTAGGCATTATCCGCTGACAGCGGATGAAACAAAACACCCCACAACCTATCTGGAACATCGGCAGCAGGGTAGTGCTTTACCGACGACCTGATAGCGCAGGGTGGCGGCAACAGCGACACTACCACAAACGCGGGTGGGTCGTCGATTCGCCTCTGAACATGGAGGTGGAAACATGGCAGTAGATCAGAAGGAGTAGCGGCAGCGCACCAGCACTTGGCATCGGCAAGTTACAGCCGGGCTGCAAGAGATCAACGAGGAGCAGCTCCTCGCGCCACCCTTGCCGCTGCTGGTTGAGGCTATGCCTGCCTCTCGGCCAGTAGCACCACGCCCACGACGAGCGGCAACCATCCCACAAGAGCGTAGCTCGCTGACAGCGTTGCAGGGAAGCCAACCCCTTCACAATAAAGGGGGTTGATATGGTGAGTACAACTCTACAACAGGAGAGATGGTAGTGGCAAAACTGACCGCTGAGGAGATCATGGCCCTGGTCAATACAGGCGAGAGCCAGACTGTCGAGTTCAAGCTAGAAGGAGAGAACCAGCCTGACCTATCCGAACTACTGGTCGCGCTGGCGAACAGCGACGGTGGCGTGATCCTGATCGGCATTACCGACGACCGTCGGGTGCAGGGCGTGACGCCAATCAAGGTCAACGACGTGATGCAGAAGGTTATTAACGCGGCGCATGGTTGTCGCCCACCTGTTCATGCCAGCCTGAATGTATACATGGTCGAGGTGGAGGGGAAGGCAGTAATCGTCTGCCAGTTGCCGCCGCTACGTGATCAGTTGTACTCCTACAGCGGCAAGCATCTGCGGCGGGAAGGGTCGCACAATGTCGCCGTCTTCGGCGACGAGTTGAAGGAATTGGTGCTGAACCGCATGAGCCAGGACTTCGACGCGCACCCGATGGCCGTCGGCCTGGACGCGCTGGATGCTGACCTGGTGCGCCGATTTCTGCTCCAGCGGGCTACACTGGCCGAGCTACGTACTGGCGTGCAACTGCCGAGCGGTCAGTACCCCGACGAGCTAGCCCTCAAGCAGTTGGACGACCTGCGTGCCATCAACCTGAGTGGAGACCAGCCGCGTCCGACCATGGCCGGTCTCTTGATGCTGGGCGCAGAGCCGCAGGCGATGGTGCCACACGCCGTCACCCGCCTGGCGGCCTTTGCCGATGAGGGTGTGACCTTCCTCGACCGCGCCGAGGCGGGCGGCACCATCGAGGCGCAGTTGAACGCTGCCCTTGCCTTCGTCACCCGTAACACGCGCCTCGGCGCGGTCATCCGGGGCGCATACCGCGAGGAGCGGCCAGACTACCCCATCACCGCCGTGCGTGAGGCGGTCGTCAACGCCCTGCTCCACCGCAGCTATTCGGAGCGGGTGCCGGTCTCGCTCTACATCTTCCCCGACCGTATCGAGATCATCAGCCCTGGCGGGCTGCCTCCCGGACTGACCGCCGACAGCCTGGAAGGTCGTCACAAACTTCGCAACCACATCATCGGGGCGATGGCTTATTTCGCAGCCATTGCGGAAAAGTGGGGGACAGGAGTCTGGCGGATGCGCTCGATTATGCGTGAGGCTGGCCTACCAGAACCATCCTTCCACGCGGAGCCGAACTGGGTGCGGGTTGTCTTCCGCCGGTCTGCGGCGGTGGCCGCCCCAACTGTACAACCATCAGTTGATAGCGGAGACGACGAAAAACCACCCCTCCCCGCGACAACCTGGCTCAAGCTCAACGAGCGGCAACGCACCCTGCTGGCCGCCTGGTTGAAGCATGGTGGCGGCAGCATCAACCGCGACGAGTACCAGGCAAGGTTCAACCTGGGCCGCACTGTTGCCTATGAGGACCTCGGCGGTATGGTAGCTCTCGGCGTGGCGGAGCAACGGGGCAAGGCACGGGCGATTCGCTACCACCTGCCTGATCGCCTGCTGAGGGCGGACGATTCACCGGACGATAAAGCGGACGATTCCGGTTGATAAAGCGGACGATACTTGTGGAAAAACTATTGACAGCAGCCGCATGATCGTGTAGGATCATCACAAGTGACTTGAGTCACACCAGAGGTTTCAAGGGGGCATCATGGACAGCCAACATCTGGCAGTTACACTTAACTTGCAGGACAGAGCTATAGGCGTGCGGGAGGTCAAAAGCAGGTTTTCCGCACTAGCCGCCGGTCTGTCGGAAGCCCCCAAAGAACCCGTCGTGATCAAATCGGATGGTAGGCTCATTGCCGTCCTGCTGAACATCCATGAGTACCAACGGCTCCTCGCCAGGGCCGAGGAGTACGACCGTATGCAACAGGAGGTCGAACTAGCAGTTTAGCAGCACCTCAGCCTGTGGGGTTCGCAGGCAACAAGAAACCCACTGCTTCGCTCGCCAAAGTTAGTCAGTGGGCCTTGTTCTAAGCCAAACTTGCCC
>JAYUUN010000012.1:0-6126 GCA_043754535.1 Chloroflexota bacterium | reverse complement strand
ACGAGGCTGGGAACGACCCTGCCGCCATTGACTTTGACGAAGATAACAGCGATCTGGCATATGAGGACTATGACGGCGGTCGCTACGACTAATAGACCACGAGCTTGACGGGGCGGCAAACCCGCCCCAAAGGAGAGGAACGATGAGCCAACAACTTGACCGCCGTCCTGACCACCGCCGGGGGTCTGCCAGTGAGCGAGGGGGAATAATGATCACGGAGACACACCTTTGCATCAAACGTGGGCTGGCCGCGTTCCAGCGGCAGTATGAGCCGTTAGCCTGATTACTTGGTATTGACAAAAGCACAATACTATGGTATAATTGTTGAGAGAATGGGGGTTCAACCATGCAAATTAAGATAGCGGCCAGCAAACTGAGCGGCCAGCTTCAGCGGGTAAGGCGGGCGGTAGCAAGGGGTAATCGGGCCTTGGGCCTACCGATCCTCGGCCATGTGCTACTTGAGGGCGAGGGGGACAAGCTCACGATCAGCGGCACCGACATTGAGGTGGGCATCGTCGTCACCATGCCTGCACAGGTAGCAGCGGCTGGGGCGGTCGCCGTGCCGCACAAGGCGATCACCAACGCTGTAGCTGGTCAACGTGGGCAGACCTTGACCCTGACTAGCACGGGGCTGGATGTGCAGTTGGCGAGCAGCGAAACGGAGATGCTGGCTGGTATGGATGCGGGGGAGTTCCCCATCATCGCGCAGCCACAACTTGATCGCGTGCTGGCGACCTTTGCTGCCAGCAACCTCACTGACACGCTTACAGCCACGCTGTTCAGCAGCGCAGTCGCTGGGACAGACAGCTACCTTGAGCGGTACAGCCGTGTTGTGTTTGAGTTTGACCAGCCGGGCGAGGTGCTGGTAGAGACCAGCGATGGCTTCCGCATCGCCAGCGACCGGCTGGCCTATCAGTCCGGCAACCTCGATGTGGCGGCAACCCGGTTGCTGTTCCCGACGGCGGCTCTGACTACTCTCAAAGCCTTGCTGCCAACCAACCGTGCCGCTGAAGTCCCGGTCACGCTGTCGCTGCACCCACGTAGTAGCTGGGCAATCTTTGAGTGGACAGCCGCAGACATTACCACCCGACTCACCGTCTATCTGGCCGAGGGCTGCCGCCCCAACACAGAGTTCATCCCGCAACAGCCGGGGTCAACCTGCGTGCGGCTGAACGTGGCGGCTGCGGCTGCGGCCCTGCAAGCGGTCACGGCGGGTATGGGCAAGAACGACAACACCGTGCGACTGGTGCTGGACAGTGCCACCGGAACCGCAACCGCCGCCGCTTGGCCGCCCCGCGAGGATGTGACACCGCCACTGCTGCCGACATTGACAGTCGCCGGGGCGAACCTGCGGGTTGGCTTCGACATCTACTATCTGCTGGACATGTTGGCCGCCCTCCGCAAGCTGGGGCTGGTCGAGATAACAGTTGACCTGAACGGCCCAACCGATCCCGGCGTGTTTCGCAGCCCCAACCGGCCTAATTTCACCCACCTGATCATGCCCCATCACCTGCCCAGTTCGTGGGGCGCGAACTTACCCGGCTTGCTATCGCCAACCCCCTGCCAACTTCAGCGGCAGGGAGTTGATTGTTGTCGGCTGCGGCTAAAGCCGCATCGGTGCTATGGTTCCCGCCCTTAACCGGCTGTTGCTCTCCATCTGACCCAGCTAAATTGCTATTGTGATATTGACAAAAGCAAAACAATATGATATAATTGTAACAACGAACCGAACCCAAACTGCAAGGAGAAACCGATGAACGCAAACGAACTGAATAGCACCGTAAGCAAGTTGATCCCGGCTGACCTACCAGGCTGCGCTCTGGTTGCGGCTCTGGTGAGCAGCCTCAACCAGGCGGCAGAACAGAAGCGACTGATTGCCACCCTTACCCGCAATATCACCGTCGCGGAGGCGGCTTCCGCCCTCAAGGTAGATGGCAAGAACGCTGAACAGCGTGCCGCTGCTGCCACCGCAATGCTGGTTGTAGATGCAGAGTATCAGCGGTTGATCAGCGAGCTTGATGCAACCAAGCTGGAACTGGCCCGCCAGAACGCAGTCGCCGAGGCGGTTTACCTGATCGTGCGTCTCAAGGCAATTGATGCATCTGCGTCTGCCCTGCCCGCCGAGCAAGTCCAGCCGGATGAGGTGAGCAACTACGTCGTCTAATCACCTATGCGTAGCCGTGCTGCCGGATGAGGTGAGCAACTACGTCGTCTAATCACCTATGCGTAGCCGTGCTGCCGGTTCTGACGGCGCGGTTGCCCTCTTATCGTAGCACCTAACAGCAAGTGGCCGTTGCCACCGAGGAGGAACTATGGACAATCTACCGATCAACCAGACCGATGAGGCGGTGCAGTTGCCGCCGATCCCGGCAGGCAGTCGCACCTATGACGAGATTATCGAACAGCTGTGGCGGGACATCCCACAGGACATGATCGACACTGTGCCAGCTGGCAACACCAACTTGAGTTACATTCATGTCTGGTTTCTGGTAGGTTTGCTGGAACATTGCGCTTCCGGTTTTCTGACCACCTCAAGCCAGCCCTTCATTGGCCCGCTAGGGCAGGTGTCGGTGCGGGTCAGCGTCTACATCCCGACCTCGGATCGCGGCTGGGTGCGCCGCGACAACTTCGGCACTGAAAACCCCTACGTGCCGGACATCACCCCCGATGGGCAAACCGCTCCTTACGGCTACGGCTGGGAACGCGACAATGGGGTATTGCTGCTGGGCAAGAACGGCAACTACCTGCTCAAGCGTAGACCAGCCGAGCGCATGGATGCTGTAACCAATGCGTGGGCGCAGGGGTTTGCCCGCGTCGTGTCCAGCTACGGCCTGTCTATCGGCCTGCGTTGGTCAGGCAACAAGCGGCAAAAGGCGCGGCTGGCGTTCTTCCAGATCATCGGTGGCGCACCGGGCGCGATGATCGCAGGCGTGCCGCTGGCTGCTGACTATGAGGGCTACGAAGACCCCGATCTTGGTTATTTGCAGCAGGAACGGCAGCAACCCCCAGCCCGCAGCAACCAGAGTAGCTACAACGGCAACAGCAACAATGGAGGTGGCGGCAACGTTGTGCCTGCTACCGAGAGCCAGATCAACACGATCTACGCAGCAGGCCGCAGCAAGCGGGGGTTGGATAAGGCCGGGGTTACAGCCTTGTGCATTGAGACTTTCAAGCGCAAGCCTGAAGCCCTAACTAAGCCGGAAGCCAGTCGCTTCATTGACACGCTTAACGGTAAAGCAACCCCGACCTCCGTGCGCCGGTAGCTAGCATACCACAACCAGATGAGCGGGGAACGGTGGAGGAGAGGCCCACCCGACCCCGACCTAGTTAGGGAGGAGCGTAGCCATGATCGCCAGCCTGATCGCCGACCGCGACGCGCACAATGCGGCTCCACCCCCTAGATCGAGCCGCGCAGATGCCACGCAGGACGATGCACGCCGCTGGCTCACAGGCAAGCCGGGCAAGGCTGCTGGCCCTCCAGCGGGCCGCTGCCCGCTTCGCCCAGGACGGCGGCTACCAAGCGGCTGCAACTAACCAAACTAAAGAACCAGATATGCGACATTGAACACAAGCAAACCAGCAAACTTGTCTCTACGCTGCACCAGGCAGGCGTACAGACCCTAGCGATTGGCGATGTCAGGAACATTCGTCAAGGACTGGACTTCGGCCAGAGTGCCAACCAGCGACAGCATCAATGGTCAGCGGGTAAAAGCCGGTCTATCTTACGTACAAAGCCGAAAGGAGCAAGACGGTGGTTGAGCAATCGAGGTCGGGACAAGGTAGAGGACGCACACGCCAGCCTCAGTGGCTGCCCTGGCAACCACTGGCCGCATTGTAGAGCAGCCCACAGTAGGGGCGTGGCCCCGCTGGAACGATCAGGGCGCAGCTAACCACCACCTGCCGAGCGGCCTGGTACGCCGCGACGTGGCCGCACTCCGCTACCCCACACTGGCACTGCCCACTCTGCGCGACCATGAACTGCTGATCGCTTACGTAGTCGAAGGCCGAGCCGTCCTGCGCCAGCACTATAGTGTGGGTCGTGCCATCTACCGCTACCAGGTAGGGCGCGACCAACTGGCTCAGGGCTAGCCCCTCCAGTTGTACGCTGTCCAGGTGCGGGGTGGGCAACACCTGTACCTGGTGGCGCGGCGCGGCTGGCAGTGGTCGCGGGGGCGGCGTAACCGGCGTTGCAGCTTCCGGGGCTGCCACCACCGCAGCAGGCGGCACTGACAAGGGTGTGTCCAGGTACACTACCGTACCATCACGGGTCGGCGCGGTGGGCTGCCCTGACTGGCTGGCCTGGGCGAAGCTGGCGACCCCAATGTTGGCATCGTCGAACGGTGCGACCACGTAGCCCTTGCCTCGCTTCTCGATCACTTTCTTTGTGAGTTGGGCCTGCGCCTGCGTACCGTTCGGGAACTGTTGGCGATCCTCTTGCAGCTTGCTGCCCCGCCGACCATAGATGGCGACGTACTCACCTGTGTCGGTCGCGCAGCCAGCCCAGACCGCATCACGGCTCCCCCCAGTGTTGTGACCGACCCACTCGACAGTCACGTTGCCCGTTATGTTAGTTGTTTGCATCATTGCTCTGCTCTCTTTCGCGTGAAGTTAGTGCCGAGGTTCGCTTGAGTTAGTTGGGTGGCAAGGCTGCTTGCCATACGTCAATTCAAGTATCGGTGGGTTGTGAAGTGCTGGCCCTGAGCAAACCACAACCCTGCTTTATTATACATTATCATTGTGCATTAGTCAAGCATCCAATGCGTGTTGGGGATTGCAGAAGGTTCAGGCCGCTTGCTCCTCATCAGGTAGCGGCAACGGCATCGTCAGGTTGCTGCCGCCACGTCGCCGAACGGAGGTGGCTGAGGCACGGCGAGGTAGGGAAGCTAGTGGCAGCCCCTCGGTGGGCGATACGTCAACCAGGCTTGCGGCTGGCCTGACTTCGGCGGCTGAGATGGCAGCCTCTGCAACCTCCGGCGCAGCCAGTAGGCCAAGTTCGTCCCGGATCAGCCCCGCCCTAGCCGCCTGCCGGTAGCGTTGGATCGTGATCGCCGCTGGCTCGATATAGCGGGTCCTGGTCGGGTCGGCCCAGGGGTCAGGGTCGGTCAGCGTGTTGGCGCAGGCCACGTAGCCTGCCAGCTTGTGTAGCCGGAAGTTGAGTTCAGTCATTGCCGCACAAAGCGGGTCAACATCCTGCGCGTAGAACAGGATCGTGCCGTCGTGCAAGCGATCCTCCAATCCCAGGTCGGCGATCACCTCTGCCGCCGCGAGCAACATCCCCCCAGAGCCAACCGCTGGATCGTTGATGCGGCAGGGGTTGGCCGGGTCGAAGCTGGCTAGCCCCTCCCCAGCCCCAATCTGGAGCCGGGCCATCATGCGGGACACCTCGAACGGCGTGAAGAACTGCCCGGCTCCTTTGTTCGCCCCGAACTCCATGTGTATTGGGCCGAGGAGGTCATAGTAGCTGCGGTCGGCTTGCTCGAACAGACAGCGCACGACCGCCCCCAGATGCTGCTCGGCAGGGGCCAGCTCGGTGGCAATGCGTTCGTACTCGGCAGCGTCCCCGCGCATGAAGGCAAGCAGGCTGTCCACGAACCTACGCCACAAGTCGCGCCCATGCAGGCCCAGGATCGCGGTCGCCTGCTGGGTCTGGCGTGTGATGAAGCGGATCGCCTCGTGGGGATCGGTCGGGACGATTACTTGTTTCTTGCTCATGGCTCTACCTCCTCGCTCTCAAGCAGGCGTACCAGTTCGGCCAGCCGGGTTGAGATCGGCATGGCTGCACCGCCTTGCTTGCTCACCTTGCGGTAGGCTTCTAGCTGCTTCTGCCTGAGCCTGCCGCGCATCCCTTCGAGGTCGAGCAGTTCGTACTCGCCCAGGCGGGCCGCTTCTTCGCGCATCGAGGGGGCGATTTTGTCGCCTTCGCCTGCGGCCTCAAACTCTTGGATAAAGGCGTAGCTGTAGGCGCGGGTTACGCCGTCGCCGATGCTGCCCCCTTCGTCGGCAAAGTCTGAGAACATGGTGATCACCTCGGCCCAGGTCATCTTCGCCAAGCACCCAGCTGCACCTTCGTCCTTCAGTTGCCGCAGTCGCGCCTCAAGCACTCTCGGCCAGAGATCGTCTGGCGTG
>JAYUUN010000011.1:0-59097 GCA_043754535.1 Chloroflexota bacterium | reverse complement strand
CGCACTAATCGGGGTAATCGACGCGCAGGGCGGCGTTCACCTGGGCAGCGTCAGCCCCCTGCTAGTCGCCAACCAGTGGGTGCAGCTTACGCTCGCCCTCACCCAGTCCTTCCCCGCCCCCTACGTGCTTGGCGTGGGCGTGGGTATCACCCACACCGCTGGTACTTACAACACCAATCTTTGGCTCGACCGCATCGAGTGGAGCGAACCAACCAGCAACATCACGCCCACCGTGACCAGCACGCCCGGCGGTAGCAGCCCAACGGTCACGCCGCCGCTCAGCCCCACCGTGACCAGCACGCCCAGCAGTGGCAGCCCGACGGTCACACCGCCGCTCAGTTCCACTGTGACCAGCACGCCTGCCCTTACCACCACCGCCACTGTCACCGCTACGCCGCCGCTCAGCCTCACCGTGACCAGCACACCTACCCTCACCGCCACCGCCACTCCGACCCAGACCGCGACCCCGTGTGCAATTAGCTTCAGCGACGTGCCGACCAGCAATATCTTCTATGGCGACATCCAGTACCTTGCCTGTCGGGGCATCGTCAGCGGCGCGAACGGCCTGTTTCGCCCCAACGACAGCACCCGGCGTGGTGAGTTCGCCAAAATCGCCACACTTGCCTTCAGCATCGCCAGCTACACGCCGTCGCAGGCCACTTTCAGCGACGTGCCGAGCAGCAGTATCTTCTACAGCTACATCGAGGCCGCCGCCCACGCTGGCGTAGTCAACGGCCTGAACGCCAGCCAGTGCGCCAGCCTGGGAGTTGGCAGCCCTTGCTACGGCCCCAACGTCAACGTCAAACGCGGTGAGGTGGCGAAGATAGTGCGGGCCGCCCGTGGCTACAGCTACTACACACCTAGCAGTGCTAGCTTCAGCGATGTGCCAACCAGCTACCCCTTCTACCTTGACATTGAGACGCTAGCCCACCTGAACATCATCAGCGGGGCTGCCTGCGTTGCACCCCAGAGCGGCACCTGCTTCCGGCCCAACGACAACATCCGTCGCGGCGAACTGAGCAAGGTCGTGCGGCGGGCGATGACTACACCCAGCGGCTTGCACTAAGCGGCCAGCTAGCTCATTGCCCGTCGCTGAGGCCGCTGTAGGCGATGCGGTAAATTGTGCCGCTGTTGTCGGCAGAGAAGTAGAGGGCGTTATCCGTACCGATCAGCAACCCCACTGGGCGCACCGCCTGCTGCGGGTTGCTGGTCAGGAAGTCGAGCGAGGGCGGGTTCCAGTTGTTGCCAGTATGACCTGCGAAAGCAGGGATGTAGACTATCTTGTAGCCTACTGGCGGGTAGCTGCCATTGTTCGAGCGGTTCCAGCTACCGTGCTGGGCCACGAAGATGCCCTTCTTCCAGCTAGCGGGGAAGCTGAGGCTGCTATCCTTGCTAAAGAGGATCGCCATCGGTGCGCTGTGCGCCTGCATCTGGGCAATAGGCTTGCTGCTAGCCGCGCAGTATTGCGCCAGCGACTTGCCGTTGCCGTTGTAGGCGGGTGGCGCGACGCTGTTCGTGCCGTTTGCGCTGCGATCCTCCTTGCCATCAGCGAAGCAGTAGGGCCAGCCGTAGTAGCGACCCGCCTGCGCGAAGTTCACTTCTTCTGGCGGGTAGTAGTTGAACGCCTCCGGCCCCTCACCGTTACCCAGATAGTCGCGCCCATTCTCCGTAGTCCACAGGTCGTTAGTGCCGGGGCGGAAGGCAAGACCCACGTCGTTCCGCATCCCGCTACTGAAAATCTCCTGGCTGCTGCTCGGTCCATCCGCCGCAAAGCGCAGGATTGCCGCCCGCCTGCTATCCACCTCTACGCAGACGTTGCAGCTAGAACCAACCGAGACATACAGTTTGCCGTCTAGCCCATGCACTACCGTGCGCGTCACGTGACCGCCGCCGCTGGGCAGATCCCTGGGTAGGTCTACAATCTTGGTCTGGTTGCTGCCTGCCACATCACAGTTCGCCTGGTCGAAGCGGTACACGCCGTCGCCCGCGCCCACGTAGTAGCGACCGTTCCAGTATTCCACGCTATGGGCGGGGTTGGGCAGGCCAGTGGTCAGGGTGTACACCCCGTCGGCGACACCATCATGATTGCGGTCGGGCAGGCGGTAGACGGTGCCACCGCTGCTACCAGCGTAGAGGTCGCCGCACGCGCCAACGGCAATCATGCGCGGGCTGCTCAGGCCGCTGGCGAACACGGCGGGGGTGGTGAAGCCCGCTGGCAGGTTGAAGCTATACGGCCCCTGGTAGCTGCCGACGAACTGCGGCGGCACGCTAACCAGCCTGCTGTAGAGTAGTTGCTGGCTAACGTCAGGGTCGCCCTGCTTCACACTGTTCTTCTGCGCGTCGGCGTTGCCCGCCAGCAGCAGAGCCGCTAGCATTATCGCCACCCCTGTCAGCACCAGCCCACGTTGGATCATCCGTGCCATAGCGATCATCCCTTCTATGCTAACCATCCTTCACCCCCTGCCCGCTGGGGAGCGCGGTAGTCAATCCTGACCCGTCCCGACTACTGAAGCACGGCCATCATTTGGGCGGCTTCGGCATCCCAGGGCGCAATCAGGGTTTGTAGCTGCTGGATATACCAGGGGTCACCGTTGACCTGCGCCTTGTAGGGGCGGTAGGTTGGTACTACCTGGCTGATTGTCAGCTTGCCGAGGGCGGCATAGACCGTCCGCAGGCGGTTGCACCAGTACACCAACCCCGCCTGCCAGCTAGCGAACTGTTGCAGGCCGCGCACGCCGCCACCGTCGCCCCTCACATTGCCCCAGTTCTGGTTCTGGAGGAGGTCACCGCCAGCAGTGCCACAGTTGCTCTCCAACATGAAGAAGGCAAGAGCCACTGCCGGGTCTACCCCGTTCTGCACGCAGGCGTTGTAGAGGTCGAAGGCAGCATCCGCCAGCGGGCTGCCTTGCGCCTGCAATACGCTCTGGAAGCGCGAGCGGGTAATGCAAGGGCGGCCCTGGAAGGCCACTGGGTAGTCCCGCAGCAGGGTTGGGCTGCCACCGCCCGCCTCACTCTGCTGCCGCCACTTGCTGGTCATGCCATACAGGTCGAGGATATACTGGTTCTCGTCATTGCCGTCGCTGCTGGGGGCATAGAGCGGTACTATTTTGCATATCGTATCGAGCGGCGGCGTAGCCTGGGTGTAGGTGGGGCTGAGCAGGTGTTGACACCAGGCGCGCAAGCCGTCCTGCCAGCTAGCGAACCGCTGGAAGCCCCCGCCACCGCTACGGTCGCCGCGCAGGTTGCCCCAGTTGTGGTTAGCCAGCGTCTCTGGCCGACCCTGTGTGCCTAGCGCACTCTCCTTGCCGAAGAAGGCCAGGGCTACGGTTGGGTCAATCCCAGCTGCGCTGATCACCTCCCAGCACTCCTGGGCGGCGGGCGTGACCGGGCTGTTGTGTTCGCTAAGCACGCGCTGGAACTGGGCAAAGCTGATGCTGGGCGGGCCAAGCAGGGGGTAGTCCGCGGGGGCAGCGCACGGCCCCCGCATGAAGTAGCGGCCCACCCCGCTGATAATTCCATCCGCTATCTGCTCTGGGTGGTCACGGATAATCGCTGCATCCGCCGCGTTGGTGACGAAGCCGCACTCAAGCAGGATGGCGAGCATCCGCGTCTCCTGCAAGATAGCCAGTCGCCCGCCGTAGGCCAGCCGGTCGGATATCGCCCCCTTGTTGCGGAGGCCAGTTGCCCGCGCCAGTTCTGCGCTGATCAGGTTGCCGATTGCCGCCTGCTCGCTGTGACCCTCGCCGAAGTAGGCCGCGCAGCCGTTGGCGGCGGGGTTGTCCATTGCGTCACAGTGGATCGAGATTAGCAGATCGACCGCCATACTCCCATGCAGGTCGTTGGCCCAGGCAATAATCGCGTCGAGGGTGAGTGAGTTGTCTGCCGGGGTCAAACGCGCATCAATGCCCCGCGCCTGCAATTTGGCAACCAGGTTGTTGGCGATCACCAGGCAGCGTTCCTTCGCGCTAACCAGGCCGCTCGGCCCGCTCTCCACTACCTCGCGCCCCTCTACCAGTCGCTTGTTCCAGTGTGCCGGGTTGACTACGATCCGCATCCTGTCACCTCCACTTACCGCTCAACCACAGTTTACCACAGGGCTGCGGGTGTGGCAACCGCTCGGTAGGCGCAGGTGGCCTCCACCACAGGAGCAGGATTAGGGGTCGCCGCTGGCGGATGGCTCTACTTGCGCCCACCCCGTACCCACTCGGCAATCAAGCCGTCGCGTAGGTTGCGGGCAGAGAAGGTGAGGTTGTTGACGGCGACCGCTTCCATGATGCTCTGGGCGATCAGGCCCCCTGCCACGATGATGTCCACCCGATCTGGTTCGAGGCCGGGAACGTTGCGCCGCTGCTCGCTAGTCAGCCCTGCCAACCAGAGGGTGAGGTCGCGTACAGTCGCGTGGCTGATATCGACAAGGTGAACCTTTACCATCTCGTCGTCTTTGAGGCCACCAGCAGCGATAGATGCCAGGCTCCGCATTCCCCCGCCATTGCCGACCACCCGCGCCCCCTGCGCCTGGGGCAAGAAGCCGACCGTCCGCAACTGGGCTGCAATATAGGCCAACGGCGCGGCCAGCCCTGCCTGCGTGTTTACCCCGACCAGGTGGGGGAACTGACGGGTGAGATAGACAGCCCCTAGTGGCACGCTGACCATCGCTTGAGCCTGCGCTCCCAGGCCGTAGATTAGCTCGGTGCTACCGCCGCCGGTGTTGAACACAAGGATGCGTTCGCTGCTGCTGGCGAAGTCCTCGGCGGCAGCGACAAAGGCCAGGCGCGCTTCTTCTTCGCCACTAATCACCTCAAGTACGATGCCAGTTTGTTCGTGGATCGCCTGCTGCAACTCGCTGATGTTGACTGCTTCGCGGGCGAACTGGGTGGCGACCGCCTTGATCGTCACCACCCTGTACTCGGCGGCGATGGCCGCGAAGTCGCGCAGGGCAGCCACCGCCCCAGCAATCGCCGCCGCCGTCAGCCGCCGCTCGCTATCCAGCCCCGCGCCCAGGCGAGTCATGGCGAAGGTACGACGCAGCCGCTCTACCTTGCCAGATGCCTCCACCTCGGCGACGTACATCTTGGTCGAGTTGCTGCCCACGTCAATTACCGCAATCCTGGATTTGGTGTTCTGCGCTCTAACCTCGTCGGTTGGGCCGCTCTGCTGCTCTGTCATCTGCTTGCTCCTTCGCCAGGCTGCCGCCAAAGGGCAGCATCAGCGGCGGATGATCACCCGGCGGAAGGCTTCGGCGAATTGCAGGCCGCCTTGTGCGCCAAGCTCTGCTGCCCGTTCGCGTACCCGCTCGGCCAGCGCGTCGGGGTCGTCAAACTGGCTGGCGTGCTTCTTAAGGGCCGCCACCTTGGTCTCCAACGTCACGCTAATGTCTACCAACGTGTCTGGTTCCTCCGACTGAAAGAGGAAGACCTCTGCTACCTTGTGTGGCTGCAAGCCCTCGGCCAGTTGCTCTGGGAACTGGAGGCGGTCGCGGGCGGTTGGGTAGACAGCATCAATCGTTGCCATGCCCGCCGCTCGATGGTCGGGGTGGTTGATGAAGCGGTTGTTGTAGAATAGGGCGGTGGGGTCTTGGGCGAGAACGATGTGCGGGCGGTACTTGCGGATTGCCCAGGTCACCAGCCCCCGCGTCTTGAGGTCGGCGACCACTTCGCCGTCTTTGCAGCCCAGGAACGTCACCTCTTTAACCCCCAGCACGGCGGCGGCTTCGCGCTGCTCGCGTTCGCGGATGTCAGCGATCTGCTCGCTGCTTAGGTTGGGGTCGTTCGTCCCCTTGTCCCCCCGCGTCAGCACTGCGTAGTAGACTTCGCGGCCTGCCTTCGTCCAGGCAGCCACGGTGCCTGCCGCGCCAAACTCTGCGTCGTCTGGGTGGGCGACCACAACCAGGACGCGCAGCGGCTCGTCCTCAGCCAGCCCCAGGAACTCCTCTAGCGGCTGCTCCTCGTCCGCCGCCTCGTCGCCCCCCTTGCCGTACTCAAAGACCGATTGATCGTTCTCATCGCCCCCCTGCATGGTGGGGTCGTCCGTATCCTCGCCCTGACTGATCACCGCGTCGCCCTGGTGGGCAGCATTGAAGTTCTTGAACTCTCTTTCCTGGTCGCTCACCGTTTCGTAGCCTCCTCTGTTTGCACTAGCCTCTTATGCGCAGATTATAACCCTTCCACCCGCAGCCGGTCAAACCAGGGTTGGCTCGGCTGCCCTGGCTGCCGCAGGCTGCCCGCTTGTTAGCCCACCAGCGGTCTGCTATAATCGGGGCAATCAACAGTGACTTTGCGGGCTTTGCGGTCTACGATTGCTACTGCCAGCCCAACCCCAAAGCCAGCCCACCGTCCGTCCACCGCCCCGTCGGGTGAGCCGATGGAAGATTTGCTAACCACAATTTGAGGAGGAAACAGATGAACATTGAACTGGATGCCCAGGGTCGCAAGCTGGTAACATTGATCCCCGGCGACGGAGTTGGCCCAGAGTGCGTGGCCGCTACCCAGCGCATCATCGCGGCAACCGGCGCGCCCATTGCCTGGGAGGAGCGGGCGGCGGGGGCGAGCGTCTTTCGCCAGGGGGTAGCATCGGGCGTGACCGCCGATACCATCGAGTCGATCAGCCGCACCCGCGTGGTGCTGAAGGGGCCGCTGGAGACCCCGGTTGGCTTCGGCGAAAAGAGCGCGAACGTAACCCTGCGCAAGCTGTTCGAGACCTACGGCAATATCCGCCCGGTGCGCGAGTTGCCGGGGGTACGCACGCCCTACAGCGGGCGGGGGATCGACCTGGTGGTGGTACGCGAGAACGTAGAAGACCTCTACGCGGGTATTGAACACCAGCAGACCCCCGGCGTGGCCCAGTGCCTCAAGCTGATTTCGCGCAAGGGCTGCGAGAAAATCGTGCGGCTGGCCTTCGAGTTCGTGCGCTCAGAAGGGCGGCACACTCTGCATTGTGCCACCAAATCAAACATCATGAAGCTGACCGAGGGTACCCTGAAGCGCACCTTTGAGGAGGTGAGCAAGGAGTATCCCGACATCGAGGCCCAGCACATTATCATTGACAACTGCGCCCACCAACTGGTCAAGAAGCCAGAGCAGTTTGACGTAATTGTGACGACCAACATGAACGGCGACATCATCAGCGACCTGACCTCGGCCCTGGTTGGTGGGCTGGGTTTCGCGCCCTCGGCCAACCTGGGCAATGAGGTGGCGATCTTCGAGGCGGTACATGGCTCGGCCCCTAAGTATGCAGGCAAGGACGTGATCAACCCGACGGCAGTGACCCTCTCTGCGGTGATGATGCTCCGCCACCTGGGCGAGTTCGCGGCGGCAGACCTGATCGAACACGCGGTGCTGGTTACGCTGCAAGACGGCACCCTCACCCGCGACGTGGTGGGCGAGAGCGGCGCAGTCGGCACGCGGGCTTACACCGACGCGGTCATTGCCAACTTGGGGCGCACCGCTAGTGGCTGGCAGGTGCGCGAACGCAAGCCCCTGCTGCTGCCCCAGATTTCGGCGGCCCCCGACTTCGTGAAGGTCAGCCAGCGGCGGGTGGTCGGTCTTGATCTGTTCGTCGAGTCCAATCTCAGCCCAGAGGAACTGGGCCACAGCGTAGAGCGGCTGGTGGCCGATACGCCACTCTACCTGAAGATGATCTCTAACCGGGGAACCAAAGTCTACCCGGCGATGGGGGCAATCACCGACCTGGTGGATCAGGCGCGTTGCCGCTTGATGCTGCGGGCGGCAGGTGGTGACCTCAGCGACAGCGACCTGCTGGCAGTGGTGCAGCAGGTTGGCAGCCAGCACCGCTGGGCGCACATCGAGAAGCTGCAAGAGTTCGACGGCGTGAGTGGCTACACCAAAGCGCAGGGCGAAGACTAGCCGATGGGCAAGAAGTGGCGAGGGTGGGCGGTTCTAGCAACCCAACTTATGCTTCGGCAGCGTATTGCTGGTGGGCAGCGTATGATCTAAGCCTGTTTTAGGTTATACTAAGGTAGATGAGCAATGTTCTTCAGCCCGCCAACCAGGAGCCGTCATGATCGTTCCCGCCAGCCCCCATCCCCGCCCGCGCTCTCGTCGCCTCAGCTTCGTCAGCCTGCTCCTTATTTTCTTGGTTATCACCCTGGTTGTCTTCCTGGTGGTTGGCACCCTACTGGCCTCTGCGATCAGCAGTTCCTTCCTGGATAGCGGCCTCAAGGATGTGCGGGTCAATACCGCGCAATACCTGCAACTGCGGGCGACTGGCCTGATCAGCCCCACCGACATGATGTCTAGCCGCAAAGTGCCAATGACTCGCGAACACGCGACCTTTACCAAAATGGGCCAGGCCGTCTGGGGGGGGCTGCCCTACTACTCCGTGCGGGTCTGGAGTCCGACTGGCGGCCTGGTCTGGTCTGACCGCGACCGCGTATTGGTCATATCCCCCACGTCGCCGACAGCAACCACAACAGTCACCACGACGGCTATCACGACGGCCACGCGCAACCCACAGGACAACGATAGTTATGGCTATGGGGAGGCGCAGCCTGCCAGAGCTACTGCTGCGCCCGCCTCCACTGCTACTAGTGCCACCGTAGTGCTGCCCGTCGAGCCGGTGGATAGAAACTTGTTGCAGCAGGCCATCGCAGGCAACGTCGTTTCGCGCCTTTGTAGCAGCGATTGTGGCTTGCCGAGGGAGCAGTACATAGAGGCACTGCTCAACATCTACGCCCCGATCTACAACAGTGGCGGCACCCAATTGGTGGGGGTGATCGACGTAGCCCAGGATGTGTCTAGCCTCTACCTGGACTTGCAGGCCCGCCAGCGTGACCTGACCGTGACCATCCTCACTGTCACCATCTGGCTCTACTTTGTCCTCTTTCTGGTGGTGCTGGCGACCTCGGCGGCTCTCGGTTACTACCAGGGGCGGGCGCGGCGGCGCGAACGTTCGCTGCGCGAGTTGCAGCGGCAGTTTTCGCCCGCCATCACCCAGGCTATCCTCAGCGGCGATGACCAACTGAACATGACCAGCCGCCTGGATGTTACCGTCCTCTTTGTAGACATTCGAGGATTTACCGCGCAGGCAGCCACCATGCCCGCCGAGCAGGTGGTAACCATGCTCAACCAGTACATGGCGGTCGGCACGCGGGTGGTCTTCCGCTTTGATGGGGTAGTAGACAAGTTCCTGGGCGACGGCATCCTGGCCGTGTTCGGTGCGCCCAGCCGCCAGCCTGACCACGCTTTGCGGGCGGCAGCAGCGGCTCTCACCCTGCGCCGCGAACTGACCAACCTCAACCGCGAAAGGGCGAGCCAGAGCCTGCCCCCAATCCGCGTGGGCATGAGCCTGGCGACTGGCCTGGTGGTGGCGGGCAATATTGGCTCCGCCGAGCAGGTCAGCTACACTGTGATTGGCGACGCAGTGAACGTAGCCTCCCGCTTGGTCGGGCTGGCGGGGCCGGGGGAGATACTGCTTACTGCCGCGACTGCCGGGGAGATTGGTGAACGGCTGAAGATGGAGGGTGGTGATGCGGTGCCAGTGCGCGGGCGCGAGGGGAGCGTCAACGTCTACTGGTTGCCAGAGCAGCCGATCAGCCACCTGCTGCTGGACGGCCTGGCCCAGGAGGATATAGCGCAGGGTTTGCTCACCCAGGTGGCCTAGCCGCTCCCGTAGGCTCCCGCAGGCACAAAGAAGGGCGCACTAGTTGTGTATAGTGCGTCCCCTTCTGTGCTACTGCCCTGCTACTCGCTACGGCGCGGGCTAGGGCGGCGCATGGGGATCAGGTCGTACTCGCCAGCACGGGGTGGTTCCATCGAGCGGGCGACTAGTTCGGCTATGTCAAGCGGCTTGATCTGCTCGGCCACATCCGCCCCTTTGATCCCATCCTCAAACATGGTCATGCAGTAGGGGCAGCTTGCGGCGAGGGTGGTTGCGCCAGTGGCGGCGGCCTCCTTCGAGCGGGTCTGGTTCACCTTCGTGCCAGTGTGTTCGTCCATGAAGACGCGTCCGCCACCGCCGCCGCAGCAGAAGCTATTCTTCTTGGTGCGCGGCATCTCGGTCAGGCGGATACCAGGGATGGCGGCCAGCACGTCGCGCGGTGCATCGTAGATGTCGTTGTAGCGACCAATATAGCAGGGGTCATGGTAGGTCACATCCTCGTCCACCGAGCCAGTCAACTTGATGCGGCCCTCCTTGATCAGCGTGTCGATCAACTGGGTATGGTGTAGCACCTCGTAGTTGCCGCTGAACTGGGGATATTCGTTCTTGATCGTGTTGAAGCAGTGCGGGCAGGCGGTGACAACCTTCTTCACGTTATAGCCGTTCATCGTCTCCACGTTTTCGGTCGCCAGCGTCTGGTAGAGGTACTCGTTGCCCATGCGCCGCGCGGGGTCGCCTGTGCATTTCTCCTCCTTGCCGAGGATAGCGAACTTCACCCCGGCGGCCTGCAAGATGGTAGCGAAAGCCTGCACCGTCTTGCGGTTACGCTGGTCGAACGAGCCAAAGCAGCCGACGAAGAACAGTATCTCTGCGTCGGGCTGTTCGGCAAGCAGTGGCACGCCCAGTTCCTTCGCCCAGTCGCCACGTCCACTATTGGACTGCGGGTAGATGTTGCCGTTGCGCTCCATGTTCTGGAAGGTGCGGGTTACTTCGGTGGGGAAGCTGCTTTCCTCCAGCACCAGGTAGCGGCGCATATCAATCAGGCGGGCCATCGGTTCGATAAAGACAGGGCAAGCGGTGACGCAGGCCTGGCAGGTGGTGCAGGCCCAGATCACATCCTCGGTAATCACATCACCCACCATCTTGAGGTCGAGACTATGGGCAGCTTGAGCAGCAGCAGGCAGTGTTGGGCTGGCGGCGTGGCCGTTGCTGGCCTGTGCGCCATTGCTGCTGGCGTTGGCCTGCTTGAGGGCTAGCACTTTCGGCCCCTCGTGCAGCATATAGTCTTTGAGGTCAAGCACTACCGCTTTGGGGTTAAGCGGCTTGCCAGTGGCATAGGCGGGGCAGGCTTCCTGACAGCGGCCACACTCGGTGCAGGCGGCCAGGCTAACCAGGTCGCGGCGGGTAAACTGGTCGATCTCGTGTACGCCAAAGTTCTCCTGCTCCTCAATGTTCTCGATCTTTGGTAGCTCACCTTTTGGTCGCTTGTTCCGCAAGTAGGTACTGAACATAGCGGTGACGAGATGGAGGTGCTTGGAGTAGGTGATGAAGACCAGGAAGCTGAGGACGGTCAGCGTGTGCCACCACCAGGCAAAGGCGAAGCCAGCCCGCAGGTAGGCGGGGTCGCTGCCGCGCAAGAAGGCCGCGATGTTGTTGGAGACGAAGGCCCAGGGTGCAACGCTGAGGTAGCCGCTGCCTGCTGGAGCTGCCCCGGCGTAGCGGAAGGCGTTGGCGGTCAGGTCGCTAGCCGCACTGAAGGCGATCAGGATCAGGATCAGCAGGGCTTCACTGTTGAGCGAAAGGGCGCGGGGGCGGAAGACAAGGCGGCGGACGAAGAAGTAGGCGACCATCAGCAGTACAAGGCTGTCGAACGTGTCGAGCAGCAGGACGTAGACGGGATTGAACTCAATAATGCCGATCTCCAGGCCGGGGAAGAAGCCCTGGAGCCACATCATGCCGCTCTGGATTGAGATGACCAGGAAGCCGTAGAAGACCAGCAGGTGGGCGAGACCGGCAACGGGCCGCTGCAATACCTTCATTTCTGCCAGCACGTATACAAAGAAGTCCTTGATGCGGCTGCCGTGATCCTTGACCGGGTCGGCTACACCCATGTTGATCAGGGAGAATATTTGTGTAACCCGCGTGACGAAGGCACCAACTGCCACGAAGAACAGAGCCGCGTAGATGATGTAAGCTGTCATGTTTGTTGTTGGTGACACGTGGGTTGTCTCCTGAACAGTTTTGGATGGGCTAATTATAGCACAGATCGTTTGGCTTTTAGGAGGCCGCCGCCCATGCTGCGCTTGACGCTGGGCCGCCGAAAACCGTATAATCGGCTGGCTTATGACAGAACAATACCACGACAAATACTTTGTGGCCCAGATCACTAAGTCTGCTGCCAAGCTGGACTGGCAGTATGGCCGCCTCTTTGCGTTTGCGGGCATTGCTAGCCGTACTGCTGGGGCTGCTACCCGCGTGCTGGATGCTGGCTGCGGGGCCGGGCCTGCCCTGCGCTGGCTAGTCAGTAAGGGCTACGCTGCTTTTGGCAGCGACTTCATCTACTTCCCCCTGGTCGCCGCCCGCAAGCTGGTACCAGAAGCTCCGGTTCTCTGCGCCGACCTCAAGACTCCCTTCCCCTTCCGCGACGGCAGCTTCAACGTGGTGCTACTTAGTGAGGTGGTAGAGCATCTGCATGAGGTGCCACAACTGCTGGGCGAGTGCCTGCGGGTGCTGCGGCCTGACGGCTACTTGCTGGTCACCACGCCCAACCTGTGGGATGTGCGCCGCCCGCTGGCCGCCATCACCCGCCAGCAGTGGAGTGGCTACAGTGACCCGACGCACATCAACCTGTTTAACCCCACGCGCCTGCGCCACACGGTAGCGGCGGCTGGCTTCGAGCGCATCCACCTGCGCACTGGCCTCAAGCCGATCTTCGTCTTCGCCCCCAGGCGGTTGCCCTTCAAGGTCACTCTACCATATCCGCCGCTGATCGGCAACGGCATCGTGCTGGCGGCGCGCAAGCCGGGGACGAGCGTGTGAAGATAGTCTACTTTATCATCGCTTACGGCCCTGAGTTCATCAGCAACGAGGTGCATGAGGAGCTTGGCCTACGGATGCGTGAGCGCGGCCATGAGTTCGTTGCCCTGACCCTGACCGGGCGTGGTAGCGATCAGCAGCGCAGGGCGGGCTTGCTGCGTAGCGAGAGCCAGAACGGTGTGCCGATCTACAAGATAGTGATCGGCGGCGACCCGCGTCGGGCGAAGCTGGCCGATGCGATCTTGCATTACAACAACTTCTTCACCGTGCTGGCTGGCTACAAGCAATTCCTGCGCGAGTATGGCCGCCCCGACATCATGCACGTAGAGGCGGCCTACCCCTTGGGAGCTATTGCCGTCCTCGGCACACCCACTGGCGGCCCAGCAATCATCCCCAACCTGCAAGGGGCCGACGTGTTGAACTACCCGCAGGTGGATTATGGCTATGGTCGCTGGCGGCTACCACGGATGCTGCTGCGCCGCACCTTCGCCCGTGCCGCGCTGGTGCGTTGCAATTCGGCCTTCACCCGTGACCTGATCGTGCAAGAGTATGGCTGCGCGCCCGCAAAGGCGGCGGTGGTGCTTCGCAACATTGGTGCGTGGTCGTATCCGCCCACCGACCAACCGCTGGCCGACTACAAGCTAGCAGCCCGCGCCCGGCTTGAGCAGCAGTTCCCCCAGCTAGTGGGTAAGCGGTTCATCCTCAGCATCAGCCGCCTCCACCCCTTCAAAGGCATCGAGTATCTGCTAGACGCAATCGCTCGGCTTAGCCCTGGCTCCTCCTTTTCTGCGGAGGCTGGGGGGGTTCTCCCTATGCTGATGATCGCTGGGCCTGGACGTAGTACCGCCCACTTCGGCGACTACGGGGCTTACCTGCGCGCTTACGCCGAACGCTGTGGGATAGCAGAGCAGGTGATCTTCAGCGGCGAGATACAGTACACGCAGAGCCGCGACTACCTGGCCGCTGCCGACGCGGTGGCGATCTCGTCGGTGGTAGATGCGCTCAACAAGGTGGCGTTGGAGGCGGCAGCGGTAGCGACTCCAGTGGTGCTGACCACAACCACTGGGGCGGCTGAGTTGATCGCCGAGCATGGCTGTGGGCTGGCCGTCGCGCCAGAGAGTGGTGCTGCCCTGGCCGCTGGTCTACGCGAGGTGTTGAGCGACCGCTTCGACCGACTGGGGCTGCTTACGCGTGGCCCTGCCTTTGCGGAGCAGTTCCGCTCGGTGCCAATTGCCGACCAACTGCTAGAACTGTACGCCAGAGCTTTGCGAGATCGAGAACTGAGGGCTTATGCGGATCGCTTATGTGGCTTACCCGCTCGACCTGAACTTGCAGGCGGCGAACAGCGTGCAGACCTACTATACCAGCAAGGAACTACGGCGGATCGCGCCCCGAACGCTGGTGCTGCTGCCGCGCCTGCCGGGGCAGAGTAGCCGCTTCGACGAGGTGGGCGCAATCTACCTGCCGCGCATCCCGGTGGGCAAGCTGTCAAAGTTCGTTAAGTCCAGCGGTTGGTACTATGTGGAACGTAGCCTGTTTGCCTTCCTTATCTTCTTCCTTTTGTTGGGGCGCAGGCTACGTGGGCGCAAAATCGACGTAATCTACTGCCGTGATGTGATCATCAGCTTCTGGCTGACCTGGCTCAAGCGACCGTTGGGGGCGCGGCTGATCTATGAAGTACACGAGATCGAGAGCGAGGGTAACCATCGGGCGCGTGGTTGGCTTTGGCGGCGATTGCTGCCCCTGATAGATCGCCGCGCCCTGAAGCGTAGCGACGGCCTAGCCAGCCTCACCCACACATTTGTGCCGCTGGCCGAGCAGCAGGGCATCAGCAGGCGGCGGATCGCCGTAATTCCTGATGCGTTCGACGAAGCTACCTATCAGCCGCGTGATCGGGTGACAGCGCGGGCGAAGGTGGGCCTGCTGCAAACACACTTCATCTTTACCTATGCCGGTCTGACTTTCGCCTATCGTGGGCTGGACACGCTGTTGGCTGCCTTCGCTGCTGCCGACCTGCCAACCGCTACCCTGGTGCTGGTGGGCGGCAAGGACAGCGAACAGGCGGCTCTCAAGCAGCAAGCTGCACAACAGGGCATCAGCGGGCAGGTGATCCTCACTGGGCGCAAGGAGGGGGCTATCGTTGCCGACTACCTGGCCGCCGCCGACGCACTGCTGATCCCTGACACGGTGACAAAGGCCACCGCCAGCCCGCTCAAGCTGTTCGAGTACATGGCTATGGGCCGCCAGATCATCCTGCCCGCCCTGCCTGCCCTACAGGAGGTGCTGCCAGAGGCCGCCGCTCTCTACTTTGTCCCTGGCGACCAATCCTCACTAACCGCAGCCCTGCAAGCAGCGGTCAACAATCCGTCGCAGGCGATCCGTCGTGGCCTGATCGCCCAGCAAGCCAGCACTTCTTACACATATCGCGCAAGAGCGGAGAAGGTGCTAGACTGGTGCAAAGAGGTGGCCCGATGAACGTAGCAAGCAATGCAGTACAGGCTCACAAACCGCGCTCCCTGTTCCAGGCTCTAAAGGCGGATCGCGGCCTGCTCGTGCTGCTGCTCATCTACGTCCTGCTACTGCCCATCATTAGTACGCGCATCTATGCCAGCGATGAGATCAAGTACTTCTCCTACCTGCCTTCCTTCTACTTTGATTTCGATCTAAAGATCAAGAACCAGTTTGAACATATCGTAGCCAGCGACCCGAAGAAGTTCGTAGACTTCCAGAAGGGGGTGATCGACAAGCCAGCCGAAAAGCTGACCGGGCAGCCGGTGAACGAAGCTCCCGTTGGCTCTGCTCTGCTCTGGTCGCCTGCGTACGTGGTTGCCGACCTCGGTTTGCGCGGCCTCCACGCCCTGGGGCTGGCGAAGAACACGCCTGCTGATGGCTACAGCAAACCATATGTGCAGGCGGTCTGCTATGCCAGCAACCTGCTCGGCTTCCTCGGCTTGCTGCTGGGTTACCGCCTCTGCCGCCGCTACTTCCCGCTCTGGGCCAGCCTGACCGCGACGCTGCTGATCTGGTTCGCTACCCCCGCCTTCTTCTATATGTACATCGCGCCACCCTGGTCACACGCGGCCAGCCTGTTCGCCGTCGCTTTGTTCGTCACGGTCTGGCACGACACGGGCCTGGCGGCAAGAACACCTACCCTGCCCTCACCCGCTCGTGGGGGGAGCGAGAGGGAGGAGGGTGAGGCAGGTAATCGGCGTAGGCTGTGGCAATACTTTGCGCTCGGTCTGCTGGGTGGGTTGATGATGACAGTGCGGGAGCAGGACGGTTTGTTCATGCTGCTGCCTGCGGTCGAAGGGATTGTGCTGCTACGGCTGCTACTATTGCGCTGGCAGAGTTGGCGGGCAGTGGGGAGGCTGGTGGTCGGCAACGCGCTGTTCCTGGTGGGGGTGTTGGTCGGCTTCCTGCCCCAGTTCTACGCCTATCATGAGACGAACGGCACCTTCGGGCCAAGCAAGACAGTAGCCGAGAAGTTCAATCTGCTCTCTCCTCACTTCTTCCAGGTGTTGCTCGACCCCGGCAATGGCATGATCGCCTGGACACCGGTGATCGCTTTCGCTCTGGTCGGGTTGGCCTTGCTCTGGCGATCTAATCGGTTGCTGGCAGTCGCCTGTGGGCTAGCAGTGCTGGCGCAGGTGTTTATCGCGGGCGCGTTCAGCACGTGGCTGGGGGCAGGTAGCTTCGGCCAACGCCGCTTCGTCAACCTTAGCCTGATCCTGATCCTCGCCCTCGCTGCCCTGTTCAGCTACCTGCGTGGTCAGCGGGTGCCGCGTTGGAGCATGATCGCCCTCGCAGTCGTCCTCGTCTTCTGGAACTTCGGCCTGGTGGTCAACTACGCGCTGTGGACTTCGGAGCAGCGTCAACACCTGGACTGGATGCGAGTGGCGCATGACCAGTTCGCCCTACTCAACCCGGTTTACACCGTCCAGCTACTCTGGCGGTTTGTCACGGATCGCGGCAGCTTCTTCCGCTGATCAGGAGAGGAGAATGTGATGGTAGCAGCAAGCGAAGTAACCTATGGCATTACTGTGCAGGCTACTGTAGCAGCCCCGGCTGCTGGGGCGGGGCAGACGGCAGCGGGGGCGTTGGCCGTACACATGGCAACGACGGAGGCTTTTCTCCGCACACTCAAGCCGCCGTTCGATACGGTCTGGGTTGAGGATCATCTGCAATGGGGCGAGCGACCACTGATTGAGTGTTGGACAGCTCTCACCTGGCTGGCTGCCCGCCTGGAAAATCTCAACTTTGGCAATATTGTTCTCGGCCAATCCTACCGCAACCCGGCATTGACGGCGAAGATGGCTAGCGTAGTGCAGATGCTGACTGGTGGCCGCCTGATCCTCGGCCTCGGCGCGGGTTGGAAGGAAGACGAGTACCTGGCTTACGGCTACGACTATCCCAGCGGTGGCGTGCGCGTCGAGCAGTTCGCGGAGGCCTGCGCGGTGATCAAGGCGATGTGCGCTAGCAGCCCTGCCAGCTTTGAGGGCAAGCACTATCGGATCAACAATGCGTACAATGAGCCACAGCCAGAGGCTGCGATCCCCCTGCTGTTGGGTGGGCAGGGGGCGAAGTCGCTGAGGGTTTGCGCGCAGTATGCCGACTGGTGGAACGCCGCCTTCAATACGGTAGAGGATTTTGCGGCCAAGCTGGACAGCCTGCGCCAACAGTGCGCCGAGATTGGCCGCGACTTTGCGACGATCAAGCTGACCTATTATGGCTTTCTGCAAATCACCGACGACCCAGCGCAGATCGAGCAGCGACCAGGGCTGCATATGCAGGCTGGCAACCCCCAGCAGGTGGCCGCCGAGCTTCAGCAGTTCATTGACCTGGGGGTAAGCCACTTCATGTTCCGCCTGGTTGGCTTCCCAGACACCAGCAGCTATGACCGCCTGCTGGCCGAGGTGCTACCCTTGCTCAGATTAGGGGCGGATCATTTGGATTGTGCGCCAGTAGCTAACCTGCTGGCTTGCCCTGGTTGGGGGAACCCTGCCAACTGCTGCGCTGTACCACCTTCGTAGCAACGTTGAGTGCAGGCAGGGGGAACCTTTCAGCGGCACGCTGCCTGCTTGTATCTGTCCTGAGTAGCCGCTATAATCAGCGGAAAATATGGCTTAGGAGCTTAAATTGAACCTTGTTATCTCATTCTTGTGGTTGATCGTCTTTCTGTTCGTGATCCTAATCGGGGCTGATGTGTTTACCAACAGCATCGAGTGGCTGGGGGCGAAGCTGAAACTGAACGAGGGCGTGCTAGGCAGCGTGCTGGCTGCCGTTGGTACGGCACTACCAGAGACATTGGTGCCGATCATCGCGGTGCTGACGGTTGGGGTAAAGGCGGCGGGCGACGAAATCGGCACCGGGTCCATCCTTGGTGCGCCGTTCATGCTCTCTACCCTGGCGATGTTTATCACCGGCCTGACCGCCTACATCCTGGTGCGCCAGAAGCGGCGGGGGATGAGCATGGCGGTTGACCTGCGCCTGTTGCGCCGTGACATCATCTACTTCCTTGCTCCCTACACCATCGCCATCCTGGCCGCCTTCCTACCCGCCCCACTCGGCTGGCTCAAGCCAGTAATTGCTGTTGGCCTCCTTCTGTTCTACGCCTTCTACGTCTACAAACAGATCACTGATGGTGGGGCAACCGCCGACGATGCGGAAGACCTCAGCCCGCTGCACTTTGCCCGCAAAAACAGTAACCCCCCCTTGTGGCTGATCATCGGGCAAGTAGTGATCGGAGTTGGCCTGATCGCTGGTGGCGCATACTTCTTCGTGCAAAACATCCAGCAGGTGGCGACGGCCCTGGGCATTGCCCCCGTGATCCTCTCGCTGCTGATCGTACCCTACGCTACTGAACTGCCAGAGAAGGTGAACAGCGTTCTGTGGGTACGCAAGGGCAAGGACACCCTCGCTCTCGGCAATATCACAGGAGCGATGGTCTTCCAGAGTTGCATCCCAGTGGCCTTCGGTCTTGCCTTCACCGAGTGGAGCATCAACAGCAATGGTGGCAACGGCAACCTGGCCTTCTTCAGTGGAGCAATCACGATTATGAGCGGCATCTTCCTGCTTACTGCCATGCGGGTCAAGGCGCGCCTCAGTTGGCGCACCCTGATGTTCAGCGGCAGCGGCTACTTCATCTACCTCATTTTCCTGCTCTTTACCGTGCGCTGAAAGCATTTCCACAATCGGCCAAAATTGGTCGAAGATAGGTGAAGATTCGCAAGGGTTGGTTCGTCTTAATCTATAGAAGAACTTTCCTCCTTTGGATTAGCACCGTCGGCCAGCCCAACCGACGGTGCTTTTTTGTGGGTTGGACGTGGCGGCCAGAGATCGCATATAATGGGCTACACCTGTCCTGAGGAGGAAGCTGGTTGAAGTCACCGAGGAATGCCGTTCTGCTCCTGCTGCTAGCTGTGCTGCTGGCGGGCTGTGGCGACCCTACGCCAGTACCGCCGCTGCCAACCGGCACCGCACTGGCCCAGCCCTCCCCCGACCAGCCAACGGCCACCGCCACTCTGCCCCTGATCAGCCTGCTGACCGCCACCCCGCAGGAAGTGCTAGCTCCACCGACCAGCACGCCTCCCGGCCTGACCGCCGTTAGCCTGACCACCACGCCACCGCCCTTGCCCGCGACCGCCCTGCCTTCCAGTACGCCGATCATCCTTGTTCAGCCCAGCAACACGCCTGCCCCCACTGCCACGCTCAAGCCCGCCCCGACCAATACTGTGCCAGCCCCGCCAACCAACACGCCGCCCCCGCCGACCAACACCCCCCCACCCGTGCCAACCAGCACGCCGTCGCCCGCGCCAACCAGCACGCCTCTGCCAGCAACTGCTACCGCGCTGCCACCAACGAACACGCCGCTCCCCCTGCCCAGCGACACCCCCCAGCCCCCGACTGCCACCCCGAAGCCAGAGTTTAGCGGCTTGTTGGTAGGCCGCGGCAACGACACCAACCTCTACGTAGTAGAGCCGAATAGCGATGCTCCACGCTTGCTGACTAGCGTTAGTGGGGTGATCAATGGCGGCCAGCCCCGCAATCCGCGCTGGTCAACCGATGGCAGTGTGGTTGTATTCTGGGTGCGCGACACCAGCCGTGGCAGCTTCATCTTCACCGTTAACGCGGATGGCAGCAACCGCCGCCAGTTGATCGACGCGGGTGACAAGCGACTGCGCACGCCCAAGCGCAGCCGCGACCACCTGCAAGTGCAGAACCCGGTCTGGTCGCCTGATGGTCGCTATATTGCCTTCAGCTCGATTTATGACAATGGCGACGGCAACTACTGGGTGATCAGTGCCGATGGCGAGAGCCTGCGCCAGCTTACGCGCTGGGCCGATGGGTTGGGGCCAGACAATAGCCCTGTGCTGCAGGAGTGGTCGCCAGACGGTAGCGTGATCGCAATCCAGACCAAGAGTGACCGCATCAGCCTGATTAGCCAGCGGGGGGGCGACGAGCAGTTTGTCACCAACGGCTTCCTGGGTGGTTGGGGGCCGGGTGGTCGCCTCTACCTGGGCAAGAACGGTGACACCAGCTTCGACAGCATAATCTACAGCGTCAATGGCGATGGTGGCGACCTGCAAGCCTTTGCCGCTGGTGCTTTGAGCGGGGCCACGCCTCGTTGGTCGCCCGACGGCAAGTACATCTACTACGCCGCCACGCGCAGCGGCTACAGCCTGGCGAACGCCGATGGCAGCAGCCAACGCCCCTTCAAGACAGGCAGCCTGACCGAGGTGGACTGGCGTTAGGGGCGCAGGGCAAAGAGGAGAAGCGCGACCGTTGCTGGCGCGCCCCTTTGCTTGTTCATCACCCTTTGTCTAGCTAATGTTGTGCGTCCTGGCGTGCTGCCCAGTCCGTGTAAGCGGCTTGTTGGCTGCCGAAGGCAGCAGGGTGGGCGAGGTCAGCGTACTCTACTAGCTTACCTAGCAGCTTCTTGCGCTGGCAGAACTGGGCCAGCTTCAGCAGCTTGAGTGGCTGGTTGCTGCCTAGAGCGGCTTCGTCTAGGTCAGCCGCTTGTGGTTCACCCTGTAGGTAGCCGACCAACAGGCTGATCTCGTCTGCGCTGAGCGAGCGGGCGAGTAGCTGTTGCAGGGCTGGGATACTGAGACTGACAGCAGCGGGCGGCGGGGCAGTATGCAAGCTACCGCTGATCGTGTTATTGTTGCCCGCTACCACATTGCCCGCATTGATGCTACCGATGTTGAATTGGCCGCGATTGTCGTTGACCGACCCGCTGCCAGTGCTAACCGGGCCGTTGTTGTTGCGAAAGTCGGTGTTGGTGCTACCAAAGTTCTGCGCACCGCCCCCACTACTGAAGCTGTTGCCACTGCCAATGTTCGCCCCGCCGCCAGTGTTGGTGGTATTCGTACTGTTGTCAACCCTGGTCGTGTTGTTGTTGCCACTGATGTTGAAGGCATCACGCCCAGCCTGGATGATCTGGGCCGCCGCGCCAGTCGTTCCCTGGCTACTGCTCTCGCCTGCCACGCTAGCGACTGGGAAGGGCGACTTGCGGGCCGTCACTGCGTCAGCGGGGTCGCTATCCTTCGCAGTGCTGGCGTTGCCGACGAACACCGCGAAGTTATCGCCCTCGGCCCGGAAGTAGGGATGCTGGCTCTGGTTCGCCCTCTTGGCCCGCTGCGGCACCTGGTTGCAGAGGTAGGCTAGCAGGTCGCTGACCAGGATGTACGGCTCGTCACCGGTTACCTTGCCGCCCAGGATTTCGAGCAGGCAGACAGTAAACAGGCTGTTCTTGTCATTGGGCAGGATGTAGGACTTCTCGCCCTGGTAGGAACTGGCGAAGACCACCTGGCCCTCGCTGGCGAAACCCTGGTAGTCGTCCTCGCTCATGCCGATTTTGGTCTGGTCATCCAGTTGCTCATTGTTGGTCTGGAACGCGCCTACCTGCATCCCGCCCGACTTGCAAGCATCGAAGAAGACGATCTTGCGCTTCGCCGCGATCTTGCCGAGGGCGGCCTCAAAGTCGGTGGAGCGTACACAGGTGTTGTGGATGTCGCTCAGGCTCGCGTTGTAGGGCAGCAGGTAGCTGCTCTGTTCGCTGCTGCCTGGTACTGCCCGCCGCGAGCCGTGGCCGCTAAAGTAGACGAAGATGTTGCTCTTGCTGTCGGCCTGCTGCGCCAACTCTGCCAGGCTCGCCATAATCTTGTCTTTGGTCGCCTCGGCATCCTTGAGCAAGGTGACGTTCTCGCGGCTGTACGCTCCCTTGCTGGGATCGGTCAGCAGGGCATAGATTGCGTCCGCGTCGGCGATGGTGAGCGGCAGTTGCTTGTCGGCGGGCAGGTTGGGGTAGTGGCCGACGGCAATGATCAAGGCGTATCCACTAAAAGGCATGGTTGGTCTCCTCTCATTGGCCGTTGCTGCCACTCGGCTCCACTAGCGGAGCCGTCTGTGGCACACCCGCCGGGGCAACTTGCGCGGGGGGCTGTGCGCCAGCCAGCGGAGCGGCCATCTCCAGCACGTTCTGCCAGACGACTGGTTCTGGCTGCAACGGTTGTTCGCCACCAAATAGCCCCTTCAGTTTCTCACCGATCACCTTGAAGAAGTCACCCATTTGCGCCCCGATGTTCGCTTTGAGGAAGCCTTGCAACTGCCCGCGGGCTGCCAACTTCGTGGTTCCCTTTGGCACCTGGACGACGGTGAGAAATTGGAGTGGCTCTGCGCCCTCGATGCGCTGATTGCTGTCTAGCATCCAAATCGCGGTTACGTCACCCTCGCCGCGCCCAGTAACGAGCGGGCGGCGGATGTTGTAGCTGAAGGGGCCAACCACCAGCTTGCCGCCAGTATCACCATCCACGTTGGCCGCACCCTGACCGCTGGCACTGGCAAGCGGGTTAGTCGGCAGCGACTTGTTCGCACTGGCGGTTAGCTTGAGGTTCGCCCCCACGCCGATGTTCAGGTGGCTCTCGCCTTGCAAGACGCTGAGGTACTCGTCGCTGGGAAAGAGGGAGTAGAAGACCGCCTTCGCGTCGGGGTCAAGTTCGATTTGGGCAAAGACACGGGCGAAGTTGCTACCAGGGGCGGGGAAGGCGGTGACCGGGAAAGGGATCAGGTAGAAGTCGTACATCTGCATCAGTTGCTCAACCCCAGCTACCTTCGCCACATTGTGAGCGGCAAAGCTGTCGCTAACGAGCTTCTGCACGCCCGCGAGGACGGGGGTGAACTTTAGTACGCCCGCGTTGATCGCACTCTTGAAGTTGCTGATCGCCTGACGCGCCGCTTCGGGGTCGTTGTCAATATCCTTGCTGATCGCGCTGTGGGGGTCGTTGGCCTCTATATCAATGGCGGCTATCGCCTGGTCAAGCAAGGCATTGGCCTCGGCTACGCTGACGGGCTGGCTGTTCTGGTTCTCCATCGCTGGCTCCTCCTTTGGTGGCCGGTCACACTTCCATTCGCTAGGCTGGCATCAGGTTGCTCATCTTCACTGAGTGTATGATCATTATAGCACGCAGCGGTGGGGGCCGCAACCAGCCGAATGCTGTCCATCGTCTTGCAGCGGCGGCAAGCTGTGGAGGCAGGCAGTGGTATAATGTGCTGGTGCCTATCTATCAATAACGAGAGGCAGTAACGAGAGGAGAGTAGTTATGGTAAGGTCTGTGGGTATCGTTATCTTTGATGATGTGGAGGTGCTAGACTTCTGCGGCCCCTTCGAGGTGTTTAGCGTGACGCGGGATGAGCGGCTGGAGGCGGATGACAAGCCATTCACCGCCTACCTGCTGGCTGCGGAGGAGCGGCTGATCCGCACACGAGGGGGGATGCTAGTGCAGCCTCATTATACGCTAGTGGCCTGCCCACCGCTAGACATCCTACTCGTCCCTGGCGGCTGGGGTACGCGCCGCGAAGTCGGCAACCAGCAGTTGATCGGCTGGCTGCGCGAGCGGAGTGGGCAGGTAGAGCTAACCACCTCTGTCTGCACTGGCTCCTTCCTGTTGGCTGAGGCTGGGTTGCTGGACGGTCTGCGGGCTACTACCCACTGGCAGAGTATTGAGCGCATGGCGGCGGCTTACCCCAACGTGGCAGTGCTGGCGGGGCAGCGGTTTGTAGACAACGGCAGGGTGATCACCTCGGCGGGGATTAGCGCAGGTATAGACATGAGCCTACACATCGTCAGCCGCCTACTCGGTGCAGCAGTGGCAGTGGAGACAGCCCGCAGCATGGAATACGACTGGCGGCCTTCACTCGCGGGGGAGGCTGCGGGGTAGTTCGGGGGCCAGTGCGTCGCGGCTGGGCCAGATCGCGCTGGCGTGGCTGAACAGCAGGCGGGCGTTCGCACCGTTCAGGTCGCTGATGTAGGCGGCCCCTTCATTGATGTAGACGAGGCCACTGCCGTCGGCGGTTAGGTTGACGGCGGCGGGCTGGTCGAAGGCGTAAGGCTGGTCGCCAGTTGCCATCAGGCGGTCGGGATTGTTGGCTGGAGCCGCCAAATCCCAGAGTAGGGTACCGACGGCATGGTAGGAGGGGACAGCCCGACGAGGCGAGGAGATGTAGTAGATGTGGCGGCTATCTTGCAGGAAGCCTACGTTGTAGAGCAGTTGCAGGTCTAGCGTGCGCTGCCCAACTATCTTGCCTGCCATGTCCACCACGACCAGCCAGGGGTCTTGCTTGGCCCCCTGCGCTACCCCACTGAGTAGTAGCTTTTGCTGGTCAGGGCTGAAACTAGCACTGCTGATCACCCCCTCTGGCAGGTCGTATTCGTTGAAGGCGCGCACGTTCTGGCTCTGCACATCTAGCATCCAGGCTCGGCCATACCAGTCGGCAGCGGTGGTGTAGATGAACACGTGGCTGTTGCCGCCAATCACCATCTCAATCGCGCTGGGGTTGGCAGGATGCAGTTCCTTGAACTCTTTGACCAACCCACGCCCCCAGCGGCCCACCAGGTAGACGCGCAGGTAGCTGTCATCATAGGTGGTGTAAACCAAATAATCACCGACTACTGCCAGATGCTCCACCTGCCCCACGACGTTGGCCCAGGCGGTGGCCTTGCCGCTCCGCAAGTTATAGCCATAGATAGTACTGACATACAACCGCGTCGCCTTATCGCGCCTGGAAGTGGCATAGTAGAGGATAGTATCTTGGTAGCCTGGGCGGGCTACTACATCGGCGGTGGCGATCACCTCACTACCGCCACCAAGCGGGTAGTAGGCCAGATCGGTGCGGTTAAGCGGGTCGCGGTGGCCGAAGCTGCCGTCGCGGATCAGTACTGCCCCCTCGCCACTGGCTACCAGCACACCCTTCACCCGCGTAACTGAGGTGTTGCCGTCCTCCGAGCCGAAGGGGTAGGTGACAGGCCAGACCTTGCTACCGTTGGGGTCGCGAATGAAGAAGGAGCGGTAGTATGCACTGACGCTGTAAAGCATACGGCTACCGTCTGGCGCAATGTCGTAGAGCAGGTTGGCAACCCCAGTGCGGGGTAGCTGCTCGCTTACACCACCTTCTACCCCACCGAGGAACAGACCGGCCCCAGCAGGATCACGGTCGCTGGCCCGGTAGATGAAGCGGCCAAGTCGGTTGCTGGCAGCCTGCTGCTGGGCAGCAAGGTCGCCGTAGTCGCTCTCGATAGCGTTGGCCTTCTCAAAAAGCTGGAATGCAGGCCACTGGCTCCCAACTTTGACTGCGGCCATCGCCTGGGCATAGAGCGCATCATAAGTGGTGGCTTGCTGGCTAGCCTGGCGGTAGCGGCTGCCAGAGTCGTAATAACTCTTGTCGGCTAGCGGCTTGAGCAGTTGGGTGGCGGTGTGCCACTGGCGGGCTGCGGTGGCAGCGATGCCAGCATGGTAGGTGGCAGTGTCGCCTTTCTGTTGGCCCTCCAACACCAAATCGCCAACGACGAACAGCAGCAGCACTGCCACTACGATCTGTACTTCTCGCCCCCAGCGCAGGGGGTTGAGGCTCAGGCGCAAGCTAGCACCCCCGCTTCTGCCCCCAGTCAGCGGCTCCTCGACCAGCGACAGACGCTCCCCATCAGTGCCGACGAACGGTTCGCCGCACTGGATGCAGAAGCTAGCCTCCGCCCTATTCTTCGCCTGGCAGGCAGGACAGCGCATAGCCGGTTCGCTTTCTAGGGTTGTGGCTCCTGGTGCTGGTTGGTACTATGCTTACGCTAGGCTTGGGCCGCTGGATGCTATCGTCCGTGCCGCCATCACCGCTGCGCCGACGATGCCGCTCTGGTCGCCCAGGGCCGACTTGACGATCTGTACCTGCTGGGCGGGAACGCGCAGCGCACCCTTCTTCGCTTCGTTTACGGCAGTGGTGTAGAGCAGGTCGACTCGGTCGATCACCCCACCACCGAGGACGATCAGGCTGGGATTGTAGAGGTTGATCAGGCTGATCAAGCCCAGGCCGAGGTAGTAGCCGCCCTCAAGCATCGTCTCGATCACCAACGTGTCGCGCTCTGCGATAGCGTTGAAAAGAGCGCGGGACTTGACGCGCTGGCTGGGGTCGCGCAGGATTGGTTCAAGCACGCTCCTACGCCCCTTCTCCTCCACCGCCTTCTTCATTGTCAGCACCATCGCAGTGCGCGAAGCGTATGCTTCTAGGTGGCCCTCACCTCCGCAGCCGCACTTGCGCCCGCCCGCCTTGACGATGATGTGGCCGATCTCGCCCGCCGTACCAGTCGCCCCGGCTACCCGCTCACCGTTCCGCATCAAAGCCCCACCAATGCCCGTGCCGACGAAGACGCAAGCGAAGTTGTCGTTGCCCTTGCCTGCGCCAAAGCTAGCCTCACCCAGGGCGGCCACCTCCACATCGTTGCCGAGGACGATTGGTAGGCTAAAGCGGTCGTGCAGCGGTTGGCGGATCGCCACGTTGCTCACCCCGCCACCGAGGTTAGGGGCAAAGAGGAGAATACCGTTCTCCCGATCTACCTGCCCAGCCAGCCCCAGCCCAATAGCCTGCACCTGCGCTTGCACGTCCTCAGGAGCCAGCTTGATCACCTGGTCGCAGGCCTCGGTGATCGCCTCCATCATCGGCTCTGCACCCACTGGTGGGCTGGCGATCTTGTAGAGGCTGACCACAGCCCCGCTGCTGCCGTCAATAATCCCGGCAAGAATCTTGGTGCCGCCTACATCTACCCCGATTGTGTAAGGTCCTGCCATCTAGCCCTCCTGGTTGCTTCTTCGCCCTACTATCTTATCACAAGAGTGGGGGATCGTCAAAATCTGGGCCAGCAGGGGAGTTCAGGGTTAGGAGAGCAGCGGTCGGCTAGTCCCGTTTATTGGCTGAATCTGCTGCCCTATGCTATAATTAGGGCGTGGTGAACACTGCGACAGGGAGATATAACGGTGAAGATAGAGTTGGAGCTAACCCCCACGGTGGAGGAGCTAATCCGTCCTGACATCGAGGGGATGGACGAATACACGCCGATTGAGCCGGTTGAGGTGTTGGCCGCCCGCTTTGGTATCCACCCAGAGGCAGTGATCAAGCTGGACGCAAACGAGAACCCCTACGGCCCTAGCCCCCGTGTGGCCCAGGCACTCGCCCGCTATGACGGCTACCACATCTACCCTGACCCAATGCAGCGTGAACTGCGCAGCCTGCTAGCCCACTACAGCGGCTATCACCGTGACCGCATCATCGCGGGCAATGGCTCGGACGAACTGATCGACCTGATCATGCGCGTCTTCCTGCAACCAGGCGACGAAGTGATCAGCAGCCCGCCCACCTTCGGGATGTACCGCTTCAACGCCGAGGTTTGCATGGCCCGCGCCGTCAGTGTGCCGCGCAAGGCTGGGTTCGCGCTTGACGTGGAGGCGATAGAGCGGGCGATTACTCCGCGCAGCAAGCTCATCTTTCTCGCCTCGCCCAACAATCCTACCGGCAATATGGTCAGCAACGCCGACGTGGTGCGCCTGCTGCGTACTGGGCTGGTCGTCGTGCTAGACGAAGCCTACTACGAGTTTGCCGACGGTACCGCTGCCCCCCTGGTACGCGAGTTCAACAACCTGATCGTGCTGCGTACCTTCAGCAAGTGGGCAGGCTTGGCGGGGCTGCGAGTCGGCTATGGCATCTTCCCGCGCGAGATTGGGCAGCACGTGATGAAGATCAAGCCACCTTACAACATCAACGTAGCCGCTACCGTTGCCGTGCGCGCCACTCTCGCTGACCTCGGCACAGTGCAGCAGACGGTGCGGCTGCTACGGCACGAGCGCGGGCGGCTCTACCGCCAGCTCCGCAAGCTCAACTTCATTCAGCCCTACCCCTCACAGGCTAACTTCATCCTCTGCAAGGTGTTGCTGGGCGGTGCAAGCCAACTCAAGCGCAACCTGGAGCGGCGTGGCATCTTTGTTCGTCACTTCGGCTACCTGCCAGACTACCTGCGGATCAGCGTCGGCAAACCCGAACACACTGACCGCCTGATGGCTGCTCTCTTGCAGAGCCTTCCCTATTAGCGATTCAGAGGAGCTTCTGTTTCGGACTCTCCTATATGGATGTGAATCCAACCTACTACTGGTTTGCTATGTGATGGATACTATGCTATAATAGACTTGTGCGGTGGGTTTGACGATGGCTTGTGCAGTAAAGCTGCAGCCACACCTAATCTGCTGCTAGGGGAGGAAAGATGGTACGCGAAACAGAAGCTCGTCGCATCTTGTTGATTGACGACGATGACGCTATACGCGAACTTACCTCCGAGGTACTGAGCGATGAAGGTTATGTGGTAGAGACTGCCGACTCGATCCCCGCTGCTCATGCCTTGCTTGGTCAGGCTAGCTACGACCTGATCCTCTCCGACACGATCAGTAGTGAGATGGGAAATAGCTGGCTCTGGCTTGAGCAGTTGCGGCAGAGTACCAGCGTCTCTATCCTAATCTTCAGCGCACATGATGCTAGCCGCTTTAACCACTGGCAGGAGCGTGGCTACGCTGGGGTGTTGACCAAGCCCTTTGAGCTTGACCATCTGCTTGCGCTGGTAGCTGATCTGCTCAAGCCATAACCGTATCTACTCTACTTGATCCGCTTTAGGGGGTGCCGAGATGCAATCAGTAAATAAGGTGAACATCCTGGTAATCGACGACGATCCTAGCGTACTAGAACTAGTCAGCGACGTGCTGGCCGAGGAGGGCTATGCTGTGACGGCAGCCCAGAACGCCGAAGAAGCAGCAGCAGAGCTTGCGCGTAGCAACTTCGACCTGGTCCTCTCGGACACCCTCAACTCGCGCCCACAGCTTAGCGAAGGCTGGCTGGCCCAGATACGCCAGCGCACCGCTAGCCCTATTCTGATCTTCAGCGCACACCACCCCCATAGCTTCAAGAACTGGGCTGAACAAGGCTTCGCTGGGGTGATCAGCAAGCCCTTCGACCTTGACGAGATGATTGGCACCGTTAGGCAGATGACCCAGGCAGCATAGCCAGAGCCGCTAGGGGTCAACGAAAAGGGTGCAGCCATGCTAGGCTGCACCCTTTCTTGTTGTGCTACAATCGGCGACTAAATCTCCTCGCTGAAGGTGCGACTCTGGCGGGCAAAGAACAGGTAGCCGATCACAAAGACGATGATCGAAGTGACCAGGGTGCGGAGCATGAAGCTAGCGTCCGGTGGCACACCATTATAGAGGATCAGGCGGTAGTTAGAGATGATCGAAGCCATAGGGTTAGCCCAGTAGACGTACTGGGCAGCTTCGTTAAAGATGTTACGCAAATCGTAGAAGACGGGGGTGAGAAAGAACCAGGCTTGCAGCACCACCTCTACAATCACTGCTGTATCGCGGAAGCGCACGTTGAGGGCAGCGAGGAACAAGCCTAGCCCTGCGAGGAAGATAGCTTGGGTGATGACCAGTACTATTAGCCAGAGCAGGTTGGCATTGAAGGGATTGAGCAGGGTAACGCTATCTTTTACTATCCGCCACACTGGTTGCACGTTGTTGTAGTACACATCGGCAGAGTTGGTAAGCACAACGCTCTGGCGGTTGGCTAGCAGCGAGTTGAGGCCGTAGTCTGCTGGGTTTACGACCAGGTAGTAGATGACGAAGCCAAACACTACGGGCAGGGCCAGCAGGAAGTTGACCCCGTTGGAGATCACTATTGAGATTGGCAAGAGTTCGCGGGGGAAGTAGACCTTGTTGATCAGGTTGCCGTTGCCGATGATGCTGCCGGTGGCTGCCCCGACTGTACTGGCGCACCAGGTCCAGGGTAGCAGGGCGGCAAAGAGAAACAAGGGGAAGTGGGGGGTGGTGCTACCTAGCAAGGTGCTGAAGACGAACCAAAAGATCAGCATCAGCAGGAGGGGGTTGAGCAGCGACCAGATGAAGCCGAGGGCCGAGCCGCGGTAGCGTAGCTTGAGGTCGCGCACGACCAGGTTGCGTAGCAGGTCGCGGTACTTGAAGGCTTCGCGCAGGCTGCGCGGCAGCCAGCGGGGGCCACCCTTGCCTGCTTCGGCGGCGCGGCTCTCAATCTCTCCCAGCATTGCTACTTCCCCCTTCGGCGCGGATCTGCGTCGGTGCTTGGTTGACTAACGATCAGCGGGGGCGCATTGTCAGTGCGCCCCCCTTTGCTGCTCTACTACTTGACCAGTGCGGTCGGACTGAGGGTGGGAACGGCGGTGGCTGTGCCACTGGCGGTCAGGGTGAGGGTGGCGGTGCTGATCGTAGTCGCGGTAGCAGTGCTGCTGACTGCGGTCAGGGTGGCGGTGCTGCTGACTGCACTGGTAGCCGTTACAGAGGGGCCAGCGAGGACGGTGAGGTTGGCACTGCTGCTGAAGAAAGCTGCCCTGCCATTGACGATCAGCACCACCTGGGCGGGGGCGGGGCTGATGGGAGTGTTGGCTGGCAGGCGGAAGGTGATTGCCTGGTCGCTCCAACTCATCACATCCACTGGGGTGTTGTTGACGGTCAGGGTGCTGCTGATCTGGCTCTCGCCAAACAGCTTACCGATAACAGTTACCGCCTGGTTACCGCCAGCCGGAGCCTGGGGCGGGCTGAAGCTGTTCACTTGTGGGAAGGTGAGATAGATGATCTTCGCCATTTCACCGCGCTTGGTGTGACCGCTGGGATTGAAGGTGGCTGCGCTGATGCCGTTCATTATGCCCTTCGCAGCGAGAGTCTCGATCTCAGCCCAGGCGAAGGCGTTGCGCGGCACGTCGGTGAAGGTGAAGTTGGGCGCAGGCGGGGTGGTGAGGGCGAACTGGTTGGCGCGCACAATGATCACCGCCGTCTCGTTGCGGCGAATAGCAGAGTTAGGCAGGTAGCAGGGGGCAGTGGTACCCACGCACTGGGCGATGGTTGAGTAGCCGTTGATTGCGCCACGCTGTACCGCAGTCTCGATGTACTGGTAGAAGATGTTGCTGGATGGCACGTCGTTGAAGCTCGGCGTGGTCGGGTTGACTAGCGGCCAGCCCTGCGCCTTGACCACGAACTTGGCGAACTCACCACGCTTGACCAGGCTATCGGGGTAGTAGTAGCCGTTCTGCCCACTGACTATCCCACGCAAACCCAGGCCCTGGATGTAGAGGTAAGCCCAGTGGCTGTTAGCACACACGTCGCGGAAGATGGAACCGTCGGCGCAAGGGGTAGCAGTTGGGGCGGGGGTGTTGGTTGGCACCGTGGTCGGAGTGCTGGTGATGGTGGGCGTGCCGGTCGGTGCTGCAGGGGTGTTGGTCGGCACGTTGCCCGCAGAGAGGTAGCGACCATAGACCTTCCAGCTAGGGCTGTAGTGGGTGGTCGCGTAGGCCAGGGTGAACTGGTTGTTGTAGCTGGCGATGTCGCTGTTGGTGGTGCGCTCGTCCTCCACCCGCTGGATGTTGCTGAAGTTGTTGGAGCGGGGGCTGAACTCGTAGCTGAAGAACAGAGCCTCCGTACCACCGCCGTTGTTCTCGCTCCAGGCTATGTAAGCACTGCCCTGGGTGTTGAAGGCGATAGAAGGGTAGAAGGAGGAGTCGGGCGTGTCAGAGGCGTTGGTGGGGGTTGGGTCCCACTGCTGGTTGGCACCGTTCCAGCGGAGCAGGAAGATGTCAGCCTGGCCGCCAAAGTTGGTCTGCCAGACCAGGCCTACGCCGCCGTTGTTGTCCTGGGCCAGGCGCGGCCAGTAAGAGGCAGAAGCCTCGTGCAGGAGCGGGCCAGTCCAACTGCCATTAACGAAGTCGTTGCTGTAGATGCCGTAGGTGTTGCCACGCTGCCCATCCCAGGCGACGTGTGGGCGACCAGCGGTATCAACTGCGATACTGGTGATCTTGACGAAGGTGCGCCCGTCGCTGAGGTCAACTGCGGTGCTAAAGGTATTGCCGCCGTCGGTAGACTTGATGTAGCGCACCACAGCACGGCTGCCACTGGCGATAACAGCAACGTAGGAGATGTGGATTGTGCCATCTGGGGCAACTGCAAGGTCAACCCCGTTGGTGTTGCTGCCGTTCAGCCGCTTGATTGGCTCGAAGGTGCCGGTAGCCGCGTTGTACTTGCGGAAGGCGAGGCTGCGGGGGTCGTAGGCGTAATCTTCCCAGGCAAGGTAGTCGTTACCCTGAGCATCCACGTCTGCGCCGAGGCCGCTCGAACCCTTAGTGCTGCCACCAGGGGTAGTACGAAAGCCACGTCCGCCCCAGGTGCGACCATAGTCGTCGCTGGAGGCGGTGTAGCCGTTCTCCACGCTGGTGTTGCCCAGGCCGTAGAACACGATGGTGTCGTTGGCATTCATGCCCAGGCGGGGGTAGAGTGCCGTCTGCGCCTGCGAAATATCGATAGAGCCTGACCAGGAGTAATCCTGGGGTAGTTGGGCTTGCGGCGCGGGCTTGCTGCTGGTTTGCGCGCTAGCATAGTCGCCCTGAAAACCACCGAGCAGCACGATCAGGCTGAGAGCCAGCAGGAGGGTGCGCGGGAGGTTGTTCCTCTGGAATTGCATCTAGATTTCTTCTCCTTCTAGCGTTAGGCTACTGCTGGGCGATGCGGAAGCTGGCAAAGCGTGCGCCATTAGAGGCTTCGGCGTAGAGGCCGGTCTGCCCTACCGCGTAGCTGCTGTCGCTAACCGTGCCGAGGATGCGTCCATCAAGGCTGGCCGTAAGCTGGCTGCCTTGTACGCTGAAGCTGACAGTTAGCCAGTTGAAGCGTTGGTAGCCACTGCCTTCTGCGCCGGTCGCCAGCACAGTGTAGCTCTTGCTAGCCACGTCGTAGCGTTCGATAGTCCAGCCAGGGGACTTGCTGTTGGTTGGGTTGACGCGCAGCAGGTAATAGCCATCCTTGTTGTAGCGAGCGACGAGGCCAAGCGGCACTCCCGTGCTGTAGGCTACTGCCTGGGCGGTGTAGCTGGTTGCGCTGCCGTCACCAGTGAGGGCGAAGGTGTCGTAGATACCGCTTTGCCCGTCCACATCACCCTGCTGTTGCAAGGCACCATCAGCGACGGCCCAGCGCGCCAGGCCGAGTGCATCGGGGGCAGAGTTCTGGTCAACAGTGGTAAAGCTGGCGAAGGTAGCAGCCACGGTAAAGAGGTAGTCGCTAGCCTTCGCATCGCTGGCGACAGCAGGCAGGGCTGGGGCCGGGCCAATGGCTGGTACTGGAGCGAGTGGGGAAGTGCGGTCGGCGCGATTAGCCTTGATCTGGGCGGGTGCGTCGCTCTTGCTTGGTGCGCTGCTCTGGGCAACGGCGGGCTGGGCGGGTTGGCTGGCGGTGCCAGCCGCGCTACTGTCGCAAGCCACAACCAGGCAGGCGATCAGTAGAGCGGCAAACAGGGCAGTGCTGCGCCGGGCCAGCGGAGAACCAGTCATGCTTTGAAACATTCTCTCTCCTTGAAACTAGCGGCTATCTTCTTTAGCCGCACCAAAATATGCAGCAGGTGGTTTACCTACAGCAATGGATAGTCTGGATCAGGGCAGGATGAGGCGAAGGAGGCGGGCGCACAGCACCGGTTTGGGGGAGACTACAGACCTGACCGGCGAGTTTGCACCGCATCGCATCCAACAACACAGCCTGTCCCTGATCTAGCGTGCCGCCAGCAAGCCAGTCGCCTGCCGGTCAGTTCGTGGGCCAGCACTGGGCTGGCGAACAAGTGCGCCGCTCTCGTCGTTGAGAGGGTACAGTACCTTAACGAACGAGTGGGGCTGAAGTTTCGCCGATTTGCGAAAATCCGCTGGTCGAAACTGAATTGCTAGCGGGCCGCCAACAGAACGATGTAGCTGGACAACTCCTCGGCAATTCTCGGCAGTATACGATACGACGCAAAGCAATGTCAAGGTTCGTACCGCCCAGCCCCACTGCCTAGCGACCAGTAGTAGTACGCCGCAGACATCACTTCGGTTCGCCGCATCTGCTGATCCTGCTGGCAGGTTGCCCTGGCTGGGCAAGTTAGTAGAGCTAGAGCTTGCAGGTTCGTAGTATAATGTAAATGGGCAAGCAGCCCTAGAACGATGACGCTGAGGAGCAAGAGTTTGGCAGAGAGCAATGAACTAACCCACTTCGATGCTGCTGGGCAGGCGCAGATGGTGGATGTGGGGGCGAAGGCAACCAGCGAGCGAGTGGCAGTGGCGGGCGGCAGTGTGCTGATGCAACCTGCCACCCTGGAGCTAATCCGCAGCGGCACGAGCAAGAAGGGCGACGTGCTGGGCGTAGCTCGCATTGCGGGGATTATGGCCGCCAAGCGCACCAGCGACCTGATCCCGCTCTGCCACCAGCTTGCCCTCAGCAGCGTGAAGATCGAGTTCGGGTTGGCGGAACCTGGCGTGTTGCCAGCCGTTGTAACTATAGAGGCGACCGTTAAAACGACCGCCCAGACTGGCGTGGAGATGGAGGCTCTGACCGCAGTGAGCGTAGCCGCCCTGACCATCTACGACATGGTGAAGGCGGTCGAGCGTGGGTTGCGGATTGAGGGCATCCGCCTGCTGCACAAGAGCGGCGGCAAGTCTGGCACCTGGCAGAGCGACGGAGGCTGAGTGTGGTTTGGTAGGCGGGATCGACGATGACCGCTAGCGAGGAGCTTGAGATGAAGGCGAAAAGAAGTTTGTGGCGCGGCTTGTTGCTGCTGATAGTGGTGTTGACTGGCGCAGGGCTGCTGGGCGGGCGGGCGGCTGCCGCTGGTGGCAACGTCGCCTACGTGGGTGATGATGGCAACGTGCGGATCGTGGCGGCGGGCAACAGCGAGGCGGTGGCTGCCCTCTTGGACGAAAGCGCGGCATATACCGAACTGGCCTGGTCGCCCAGCGGTCGCTACCTGGCGGCTGCGCTGGCTACTACCAACCAGCCACTCTCGATCTATGATAGCGCAACTGGCAAGGTTGCTCGCGTCGGGGGGGTGAGCGGGGCGCACCATTTCAGTTGGTCTAAGCGCAGTGACCTGCTGGCCTTCGACAACGGGGGCAACCTGCGTGGCTCTGGCGACAGCTACATCTATACCGTCAACCCCGACGGTGGGGGGCTACGGCAGGTGACGGTGGGTTTCCTGCCCTCCTTCTCGCCTAGCCAACGGTTGGACGCGCTGTTCTATCTCGCGCCGCAGTACATCAGCGCACAGGAGGATAGCTGCGTCTACCGCAACGCGGGGGGCGTGCCTGCCATCCTTTACCTGAGCGACCTGCACACCGCCAAGCTGTTCGACAAGCCGATCCCAGTAGGGGTAAAGCGGGGAGTGTGGTCGCCCGATGGCGAGACGCTGGCCTTCGGCAACAGCTTCTATCGCCTGAGCGATGGGCGCAAGACTGGCAACATCAGCCCTGGCGATATCATGGCCTGGTCGCCGGATGGTAGCTACCTGGTTTGGGCCGACACCGCTGATGGCCCTGATGACCGTAGCAACATCTACTATGCTCAACTGCACCTCTATAACGTGTTCACAAAGGCGGATCGCCTGATCCTGCGGGCCGAGCGGCGCACCAGTGTCAGTCAGTGCGTGGGCATCGTGGCGAAGTGGGCAGAGGATGGCGAGCGGCTGGTCTTCAGCGACTACACGCCCGAAGGTAGTACAATCTGGTACGTGCAGAAGGTAGAGGCCGAGCGCGGCAAGGATAGCTACGCCCACGCCCTGCTCCCCGGTGGCTACGATCTGCTGGACGTGGAGCCACATGGCACCGCAGTGTTGATTGGCGGCGGCCCCCAGCAGCAGGTGATCGCTCTCGATCTGGCGAGCCGCCAGAGCAGCGTGGTTGGCAAGGGCAGTGTCGCCGCTTGGCAGCCGCTTGGCCTGGTGGTTGACCCGGCCCAGCCCCCGCCTTCGATCAAGCCGACGCGGGAGCGGCCCGGCCCGCCGCCGCCTACCCCCGCCCCGCCCGTCAACCAGCCAAACTTCGGCATTGGCCTGGGCAACAACCGCCCGCCTGCTAGCCTCGGCAATCCCCCCTTCGGCCTCAACCCCGCCTATTACCTGAAGTGGGCGGTCAGCGACCAGCCGATCTACGAGGGGGTTGTGCAACGCTCCTGGTTGTGGGGGCCGAATGTCCTATGGGCCACCAGGGAGCCGTATACGCAGGGGCCGGGTGGTAAGCGCGAGGTAGTTTACTTCGACAAGGGGCGGATGGAGATCAACGACCCCAACGCTACTTACGGCAAGTATTATGTCAGTAGCGGCCTGCTAGTCAACGAGATGATCAGCGGCTACGTGCCGATTGGTTATGAGGAACGCAAGCCCAAGCAGCCTGCTGCGGTGACGGTCGCTGGCCCTGGCAGCCCCACCTACGCCCAGTTCGCCCGCCTGACCCCTGGGGGGGCCGACCGTACTGGCAAGGCGGTTAGCGACGTGTTCAACGCCGATGGCACGGTTAGCAGCGACTATCTGTTGGGCGGCAGTGCGACCAACGCATACTACGAGCAGGCCACCAGCCACAACATCCCCGATGTCTTCTGGAACTACCTCAACCAGAGTGGAGTGGTCTACCGCGATGGGGTCTATGGCAACGGGCAGTTGATCGACTGGGTGTACGTGATGGGCTACCCGCTGACCGACGCTTTCTGGACCACGGCAACGATCAACGGCCAGCCCCACAAGGTTCTCGTGCAGTTGTTCGAGCGGCGCACCCTCACCTACCAGCCAGACGCAGCCCGTGGCTGGCAGGTGCAGATGGGTAACGTTGGCAAGGACTACCTGGCTTGGCGGTATGGTCGCTAAAGACTGCTGAGGTGGGCGTATCCTGCGGGGTGCGCCCTTTCTTTGAGCCATATCCCACTGCTATCTTCGCCTCAAAGCTGCTCCAACACGCCACTGGTGGGGGTCACCTCCAGCCCGCGCTGGCGCAGTTCACGGCTGTAGGCGTTGATGCCGATGCTGTCCGCTGCGAGGTGGCCGACCACCAGTAGCTGCCTACCGTGCAGGTTGGCCTGGCGCAGCTTCGCCAACTCCTCTGGCATGATGTGGATGTAGATCAGCGTGTCTACACCGTGACGAAAGTAAGCCTCGGCTACCGCTGCCCCGCCATTGGTGTAGCAGCCGTGCGCGACCACTACATTGCCCGCCGCTGCCTCTGCGTCGCCCAACATCACCTGCATCTTCGCCTCAGCCAAGCCAAACTCTGCGTAGCTGGCAAATAGTGCGTCGGCCACCTGCTGCACCGTCGCCTGCGGCTGCTCCTTAAGCGTCACGTCCACCGCCAGTTGCATTGCCTGCCTACCCAACTCGTCGCAGGGGCAGTGGACGTTGAGGAAGGGGAGGCGGAGCAGGCGAGCTAGCGAGGGTAGCTCGTCGTAGTTGACCGGGTGCGCCGCCAACTTGAGGCTCTCGACGCGGGGCATTACCGCTTGCTCAGCCTCGGCCTGCGGTACCCCATGCTTCTGCAAGAAGGTGAGATGGCGAAGATAGACCGACCAACTGACTAGCCCACGATCATACGGGTGGTGAGCGATCACCGCGTCGTAGCCAAGCTGCTGGGCGGCTAGCAGGTGGCCCGCGTTGATGTCAATGCCAATCAGCACCCGACGGATGTTCTCGCCAGGCACGAAGATGCGGCTGTCGGCGGGCGTTTCGCTAAAGCCTGCTAGGTCGTTGGCGACCTCCATCAGTTGGTCGGTGTTCAGCATGGTTGTCTCCTCTTGGGGGCGGCAAAATGGACGTGGGTGGCTACTGACTGGTTGCAGGCGCATATTCTATGCCAACCACCATCGTAGCCACCCTCGTTCCTACCCTGGTCGCGGTGCAGCCAGCACTTAGCCGCGCTGTAGCTCCGGGTTGAGTTCTTTGTAGCCCTGCTCGATCTTGCCCCCGAACTCGTGGTTCTGCTGCAAGCGGCTGTAGTCTACTTGAGTGAAGGTTAGCTGGTAGCCGTCGGGGTCGCGCAGGGTCAGTTCAGTGCTGTTCCAGGGGGTGGCGGTTGGTCCCACGCACTCCACTCCCCGCGCCCGCCACTCGGCGGCAAGCTCACCCAGGCTGATGTCCTCCGGCCAGACGGTGAAGTTGAGCCTGACCCCCGCCCCTGGCTGCGCGGGTAGCTTATCACCTACGGGGTAGAGCAGCAGGTCGGCGAACTTGATCCAGCGCACGTGGCTCATCATGCCCGGCACAGCTAGCAGGGTGACGAAGCCCAGCTTCTTGTACCACGCGCCCGACGCGGTCAAGTCGCTGACTAGCAGGCTGACGAAGGTGGGCATGGGGTAGATTTCGTTGTTGCCGCGCTTCAACACGCTAAAACCATAATCCTCGCTGGTCTTGACTGCGCTCTGTTCACTGTCCATCGTAATTACCCCTTAGCTTGTTCTATGGCGAACGGCTCTGTCTGCCGCCACCAACATTATACCTGGCTCAAAGGCAACGCGCATCCTCCTTGAGGAGTACACGCGCAAGGACGGTTAGGCCAGAGTTGGAGTTCCACCCCTAGCTCTCCAATGGGCTACCACTGGCCTGTATAGTAGGCAGCAGAAAGGAGGTGTGCAGATGACACACCTCCTGGGAGTCTTGCCCACAGCGAGCGGTACGAGGAAGTAACCTTACGGCGTGGGCGTAGGGGCTGGCGGTGCGCTGATCTCGCGGGCGCGGCGGGTGATCTTGCTCAGTTCGCCCCGGCTAACCGGGTCGCTGGGCCGGTAGCAGGTGCCGCTGCCGCCTGCGCAGGTGCTGCCGCTGACCACATTGTACAGCTTCAGTGTTTCTATATAGCTATAGAAGGTACTGCCGCTGGACACGTCAGCAAAGCTGGGCGTGCTGGGGTTGGCAAGGGTGTAGTTCTTGGAGCGCACGATGATCTTGGCGACTTCACCCCGGCGGATCGAGTCGCGAGGGCGATAGCAAGGGGCGGTCGTGCCAGCGCACTGGCTCACTTGAGCGAAGCCGCTGATTACACTGGCATGGACGGCGGCTTCGATGTAGGCGTAGAAGATGTTGCTGGTCGCCACGTCGTTGAAGCTCGGCGCAGGGGGGCTGTAAGCTGGCACACCGAAGGCCAGTACTGCGATCTTGGCGAACTGGCCGCGAGAGGTCTGGCTGGCTGGCTCAAAACGGAAGTTGCCGTCACCGTTGGGGAAGCCGTTGACGATGGGTGGGGTGGCGCAGGCGAGAAAGAGGATGTCGCTGTAGAAGGGATTGTCGGCCAGCACATCGGTAAAGCTGATAGCACACGCGGAAGGGGCGTTGAAGGCTACCAGGTCGCTGATCGTTGCGCTGCCCGTGCGATCCCACTGCAAGCCAGCACCGTTGTCTACTGGGTCGATGGTTTGGCTCAACGTGGTGTCGTTGAAGCCAGGGCCAGGGCCACTGAAGCTGCCAATGGCATCCCAGATCGTCCTGTAACTGGCCTCCATGTAGTGGCTGGCGGGGGTGAGGGCGCGGAAAAACTGGTAGAACGAGGAGCCAGGGTTGCCGCTGCGCCCGCCCACATCCACCGAACTACCGTTGAGTGCCAGGTAGGCGTAGCCAGTATCGTTGCCTTGGGTGTAGAGGTCGGCAGCGTGAAAGAGGTTCCAGGTTGCGGTAGTGGGGGCTGTGACCTGGAAGGTGAAGTTGGCGAAGTTCTGGCCGTTGATGTAGGTGATCACCTGGGTCATCTGCACCTCACCGCCGCCTGCTTGCACGACTGTAGTGGCGCGGAAGGGGCTAGCAGCGGTGCCACTACCACTCACATTGTTGCTGATCGGCACCCAGTCGCTAACAGTGTTGCCCGCAGGCACTGTACCAGGGCCATAGACGACTACGCCCGCTGTGTTGGTGTACCAGAGGTAGGCACCCTCGGCGTTGCCACCGAAATACTGGCTGGAGGTGTTGTACTTCAGGTCTACGCTGGTGTTGTCGTTGACCGTGATGTTGATCGGATTGCCCGTGATCACGACTGCTGCTGAGGGGTTAGCACTACTCTGCCTGTCCTTCGTTTGTGGGGGGGCGGTTTGCTCCTGCCCCTTGCTACCTTGTTGAGCCAGGCTCGCGCCAGGATTGATCGCTAGTAGGCTGCCAAGTAGCAGCAGAGCCAGGGCAAGTGGCCCCACATAACGGGTTGATCTCTGCATCTGTTTCTCCTCTTACCTATGGGTCAGTGGTGACAAAGCGCACGTTCGCCTAAGTCGTGACTATTGTAGTCAACTGGCGCAAAAAGGCTTCACCGCATAGCTGTGTAGGCACCTGCCAGCGCATAGGCCCCAACCCTGCACACTGGCCGTAGCCTGTGTGGTTGACAAGCTACCGCCTAGTCCTTTATCATAGGAACGCACGATTAGCAAAGAGGCTAGCAAGAGCAGGAGGGAGCGAAGATGTCGAACTACGAGATCGAAAGCGTGATTGCCCGCGAGATACTGGACTCGCGGGGCAACCCAACAGTGGAGGTTGAGGTAGCCCTCACTGGCGGCGCGGTTGGGCTGGCGGCTGTTCCCAGTGGTGCGAGTACAGGAGCGCATGAGGCGGTAGAGTTGCGCGACGGTGACAAGGCTCGTTATGGGGGCAAGGGAGTGCTGAAGGCGGTCGCCAATGTCAACGACGTGATCGATCACGCGGTTGCGGGGCTGTCTGCCCTCGACCAGCGCGCCCTCGACCAGCGGTTGCTGACCCTCGACGGCACCGCCAACAAGGGTAAGCTGGGTGCGAACGCGATCCTTGGCGTGTCGCTGGCTGCCAGCCGCGCCGCCGCCACTGCCCTCGGCCTGCCACTCTACCGCTACGTTGGTAGCCTCCACGATGCCGCCAACCCCAGGCCGCTGACCTACAATGCTCAGCCAAATGGCAGCCGCATCCTGCCGATCCCGATGCTCAACATCCTCAATGGTGGCAAGCACGCCGAAGACTCCACTGACTTCCAAGAGTTTATGGTGATGCCAGTGGGCGCAACCACCTTCCGTGAGGGTTTGCGCTGGGGGGTGGAGATTTACCAGAGCCTGAAGCAGGTGCTGCACGACGGTGGCTACGGCACCAATGTTGGGGATGAGGGGGGTTTTGCTCCTTCGCTCAAGTCCAACGTGGCGGCAGTGGAGGTGATCCTGGAGGCGATTGAGCGTGCGGGCTATACGGCGGGCAAGCAAGTCTACATTGCCCTAGACCCTGCGGTGAGCGAGATATACGAGGACGGCAAGTATCGGCTGGCGAAGGACGGTCTTAGCCTCAGCACCGCCGAGATGGTTGCTTACTGGGAGAGCTGGATCGCCAAGTACCCGATCATCAGCCTCGAAGATGGTATGGCCGAGGACGACTGGGAGGGCTGGAAGCTGCTCAGCCAGCGTGTTGGCGACCGCGTGCAACTGGTTGGTGACGACTTCCTGGTGACCAACGTGGAGCGCATCGCCCGCGCTATCGAGGAGAACGCCTGCAACAGCCTACTGACCAAGGTCAACCAGATCGGCAGCCTCAGCGAGGCGATGGACGCGGTGAGCATGGCCCAGCACGCTGGTTGGACGGCGGTCATGTCGCACCGTAGCGGCGAGACCGAGGATACTACTATCGCAGACCTGGCAGTAGCCCTCAATACTGGACAGATCAAGACGGGCGCGCCCGCTCGTGGTGAGCGCACCGCCAAGTACAACCGCCTGCTCCGCATCGAAGAAGAACTGGGTAGCGCGGCTATCTATGGTGACGGCAGACTGAAAAGAGCATGATGCAACCAGGCGCGCAGCTAGGCAAGTACCGCATCGAGCGAGAGATCGGCCAGGGGGGGATGGCGAGCGTCTATCTGGCAACCGACACCACCCTCAACCGCGTGGTTGCCCTCAAGGTGCTTGACCCAATGCTGGCCGAGGATGAGGTGGCGGTCGAACGCTTCAAGCGCGAGGCGCAGACGGCGGCGGGTCTGCAACACCCCAACATCGTTAGCATCTATGACGTGGCGCAGATGGGTGACTACTATTATATTGCCATGCGCTATGCTCCAGGCAAGACCCTGCGCGATATCATCACCGAGGAAGCCCCGATGGGGGTGGGCCGGGTGGTGCAGTTGCTGCGCTCAGTCGCTGCTGCCCTTGACTACGCCCACACGCGTGGGGTGGTTCACCGCGACATTAAGCCAGGCAACATCATTGTCAACCCCAAGAACGGCGACGTGATGTTGACCGACTTTGGCATCGCCCGCGCCAATAACCAGAGCCACCTGACCGCCGTCGGCATGGTGATGGGGACGGCGGATTACCTTTCGCCAGAGCAGGTGCGCGGCACAGAAGCGACTGCCAGCAGTGACATCTACGCCCTCGGCGTGGTGTTGTACGAGATGCTGACTGCCTACACCCCTTACCACAACAAGGGGGTTGCCGACGTGCTGCGGGCGCAACTGAACGAGCCAGTGCCGCCGCTCTCCCGCTTCGTTAAGAGCGTACCGCCGGGGGCGCAGTTGGTAGTAGACCGCGCCCTCGCCAAGAACCCCGCCGACCGCTTCCAGACCGCCGTTGGCATGATCGAGGGGCTGGCTTACGTGGCGATGCGTCAGGGTCAGGGTCAGACGGTTAGTAATGCCGAGCAGCCGACCAGCCTGGTACAGTCGTCGCGCCCTGGGCAGCCAGGGCAACCCGCCCGCCAGCAGCCAGGGCAACCCGCCCGTCAGCAGCCACCAGTTGCCCAACGGCTACCCACCAACCGGCCCGTGCAGCAGGCGGCTGCCCGTCCGCCGCAACGCAACGCTACCCCCCCGCAGACCCCCGCCCAGCGCAACAAGGCCGCGAACGAGGCTGCGCTCAAGCGCGATATTGGCCCCAACCGCTGGCCGCTGGTGCTGGTGATCGGCTTCCTTGCCCTTGCGCTTGTGGGGCTGCTGCTAGTCCTCGTTTTCGGTGTTCCCCTACCCAACTTCGGCAGCGGGGCGAGCCAGCCACCCGCTGCTACTGTCACCACCGCAGTGAGCTACAGCGGCCCCTTCCGCAGCAACGGTAACCTCAGCGCGAGTTTTGTTGCCAAACCACCACGCATTGACGGTGATCTCGGTGACTGGGCGGGGCAGAGCAGCTTCGCGGTGGCGAAGGATACCCCCTTCAAGAACCGTAGTACCTACCTCTGGGCTGGGCCTAACGACAGCAGTGGCGTTGGCTACGCCGCCTGGGATGACAGCAACTTCTACTTTGCTATAGCGGTGCGCGATAACGTGGTAGTACAGAACGACCGCGGCGCAACCATGTACCAGGGCGATCATGTGGAGTTGTGGTTCGACCTCGACCTGGCAGGCGACTTCGCCAGTGCTACCGCCTCGGATGACGACTACCAACTCGGCTTCTCCATTGGCGACCCGGCCAAGCCCCGACCTGAAGCATGGTTGTGGCTGCCAGCTGCCCGCACCAGCCTGCGCGATACGCTCAAGGTGGCTGGGGGGATAGGGGCTGGAGGCTACGTGTTGGAGGGCAGCATTCCCTGGTCAACCCTGCGTAGCTACAAACCAGAGCGCGGTGCAGTGATCGGCTTTGCCTTCAACATCGGCGACGTGGACGACGGCAGCATCGCCCCTCACCAGGAGAAGATGATCAGCACATCGTCGCTGATGACCTACCCTAACCCGACCACGTTCAACAACCTTTTTTTCAAATAGGAGCAGCAATATGACAGGGCGAGTTTACATAATCACTGGCGCGAGTAGCGGCATCGGTAAGGCGTTGGCAGTCGCGGCAGCAGCGTCGGGAGACAGCGTGGTGCTGGCCGCCCGCAATCCTACCACCTTGCAGGCGGCGGCAGCCGAGGCGGCGGCGGCTGGCGGGGCGACACTGGCCGTCCCCACTGACGTGACGGAGCGGGCGCAGGTTGAGGCGTTGGTGCGGGCGGCGGTAGACCGCTTTGGCCGGGTGGACGTGCTGATCAACAATGCTGGGGTTGCCACCTACGGCCTGGCGGTCGAGAGCGTTGTGGACGACCTGCGGCGGGTGATGGAGGTTAACTACTTCGGCGCACTGCATTGCATCCAGGCGGTAGTGCCACTGATGCAGCAGCAAGGTAGTGGGCGGATCGTCAACATCAGCGGGGCTGGTGGCAAGCGCGCCCTGCCACTGATCGGCGGCTATGCGGCCAGCAAGTTTGCTATCTCTGCCCTAACCGACGCGCTGCGGGTTGAACTTGCCAGCCTCGGCATTGGTGTGACCCTGGTCTACCCACCGCTGACCAAGACTCCGCTTGCTGACCACGCACTGGCTGGGCAGGAGTATGGTGCGCTGTTCCACTCGGCGGGAGGGGCCGAAGCCGCAGATGTGGCCCAGCAGATGCTAGCCAGCATCAATGCGGGGGAACGTGAAGCGATGCTGGGCGGCCCTACGATGCAGCAGTTCTTCGAGCAGAGCTTCCGCGACCCAGAGAAGGTAGATCAACAGCAGCAGTCGCTTCTACAATCGCGCCTGAAGCGGGTGAAGCGTGGCAATTAGGTGAACCTTTTGACGGCATAGCGTGTATGTAAGTAGCGTGTATATCTTAAGAAGTGGTGTCTATGGCAGAGCTGAGCAAACGCGAGCCGAGCGTATTGCTACCTTCAATGCTGGAGACGGTAACACCGATAGCTACTCCGGCTCACTTGCCAGGCATCCTTTCTACAACAACTTCGAGAATGCAGGCAGGTACAGCCAGCTACTAACCGTCAGTGCTAGCGGTGGTGGATCACGAGCAAGTGCCACTACTACCGTGGTGACTGCTGGCTGTCCGCAGTAGTCTGCTACTAGCCGAACATAGATGCACAAGTTTCACCAGTGGGAGCAGGTTGCTGTCACTGGTGGATGTGTTAGTTAAATAAGCACTAAATCATGCTCCGTTATACCAGCCAAAGCTTGCTCAAGCGGTCATGGCGCAACCTGTTGCTCATCCTCGGCCTGCTTGCGCTCAGCAGTGGTCTATCCACCTATGTGTCCGCTAACCAGAGTGCGGGTGTAAAGGTTGCGGCCACTTTGAACGAAAACTGGCGCGGAGTCTATGATATCCTGGTACGTCATCCAAGTTCAATCCAAGCCACGGAACGTGATCATGGTTTGGTTGAGGCTAACTACCTCAGTGTCGGTAAATCTGGCATCAGTGTGGCGCAGTGGAAGCAGATTGAACAACTCGCTAACGTTGAGGTAGCGGCCCCAGCAGCTACTATTGGATACCTGCGTAATGCCACTGGCAGCATTGTGATCAATGTTCCCCCACAGCAGCAGACCGCACTCTACAGAGCCAGCGTAACAATCAGTTCAACCAATGGCTACAAACTTAATGAAGTGTCCAACCAGAACCAGTACTACTTGCTTAATCCCCCTACATCCGCTGCCAGCAGCTATGTTTTGCTCAGCACGGTAAACGGTGGGGCGGGTGGGGCTGGTGACTTGCCGTTTCTGGCTAGCATCCAGCCCCTACCTGTTCTCTGGACGCTGGTTACTGGCGTAGACCCGCAGGCTGAACGCAAGCTTAGCAGCTTGGATCAGGCAATTGTCCAAGATAGCTACCTGGGAGACAATGATGGCTACATGCTTGAAACCGTGCTTGATCCCCTTGACCAGCAGGGATTGAGCAGGAAACAGTGGGCTGAAGCTAGCAGAAACTTTGCCTTTAACCGCGGCGGGACCAACATCCCGCTGATCTTTGCCACCAGCACCTATGTTAGTCTACCCACTACCATCAAAGTTGATAGACTTCAGCCTTTGGGAGCTGACCAACTTAAGAAGGCGCAGAATGCCTCCGATCCTTTTGCTGGTGGTGTAATTAACAAGGATGCACCCGGTACCCTACGGGACTACCTTGACCAGCTTAATCAGCCGACTACGACCAGCATTGTCCGGGCCAGTACTGACCTCGGAAACATTCTTAAACCTATGTCTCTCAGTGAACTTGGTATAAGCCTGGAAGCTGATCAGACAGGTCTACAAACTCATCCAAACCACAACTCCATCAGTGTGCAAGATGCTGGCAAGACATACCGCCCTGGTGCTATAAGCTACCAATCATCAACCCCATCCTTTAACACCAACGGGCTACTCACTCTTGCTGCTCAGCCTAAAGCTGATGCACAAACCATCATCTCTGCTACCGGCGAAACCGCCTTCCGCTCTCTGCCAGAAGAAACCCCCGCGATGGCACAAACTCCTGTGTCTGACGGTACTAACCGTTACAAGGTTCCGTTTACCTTCCATCTAGTTGGCAGCTATGACCTGAACAAGCTGCCAGAGAGCATCCGCAACCCCAACCCCCTCACCTACGTGCCGCTCGGCATCTACACACCGCCGCTGGTCAAGCTGGTGCGCGATGCAGACGGCAAGGAACTGCCTGGCGGCCCTGTCACCCTGCACCCTACCATCAACCCCGCTTCCTTCATCCCCGGCCCGCCCCTGGCCCTGACCAACATCGCCTCCGCTCGCTTCTTCCGCGGCGACAACTGCATTGACGCTATCCGTGTCCGCGTGGCGGGCATTGACCGCTACTCCCCAGAGAATGTCAAGAAGGTCGAAGCTGTCGCCGCCGCGATCATCAAGGCCACCGGCCTGCACGTGGACATCGTGGCTGGCTCTAGTCCGCAGAACGTCTTGGTCTACATCCCTGGTTCGCCCGACGGTAAGGTGGCCCCGCTCGGCTACGTCGAGGAGCAGTGGACGACCCTCGGTGCTGCCGCCAACATCAGCAGCGGGATCGACAGCGCGTCGGTGCTGATGCTCGGCGCAACCGGGCTGGCGGGTCTGCTCTACCTGATCAGCCAGTCGCTGCTCTCCACCCTCAGCCGCCGCCGCGAACTGGCCTTGTTGCAGGCGGTCGGCTGGCGCAGGCGCGACGTGGGTGGCCTGGTCGTCGGCGAAGCGGCCATTTTGGGGCTGCTCGGTGGGCTGGCGGCGGTCGGGTTGGCCTTCGCCATTGCAGCCGGGCTGGGCTTGGCCGCGCCGCCAGAGCAGGCAGTGGCAGTGGGCGCGGTAGTGTTCGGTCTCTACCTGCTAGCTAGCCTCGGCCCCGCAGCTTGGGTGGTGCGCCAGCCGGTGGCAGAGTTGCTGCAACGCGGGGAGGTTGCGCTGCCAGTCGGCAGTCAGCAACAACCAAGGGGTGAGCGGCTGTTCAGCAGTGGGGTGGGTTGGCGGGGACTGGCTCTGTTCGCCTGGCGCAATCTCAGTCGGCGTAGGCTGCGGGCAGTGCTGGCGGCCAGCGGGGTGGCGATTGCCACTACCCTGCTGATGCTACTTACTGCTTCGCTGGTGGCCTTGAGTGGCACCTTGCGGGTAACATTGCTGGGCCAGTTCGTCGGCTTGCAGGTGCAGCCCTACCACTACATCATGGTTGCCAGCGCGCTGATCGTCAGCATCCTGACGGTGGCTGACCATCTGGCGGTGGGGGTGCTGGAGCGGCGGCACGAGCTTGCGCTGCTGCAAGCTGTGGGCTGGAGGGCGGGGGCGGTGCGCCTGAGCCTGCTGCTGGAAGGCTTGTGGCTGGGGCTGCTGGGTGGCACGGTCGGGACGGTGGTGGCGGTGGCAGTTGCACTGGCGACCCGCAGCCAGGCGATCTTGGCGGCGTGGTGGGTAATCCCAGTGAGCCTGGTGGCGGTGCTGCTACTCTGCGGGCTGTCGGCCCTGTATGCCATCCTGCTGACCCCGCGCCAAAAGCTGGTCAGTGTCATGCAGCAACAAAGATAAGGAGAGATGAAGGATGACTGAAGCAATGATTGTGGCAACCGACTTGAGCAAGCTGTACGAGGGGGGCGAGAGCCGCCAGGTGTCTGCCTTGCATGACCTAAGCATCCGCATTGAGCGCGGTGAGTTCGTGGCAGTGGTGGGGCCATCAGGCTCTGGCAAGAGTACGCTGCTGAACCTGATCGGGGCGATTGACCAGCCAAGCAGTGGCAGCCTGCTGGTGGCGGGCAGTGAGTTGATCAAGCTTAAGGCCGACGCTTTGGCCGACTTTCGGCGGCAGCAGATCGGGCTGGTCTTCCAGTTGTTCAACCTGGTGCCAGTACTATCGGCGGTTGAGAATGTCAAGCTGCCGCTGGTGCCGTACCCGCCTAAAGGCTTTAGTCTAGACAAGCGGGCGAAGGAGTTGCTGGCCCAGGTAGGGCTAACTGGCCGCAGCAATCACCTACCCAGCCAGCTATCAGGTGGCGAACAGCAGCGGGTGGCAATCGCTCGCGCCCTGATCAACCACCCGGCTTTGCTCCTTGCGGACGAGCCGACCGGCAACCTGGACAGCAAAGCTGGGGGCGAGGTGATAGCCTTGTTCCGCCAACTGCACGAGCAGGAAGGGGTGACCATCGTGATGGTGACACACGACCCCCAGGTGGCGGCGCAAGCTGGGCGGGTGATCGAGTTGCGCGACGGCAGGTTGGTTGACTAAGAGCCGCCGCTTTGAACACCAGCAGCCCCGCCCGCACTGAGCAACCGCCCGCCCAACCTGCTACCTGACCGCTGGCGGATGCCTGTGGCAGTTGTGGGCTGGATAGCATATAATAGCACAGTGCAGACGAACGAACGCAGACGCACCCACATCATGGGTGTTGGCATAGACGACGTGACCGCAGACCGAGCGGTGGAGATGATCGCGGGCTGGGTGGCGGCGGGCCGGGCCGGGCGACTAGATCGTGTGCGCCAGGTCGCTACCGTCAACCCAGAGTTCCTGATGACGGCGCGGGGCGACCACAATTTTCGCCAGCTACTCAACCGCGTCGACCTTGCCACGCCCGATGGTCAAGGATTGATCTGGGCTGCCCGCCTGCTGCGCCTACCCCTGCGGCAGCGGGTGCCAGGGGTAGAGACGGTCGCGCATCTCGCCCAGCTTGCCGCAGAGCGTGGCTACCGCCTCTACTTTCTTGGTAGCGCAGAGGGAGTAGCGGCGGCAGCAGCAACGAAACTCGCAACTCGCTATCCTGGTTTCAAGGTAGAGGGTTGCTACGGTGGGTCGCCCGCAGCCGAAGAAGCAGCGGCGATCTGCCAGCGAGTGATGGCTGCCACGCCAGATGTGCTATTGGTTGCCTACGGTGCGCCCGCCCAGGACAAGTGGATAGCAGCGCAGGTAGCAGCCGGGCGGTTGCGTCCTCCCCTTGCCGTCGCTATCGGTGTCGGTGGGGCGTTCGACTTTCTCTCTGGTCGCACAGTACGTGCGCCGGCGATCATGCAACGCTTGGGGCTAGAGTGGTTGCACCGCCTCTACAAGCAACCCTGGCGGTGGCGGCGTATTCTGCGCGTCGTCCAGTTTGGTATAATTATCATGCGGCGAGCGGCGCGCAAGTTGCTGGCCCGTAGCTCAGCGGTTATTTAGCGCAGTCAATCCCCCGTCCATGTCGGGCGGGGTTGGGGTAAAGGACTATGGCTGAACAAGATCAGAAGCAGGAAGAAGAAGGAGCATTGCGGTGCGCCAACCACCCGGCTACTACAACCTACATCCGCTGTTCTCGCTGCGAGAAACCAATCTGCACGCGCTGTATGTACCCCACGCCAGTAGGCTACCGTTGCGCCGAGTGCTTCAACCCGCAGGTTACGCCCATGTATAAGCTCGACACTAGCAGGCTGCCGCTGGCAATCGCGGCTGGGCTGGGGGTGGCGGTAGCGGGCGGCATCTTCTGGGGCTTCTTTCCACAGTTCGCGTTCTGGGATGCCTTGCTGATGGGCTTCGTGATCAGCGACGTGATCGGGCGGTTTGCCAACCAGAAGCGTGGCCCGGTTTTGCAATATAGCGCAGTCGCCGCTGCGGTATTCGGCTTCGTCGTCGCCCTACTGGTCTACTCGCTGCGAGCTGGTGTCGGCTTCGACCGCCTGCTCAGCACCGCTACCCGCTACGGTTTGAACGGCCCTAACAACATTATAGACCTGTTCCACCTGCTACTGCTTGGCCTCGTCTGCTTTATGTGTTGGGTGAGGCTGCGCTAATGGAGGCTGACCTGCTCCGTCTGCCCGCCCAGTGGGCCGGGAAGCGCGTACTGGTCGTTGGGGATGTTACGCTCGACGAGTATGTGTACGGCAGGCCGACCAGCATCTCCCGCGAAGCCCCGGTTGTCGTCCTCGAATACAGTAGCCGTGAGTACCTGCCTGGTGGCGCGTGTAGCCCCGCCTGCACAATCCAGTCGCTCGGCGGCGTGGCCCAGATGCTCGGCGTAGTCGGCGAAGACCCCTCGGCGGTGGCCCTGCGCGAATGCTTGCAGCACTATGCCGTGCTGACCGATGCGCTAGTGATCGACCCTACCCGCCCCACTACAACCAAAACGCGCATCTGCGCCCAGCGTAGCTCCTCTCGCCTCTCGGTGCAGCAGGTAGCCCGCATCAATGTACTAGATCGCTCGCCCCTCAGCCCTGTGGTGGAGGATCAGGTACTAGCCCGGCTTGAGGAACAGCTACCACTGGCCGATGCGGTGTTGGTCAGCAACTATATGCTGGGCATGATCAGCCAACGGGTGGTGGATGCAATCCGCTGGCTGGGCCAGAAGCAGGGCAAGTTGTTGACGGTGGACTCGCAGGGCGACCTTAGCCGCTTCACTGGCTACGATCTGGTCAAGTGCAACCAGCCTGATGCCGAGGCTGCCTTGCGTCGCCCGCTCGTTGACGAGGAAGACTATCGGCTCGGCCTGCGCCAGCTAGCTAGCGACTTGCAAGCCCGGCGGGTGATGATCACGCGGGGGGAGGATGGCAGTTCGGCCTTGGAACGCGACGAGGCAGGCGATTGGCAGTATCACCACTTCCCAGTGCCGACCCGCAGCGAGGTGCTGGACGTGACCGGCGCGGGCGACTCGGTGATTGCAGTCCTCACCCTGGCTCTGGCGGGCGGCGCAACCTTCGCCCAGGCAGGCGCACTAGCCAACTACGGTGCGGGCGTAGTAGTGCGCCGCTGGGGTAACATTCCGCTCACCCTCACTGCCCTCACTGCTGCCCTCAACGAAGAAGCCAGCTAAGCACAGCTCGGCTCAGGTTGCCTAGTCCTCTTTACCCTCCAACTGGTGGGCGAGGGTGGTCAGTTGGCGGGCAACAGCAGCGTTCTGGAGGCTGCCAGTGGCAGTTTGGGTAGTAGATGTTCCCAGGTCGCTGATCAGGCTGGCAACCTGCGCCGAGGCAGTACGCTGCTGCTGGGTGCTGGTGGAGATGCTATGCACCTGGCTATTGGCTGTCGCCACCAGGCGAGCGATGCGGTTCGCTGCCTCCCCAGCTTTGCGGGCGAGGGCAGAACCCTGCTGGGCCTGCTCCCGTCCGTTGCTGGTCGCCTGAGCAGTAGCGTGGTTGGCGCGCCGCAGTTCGCTGATCAGGGTGCGGCTCTGCTCGGCCCCGACGCGTGCCTCCTCTGCCAGTCGCTCTACCTCGGCAGCCACTACGGCGAAGCGGCGGCCATGCTCCCCCGCCCCGGCTGCCTCAATCGTCGCGTTGAGCGCAAGCAGCTTGATTTCGTCAGCGATGTCGTTCATCCGCTCGGCGACCGCTTCGATGTCCTGCGCTCGTTCGCTGAGGATAGCAACCTGGTTGGCGATCTCGGCTACCTGGCCGCTGATGCCAGTTAGCGAGGAGAGGGCTTCGCTGATCGTGTTGGCCGCAGAGCGCGTCTCCTTCTCGGCCTGTTCTGCGCTAGAGGCGGCCTGGCTGGCGAGGTTGGCGATCTGCTCGGCAGCGGCACTTAGTTCGTGTACGGTAGTGGTGATCGTGGTTGCGGCGGTTGCCTGCTGGGTGGTAGTCGCCAGTTGCTGGCGGGCATTGCTATCCACTTGATCGGCCAGCCTGGTCACGCTGCCCGCGATCTCCAGCCGCTCGCTGCTGATCGTGCTGATCTGGCTGTTCGCTTCTAGTAGGGCGTGGGTGCGGGCATTCTGCTGCTGGTTGAGGCGCAACGCACTGGACTGGCTGAAGGCACTGATTGCCGCCACCCCCAAGAAGCTACTGCCGCTGATCGCTAGTAGGAGTGCAAAGACGATCCAGACTGAGCGGGCCATGTTGCTGTTCGTGCCATTCTGGATCAGGAAGTTGGTGACGTAATCGCTGACCGACACGCTGGCGATGGCGGCGACTAGCAAGCTACTGCGCGCCCGTAGTAGCAGCCCCGCGATCAGCACCGCCGCCACAAAGTAGATGCCGTTGACCGTGCAGCTAAGGATGTTGTAGCGGTTGAGGCTGTCCCTACCAGCCGCATGGCTGAAGATCGGTAGGGCATTGCTAACCACCAGCAGGCTGGTAAGCACAAAGACGATGGTCGAAGCCGAGAAGTCGAGTGGCAGCGACTTGAAACCGATTAGCACGCTTGCCACTGCCAGCAGCGGCACCACGACTGTCGCCAATTGCAGCAGTGCATTGCTGCTCCCCCCGCCCAGGATTGCGGTCAGGCCAAAGAGGAAGACGTAGACTGCGAGTAGTGCCGCCACTGTGATGCTCAACCGCCAGACGAGCAAAGCCTGGCGCGCCTGGTAGAGATCGTCGTTCGCGCCTTGCGCTACTGCGCCCCGCTGCGAAATCAGGCCCAATTTTTCTACTGCCATCCCCCACCTCCCACTACTCTACCCGTCAGCTATGTAACACCTGTTACATTATATGCACCTGCGTGACAAGAAACAAGATTTATCAGTAGCCCAATCGTCCCTAGTCCTGTAGCCCAATCGTCCCCCACATTGCTGTTGTGGATTGTCCCTGCCTGCCACGAAGCTGAGCGGCTAATGCAAGACTGGGCCGCTAATCTAGCAGCCCAGCTGGGGGTAGCGGTAATCATGATCCGCCCTGTTCTTATGTAACTTGGGTTAAGGCAGCGACGGGGTAGCCAGCCTCGTCCAAGGCCTGTCGGATTTGTTGCTCCGTCACCTTGCCTTCGTCGTAGCGAACCTCCACCTGCTTGTCGGCGAGGTTGACCCGCACCTGATCGGCACCCACTTCCTTTGCCGCGCTAGTGACGCGCATGATGCAGTGATCGCATTCCACATCCGGTACGTTCAGCTTTATGTCAGTCATCTTAACTCTCCTTATGTTTGTGAAAGGGGTTAGTCGGTTGATAGAGTAGGATTGTTCAGCCTGTCTGCTGTATCAGGCCTGCTTATCGGTGGCGGTCAGCTTTGCCCCGCGCAGGCGCAGCGAGTTGCCGACCACGAAGATCGAACTGAAGGCCATTGCACCAGCGGCAATGATCGGGTTGAGTAGCCCCAGTACCGCCAGCGGGATGCCGACCACGTTGTAGAGGAAGGCCCAGAACAGATTGCCCTTGATCGTCCGCACTGTAGCCTGACTGAGGGCGATAGCAGTAGCCACCAACCGCAAGTCGCCCCCAACCAGGGTAATATCACTGGCCGCAATTGCCACATCGGTGCCAGTGCCGATTGCCACGCCCAGGTCGGCGGTCGCCAATGCGGGCGCGTCGTTGATGCCGTCACCGACCATCGCCACCTTGTAGCCTGCCGCTTGTAGCCTGCGCACCTCGGCGGCTTTCTGGCTAGGCAACACCTCGGCCACTACCTCGTCAATGCCGGCTTGCCGCGCAATAGTGGCGGCAGTGCGCTGGTTGTCGCCAGTCAGCATTACCACCTTGAGGCCCAGCCGCTTCATCTCGGCTACCGCTATGGCAGCCTGTGGCTTGATCGTGTCGGCCACTGCCAGCAGCGCAGCCAGCTTGCCACCGACTGCTAGTAGCAGCACGGTCTTACCTTCGGCTTGTAGAGTGTGGAGGTAGGTTAGCAGATCGTGGTCAAGGCTGATACCCTGCTCACTGATCAGCGTCGGACTGCCAATTAGCACTGGCTGGCCGCCGACCGTTGCCTGCACCCCCAGGCCAGGTAGAGCCACGAAGTCGCTGCTGCTCAAGCTGGTGGCTGCGCTGCGTGCCTGCGCCCCGGCCACTACCGCCTGAGCAACCGGATGCTCGGAGTTGCGCTCGACCGCTACCGCAATCGTTAGGGCGGCGGCTTCGTCGTAGCCGTTGTAGGTGCGGACATCGGTCAGGCTCGGCTTGCCTTCGGTCACAGTGCCAGTCTTGTCCAGCACAATCGCGGTCAGGCTGCGGGCTGCTTCCAGGCTACGCCCACCCTTGACCAGGATGCCAGCCTGCGCCCCTCGCCCAGTACCAACCATGATTGCAGTTGGGGTAGCCAGGCCCATAGCGCAGGGACAGGCGATCACCAGCACCGCTACTGCGTTGATCACCCCAGCAGCCAGGTTGCCACCGATAAGCAGCCAGCCGAGGAAGGTCAGGGCAGCGACTGCCAGCACAATCGGCACGAACACGCCCGCCACCCGATCCGCCAGGTCTTGCAGCGGAGCCTTGCTACCCTGCGCTTCTTCGACCAGGCGGACGATCTGGGCCAGCACTGTGCGCCGACCGACCGCCGTCGCCCGCACCTGCAAAGCACCCTCGCGGTTGATCGTCGCACCATATACCTTCGTGCCTGCCACCTTGTCCACCGGTAGGCTCTCGCCAGTGATCATGCTCTCATCCACCGCCGAGCGGCCTTCGGCTACGACTCCGTCGGTTGGCACGCGCTCTCCTGGGCGCACCAGCAAGAGATCGCCAGGCAGCACCTCCCCTAGTGGCACCTCTTGCCAGTCGCCACGCCGCAGCACCCGTGCTGTCTTGGCCTGTAGCCCGGCCAGCTTCTTGACCGCCTCGGTTGTGCGGCGGCGGGCAGCACTCTCCAGGTAGCGACCAAGCAAGATCAGGGTGACGATCACCGCCGTTGTGTCATAGTAGACGTGACTGGCGGCCATGCCCATGCCGCTCATTGTGGCAGGGGCGAAGAAGGTGTTATAGGCACTGTAGAGGAAGGCAGCAGTGGTGCCAATGCTAACCAGCACATCCATATTGGCGTTGCCGTGCCGAATGTTTTGGATTGCGCTGCGGTGGAACCGCCAGCCGGAGCCGAGCCAGACTGGGAGGGTGACGGCGAACAGCAGGTAGTTGAGCCACGCGCCCAGCAGGTTGTAGAGCGGCTCCATCAGGAACATACTGATCACGAAGATTGGTGTGGTCAGGGCTGCGGCAAAGATCAGGTCGCGGCGTAGATGGTTGCGCTCCTGCTGGCTAGCGGCTTCTTGGGTGGCAGCCGCCTCGCCACCAATCTCGTGGTCGGCGGCCAGCGGCACTGCGCTGTAACCCACCTTCTCGATGGCGGTTTGCAACTCGTCCGCCCCAATACGGCTTGGGTCGTAGCTGACGGTTGCCCGCTCGGTTGCCAGGTTGACGCTGGCGGTCTCTACGCCCGCGACCTTGCTTAGCGCACGCTCGACATGGCGCACGCAACTGGCGCAGGTCATGCCGCCGATGCGTAGCTCAAGCTGCTGGGCGGTGGGGACGGCTGTGCCGCTGGCTGGCTCAGTAGCTACTGCTACCAAACTGTGCAATTCGTCTTTGATCTGGGTTACCATTACTTTACCTTTGTGCTTGAACTATCCTTGTGTCATAACCGCTGAAGATCGCTATGGCTGGCAAACAAAGAGCCTGCTACTTGTTTGCCAGCGCATAAAGCTCTACCAGTTCGCTAACCACCTGCGCGGTGCGGTTCTCCGCAATGGCGGTCGGCACGCAACTTTGCAGGTGGCCTTCCAACAGCAGGGCCTCCAGCTTCTCGATTGCGCGACGCACCGCATAGGTCTGCTTCATGATGTCTACGCAGTATTGCTCCTGCTCGATCATCTTGCGAACCCCGTTCAGGTGGCCCTCGATGTAGTTGAGTCGCTTGAGTGCTTCATCTTTGCTTATTGCTTGCATACCATCCCCTTCAACCCTTACCCCCCCAGTGGGGGTCTACAGAGGCAGTATAACCGATTAAGTCCACTATGTCAAGATCGTAGCGGGTCGTAGCTGTTCAGGGTTGTAGCAGGGTCCCACTTGTCCATAGGCGTGTTGCTACATACTACGCAACTTCTAAGTCAGCAGTAACTAATTCGTTGCGTTTGAGGGTTGTTTGCGCAATGATGATCTGTTACAATATGTTGTAAAGAAGAAGCTCGTGGCCGACTTGCTTGCCGAGCAGGTGTAGCGCAGGCGTAGCGTAAGGTCAGCTTCCTGAAGTACCACCTCGAACCGTTTAGCTGAGGTTGTAGATAAACCCTTCCAGGCTATCGCACCTGGTATGGTACTGCAACCGGAACGCCAGGCGAGTAATCAAGGCGAAGTTAACCCACTAGTACCTGAATAGTCGGCTCATCAAGAAGGAGATTAGTAAAGTGTCAGCTTTCACCCTACCCTCATACCGTTCTAGCGACCGCCACCGGTTGGTTGCCCTCCTGTTGGTCGTGGCCTTGCTAGCTGCCTCATCAACGCTTGCTTCCAGCGCAGCCAGCCAACAGGTCAGCCCGCCAGCCGCCAGCATCATGTTGCGGCTGCGTTATGCCACCTTCGATCCGCTCAAGGGCCAACCGCAGCTTGACGCAGCTCTGCGGGCCAGCTACGCCGACCCTGCTGCTCGCCACTACTACATAGTGCAGTTTAACGGCCCAATCCAGGAAAGCTGGAAGCAGGCGGTGGCGGCTGCTGGTGGTCGTCTCTACGACTACCTGCCCGACTATGCCTTCATCGTGCAGTTGGATGGCAAGGCAAAGGCGGCGGTCAGCCAACTGCCAACCGTGCGCTGGGTTGGTGACTACCAGCCTGCTTACAAGCTCGCCCCCGAACTGGCTGGCTTCAAGTCTGGCAGGCGGATGGTGCGGGTGCTAACCTTTAGCGGTAGCCCGACCGCCGCGCTTGATGGGATGCTTACCAATCGCGCTCAATCCAGCCGCGATTATGGTATGGGTATCACTACGCGGGGTGAACTGACCGCGCAACTGACTACCCTGGCTCAGCGCGACGAGGTTGCCTGGATTGAACCGTACACTCAGCCGCAGCTACGTAACGACAAGGCGCGGCAGATTACTGGCGCACAGCAGGTTGGCCTCAGCCTCGGACTTTATGGGGCGGGCCAGGTAATCGGGGTGGCCGACACTGGCCTGGACACTGGCATCACCAGCACCTTGCACAGCGACTTCGCGGGGCGTGTCGCCAACATCTATTCACTGGGTCGATCCAACGACGCTTCGGACACTGGCGGTCACGGCACCCACGTGGCGGGTACTGCTCTGGGTAACGGCCTGCGTAGTGGCAGCGACCCGGCTACCCACAGCTACACCAACAGCTTTGCGGGTATGGCCCCTGAGGCACGGCTCGTCTTCCAGTCTATCGGTGACAGCAGTGGTGGCCTCGGCGGTATCCCGGCTGATCTCAACGACCTGTTCCTGCCCGCCTATAACGACGGTGTGCGGGTTCACAACAACAGTTGGGGTTCGTCTTCGGCAGCCTACACCGGCAACGCCCGCGATCTCGATTTGTTCATGTGGAACCACAAGGACATGATCATCGTGGTTGCAGCGGGCAACGACGGTAAGGATGCCAACAATGACGGTGTAGTTGACGCTGGCAGCATTGGTGAACCGGCTACCGCCAAAAACGACTTCAGCGTAGCCGCGACCGAGAATGACCGCCCGGCCAATGGTGGCTGCGCGGCTCCCCAGAGCGGCTATGCTAACTGCAACTGGGGGGAACTCTTTAGTACTAGCTTCACGACTAACCCTATCAAGGACGACAAAACTAGCGACAACATCAACGGCATGGCTGCTTTCAGTAGTCGTGGCCCTGACCTCGATGGGCGGATTGACCCGAACATCTCTGCGCCTGGTACCAACATCATCTCGGCCCAGTCGTCGCGCACTAGCAACACTGGCTGGGGCGCGTTCAACCAATACTACCAGTTCCAGGGCGGCACCAGCATGGCTGCACCGGGGGTGACGGGGCTGGCGGCCCTCGTGCGCGAGTTCTACATCACTCGGCGCGGGGTCACTAATCCCTCAGCGGCGTTGGTGCAGGCTACAATGCTGAACGGCGCGACCGACATGGCTCCTGGTCAGTATGGCACTGGCCCAACCCAGGAGATGCCCGCCCGCCCCAATAACGTTGAGGGCTGGGGCCGCACCAACCTTAGCTACGCCCTCAACCCGACCGGCCCGACTACGCTCGATTTTAGAGAGGGCAGCCAGCTTGCCACCGGCCAGCAGTTGACCATCCCCTACACTATCACTGGCAGCGCACCGCTGCACATCACCCTGGCCTGGACTGACTACCCTGGTAGCACCAGTGCGGCGGTGCAACTGGTCAACAACCTCGACCTCAGCGTAACCGCCTCGGACGGTACGGTGTTGTGGGGCAATGGTGTGACCAATGGTGACAGCCGCAACCCGTTTGAGACGGTAGATATTGCCAGCCCCCCGACCGGTGTTTACACAGTTACGGTGCGGGGTAGCAATGTCGCTCAAGGTGGTAGCCAGCCGTTCGCCGTGGTCATGCACGGTGGGGGCAGCAGCGGCCCAGTTGTCATCCCCTGTGGCAGCTTTAGCGACGTGCCGACTGACAACATCTTCTACAGCGACATTCGGTTCCTGGCCTGTCGTGGGGTGATTAGCGGCTTCGCTGGTAACACCTTCCAGCCCAACAGCAACACCACTCGCGGTCAGTTCGGCAAGATTGCTACCCTGGGCTTTGGCATCAGCCCGGCTACCCCAGTAACACCGACCTTCAACGACGTAGCCGCGAACAACGTATTCTACCAGTATATTGAGGCCGCCGCTGCCGCCAACGTAATCCGGGGAGCGAGCAGCGCAATCTGCGACGAGCTAGGGGCCGCTACACCCTGCTTTGCCCCAAATCGGAATATTAGCCGCGTGCAGGTAGCAGTGATTGTGCAGCGCGCCCGTAACTATGCCGTAGCTACGCCTGCTACGCCGACCTTCAGCGACGTGCCGAGCAGCTACTTCGGTTACGCCGAGGTTGAGACGCTAGCCGCCCGTGGCATCATTGGCGGCGGGCCATGCGGCGGTGGCCTCTGTTTCCGCCCCAACGACAGCATCCGCCGTGGCGAACTGTCGAAGGTGGTGCGGCGAGCGGTGGAGAGCCAGCCCTAGCCGACCATAGCCCATTGTGGAGCTAGCAGTTGCTGGCTCCGCACTGGGTGAATGGCTAACGGTTAGCTTGCGCTCTAGAAGAAGGTGGCGATGAGAAAACTTAGCTCCAGCATCTTTGTAGATAAGCCGCGATTTGTTACCAGAGTAGACAATGAGCCAGCAGTGTTGCTGGCCCACTGACTTGTTTGCTTACCTCATGCCGCTGAGTTACGGCTGGCTCTCCACCGCTCGCCGCACCACCTTCGACAGCTCGCCGCGCCGGATATTGTCGTTAGGCCGGAAGCACTGGCCGCTGGTGCAGGCTGCGCCATTGATGATGCCTCTAGCCGCCAGCGTCTCAATCGCGGCGTAGGCGAAGTTGCTG
>JAYUUN010000010.1:0-61356 GCA_043754535.1 Chloroflexota bacterium | reverse complement strand
TGTCCACGTAGTTGGTGCTGACCTGGCGGCCCGCCCAGCGGCAGTCGATCACGGCAAGGCCGACCTGAAGGCCAAGATGCCCGACATGGATATGAGCCACTAACCATCGACCACGTAGAATAACAGTTAGTCAAGATGGCCTCCGCTTCTCCAGCGGGGGCCATCTTGTTGCCACCGTGCCAGATAGCGTCTGCCAGCAGGTTGGTACAGCAGATGAAAATGTAGGGCCAAATCTTGCTCAGCCACGTATAGATAGCAGGCGTACCTACCATTAACCTATTTTAGGACAGACAGGGGTAACAAAATGAGAAAGATGAGATTGCTAGCCTTGCTCAGCCTGCTGACGGTGGCCTTGCTACCAGGACAGGGGGCGCAGGCCCAGAGCGCAAACATCAACCCCAGCATCCGCGTAGTCTCCCCCGCAAACGGGGCGACGGTCAGCGGCGAGCGGCTGGTGCTGGCGGTAGCCTGGAACAACTTTGCCTTCGATGCGCCCGGCACCAACCTCGACCTGCGACCAGGGCGGGGAGCTTACCGCGTCTATGTGGACGGCCAGTTGGCGGCCCAGGATTTTGGCACCGCCACCTCGCTACCCAGCGACCTCCTACCGCAGATTGGCGCAGGCCAACACACCATTGATGTGAAGCTGGTCAATGTGGACGGCAGCCCGATTGCCTCGGCCCAGAATACGCAGATCAAGGTTCGACTGGCAAACGCGATGAGCTACGCCGCCAAGAGCGGCAGCCCGGCCATCCGCATTGTGGAGGGGCCGACTAGCGATGGGCGCGGCCACTTCTTCATCCGCACCGAGATCACTGGCTACAAGTTGGACGGCACCCGCGTCAACAACAAGCCAGAGAGCGGCATCGGCCACTATCATGTCTACCTCGACAACGAGAAGCTGGCGAACGTAGGGGTCAGCGAAGTCTCCTCGATCCCCTCCGACATCTACCCTACCATCCTCACCCCTGGTGACCACGAGATTTACGTGATCCTGGAGACGCACCAGCACGTGCCGATCCCTGGTGGCACCAGCCAGCGGGTCAAGTTCACGGTGCGCGCCCAGGACATCCCCGCCGCCCCGCCTGCCAGCATGACCCTCGGCGGCAGCTACTTCGACCAGACCAAGAAGGCAGTGCGCGGCAGCTTCCTCGCCTATTGGCAGCAGAGCGGAGGCCTCACCCGCTTTGGCTACCCGATTAGCGACGAACTGCGTCAGGCCAGCCCGACCGACGGCAAGACCTACACCATGCAATACTTTGAGCGCGCTATCTTCGAGTACCACCCAGAGGCCGGGCAGCAGGTACTGCTCAGTCAGCTAGGTAGCTTCCGCTACAACGAGAAGTACAAGGCGGGTGCGCCAGCGCAGCAGGCCAACACAAGCAATCCACGCCAGTTTACGGAGACCAGCAAGACGCTAGGTGGCAGGTTCCGCAGCTATTGGGAGCAGAACGGCGGCCTCGCCAGCTTCGGCTACCCGATCAGCAACGAGTTGCAGGAAAAGAGCGAACTTGACGGCAAGAGCTACCTCGTGCAATACTTTGAGCGGGCCGTCTTCGAGTACCACCCAGAGAACGCCGCCCCCAACGATGTGCTGCTGACCCAACTCGGCACCTACCGCCAGCAGATCAAGAGCAGCGGCCAGGCAGTGATGCAGGGGATGCAGCACTGACCACCACAACGGGCTAAGTCTGCTAGTGGGTTGCAACGGGGCGGATGCGGTGACCCAATCCGCTGTAGTTGCCATAACAATCCGCTGGCAGCCTGGCTTAAGGCTAACCCCTGAGCAAGCGTCTTCCGCAGAACAGCAAACCTAAAGAGGTGACTTTTGATGAGCAAGCTAGGATTTGGTGCAGTGGCCGCCCTGCTGCTGGTGACGCTGCTGGGCGGCCAGGCACAGGCGGCGGACAAGCCGACCATTCAGATCGTCGCGCCGCAGAGCGGAGCCACGCTCGCTGGTGACCGCCTGACGATCACCACCCACAAGACCAACTTCACCTACGCGGCCCCTGCTGTCAACCAGCAGGATAGGGAAGGACAGGGTAACTACCGCATCTTCGTAGACGGCAAGCTGGCGACCGAGGACTTTGGCGATGTGACTGCCTTGCCAACCGATACTCTACCCCAGCTAGCGGCTGGCGAACACACAATTGCGGTGCGCCTCTACAGCAACAGTGGCAAGCTGGTGGAGGGCGTACCAGCCGCGACCACCAAAGTGCGGCTGGCAAACGCGATGAGTTACGCCGCTCAGCCTGGCAAGCCAGCGATCCGCATCACCAGCGGTCCAACGGCGGACGGCCTCGGTCACTACGTGATCCGCACGGAAACGAGCGGCTACAAGCTGGACGGCACGCTGATCAACAACAAGCCAGAGGACGGCATTGGTCACTACCATGTCTACCTCGACAACGGCGCGCTGGCGAACGTCGGGGTGGGCGACATCTCCTCGATCCCTTCGGACATCAACCCTGGCCTGCTCACCCCCGGCGACCACGAAATCTACGTCGTTCTGGAGACCCACCAGCACAGTCCTATCCCCGGTGGCACTAGCGGGCGGGTCAAGTTCACCGTGCGCGCCCAAGACTTGCAGGTGGCGGCCAGTACACCCGGCAGCACGGCTGGCACAAGCAGCGGGATTAGCGGCGGGGCGGTTGGCCTGCTGTTTGGCTTGTTCGCTGGTGGGGCCGCTGTGCTAATCATCCTCTCCAGCCTGTTCTCGATGCTGGGCAGCCGCAGCCGCGCCCGTGCGGAGGGTGCCAAGACCCAGCAGCAGTTGTTATCCTCAACCGCGATCCATCTCCGCTGCTGTGCAGGCCAGGCCGCGCAGGATTGCCTCATCACTCTCCTGCACACCCACCTCGGCGGCAGCAGCGGCCAGCACCCTGGCGAAGGACAATGCACCCTCTGCTAGCCTCTCGTCCTGGGGGGCTGGGGGATTGTAGGCGGCGTTGATCGTGCTGGCGGTGGCCTGCTCGGCGGCAGTGCGCTGCTGCTCGGCCTGCGCTTGGGCCGCCTCCGCTATCTCGTCATACGTGGTATGTGGCTCATAGTTGACTGGGTAGCCACCAGTGAGGGCGTGATAGTAAGCGGCGGCGGCCTGCGCCGGGCGGTGCTGGCTGGCGATCAGCTTGCGAGCGTTGCGGGCTAGCGTCTGGCGCAGGAGCGGGTCGGCGGCCAGGACGAGCAGGTAAGCCAGCAGCAGGCTCTCCTCGCTCTCATCCACATCCACGCGCACAGCAGCAGCAGGCGGCAGTTCGGCGAAGGCGGCAGTGTTGCTGACGATTACCGCCTTGCCCGCGCCCATGATCCGCAGGAGGGCCGCTGAGGTCTCGCCCGCTGAGGGATAGCGCAGGTTGATGCACACGTCAGTGGCGGCCATGTAGTCGTTGTAAGTAGCAGTGTCAGCGTGGCCGGTGACCGTCACCCGTTCGCTGAGACCGAGGGCGGCTACCTGGCGGGGGAGATTGTAGTTGGGCGACACACTGCCAACCAGGTAGTAGTGGCTGGCAGGTTGCTGCATGGCGAAGGCTTTGTAGGCGCGCAGGCTGGTAGAGAGCCGCTTGTAGGGGTTGATGTGGCCGAGGCTGGCGACGACGAAGGTCTCTGGCGCAATGCCCAGGCGGGCGCGGGCAGCGGCACGGTCGACGGCTGGTGGCAACGGCATCCCCATCGGCGCGACGGTGATCGGGGTGTGGGGCGCAACTTCAGCCACTTTAGCGGCCATGTACTGGCTGTGGACGATCAGCTTGTCGGCGGCGGCGATCACTCGCTCGCTAAGGGGGAAGCTGAACAGGCTCTCTGGAGTCTGGCCCTGCAAGACGCGGCGCACTGCCTCTGCCCCCGCCGCCCCATAACGGTCGTCCATCTCGCGCTGGTAGTCGCGCTTCTTGCCGCCGTTGAGGGCCATCCACATGACCAGGTGGTGCAATACATACTCGTGCATAACCACGATGCCTGGTAGTCGTCCCCGATTGTCGAAGATAGCCTTGTAGATATAGGCGTGGGCGGGTGAGTTGCCCATGTGGTAGAGGGCCGCGTTGAAGGGCTGCCGCTGGTGCAGGCGCGCAAACTGCTTGCCGCTATGCACAGGAAAGCTGGTCGCCACCTCGCGGTTGGTCGGCTTGTACTCGTCCACAAACAACTCGATCTGCAAACCGGTGGCAGCCAGGGCAGGCAACAACTCCTCGCTGTAGTCGCTGATACCCGACTGGATCGGGTTGAGTGGGCTGAAGTAGGCTATACGCATAGGCTTAACCTCCACCTTGCTCCCCCGTAAGAGGAGGGGGGAGGCAAGCTACTGCTGCATCAACATCAACTGAGCGACGATCTGTTGCAGGAAGTCGGCGGCGTTGCGGCTGATACCGAACGCCTGGTGGGTACCACGATCCACCAGCTTGGTTAGCACAAACTCATCCTGATCGACCGCGATGATCGGCAAGGCTCGTGGCACGCCGTCGCGCAGGTAGAAGGTCGGCAGCATATTGCCGGTGGCGATAGAGTGCAGGGCGGTCGCCAACATCACTGCCATCGTCGCCTGCTTTGCTTGCGCCCGCATAGCATCCTGGGCCGCCAGCGCATCGGTCAGCACGCCAGGGAGCGGGCCATCGTCGCGGATCGAGCCTGCGAGGATGAACGGCACGCGCCGCTGCACACAGGCGTGCATGATGCCGCCGCCGACCATACCGCTCTCAACAGCCGCCTCAATGCTACCGAGCGCACGCACGCGGTTGATAGTCGCCAGGTGGTGGCGGTGGCCGAGCGGCACGGCATGGCCGCGCATGGTCACGCCCAGGCTGGTCTGGTAGGTCGCCATCTCCAGGTCGTGGGCGGCCAGAGCATTGCCCGCGAACAGCACCCCCACGTAGCCGTTGTTGACCAGCCAGGTCATCGCGTCGCGTGCGCCCGCATGGACAACCGCTGGGCCGAGTACCCAGACAGCATGGCCGCCCTGCCGTCGGTCGTCCTCCATGATCGCAGCTAGTGCCTGGTAGTCGGCGGGGCGTTCGCGGCTGCTGCCACCCGACATGAAGCTGAACTTCTCCGTATGGGTCGGCTCTGGGTCGAGGAAGCCGTGGTCGTTGACATAGAAGCCGTCCGCCCCAGACTCGTGGCTGCCGCAGAGGACGAGTGCGCCAGCGGGCAGGGTGCGGGCCTCGGTGCAGCGCACATGGTCGTCCTCACGCACCATCACTGCGTCCATGCGCGGGTCGGCAGCCAGCACCCAGCCCTGCTCCAGGCGCACGTAGGTGGGAAAGTTGGTGGTTGAGTAGAACTCGTCGGGGACGATGCCAGCGGCGGGGGCAGGAACGAAGCGGGCCAGTGGGTAGGCGCGGAACTCAACAGAGTCGAACAGCGGTTGGTGGTAGATATTGCTCACGGCGTTGTGAAGTTCTCCTTGTAGTTAGATGGTAGCATGAGGATTATACCAAATTGTAGCACAGCAGCGGCAGCAGCCGTCCGGCTTGCGCAGGCGATGCAACCGCGCCGACGCGGGTCGCGCCCTGACGCAGGTAGAAGCTCTCGGCGTTGGGGTCAGCGACGATCCGCATCTCGCGGTAGCCGCGCTGCCGTGCCTGCTCAACCGCATGGTCAAAGAGTAGCTTACCCACTCCCTTACCGATAGCGGTCGGTTCAACAAAGAGGTTGTCCAACTCCACCTGCTGAGGCGTGTGTTCAAACAGTGAGTAGACCCCAAACAGTAGCCCAGCTTCCTCGGCCACGCAGGTCAGGTTAGCAGCAATATACTCCGCCGTGAGCGTGAGATTGTGGCGGCTAGCAGCCATGAACACCTCGTCGTAGCCCCAATACGCCTTTGAACGGAGGATGAGGTCGGTGAGGATAGCCGCGAGGTTGGGGGTGGCTGGGCACACACTCACGATAGCTGCTTGATCTGTGCTAGAGCATCAGCAAGGGACAACACTAGTGCGCCGCTACTCCTAAACTTGTTGTCCCTAGTAACGAGGCCATCAAGCAACAACTTGATAGTACACTGCGCTACAAGCGCATCCTCAAGGTCGTTGCCGGGGTTAGTCAAAGCTGCCTGCATGATCCCTTCATTCAACCAGACGACGGTGAAAGTGAGCATACAAACGCGAACATCATTAAGAGCTTCACGAAAAGCATCTTCGGGGCTGTAGCCCAGTTCGCGCTTGCGAATTAGGCGGCTCAAGTAGAAAATGTTTTGCAAAGAGGATGAGGAAATGTAGCCTTTAATCTTGTCCTCGTTGCAAGCTGCCCAGACGAGTTTCGCTTCAGCTACGTAAGGCTGGCGGTTCAGCAAAACATCAAGGATGATATTCACATCGAGCATCCAACGCAGTGGGTCCATCAGCCATATCTCTCGGCACGTGCCTGCTCAATAAGCTCCTTCACTTCGTCGTCGCTTGGTGGCGTGACTCCTGGGGCAGACAACCTACCAAGAGCATAGCTTAGAGTATCCTTCATCGAGGGTACAACAGTCTCTTGAGTGGCTGGCACCAAGGTATCAATCATCTCGTGCAGCAGGCGCGTGCGTTCGGCAGCCGACAAGCTCAATACTTGCTGACGCACCTGCTCATAATTCTCTGGTAGCTCCTGCTGAGGAGCTTCTTGTGCAACGGTCATAGCAGCACCTCCTACACTTACTATTTTAACTCAATTGAGTGGGATTGGTCAACCCAGCAGGCTGCTGACCACTCGCTGCCAGCTAATCCCCTTCGCAGCGAGGTCGGCGTGACCCTGATCGCCCAGGTCGGCAGCGAGGTCGCGGTCTTGCAGGCGGCGGATGCTCTCAGCAAGGGCGGCAGCGGTCGGTTCGCTGACCAGGGCGTTACGCTGATCAGCCGCGAACTCTAGCACGCCCCCCGCGTCGTTGGTGGTGATCACCGCCTTGCCGCTCGCCTGCGCCTCCAACGTGCTGTAGCCGTAATCCTCGTCAACTGGCGCGTAGTAGACGGCACGGGCGTTGGCGTAGAGTTCTACTGCCCGCTCGTCGCTGACGCGGCCCAACACCTGCACGCGCTCACCCAGCTTCGCTGCCCGCCGCTGAACCTCGGCTAGCAGGGGGCCACTACCCGCGATGATTGCCTTCGCCTTTGGTAGCAGAGCAAGCGCATCCAGCAGCAGCATGGGCCGCTTTGCGTCATCCAGGCGGTTGAGGTAGAGAACGTAATCGCCGTACTCACCGGTGCGCCAGATCGCTTTGGGCGGCGGGTAGAGAGCGTGGGCATCGAGACCATTGTACTTCTTCAGGCGGCCCGCCACGTTCTGGCTGATGGCGTAACGATGTTGGGGGGCTACCTCTACCCCCATACCGCGCCCGTCGGCGGCCTGGATCATCTGGCGCAGGCGCACATCCTCTGGCCCGCCAGTCAGGTCACTCAGGGGCGTGCCAAACTGATCGTAAGCCTGGCGGTACTGGTGGACAAGCCAGAGCCGCTTGTTCGAGTGCTGGGCGAGGTAGGAAGGGAACTTGGTAGCGATCAGCAGGTCAACCGCCACGCCGTTGCTCTCGCTCAGGTCGAGCAGCCGCCAGGCCGCCATACTACGCACCAGCGACTCGTGGGGGTACCACTTGAAGGGCAGGGCGACCACATCCACGCGGTGACCGTGTTCGAGCAGAGCCAGCTTGAGGCTGTCCACCAACTCCTCGTTGCCGCCACGCACGAAAGGCACCTGGGCAGTGGTGATCACGATGTTCACGACTCTGTCCGCCCCAATCCCTGCTCCAAAGCCGCGATACGCTCCTCCAACTCGGCTTGTTGGCGGGTGAGCAGTTCAGCGTAGGCGTTCAGTTCGACGGCGGCGCGAGCAGTAGCAGCGTTGAAGCGGTTCTGTTGCTCCACAATCGGGTTTATGTACCAGCGCAACAAGATACGCACTACCCGCTTGGTGTAGCTGCCTAGCCGCCCAACCAGCGGGGTGTCCCAGGTCATTGGCAGGTGGGCAGAGACGAACCAGTGGTCGTTCAATTCGTCCACCGCCTTGCGTAGCTCCGTCAGGTTGAAGGCGCGGCTGCCGAGAGCGACGGACTCCTCGCTGCTCAGGCGGGCGCGGCGGGCCTGCACCTTTGCGCGAATCTCTGCCAACGTTGCGGCTACCTGCTCATCCGTCAGTTTACTCTCAGCCATCGTTCGCTCCATTGGGGGTTCAACCTGGTCAGTAACGTTGCGGGCGGGCGATTATCGCCGTTGGTAGACGCGGGCTGCTTCATTATAGCCCTTGTCGCTCGACCATTGCACGCGCTGGTAGGCGGCTTTGAAGTCGTTGTTGGTCAGCCACTCGCTATCCTGCGCGGTAAGGACGATATAGCGCGGCTGCTGCAAGAGGACGTAGGGGATGTCGGTTTTCTCATGCCCAGGGCGGCCAATGCCTTGCTGCTGGATGCTGACATGGGCGATATGCTCGTTGGTGAGGCCAAGTACGTCCAGGTAGCGGCGGTTGCTGTAGTAAGGCAGCACCCCCGCAGCGGTGGTGGCGATCAAGTCGCTGGGGCTGGAATGTGCGTCGATCCACAGGGCGTTGCTGTAGAGGGCGGCGGAGACGCTCTGGAAGTAGGCCAGTTGGTCGCCATTCACCTCGCCCTTCAGGCTACTACGCTCAAACTGGAAGTAGCCAATCACTAGCAGAGCCAGGCAGCCAAACAGGGCCAGCTTGAGCTTAAGGCCGCGTTGCTCCTCCGCTTGCTGCCCAGCGCGGGCTACTATCGCGTCGTAGAGGCCACGTACTGCGTCGGCGTTTAGCACCACCAGCAGCGGCAGGATGGGGTGGAAGAAGCGGCCAATCGCCCAGTTCCAGTCGCCGCCGACATAGACGATGTACAGCCAATAGCCGACCACGAGGCTGAAGATAAACAGCAGGCGGCGGTTCAACCGCTGGGTGAGCAAGGCGACGAAGGGTAGGAAGAAGAACAACTCGCTGTGGCGATCCACAAACTTGCTGTGGTAGCGGATGCCGCGCTCCACCTGCACCCAGCCACTACCCACCTTGTTGTAGAAGGTGTTGGGCAGCGGCCAGCCGTAGTAACTCCACCGCCAGACAAAGTAGGGTAGGTAGAGGATGATCAGCGGTAGCAGGTAATAGAGGTCAGCCCGCAGCAACTTGCGCCGCTGCACCAGCGTGTAGAGGCGGAACAGGCCGCCGAGAGCGTAGGCGTACAGCCCCTCAGGGCGGGTGATTGCGGCGAGAACGAGCAGCAAGCCTGCGCCGCCCGCCAGCATTGGCCCCCACCCACCAGCAGTGATGGTATCAGACAGGTTGCCTTCTGCTTCTATCGAGAGGACGAACAGCAGCACACCGGCGATCAACAGCATGGTGTAGAAGCTAGTTTCCAGGCCCGCGATGCTCCAGGTGGCGAACGAACCGTCGGCGGCCAGCAAGAGGGTGAGGGCGGCGGAGACGACGGGCAGACGGCCCCGCCAGCGGCCTGTTTCCGCCAGCCGATAGGTGAGTGGCACAGTGACTAGGGCGGCGGCGGCCCCAGCAAGGATGCTGACCCCGATCCCGCCGAAGCCCAGCTTGATCGCCCCGGCTACCAGCAGCATCCAGAGGAAGTTGGTGTAACCCTCCACCCTTTCGCCCACGTTCCAGACTGGCCCATTACCAAGAGCCAGGTTGTGGCTGTAGCGGAAGGTGATCCAGGCATCGTCCACCCCCCAGCCACCCAGGTTGGCCCTGCTGTTCAGCCACCATTGGTGCAAGCCCAGCAGCAGCAGCGCAAGCCCCAGCCACAGCAAGGGCGCAACCAGCACCCGGCTGACCACGAAAGTGCGTGCCTGTCCTACCCGCCTGGTGGAGGAGGTTGGGGGTGGAGGGGTGTTAACGACGGTTGGTTTGTTCATCAGGGCGGTTCGTCCCAGGCGGGCGCGGCCCAGCCTCATTGTCGAGAATATTGAGCAGAGCCGCGTCTATCTCCTCGTGGCTGGGCAGGCCAGAGGGGGGCGGGCTGGCAGCGGCGGGGCGGCTGTTCGCTTCGTCCAGCGCAGCGTTGAGGTCGCGCCAGTCGCGCAAGGTTGGATTGAGCGGGCCAGTGCTGCGGTTGTTGCGCTTGGGCGGCGAGCCAGCACCACTGGCGAGTAGCTCCAACTGACCCTGGAGGTTGTGCAGCCCCTTGTCCAGGCTGCTCACGCGGGCGACAGCGCGGGCGAGGTCGGCGTGTACCTGCTCGTCAATCTCACCCAACCGCGCCCCCAGCACCGCACTCTGCATCGTCCCCACTGCCTGCAACTCCTGTACCTGGCGGCTCAATTCGTTCAACTGGCGGTAGACGGCGGCGTTGAACTCTACCTGCTGGGCCAGTATCTGCTTGACGTACCAGCGCGAACCGAGACTGACTACGAAGCTGCGGAACCAGGCCACGCCGGGGATGTTCGAGGCAAACGGCTTCTCCTCTACCTGCCAGTTAGCCTGCACATCGCGCAGGGTGTTCTTCAACTGCTGGCGGCGTTCGTCTTCCTGCTGCAAGCCGCTCTGCGCGTCGAAGCTGTTGAAACCGCCCGGCACCGCCGCGTTGTCGCTGCGCTGGCCGGGACGGGCTGCCGCCTGCTCCTCCATCGTCAAAGCCGAGCTATACAGTTCGAGCAGAGCCTGACGGTCGTTGGGGTCGAGTTCCTCGCGCAGGCGGGCGGCCTCGGCGGGTACGAAGTCGCCGAACAACTGGCGGTGGGTATAGTGCTTGAGGACGAAGCGCAGGCGGTTGAGATGATAGTTGCGGTAGTAGCCCTGACTGTTGCGCTGGTAGGTAGAGGACTCGTGGTGGATGACGACGGCGCGTGGCTCATAGATCACCGCCCAACCCGCGTTCCAGGCCCGGAAGCAGATATCCACATCCTCAAAGAACAGGGGGTAGAAGCGGCTGTCGAAGTAGTTTAGCTCCTTGAGCATCCTTCTATCCATCACCATCGCCGCGCCGGTCACGAAGTCGGCCTGTCGGGGAGTGTCGAACTGGCCGTGATCCTCCTCGCCGTAGCCATAGTGCCAGGTCTCTGCCAGTGGGTAGCCGAAGATGCCGCCCGCGTGCTGGATCGTAGCCCGATTGGGGTAGAGGATTTTGCTGCCGACGATGCCAACCCGCTCACTACCGCGGTTGCCTTTGAAGGGGCGCATCGCCTCCTTCAGCCAGGTAAAGCGCACCATAGCGTCAGGGTTGACGATGGCGGCGTGGGGAGCTTTGCCATCGCGCAGGCCCAGATTGCAGGCGGCAGCGAAGCCAAGATTGCGCGGGCTGCGGATCAGTTGCACCTTCGGAAAGTCCTGTTCGACGATCTTTATCGTGTCATCGGTGCTGGCGTTGTCCACCAGGGTGACGGTGAAGACCGGGTAATCGAGGCCGAGCAGAGCGCGTAGGCAGTCGCCGATATAGCGGGCCGAGTTGTAGCTGACCACCACAATGTCTACCAGCGGCCAGCTTTCACGCTCCGAGAGTGGTTGGGGGACAACCCCCTGCTGAGTGGGCAGGCCAGGGCCATCCTTGTTGCTGTTGCTGCGGACATTATCGCTCATTTGGCTACTAGCTCCCGGTACAAAGCGTCCAATTCGTTGAATACGCGCTGCCAATTCATTCTATCATACACCTTCTGCTTGCCAGCGGCAGCGAGGCTGGCGGCTAGCGGCTTTTCGCGGATCAGCAGCGCGATTTTGGCGGCAATGTCATCCACGTCGCCGAAGCGGACGAGCAGGCCGTCCTTGCCATCGGTTACCACCTCCGGCACGCCACCCGCCCGCGCGCCGATCACTGGGGTGCCGTTGACCCAGGCTTCGAGGTAGAACAGGCCGAAGCTGTCGGTGCGGCTGGTCATCACCCCCACATCGGCGGCGGCGAACAGATCGAGCTTGGCCTGCTGCTCTATGGGGCCGAGCAGCAACACCCGCTGGCGGTCAGCGGCGGGCAGGCGGTCGAGGTAAGCAACAAAGTGGCTCATGGTATTGCCCGCGACCACCAATGCCGCGTCGCTGCCGCCCGCCCACAACTTACGCATCGCTTCTACCAGATGCACTGTCCCCTTATCGAAGGCAGTCACGCCCAGGTAGTAGACGAGCGGACGGTCGCCCAGGTTGTGCTGCTGACGAAAGCGAGGGCCGTCGCCACCCAGCGCGTCCTGGGGATCGATACCCACCCCGATTTTGTGCATCTTCGCGCGCGGCACGCCCAGGCTGGCGAGGTAGTCACGCTCCAGGTCGGTCTGCACGACAACGGCAGCAGCGGCGCGCTCAAAGGCAACCTGGTGGCGCATGGTGTAATACTTGCGGATGCGCCTGTCCTGTGGCTCACCCAGGTGGGTGAAGGGGGTGATCACCAGCGGCACACCCCGCCTTCGGGCCAGCCCCTCCGCGTGATAGATCAGCGCGTCGAAGGGTATATTGGTCACATGGATCAGGTCGAGCGGCTGGCTATCTCGCTTGAAGGCCCGCGCCATTGCCGGAACGAGCGGGGTGCTGCGGCAGAGTTGGCGCAGTAGAGGCGCACTGCCCGGCAGCCGCGAGACTTCAGCCATCAACCGCCGCATGGCAGGGTAGTAGAGGGGGCTGACCAGCGGTAGCCGCCGCACGGGATAGCGGTTGATCGCCACCCCACCATGCTGCTCTGCCACCTGCGCCACCCGCCGCTTGCCCGCCGCCCAGAAATGCTCGATATCCCACGCGTCGGTGGTTGCTAGCCGCACGCGGTTGCCAGCGGCGGCGAAGCGTTCGCTGATCACCTGGAAGTAGAGTTCGCTACCGCCGACGTAGGGCCAGTAACGCTGGATCACGTGCAGAAGTTCCACCTGCCCATTATAACACAAACTGGCGGGCGCGTGCTTGTGGCGGGCGGCTCTAACCGCTGGGGGCATAGAAGGAGATGTCTGGTTCGCTGCTGAAGGTCAGGGCAGTACCATTGCTCAGGCGCACGCTATAGACATGGGCCAGCTTCTCCGCTCCACTAACTGTGGGGCGTACCCCTGGGGATACTTAAACCAGCGGTGAACAGCCAGCTTCTTGCTTGGTACGTAAGTGACTAGCTGGCGGTAGCTGAAGTCCTCACGTAGGCAAGGATGGTAACGCCGCTCCAACTCCTCACGGGCTGCCATGCGGCCATTAACCTGCGATTGGAGAGCAGTCTGCTGCAAAGCAACCATCGTTAGCCACCAATCCCCTCAACCATCGCCAGCGTCAACTGCGCCAGGCTGGGCAGTACCAGGGTTGCCTGGGCCAGCGCAACAGCAGTGGGCGGGAAGTGCAGGTTGGGGACGGCAACCACCTGTGCGCCGCTGGCGGCAGCAGAGAGGATGCCATTGCTACTGTCCTCAAAGGCGACGCAGGCTGTGGCTGCCACCCCCAGGCGCGAGGCAGCTAGCAAATACACGTCGGGAGCAGGCTTACCGTGCGTCACCTCATCGGCACTGGTCACGCTCTGGAAGAACAGACCGAGGCCACTGACGTTCAGCACCAGGTCGATCAGGGTGCGGTGCGAGGCCGAGGCGACCGCGAGTGGGTAGCGGCCAGCCAGCAGCCGCACTGCATCCTGCGCCCCCGGCAGCCAGGGTAGCTCTTGAGCGTAGAGTTGCTCCATGCGGGCGACGACAGCCTGGATGATCTCCGCTGCTGGTTGCTGGATGCCAAACTGCTCCTGGATGTAGCGCGCCCATTGCGCCGAATTGTGGCCGATCACGTTGACGCTATCCTGGTTGCTCCACGCCCCGCCCTGTTGCTGAACGTAGCCGTGCCGCGCCTCATCCCAGTAGAGTTCGGAGTCCAGCAGCAGGCCGTCCATGTCGAAGATTACTGCCTTGATCATTGGTTGGCACTCTGGAGCATATTGAAGATCATCAGGGCTACGTCCTTGCGGGTGGCAGGAGCATTCTTGCGTAGCTCCCCTCCGCCGCCGATCACATTACGGCTGTAGGCGCGCTCTACCTGCTTGTAGAGCAGGTCGTTGGATTGCACGTCGCTGTAGTGGGGCGCGCCCGGCCCTGGTTCGTCCTGCCACTGGTTGGTGCGGACGATAGCAGCGATAGCCTGGATGCGGGTCAAGGTCTGGTTGGGGTTGAAGCGACCGCCTGCCCCGCTCATCCCGCCGTTGGAGACCACAGCCACAATATCAGTATAAAAGGGCGTGGTTTCGCTCACGTCGCCAACGCTGCCAGACAGCACTGCTGGATTGCCGGGCGGCAGGTCGAGGGCAGTAACCAGGGCATGGGCCATCTCAGCGCGGGTGACAGGACGTTCCTTCTCAAACGCGCCTCCATTGGGGGCAAAAACTACCCCGCGACAGGCAACATCCATGATCGGCGTATAGTCGTCGTCGCTCTGCGGCACGTCGCTGAAGCGCAGGGCGCAGGGGGTAGCGGTCGGGGCAGATGGCACTGCTGCCCCCACTGTGTCAGTCGGTAGCAGCAGGGGCGTGGCTGTCGGTGCGACGAAGGCCAGGCTGGTGAGGCTGATCGCGCTGGTCGGGCTGATTACCATCGCCAGGGCAGTGCTACTGCTGGCCGCACTGGCGGTGGCGGTTATTTGCCCAGCGGTAACGGCAGGTTGAGCGGCGGTGCCAGGGTTGCGGGTGACGATCACCAGCAGCAGCAGCAGCAGCACTGCGATGCCACCACCCACCAACCAGGGCAGGCGGTTAGCCTCAAAGGTGTTGCGTAGCCCAGCAGTACGGGTGTGGGGGCGAGTCTTGGCTACGATGATCTCGCCAGTGCGCGGGCGGCTGTCCGCGTCGGTCGGGCGGCCAGCCAGGCGCGGCGACCCACCCAGGCTGCCACTGCGGCGGGCCGGTTCGCCAGAAGCGTAGTTGTCGCGGTATACATCGCGGGCCGGGCTGGCGGCTGGCTGCCCCGTCTCATTCAATTCAGCGGGTGGCCCAAAGCGTTCGTCGCCAAAGCTGGTGGCGCGGGTGCCAGTCGCTATCGGCTGGCTCTTGTCGAAGTCGGCAGCAGTGACAACGGTCACCCGCTTGGCTGGGCTAGGCAGGGGGGTGTTTTGGTCGGGTGGGGTAAAATTGGCGGCTGCTACCAGGTTGCTAGTATTGCGGTTGTTGTCACCGGGTAGTATCTGCGGGCCAGTACCCTCACGGGCCTCCGTTGGCGGTGCGTCCTCGAAGGGGGCAGGGCCGAACGCATCATCGGGGCTGAACGGCTCAAGGTCTGGCACGTCCAGCGGTGGCAGGGTCACTGGCGGTGGAGCAGCAAACAGGGAAGGGGGCGGTGGGGCGACAAGGGTGGGTGCAGACGATGTGGGTGGCTCGTCGCTGAAGTTCTGGAACTCTACGGCTTCCTCCGCTGGCGGGCGGCGTAGGCTGTCACTGACTGGGCGGTTGACCGCAACCGGGGCCGGGGTAGTCTTGCCCGCCAACGCCTGCTGCAAAGCATCCAAGAACTGGTCGATGGTAGGATAGCGGTTGCCCAGCGGCGCAGTCGAACGCCCAATGACCTGGGCAAGGGCTAGAGCCTGGGCCGCGCTCAATTTGCGGGTGGCCTCACTAGCCCCACCCGCCAGCAGGCTACGTAGCAGATTGCCGAGGATAGCAATGTCGCCCTGCTCGCTGTCAGCTTCGCCGCCGATACCAGGAGGCGAGAAGCTGCTGACCCGCACGCTACCGTCCTCGTCGGTAACAAGGCTGGTCGGGTCGAGGTCGTAGCGCGGCGCGCCACTACCAAAGCGACCACGCGCCCACTTCAGCCCCTCGGCCAGGGTGGTGACGATCATCACCGCCCGCTCTGGCTCAAGCGGCAATTGCCCCTCAAGGTTCTGCCCTTCTACCCAATCAGCGATCAGGTAGTAGAGGGTCTCGCCCGCGTTCTCCGGGGTGGAACTGCTGCCGCTGTCGAGCAAGGCGGGAAGGACAGGTGGCGGCATCGTCCCCACCTGCCCAGCCAGGCGGGCGAATTGGAGCAGGCGGGTCTGCTCCTCGCCGCTGCCCGATCCGCTGACGCGCAACAGGAGAGCCTGAACTGGCTTACCCTGCTGCTCATCCCAGCCCTCAAAGACGACGATCCCCTCCCGCTGATCCAGTCGTCGTCGCAACTCGTAACGTTCGCCTACCTTTGGACCGGCCATCTATGCCTCTTCCTTCCCCGTTTTCAGCGAGCTTGCTCAATCCCGCCGTCGCTCCTGCTGATTGCGGAGCAGTTGGCTGCTCAGGCTCTCCCCACTGGCATCGGGGGGCGTAGCGTTGCCGGACTGGTTCGCTAGCCTTATTGTACTATCCTTGTCAAGCGGCACATTGGCTCTTTCCACCAGATTGGTGGGGAGGGATTGCGCGGTGCTGCTGGCACTGCTGGCACGGGTGCGCTGCCCCGCTCTTTGCTTGGCCGCAAAGAGGGCGGTGCCGTCGCTGACCCCAACTGTGACTGGCTGGCGGCGGCGGCGACGGCGGTTGAACCAGTTCTCCAGTTCGCTGAGGCCGACCGCCACCCGGCGTACCCCCACATCAAGCGGCAGCAACAGGATGGCGGCGGCAAGGGTGTAAGGCCAAAGGTCGCTGCTGCTAGCCTGCGCCTTCAGGTTGTGGGCAGCGAGCGGGGCAGGGTCGTCACCAGGGTTGAGCAGCAGTTGACTGGGCGCACCTGCTTGCAGGTTGGGCAGGCCGAGGCTGATCAGGCGGCGCAAGAAGCTCTCGTTGCCGCCGCTCTGGCGGTATTCAGGTGAGTAGGGAACAGCGAGGCCGAGGGTCTGAGTCTCGCTGAAGGCAGTACTGCGCTGCACCTGCGTGCCACTAACTGTCACGCTGCTAGCAACTATGCCGCCCGCCCGCACCCCTACCAGGTAGACCCCTTCGCCGCGCAGTGGGAAGTCGGCTTCGTAACGGCCCGGCGCACTCTGGCGCAGGGTCACGGTGTCGGTCAGGCGGTCGGGGCCAACTACGCTAGCGTTCACCTCAAGGTTGTTGAGGTAGCCTGTGCCGCCCAACGCATCAACCTGCACATGGCCGCTGTTGTCGTTGATAGCAACCAGCGGTTGGAGGGAAGTGGCCGCCTGACCCGGCATAGTCCAGCGCACCGCCTGCGACCAGAAGGTGCTGAACTGCGGCCACGTCACCCAGTCTGCCGCCCACTGCCCATGCCCATCGCTCGTCCAGGCCACAGCGCGACCCAGGCCATACTGCCAGGCGGCCAGGATCGGGTCGCCATTGTCCGAGGCGAGGATCAGGCTGGCGAGCGGCTTGACACTGCTGCCCACATAGCCGTAGAGCCGGGGCAGCGGCTGGCCGGTCAACCCCCGCATGATAGGGCTGACCCCAACCAGGGCGGGGGTGAAGGGTCGCTCGTTCAGGTAGCTGCGGGCGGCCATGCGCGTCTCTTTGGTGAAGATTTTGGGCAGATCGTTGCCGCTAGTAGACTGGTAGAAGCGACCGCCCGTGCGCCGCGAGAGTTCTTCCAGGGTTGGCTTGTCGATGAAGTCGCCCAGGCCGATGGTGGTGATCGTGATACCCGCGTCAAAGGCTGCCTTGCCAGTCACCGCCACGTCGCCGGGGTCGGAGATGCCGTCGGTTAGCAGGATGATCGTCTTGGACTTGGCGGCGGCCTCGCCGAGAGCGTCAATCGCCGGGTTGAGTGCGCCCCACATATTGGTGCCACCAGCGACGTTGATCGTGCTGATCGCCTGCTGGATCGCCACTGCATCGTCCACTGGGCGCAGGCGCACAACATTGTAGTGGTCGTTGTCGAAGGCAATCACCCCCAGCACGTCATCCACGCCGAGGTTGGCAACCGCTTGCTTGGCTGCTTCGATAGCAAGGTCCATCTTGCGTGCGCCGGTCGTCGTCCGCTCATCCATGCTACCAGAGTGGTCGATCACCAACATCACGGCAGTGTTGGCCTCGGACATTCTATTGGGTAGGTTCATGTTGATCGGCAGCGTGTCTTCCAGCGGGCTGCGGAAGTAGCCGCCGAGGGCGAAACTCTCGTCGCCACCGAGGGCGATCAGGCCACGCCCTAGATCGCGCACATAGCTCTGGATTGCCTCTGCTGCGCCAGCGGGCAGGGTGTCGGCGGCCACATTGTCCAGCACTATCGCGTCGAAACTGGCGAGTTCGGTCACGGTCGGGGGGCAGAAGGCCGCTGTGACTGCCCTCGCCTCGATGCCAGCCGCACGGAGAGCTATCAGTAGTGGGCGCGACTGGCTGGCCTGGTTGCTGACCAGCAGCACGCTGGGGTTGCCTTGCACAAAGCTGAAGGCAGAGTAGCTGTTGTTCTGGGCCACAGTGTCGCCGCCCACGTCGGTGGCGATCTGCACGCGGAAGGTCGCCAGCCCCTTCTGTGCGACCGTCACTTCCTGGCGAAAGGTGTTGCGGCCCACATTCAGTTCAACTGGGCTGACCCGAATCAGTTGCTCGCCACGCAGGATGGAGAGGCGGGCGGGCTGCTTGCGCGTACTGTTGACCACAACATTGAGGCTAAACTGCTCGCCCTGACGCACGCTTGGTGGGGCAGTCAGGTCTTCAACCGACACTTCGCTGCTGTCTGCGCTACGCTGTGGGGCGAAGTTGACTGCGCTGAAGGCGATGCCATTGCTGGCTGCAAGCTGGGCGGCCTCCAACGCGCTATCCAGGTTCTCGTTGCCGTCGCTGAGGACTACGATCCGCTTTTGGCTGGCGGCGGGGAACAGGGCGGTGCCAAGGCGCACGGCGGCAGCAAGGTCGGTGTAGTAGGGATGAGGCTGGCTCTTGACCTCCGCTAGCGGGGCGGGGGCGGTCAGCGGGCGTTCAACCATCGCCTCCTGGGCGAAGACGACGACGGCGGCGCGGTCTGCTGGGCTGAGTTGGGCCATTGCCCGATTGAGGAAGACCAGTTGTTGGGCCTGGGCTGCCGCTGGCAGGCTGTCCGAGCGGTCGAGCAGGAAGACGACCGCGAGGTTGTTGACTGCCTGCACCGCCTGGATACCCGCGAAGGAGACTACCAGCAGGGCGACGAGCAGCAGCCGCAGGCTGAGGGTGAGCCAGCGACGGAGCGGACGCATATAGCGTAGACCATCGCGGGCGATCCACCAGAACAGTGGCAGGGCGGCGAGCAGGAGCAGCCCCCAGGGATTGCTGAAGGATATATTCATCTTTGCCCTGTATTCCTCTCCTCGTGCGGGGTGCGCACCAGCTTACAGCCCATTGTAGGCCAAGTGGCCTGCTTTTGTCAAACCGCGCAAGCGTGTGCTATAATCGCGGCGAAGTGTACGATTTTACGGTTGCAGCGGACGAGTGCAGCGTCAACCAGTTGAAGAACACTGTTTCGTAGCTGGCAAGGTTCTCTGACTTCGAGCTAAACTAATATCCTGCCAAGAGGTGCAAGCGTGAGTGTAGAGCAGAAGAAGCCCCGCCCGCCCATCGTGCGGATCATCGTCACCAGCCTGGTCGTCGCTGCGCTCTGGACGCTGCTGTTCGACCGCGACAACCTGGGCCTGAACAACCTCTACCGTTTCGGCTGGCGTGCGCTGGCAGCGGTGGCCGGGGCGGCAGTGGGCTGGCTGCTGAACGGCATCCTCGCTCCCTACTTCAATGTTGGCCTCGGCACCGTGCGCTCTACTGGCTACCAGTTTAGCGACGGCCTGGAAAGCAAGGTGCTAAACTCCTTCATCTTTATGTTCGCCATCGCAGGGATCATCGTTGGCGGTTTCTTGATCAAGTAAGGGACGGGGAGCAAGCTGCTCCCAGAGGAAAGGTTGCTATAGATACTCCTACTACCCTCTATCTGGTTCGCCATGCCGACGTGCATAACCCAGAGAAGGTTATCTACGAGCGGCTGCCACGCTACCGCCTGAGCGGGGTTGGCCTGCAAGAGGCGCAGAACAGCGCGCTCTACCTGGCGCAGGTGGCCCGCCTGCACACGATCTATGTCAGCCCACTGCTGCGCGCCCGCATGACGGCAGACATCATTGGCTGGGCGCAGCACCCGCCCACCCCGGTAGTGCAGGACGAGCGGCTGCACGAGGTGAAGACCAGCTGGCGCGGCGGTTCGCTGCCCGATCTCGAAGCGGGTAAGATCAACTTCTACGAGCCGAAGGCGGCGGATGAGGACGAGAGCATCACCGACATCTATGCTCGAATGCTGGCTGCTACCCGCGACCTGGTGGCTCGCCACGCCGGGCAGGAGATCGCCTTCGTCAGCCACGGCGACCCGACCATGATCCTACGGCGCGGCCTCGAAGGGGTAGAGTTGACGCGGGCGAGCATCCGCGAACCCAACTACCCAATGAAGGGCAGCGTCAGCCGCCTGGTCTTCCACAGCCCCACGGCTGCACCAGAGATAAGCTACTACGACCCCAACCTTGAATACCGCCAGCAGCTTGAGGCGGCAGGCAAGGCTGAACCAGCCAATACCGAGGGTGAGCAGGAGGCTCAGGAGGCCGAGCAGCAGGCAGCCCAGGCCTGATAGTGGGCTGCCTGGGAGGGTCTAACTTTGTGTGGGGCGCAATTCTTCTGCTTCACCTGGCCCAAGTAACGGCTACTGCCAGCTTAAGCCCACTCTGCCGCATCTTCCCGCGCTTGCTTGACCTTTGCCGCCCGCAATTGTAGAATAGTAGGCGGGGGTTGCTCTGTCTGCTGTTCATGCACGCGAGTGCTGGGAAGGCGAGATTGTGGTTAAGCTGATCATCCAGATTCCCTGTTATAACGAAGAAGAAACGTTGCCGATGGTGATGCGCGACATCCCAAAGACGCTCCCTGGCGTGGATGTGATCGAGACGCTGGTGATCGACGACGGCAGCCGTGACCGCACGGTGGCCGTGGCCCACGAACTGGGCGTGACCTATGTAATACGGCACGTGGGCAATAAAGGGTTGGCGGCGGCCTTCCAGACGGGGCTGAACGCCTGCCTGCGACGTGGGGCGGATGTGATCGTCAACACCGACGGCGACAACCAGTACCCCCAGCAGGAGATCGGCAACCTGATCGCCCCTATCCTGCGCCACGAGGCAGACATGGTAATCGGCAACCGACAGGTGCAGCAGATCGAGCATTTCAGCCCACTGAAGAAGCAGTTGCAGAAGTTTGGTAGCTGGGTCGTGCGCCGCGTCTCCAATACCAACGTGCCAGACGCAGTGAGCGGCTTCCGCGCCTTCAGCCGCGAGGCCGCCCTGCAACTAAACGTGATCACCAACTACACCTATACCACCGAGACGATCATCCAGGCAGGCAAGAAGAACCTGGCGATTGCCGACATCCCAATCATCACCAACGAGGTGACGCGCCCTAGCCGCCTGATGCGTAGCACCAGTGACTTCCTCAAGAAGCAGATCAGCACGATAGTGCGTATCTACACCCTCTACGAGCCGTTCAAGATATTCTCCTACTTCTCCTTCGCCTTCCTGCTGATTGGCGGCTTCTACATCGGGCGTTTCGCCTACTGGTACTTCTTCAATCACCCAGAAAGCGACCGCCACCTGCAATCCACCATCTTCGGCACCACGGCGTTCATGCTAGGCATCATCATCTTCCTATTTGGGCTGCTGGCCGACGTGACCGCTGCCAATCGGCGGATCACCGAGGAGGTACTCTATCGCAGCAAGCGCGCCGAGCTTGAGGTGCAGAAGCTGCGCGAGGATTTGGCCGCCAGCCGAGGCGAGTTGTTGGCCGCCATCCAGCAGCAGCACACCCCCCCGGCCACGCCGCCAGCCGCTAACGGCAGCACGGCAGAGAGCAGCCGTCAGCCCTTCGAGCGCATCACCACCGGCGAGTGGGAGAGGCCACGGGAGTTAGCCCGGCGGTGGGGGCGGCCTGGGCCAACAGCAGCTATCTACCCATACACAACTCATCTACTAACCGTCGGGCCAAGCCGCTAGCTGCCTTGCTACCAACCTGCTGCACCCCCTCGCCGACCCTACACCTGCTATAACATAGAGCGCAGCAGCAGCTAGGTTGGCAAGTTGCCCGCAAGCGTAGGCACATACAATGCTAGGTATAGGCTGAGGTTATGGCTATCGTAGCCGCATCCCCTATAGACAGCCTGCCCGGTTTGTGGTATAATCACGAGGAAAGATTGTGCTTCCTGTCACAAACAAATGAGCCGATAACCGAGAGGAGCTAGCCATGCAGAACCCGTCAGATTACGTAAGCATCGGCATCTTTGCCCTGATCGTGGGCGGGTTGGGCATCGTGATCGTCACCCTCGGCGCACTGTTCCGCCCCAAGAACCCCTACGCGGAGAAGCTGACCCCCTACGAGAGCGGTATGCCCCAGATCGGCTCGGCCCAGCAACGATACACCGTGCGCTACTACCTGGTGGCAATGCTATTCGTAGTCTTCGACATTGAGGCGGTCTTCCTCTACCCCTGGGCAGTGGCCTTCAATGCCCTGGGCTGGTTCGGGCTGGTAGAGATGTTCCTCTTTATTGCGCTACTGCTGGTCGGCTATGCCTACGCCTGGCGCAAGGGTGCGCTCGACTGGATTTCGTAACCAATATTGTACTTGCCCACCCAGGGGTAGGGTCCAACTTGACAGGGCTGGGGCAGCATCGCCCCACTATGGTAGGGATTGAAGGAGCAAGCAGATGGCTTTGATCAATGATCGCTTCAAGCCGGGTTTGATCACCACAACGGTGGACTTCCTCTTTAACTGGGCGCGCACCAGCAGCCTCTGGCCGCTGATCCTCGGTACCGCCTGCTGCGCAATTGAGACGATGGCGGTTGGCATCAGCCGCTACGACTTCCTCGAACGCTATGGGATGCTCTACCGCTTCAGCCCGCGCCAATCGGACGTGATGCTGGTTTCTGGCACAGTGACGTACAAGATGGCGAACGTCGTGCGCACCATCTACGACCAGATGGCCGAGCCACGCTGGGTAATCGCAATGGGCAACTGCGCGACCAGCGGCGGCCCCTTCCCCACCTACGCCACCGTGCAGGGCATCGACGAGATCGTGCCGGTGGACATTTACGTACCCGGCTGCCCACCCACCCCGGAGGCGCAGAGCTTCGGCATCCTCAAGCTGATGGAAAAGATCAAGCGCGATACTATCGCCAAGACCACCGTGGATGTGGAGGGGCGCAAGGTCGCTGCCTGACACCGCTGATGCAATGGGAGGGGTAAGATGGACGACAAGCAGCAAGAGAAGCCGGGTAGCGCGACCGCTGACAGCATTAGCCAGGAGATCGAGGCTCTGGCGGTGCGTAAGCTGGCCGAGAAGTTCCCCGGCCTGGTGGAGGAAGTGATCTACTTTCGGGGCGAGATCACCGTGCTGATCCCGAAGGACAAGGTGATCGAAGTCTGCACCTTTCTGCGCGATGACCCCGACCTACGCTATAACATGATGAAGGACATGACTGGCTGTGACTACCCTGAGCGCGAACAACGTTTCGAGGTAATCTACCAGCTATACTCGCTACCGTACAACCAGCACATTCGAGTGAAGGCGCGCGTGGGTGAGGATGAGCCAATGCCTTCGGTGACCCTGCTCTGGCACGCGGCCTACTTCCAGGAGAAGGAAGCATACGATATGCTAGGCATCAAGTTCGTCGGCCATCAGGGCTTGCGGCGCATCTTGTTGCCAGAGGACTGGGAGGGCTACCCCCTACGCAAGGATTACCCGCTGGAGGGCTACCACTAACCATGCAAAGCTGGAGCAGGCGCAGAGCTTGTGGCTGGCTAACTAAGGAGAGCGACAATGTCCAGGAGCATTGAGGAGAGTACGAACGAACTGGCGGGCTATGGGCTAATGCCCAGCCCCAACGACCAGCGGCAGATAGTGGACGCACAGCACGACATCTTCAAGCAGGAAGTGACCCTCAACATGGGGCCGCAACACCCCAGCACGCATGGGGTACTGCGCCTGCTGATCGACCTTGAGGGCGAAATCGTCACCAAGATCACCCCAGACCCTGGCTACCTGCACCGTGGCATGGAGAAGCTGGGCGAGAGTATGTTCTACAACCAGTTTATCCCCTACACTGACCGTATGGACTACATTGCAGCCTTCACTAGCGAGCAGGCTTTTGTGATCGCGGTAGAGAAGCTGCTGGGGGTGACGGTGCCAGAGCGAGCCAAGTACATCCGCGTGGTGCTGGCCGAATTGCAGCGTATCGCCAGCCACCTGCTCTGGCTCGGCACCCACGTGATGGATATTGGGGCAATCACCGTCTTCCTCTACTCCATGCGGGAGCGCGAGGCGATCCTCGACATCTTTGAGAGCTACTGCGGCGCACGCCTGACCCTCAATGCTCTGCGCGTGGGCGGCCTGCCCCAGGATGTGCCGCCGATCTTCAAGGAGAAGGTACGCGAGTTCATTGATGGGATGCCCGCCCACCTTGCCGAGTACAACGGCCTGCTGGCCGAGAACCCGATCTTCCTGCGCCGCATCAAGGGCATTGGCGTGATCAGTGCTGAGGACGCAATTAGCTTCGGCCTGACTGGGGCCAGCCTACGCGGCAGCGGCGTGAACTACGACGTGCGGAAGGCAGCACCTTATGATGCCTACGACCGCATGGAGTTTGACGTGCCGCTGGGTACTACTGGCGACGTATATGACCGCTTCCTTTGCCGCATGGAGGAGATGAACCAGAGCCTCCGCATCATCCGCCAGGCCCTAGACCAAATGCCCGACGGCCCAGTGATGACCGATGATGTACACATCGCCATCCCCTCCCGCGACGCAACGATGAGCAGCATTGAGGCAATGCAACGCCACTTCATCATTACCCTCAAGGGCTTCACCGCCCCCGCTGGCGAGATTTACGCTGGGATCGAGTCGCCAAAGGGTGAGCTTGGCTACTACATCGTCAGTCGCGGTGGCAGCATCCCTTACCGCGTTCACGTGCGCGCCCCCAGCTTCATCAACCTGGGCGCAATCCCACACATGGCCGAGGGCGAGATGATCGCCGACCTGGTGGCGGTGATCGGCAGCATTGACATCGTGCTGGGCGAAGTAGACCGTTAAACCACCTGACCTCCCGCACAAGGGGAAGTAGGAGCGTAAGATGAGCGAAGTTGAGCAGATGCACCACTCGGTAGCCCGCGATATTGACCCGGTGTTTGTCACCGAAACCTGCAACAAGCACCGCAACGTCAGCCCAGAGGAGGCGTTGATGCCGGTCTTCCAGGAGCTGCTGGAGGAGTTTGGCTATATCAACGAGTCGGCCTGCTACCAGGTGGCCCACGAACTGGGGCTGACCCCCATGCAGATTTACAGCTCGTTGACCTTCTATAGCATCTACAAGTTCCGCAAGCCCGGCACGCACAAGATTTTCCTCTGCGAAGGCTCTGGCTGCTACACGGTCGGCACCACGAAGCTGCGGCGGATCATCTCCGAGCGGTTGGGCATTGGCGCGGGCGAGACGACTTACGACAAGCAGATCACCTTCCAGCCATTCAGCACCTGCATGGGGGCGTGCGAGTGGTCACCGCTGGTCGAGATCGATGGGGAGAGCTACGGCCACGTGACCCCGGAGAAGCTGAACCAACTGTTGGACGACCTCAACACCCGCACCTACGCTCAGAACCAGACCGGTGGCGATGCGATCCCCGCCAACACCGCAGGTGGCCCCGACGACGGCCACACCCGCGTCGGTGAGGGTGGCCGCTAGTAATTAGGAGCAGTGAAGCAGGTGCAAGATGGAGCTTGATAGCGTAGCAGTTGTGCTGGCATGGCAGGATGCGGTCAGCGGGCAGGATGTTGATCGCGTGCTTGAGTTCTCCGCAATGGATGTTGAGGTTAGGGGGCCACGCGGTAGCGGCTACGGTCATCAAGTGCTGCGCGAGTGGCTAGCAGGCACCAGGCTGAACCTGGAAACACAGCGCATCTTTGCCCGTGACGAGACGGTTGTAGTAGCACAGCACGGCATATGGCGTTCGCCTGAGACGAGAGAAGTGATTGGTGAGTCTGACGTAGCTTCACTGTTCAAGGTTGAGATGGGCAAAGTTACAAAGTACGCCCGATATGATGAGCTTGGCATGGCTTTGAACGAAACTGGCCTCATGTATGCAGACGAAGTAACTGAGCAAAGACTCGATGTGTTATTGGCGACCATAGCAAGCAAACCGAAGGAGAACGACCATGAGCCTGAACAGCATTGACATGAAGACCGGGGCCGAGCGCAAGGTGCTGCCGATCAGCAACCGTGCTACCTTCGAGCAACTGGCCCAGGGCGAGACCGCCCGCTGGGATCGAGACTACGCCCATGTGCAACGGCCTACCTTCCTGGTCGGCATCAGCAGCAGTAGCACAGCCCACGGCGCGTGGCGGGTTTATGCCACCTTGCTGGACGAGTGCAAGAAGCAGGGGCTGAACGCTGATGTGCGGGTAACTAGCAGCATCGGCACCCACTGGGTAGAACCGGTGGTAGATGTGGTCTACCCCCGTGGCATCCGCATCAGCTATGCCGAAATCTACCCCGACCGCGTGGCCGACCTGGTAGCTGGGGTCAAGCGTGAGCAGATAGTGCCAGAGATGGCCCTCTGCGCCTATGGCCTGGAGGAGTTTGATGGGGCGCAGGGCTATAACGTGTCGGGGGTCAAGCCTGCAAAGGAGTTGGACTTCTACGGCCTGCAACAGCGCATCCTGATGCGGAACTTCGGCTACATCAACCCCCGTGACATCTACGACTATGTGGGGCGGGGCGGTTATGCGGCCTTGATCAAGGTGCTGTTCGATTGGCAGCCAGATCAGTTGATTGAGGAAATCAAGAAGGCGAACATCCGCGGGCGGGGTGGGGCGGGCTTCAACGCGGGCATCAAGTGGGAGGGGGCGCGCAAGGCGAAGGGCAGCCCGAAGTACGTGATCTGCAACGCCCACGAGGGTGAGCCGAACGTCTTCAAGGATCGCCGCTTGATGGAGAGCGATCCCCACTTGCTGATCGAGGGGCTGATCATCGAGTCGTGGGCAGTCGGCAGCCACATTGCCTACATCTATATCGGCGACGAGTACCCGATGGCGATCCGCACTATGGAACACGCAGTCGAGCAGGCCAAGCAACTGGGCCTGATCGGTGAGAACATCCTCGGCAGCGGCTACGACCTCAACGTACAGGTCTACATGGGGGGTGGTGCCTACATCAGCGGCCTGGCCGACGCTTTGCAGACGGGTATCGAGGGTCAGCGCGCCTTCCCGCGCACCAAGCCGCCGCGCTCGGTCGAGTCGGGGCTGTGGGGCAAGCCGACCTGCGTCAACAACGTGGAAACGATGACCAACGTCCCCTGGATCGTCAACAAGGGAGCCGATTGGTTCCTCGGTCTCGGCACCCAGAAGTCACCTGGCACCAAGCTGGTCAGCCTGATGGGCCACACGCGCACCATTGGCGTGTCTGAGGTACCGCTCGGCACCACAATGCACGACCTGGTCTACAAGATCGGGGGCGGCGTGGTAGGTGACGAGAATGGCGAGCGCAAGTTCCGCTTCATCCAGACTGGCGGCACCTCTGGCGGCATGATGCTGGACGAGCATCTGCATCTGAAGATGACCTTCGACAACGGCCCAGAGGATATGGGCGCGGTTGGTGGCGTGCTGGGCAGCGGCGGCTTCGTGGTGTTGAACGACACAGCCTGCCCCGTGGACTTCGCCCGCTACTTCATGCGCTTCAACCGCTACGAATCGTGCGGCAAGTGCGTACCCTGTCGCATCGGCACCAAAAGCCTGCTCGATATGTTCGACCGCATCTGCACTGGTCTGGGCCGCGAGGACGACGTACCCGCCCTCAAGGAGTGGAGTGACCACGTGGTGACTATGTCGCTCTGCGGCCTGGGGCAGGCAGCCCCGCTGCCCACCCTGAGCCTGTTGCAGAACTTCATGCCCGATCTGCTAGAACACATCCGCGAGAAGCAGTGCCGCTACGGTCGCTGCGAAGCACTGGTGGCGTTGGAGCAGGAGCGCAAGGAGCTTGGTCTGCCACAGCGCGGCCAGCAGAACAACCTACTAAAGGAAGCCCCCATGCCACAACTGGCAGTGGCAAAGTAAGAAGCACTCACGCCCCTCTCCCTGTCCTGGGCGAGGGGCGTAAGCTGGATCGGCTGGCAGGGTAGGTTGGGCGGTCAGCGGGAAGGTGGGCGATGATCAATCTGGCTGCTGCACAACGGATGGTTGCTGCTGCTGAGAACAAGGCCGAGCAGCTTGGCGTAGAGGTTGCTGTTGCTGTCTACGACGCAGCGGGCCACCCTGTTGCTGCCGTCCGCATGGATGGGCTGGGGCCGAACGAGATGGTTTACGCGGCGGCGAAGGCTCTCAGTGCCGCCCCTGAAGGCGATATGCGCCTGACACTCTACGGCGGTGGCGCACCAACGCGGGCGCAGACGATGATGATGCTGGAGCGGGTGATCACTGACGCGATGGGGCCGCCACCCAACCCCGGCGGCACCTTCCAGATCATCTTGGGCGGCAAGCCTGATGGGGCGATTGGGGTTAGCGGGGCTAGCGCAGAGCAGAACGACGAGATCGCCCAGGCGGCTCTGGCTGCTCTCTAAGGCTGACGGGCAGCGGCAGAAGATGTTACAATGGAGATCATTGAACGAACCAATTTGGCGCGGTACCCCGGCGTGGGGAAATACACAGGCAAGCGGAGGAAGATCAAACAATGGCTGACGTGACACTGACGATTGACGGCGCAAAGGTGACGGTGCCGCAGGGTACTTACCTGATTGATGCTGCACGCAAGGCGGGCATCATGATCGCCAACTTCTGCTACTTGCCTGGCCTGCGCGCCTACGGTGCCTGTCGCCTCTGCGTGGTTGAGTTGCAGGGCAAGCGCGGCTTCGACATTGTGATCTCCTGCGGCACCCCCGCCGCCGAGGGCGCAGTCGTGCTGACCAACTCCGAGCGCATCCGTGCCGAGCGACGGCGGGTGCTGCAAGCCCTGGATATCGACCACCCAGTGGACTGCCCGATCTGCGAAGCCTCTGGCCGCTGCGACTTGCAGGATTACTGCTACGAGTTTGAAGTAACCAAAATTGGTGCGCTAGACCGACCCAAGATCATCCACCCGCTCGAACGCCTCTCCCCCTTTGTGGACATCGACCGCGACCGCTGCGTACTCTGTGGCCGCTGCGTGCGGGTGTGCGACGAGGTGATTGGGGCTGACGCACTAGCCTTCAGCGAACGAGGCATTGATAGCAGCATTGACACCCCCTTTGGCAAGAGCTTGCTGGATACCGCCTGTACCTCCTGCGGCTCTTGCGTAGAGGTTTGCCCGGTCGGTGCGCTGTCCAGCCACACTTACCAGGTGGCCTCACACCACTGGGAGCTTACCCCACAGCGCACCACTTGCGGTATGTGCAGCGTCGGTTGCACCGAGTATATTGAGAGCAACCGCAACCGCATCGTGCAGGTTAGTAGCGCAGACGCAATGGGCGTGAACGACGGCGTGCTGTGCGTCAGTGGCCGCTACGGTCTCGACTTCGTCAACAACAAGGGGCGGATCACCAGCCCAATGATCAAGCGGGACGGGCGGCTGCAAGAAGTCGGCTGGGATGTTGCCCTCGACTTCGTAGCCAACAACTTGAAGCGATACAGTGGCGACCAGGTGGCGGGTATTGCCAGCACGCACACCACGAATGAGGAGAACTACCTCTTTCAGAAGATCATGCGGGTTGGCTTGAACAGCAACAATGTTGACCACGACGCACGGCTTGGCGCAACCAGCAGTATGCAAGCCCTGGCTGACCTGTTTGGCTACCCGGCGATGACCAACTCGATGCTCGACATCTACGACCACTCTGGCTGCATCCTCGACTTCAACTCCAACCTATACGAGACGCACCCCGTCTTCGCCTACAACTTGCAGAAGATGGTGCGCCTGACAGGGCAGAAGCTGATCGTGATCAACCCGCTGCGAACGCGGCTGGTGGAGTGGGCGGCGATCTGGCTCGCGCCAAAGCCTGGTACCGAACTGGCTTTGCTCAACGCAATGGCTGGGGTGATCGTCGCCGAACGCTTGCAGGATAGGGCTAAGATTGACGGTAAGGTAGATGGATACGATGCACTGCTGGCGGGTCTGAGCGCGACCAGCGTAGAGCAGGCCGCCACGATTACTGGCGTGCCAGCGGCAGACATCCAGCGGGCGGCCCGCCTCTACGCCTCTGGCGGCAAGACCGAGCAGCAGCAGGAGGTCAATCCCGCACCGGGGGTGGGCAAGCCAGCCAGCAGCAATAGCCAGAGCGAGGGGCTGAATACCCCGGCGATGAACCAGCACGATAGCAGCAACACCAGCGCGACCCCACCAGAGAACGCTGGCCCAGCCAACATGAGCGCAGCCGAGGTACAGGCCCAGTCTACTATCCCGCATCCTGACTATAAGGCTAGTAGCATCGTCTATATGCCAGGGGTAATTGCCCCCGGTGGCGACGAGGTGGCGATGGTGCAGGCCTTGGCGAACCTTGCCCTGCTGACTGGCAATGTTGGCAAGGCAGGCGGTGGCCTCAACCCCTTCGTCGGCCAGAACAACAAGCAGGGGGCGAGCGATGTCGGCTGCCTGCCCAACTACCTCCCTGGCTACCAGAGTGTGAGCGACCCTGCCGCCCGCCAAAAACTGGCCGCAGCCTGGGGCCTGGCCGCGCTACCCAGCGAGCAGGGCCGCACGATTAGCGAGATGTACAAGGGGGCGGCGGAGGGCGTGGTCAAGGCCATGTACGTGATGGGCGAGAACCCGGTGCTGTCCGACCCAGAGCCAGAGCGGGTGCGCCGCGCCCTCGACAACCTGGAGTTCCTGGTTGTGCAGGACTTGTTCATGACCGAGACGGCGGAGATGGCCGATGCGGTGTTGCCTGCTGCCAGCTTCGCCGAGAAGGATGGCACGACCACCAGTGCCGAGCGGCGCGTCAACCGTGTCTACCTGGCGGTAGAGCCACGCGGCATGGCCCGCCCCGACTGGGCAATCCTGGTCGAACTGGCAGCCCGCCTGGGGGTTGAGGGCAAGTACAAGAACCCTGGCTACATCTTCAGCGAACTAGCCAGCGTGATGCCGATCTACGCGGGGATCAGCTACCAGCGGTTGGAGAGCGCACGCTATATCGACCAGGTGATCCCCATGCCTGGTGCAGTCAGCTACAAGCAACTGAAGGTGCAGGGCTACCAGTGGCCGGTGGCAGACAAGGCCAGCAAGGGAACCGAAATCCTCTACAGCGAGGGCTTCAAGGCTAACCCACGCTTCACCTACACTGCTTACCAGCCGACAGCCCAGCAGCCCACCGCCGACTTCCCCCTGACCCTGACTGGCGCACGGGCTGGCTACTACTACAACATGGGGACGCTGGCCCGCTACAGCCGAATGCTTGGTATCGTCGCCCCAGAGGACGGCGTGCGGGTCAACCCGCAGGATGCGCGGGCGATGGAGATGAAAAGCGGCACGCCAATCAAGCTGTTCACCTCTGTTGGGGAGGCGCGCAGCAAGCTGATCGTCACCGAGGACGTGCCAGTGGGTCAGGCGTTCCTGGTAACCCGCCGCGCTGACCAGACGCTAGCTGGGGTGATGGTTTCGCCCGATGGCTACAGCCACCCCGACAACGAGATCATCCCTGACCTGCAAGTGCTGGTTGCCCGCATCCAGCGTGATACGGAAGGCGAAGCGGCAGCGAAGGGTACCAGCACCCAGGTTGTGGGCAAGGCTGGCACTGGCGTGGGTAGCAGCAGCGCGGCACGGGCAAGGTAGGCCGCAAAACGGCGCAGCGCAGGCAGCAAACGTGGTATAATGTGACAGAAATAACAAGCAACCCTAGCAAGGAGTAACAACGATGCTCCCGATTCACATATTGGCCCAGGCCGCCGCAAACCAGCCGACCGCACTGGAACCATTCGATCTCCTCTGGTGGATCGTCAAAGTTGTTGTCCTCGCCATCATCCTGCTTGGCGTGCTGACCACTATGGCCTACGAAACCTACTTTGAGCGTAAGGTGATGGGCCGAATGCAGAACCGCTTTGGCCCAACCCGCACTGGCCCGGCGGGGCTGCTGCAACCGGCAGCCGATGCGCTGAAGCTGCTGATCAAGGAGACAGTGATCCCAGCCCGCGCCGACAAGTATGTGTTCTGGATCGCCCCGGTGATCAGCTTCTTCACTGCAGTAACCGCCTTCGCAGTTGCCCCCTTTGGCCGCCCCAACACGCCGCTACCCTTCAGCGACCGCACCTTCAACCCCTTCATCGCCGACGTGAACATTGCAGTGCTGCTGCTGCTAGCCCTCAGTTCGTTCGGCGTGTATGGCATCATCATGGGCGGCTGGTCTAGCAACAACAAGTACGCACTGCTGGGCGGCCTGCGCTCCTCGGCCCAGGTGATCAGCTACGAAATCACGATGGGCATCTCGCTGATCGGCTGTCTGCTGATGGCGGGTACGATGAGCCTGCAAGGGATCATCCTCTGGCAGGATAGCCACCTGTGGTTCATCCTGCTCCAACCGGTCGCCTTCATCACCTACCTGACCTCTGGCATTGCTGAAACCAACCGCAATCCGTTCGACCTGGCCGAGGGTGAGAGCGAACTGGTGGCGGGCTATCACGTGGAGTATAGTTCGATGCACTTCGGCCTGTTCTTCCTAGCTGAGTACATCAATATGCTGACTATTGGTGTGATCACCGCCTCGATGTTCTTCGGCGGCTGGGCTGGGCCACTGGGCTTCCTTGATGGCCCGATTTGGATGGTGGGCAAGATATTCGCGGTTATCTTCTTCTACTTCTGGATACGCTCGACCCTACCCCGCTTCCGCTATGACCAACTGATGGGCCTCTGCTGGAAGGTGCTCCTGCCAGTGATTTTGCTCAACATCCTGATTACTAGCTTCACCAAGCAACTGCTGACCAGCCTGCTCGGTGGCGACGGCCTGACCGCTGCCGACGGTAGCCGCAACTGGGTTGGCCTGGCGGTGATGGTCGGTGTCCAGGCGGTCTGGTTCGGCATCTTCGTCACTTATTTGTCGCGCAGTGCCAGCATCAGCTTCTTTGGTCGCTCGAAGAAGGTCAGCCTGGCCCAGGATACGCCGCGCCTCGTCCCGGCGGGCGTGGCGGCGATGGCAGGCGACCGCACCATCCGCCTGGGCAGCGGCGTGGGCGACGGACGCTAGTTGCAGAGTAGAAGGTAGCCAGCAGCTTGGCCCAGTGCAGCATTCAGGGGCCAATCCGCTGGCTACTAGCCAGAGTCAGCTTAAAGCAGCACAGTAGTCTGAGGAGACCAAATGGCAAACATCCTTCAGCAAGGGCAGGGGTTGTTCACTACCCTGCGGACTTTCTTCAAGAAGCCGATTACGGTGCAATATCCCTTTACTATCCGTGACTATGCGCCGCGCTTCCGGGGGGCAGTTGGCTTCCTGCCGCATCCTAAGACGGGCGACGAGAAGTGCGTAGGCTGCGGCCTCTGCGCCCAAATCTGCCCAATCAAGTGTATCACGATGGGCGTGGTCGAGGATGATAGCGAGGGTGAGGCGACCGACCACAGCGACGAGTGGCACCCCTTCGAGCATTATTATCTGCCCTTCCAAGACCCAGAGAAGGCCGAGGCGAATGGCAAGAAGTTCCGCTTCTTCTACGACATCAACGAGAGTCGCTGCTTGTTCTGTGGCCTGTGCGTCGAAGCCTGCCCAGTAGAGGCTCTAACCATGAGCCACGTCTATGAGATGAGTACCGAAAGTCGGGCCGACCTGGTCTGGGGCAAGGACAAGCTGCTGCGGGCGGGCCAGATGTACCAGGAGCAGTTGCGCGAGTTGCAGCCGAGTGGTATGATGCGCCACATCCCCCTGCTGCCAATCCCTGGCACCAAGCAGTACAACAAGGCTCTGAAGAATGGCGACATCACCGAGCCTGCCCAGGTGACCTATGAGTACCCGACGCTGCGGGCTACCAACCAGCTACCCGCCCCGGCTGCCCCCGACCCAGTGGCGGACGAAGGTTACGAGTTCGACGAGAACGGCAACCGCGTACCCCGCCGCAAAAGGCGCGTGGCCGAACGCTGGTAGGCACACACCCCTCCCCGACCTACCTTGAGGGGCAGGACAGGGCAGGGGCAATCGTTAGCTTCCCACTTCAGGGGAGGGGTGAGGGTGAGTATGAACGTATTTGGTCTAGAAATCTTCGGCGTAGTGATTGGCTTCCAAGAGGTGGTCTTCCTGCTGCTGGGGGGGATAGCGGTGGGTTCGTCGCTGATGATGATCATCCAGCGCAACGCAATCTACAGCGCGTTGTTCCTGGTAGTTGCCTTCTTCCAGTTCGGGGCGATCTACATCATGTTGGGCGCAGAGTTCCTGGCCGCCCTCCAAGTGCTGGTCTACACTGGGGCGATCATGGTGCTGTTCTTGTTCGTGATCATGCTGCTGCAACTGAGCGAGGGGCCGCAGCTGCGCGACCTACACGGCTTTCAGGCGGTGGCGGCCTGGCCGCTCGGCCTGCTACTGACCGCAGAATTGGTGGCGATCATCCTGACCAGCAAGGTCAGTGAGCAGGTGGCGAACGTCGCGGTCAAGGGTAGCTATTCGCCCAGCGAGGTAGCGAAGTATCGCGGTGGCAACGTCGAAGTGATTGGTCGCGTGCTGTACGGTGACTTCCTCTACCCCTTCGAGGTAGCCAGCCTGATTCTGCTAGTGGCGGTGGTGGGGGCGGTGATCCTCTCGCGCAAGTTCGGCACCGACGACCTGGTGGCGAAGGGCGGCATCGGCATCAACGTTGGTGGCACCAGCCGCCTGCTCGACCCCACCCCAGAGGAGCGCACCGAACGCGCCCGCCAGGACGGATACTAAGCCAAAGGAGGGCATAGCCACAGATGAGTGGAGAGATTGCAAACACTTCTATCCCGTTGGCCTGGTTCCTCACCCTCAGCGCGATCCTTTTTGGCATCGGGCTGGTTGGGGTGTTGACTCGCCGTAACGTGCTGGTCATCTTTATGTCGGTAGAGTTGATGATGAACGCGATCAGTCTCAGCCTGCTGGCCTTCGCCCGCTACCTCAACTCGATGACTGGGCAGATGTTCGTCATCTTCGTGGTCACGATTGCGGCGGCTGAGGCGGCGATTGGCCTGGGCCTGATCATTGCGCTGGCCCGCAATAAACCGACAGTGGACACGCGGGATGTGGAGGAGTTGAAGGACTAGCGACCACTGGCAGGTCAGTCCTGCTAACCAACCTGATTTACCCTAAGAGGGTGGAGGAGAGCAAGATGACCCCCGGCCATAACCCCTACATCTTTGGCGATGAGGAGACCGACCGCTATCGCTTGGTGACGCAAGCGCGCCTCTCTGCCAGCCGCATGAAGGCTAATGCCCGTGCCTACGTTGGCGACAAGGTAGAGAGCATCCTTGATCTCGGTTGCGGCGAGGGGCAGCTTGGTTTCGCTCTGCGCGAGGTCTACCCAGAAGCGAGCCTGGTGGGGATCGACAGGGATGCACGAGCAATCGAGCAGGCACAGAGGCAGGCCGCACAACTGGCTCTGAGCAACACCGCCTTCTTCACTGGCGATGTGGAACAGGAAATACCAGCCGGGCCGTTCGACCTGGTGTTTGCCGAACTGATCTTCCTCCATCTACGCCAGACTGGGCGGGTGCTAGAACTGATCTACGATCAGCTTGCGCCGGGCGGCCAGTTGTGGGTCAAGGACCTGAACCCACGCCTGCGTGAGCGCGTGAACCACCCGGCCTACCAGCGGTTGTGCGATATGCTGTTTGCTGCGCTGGAGGCTATTGGTTCGCACCCGCTGGTGATCGATGAACTGCCGCCGCTACTGGCGAGTGCTGGCTACGAAGATGTTCACCTTGAGCTAGAGGAGTATACGCTTGGTGGCTCAACCCCAGAGGGGCAGGGGATGCTGGCAATTACCCTGGGCGCGTTCTACAACGCTCGCCAGTTGATGAGCAAAGTGAACGGTGTATCGGTTTCGGAGGTAGAGCGGCTCTATGTAGAGGTTGCCAACTATGCTATCGGGCGACAGGACGCAGTTGGCAGCCACATTGGGCCGAACCTGCTCGCGCGCAAGCCGATGGCCCAGCCAAACCGGGAGAGTGCATAGTGGATAACCCGTTGAGCGATAACCCCTACATCTTCGGCGACGCCGCGACCGACCGCTATCGCTTGGAGACGCAGACGCGCCTGTTCAGCAAATACATCCTCAGCAACGTCCACCGCCTGGTTGGTAACAAAGTGAGTAGCATTCTTGATCTCGGTTGTGGCGAGGGGCAACTGGGTTTTGCTCTGCGCGAAATCTACCCCAACGCCCGCTTGGTGGGGATTGACCGCAACGAGCAGGCGATTGCGGGCGCAAGGCTGAAGGCCAAAGAGGCTGGGCTAGAGAACTGCGAGTTTGTGGTTGGCGATATTCAGCAAGGGCTAGCAGCCGGGCCGTTCGACCTGATCTACGCCTCGGTGGTGATGATCCACACCCAGCAACCGGCTGCGGTGCTGAAGTTGGCCTACGAGGCACTAGGCAGCGGCGGCACGATCTGGATCAAGGATTTGCACCTAGACATCATCAAGGCGTTTGACAATCCAGACTACCTGCAACTGGCAACAATGTTCTTCGACACACTAGCGAAGATCGGGGTACATCCTTACATCGCCACCGAAATACCAGCCCTGCTGACTGCGGCAGGCTTTAGCGGCCTACACAGCGAGATTGAGCATTACCCCTTTGGCGGATCAAGCAAAGACGGGCAAGTGATGCTGGCGATCACCCTGGGCGCGTTCTACAACGCCCGCACTATGGTCAGCAAGATGAACGGGGTGCCAGTCAGCGAGTTGGAGCAGATGTACGTGGGTATCCTCAACGAGGCGATGCAACGCGAGCAGCCGATTGGCAACTCACCATTCATCAACGTGATCGCCCGCAAACCAGCGCAGTAGAGGAGGGCAAAGTGCCAGAGCCAGTCAACAACCCCTACATCTTCGGCGACGACGAGACCGACCGCTATCGCTTGGAGACGCAGACGCGCCTGTTCAGCGAGTACATCCGCAGCAATGCCCAGCACTTCGTTGGCGACAACGTACGTAGCATCCTAGACCTGGGTTGTGGCGAGGGGCAACTGGGCTTCGCTCTGCGTGAGGTCTACCCAGAAGCGAGACTGGTGGGGATCGACCGCGACCCCAAGGCGATCGGCAAGGCACAGGCGAAGGCTGCCGAGCGCAAGCTGGATAACTGCCAGTTCATCGTTGGCGACGTGGAGCAGCAGCTAGCAGGGGGGCCATACGATCTGGTCTACGCTTCCCTCATCTTGCTGCACACCCGCCAGCCAGAGAAGGTGGTTGGCAACGTCTTTGCCGCCCTTAATCCTGGTGGCTACTTCTGGGCGAAGGAAGGTAGCACCCAGGCTATTGAACTCACCGACGAGCCTAATCTGAAGGAGTTGTACCAGTTGATGGGTAAGGCGATGACGACCATCGGGGTGCGCCCCAACATCGGGGGGGAGCTACCTGGCTTGCTTGCGGCGGCTGGCTACGAACAGGTCAGGCAAGAGACCGAGGTCTATGCGCTTGGGGGGCAGAGTCAGGCTGGGCAAGTTATGTTTGCCGTTACCGTGGGCGCAATGTACAACGCACGAGGGATGATCAACAAGGTACTTGGCGTGGAAGAAATTGAGGTTGAGCGGCTGTATGTGGGGTTGGTCAATTCGGTGCTGATGAGGCAGGAGGAAGTTGGTCAACAGCAGTTCGCTAACGTGATTGCTCGCAAGCCACCAGGGGCATGAACATTGCAGTGGAACACTGGATGATGGATGATGAGCGAAAGGCGGAGGAGAGAGCATGGATCGCGGAACAATGGAATGGGTAGTCAGGCTAATCCCCATCTTGCCGCTGTTGGCCTTCCTGGTCAATGGCATCTTTGGCAAGCTGTTCGAGAAGGCTGACAAGGACGCACACGCGCACCAGCCGAAGGCGCGGCTGCTGGGGGCGTACATCGCGGGTGGCCTCGTCCTGGGGTCGTTCATCCTCAGCGTGCTGGTCTTCCTCAACGTCAGCCTCTTTGACAGCAACCACAACGTAGAGGGCTACCAGTTCATCGACTCAGGTAGCTTCAAGGTGGCTATGGGCTTCTATGTTGACCAGCTAACCGCGCTGATGCTGTTGGTGGTCACCTCGGTTGGCACCCTGGTGCATCTCTATTCCAGCGGCTATATGGCCCACGACGACGAACACAACCCGGTAGATAGCGGCTTCGTGCGCTTCTTCACCTACCTGCCACTGTTCGTCTTTAGTATGCTGATGCTGGTGCTGGCAAACAACTTCCTGCAACTCTACATCTTTTGGGAGGCGGTGGGCCTCTGCTCGTTCTTGCTGATCGGCTTCTGGTACACGCGCAAGAGCGCAGGCGACGCGGCCAAGAAGGCCTTCATCGTCAACCGCGTGGGCGACTTCGGCTTCAGCCTGGGCATCATGCTGCTGTTCTGGACGCTGGGCAACCTCGACTACACCAACGTGTTCGCCAAAGCGGATAGCATCGGCGCAACCACGCTAACCGTGATCTGCGGTCTGCTGTTCCTCGGCGCAATGGGCAAGTCGGCGCAGTTCCCCCTGCACGTCTGGCTGCCTGACGCGATGGAAGGCCCGACCCCCGTTTCTGCCCTGATCCATGCGGCGACGATGGTCACGGCGGGCGTGTACCTGGTCGCCCGCGCCCACCCGCTGTTCGAACTAGCCCCCGGTGTCCTGCCAGCGGTGACGATCATCGGCGTGACGACGGCACTGCTGGGCGCAACTATCGCCCTGGTACAGACCGACATCAAGAAGATCGTTGCCTACTCCACCATCAGCCAGCTAGGCTATATGTTCGCGGGCCTGGGCGTAGGGGCGATCATCGCGGCTCTGTTCCACCTGGCGACGCACGCTATGTTCAAGGGGCTGTTGTTCCTGGGCAGCGGCTCGGTAATCCACGGCATGGAGAACACCGGTGTGCGCGACCCGCAGGACATCCGCACGATGGGTGGCATCCGCAAGTTCATGCCGATTACCAGCATCACCTTCCTGCTGGCGGCGTTGGCGAACGCGGGCGTGGTGCCGCTGGCGGGCTTCTTCAGCAAGGACGAGATCACGGGCGCAGCCTTCCACGGCGGCGGCATCATCGGTTACGCCACCTGGGGGCTGCTGACGCTCGGCAGCTTCATGACCGCCTTCTATATGTTCCGCCTCTACTTCATCGTCTTTGAGGGTCAACCACGCTGGCGCACCACGCTGGCGGTGGCGAACCAGGCTGCCGACCAGAGTACGACCGCAGAGCGGGCCAGCGGCCAGAGCGTGGGCCATGCTGCCGACGCGCACGGTACCCCACCAGCAACTAGCGGCCACAGCGGAGACCTGGCGGAGGCGAGCGTGGCCGCCGACGCACACGGTGGCGACGCACATGGCGCGCACGGCGACCCCCACGAGTCGCCCTGGAACATGACGCTGCCGCTGCTGGTGTTGGCAGTGCCAACGGTAGTGCTGGGCTTCCTGCTTGGCTGGCCGCCAGAAGCGGGCGCGATCCACAGCTTCCTGGCGGGGGCGATGAACGAGCCAATCGCGGCGGAGGCGGCGGCTGGGCTGACCACAGAGACGATCAGCCTGCTGGTAGCGGCAACGGTCGTCGCCCTAGCTGGTATCGGCCTGGCCTACTTCATGTACGGGCGGCGCAGCACCCTGGCGGAGACGCTAGGTGCGCGCTTCAAGCCGGTCTACAACCTGCTGCTCAACAAGTGGTACTTCGACGACCTCTACCAGTGGGCCATCGTCAACAACGTGAAGCGGATCGCCAACGGTAGCTGGTGGGGCGACGCAAACATCATTGACGGCGCAGTGAACGGCATCTCGCGCATCGTCGCGGGCATGGGCGCAGGGCTACGCAAGGTGCAGACCGGGTTCGTCGGCACCTACTCGCTGGCAATCGCCTTCGGCCTGCTGGTACTCGTCACCTACGTCGGGCTGCTGGCCCTCGGCTTCGTGCGCTAACCCGCACCCCTCCCCCAGGGAGCAAGAACAAGTTAGCCCCCACCCCCAACCCCTCCCCTGCGAGGGAGGAGGGGAGCAGGTAGGAGAGAAAACGTGAACTTCAACAACCTGATTTTGACCATCCTGATTGCCATCCCGGCCCTGGGTGCGGTCATCGTGTCAATCCCCGGCATCGTCAAGGGCAATGCAATCCGCGTGTTTACCCTGGGGGTGGCGATAGTGGATTTCGTGGTCGGCTTGCCCCTAATCTTCCTATTCGACAGCCGGGCGCAGACGGCGGGGGTGAACCAAAGCTGGCAGTTTGAGGCGAACACGCCCTGGATTAAGGCATTTGGCATCAACTACCACGTGGGCATCGACGGCGTGGGCCTGCTGCTGGTGCAACTAACCACCCTGCTCTCGATCATCGCGGTGCTGGCGGGCTGGAGCAGCATCCAAACGCGGCTGCGCGAGTATCACGTGGTGCTGCTGCTGCTACAAGTCGGCACCCTGGGCGTGTTCACCTCGCTCGACCTGTTCCTGTTCTACATCTACTTTGAACTGGTGCTAATCCCGATGGCTCTGCTGATCGGCATCTGGGGCAGCCAGAACCGCGTTTATGCGGCGGTCAAGTTCTTCCTCTACACCCTGGTGGGCAGCGTACTGATGCTGGTGGCGATCATCGCACTCTATATCGCCAGTGCAGGGGCTAACGGTGGGGTTGCCACCACCGACCTGCCAACTCTCACCCGCATCATGCAGGGGGTCGTCAGTGGTCAGAACGGGGGATTGGGTGGGGCGTTGGGGACAACATTCCAGAACCTGATCTTCCTCGGCTTCGCGGGGGCGTTTGCAATCAAGGTACCGCTCTGGCCGCTGCACACCTGGTTGCCAGACGCGCACGTGCAGGCCCCGACGGCGGGCAGCGTGATCCTGGCTGGGACGCTGCTCAAGCTGGGCGGCTACGGCTTCTTGCGCTTCGCTATCCCGCTAGCCCCGATTGGCGCAGCCACCTTCCAGGGCTTGATGATCGCCCTCAGCCTGATCGCTATCATCTACGGCGCACTGGTCAGCCTGGTACAGCCCGACCTCAAGAAGCTGGTGGCCTACTCATCGGTCAGCCACATGGGATTTGTGGTGCTGGGCCTGTTCACCTTTACCCAACAAGGCATCGACGGCGCGGTGTTGCAGATGGTCAGCCACGGGCTGTTGACTGGCGGTCTGTTCTTCTGCGTCGGCGTGGTCTACGAGCGGCTGCACACCCGCGACATTGCGGCGATGGGCGGCATGGCCTACCGAATGCCGATCTACGCGGCTATGTTCGGGGTGCTGATGCTCGGTAGCCTCGGCTTGCCGGGGATCAGCGGCTTCCTCGGCGAGTTCCTCGTCTTCCTCGGTGCATTCAACTACGCGCCCTTTGTGGCTGCCATCGCCAGCATCGTGATCATCATCGCCCCCTTCTATCTGATGTGGATGTTCCAGCGGGCGGTCTTCAGCAAGCCGAAGGCAAGCTCGGAGGGCTTCCCCGACCTGCGCCTGCACGAGGCGATGGGCATCATCACCCTGGTGGTGCTGGCAATCGGCATGGGGGTCTACCCACTCCCCCTGTTCCAGACTATCGCCCAGCCCGACGCAAACCTGATGCTAGCCAGCCAGCAAGCGGCAACCGCCCTGGTCAACTCGCACGAGCAGATACCAGTGCTGGCCTGGCTGATGCAGGTGGTAGGCCGCTAAGCCCACGATGGGCAGCAGACTGGCAGGGGGCGCACCAACAATACTGCCAACATGAGATTGCGATTGAGTTTGTTTGCACGGACATAAACCAGTTGGGGCAGCAGACTGCAAAGAGGAGAGGGAAAGAAAACGCATGAACGTACCTGCACAAATAGCCACACCTTCAGCCGACCTTATGGTGGTGCTGCCAGAGTTGATTGTGATGGTGATGGGCATTGTGATTCTGATCACCGAGTTGTTCCTCAAGAAGGAGCAGCGCAGGCCGGTGCTGACTGGCCTCGCCCTGGTTGGGCTGGGGGCGGCGTTGGTCTCCGTCTTCTTCTACTTCGGCCAGAACCACTTTACCTTCATCAGCCCATCCAACTGCGACACGGCGCACCAGGCCACCTGCGGGCTGGTAATAGTAGATGACCTGGCTAACTTCTTCAAGATTATCTTCCTCAGCAGTGCAATCCTGGCGGTGTTGCTCTCGGCTACCTTCATTGAGGAGTTCGGGATGCCGCTCGGCGAATACTACTGTGTGCTGCTGATGGCGACGGCGGGCATGATGGTGGTCGCCAGTGGCACCGACCTGATCACCATCTTTGTGGGGATCGAACTCTCCTCGCTCTCCACCTATATCTTGACTGGTTGGGCGCGCAACGACAAGCGGGGCAACGAAGCGGGCCTCAAATACTTCCTGCTCGGTATCTTCGCCACCTCGATCCTGGTTTATGGCATGACCTGGACGTATGGGCTGACTGGCTCGACCAATATCTTCCAGATTGCGGCCAAGATGGGCGGCCTGATCGGCGTGGGTGGGGCGACCGCCAACACGCTGCTCACCCTGGCGGTGCTGCTGTTGGTCGCGGGCCTGGCCTTCAAGATTGCAGCCGTCCCCTTCCATATGTGGACACCAGACGCTTACCAGGGCGCGCCCACGCCGATGACCGCCTTCATGTCGGTGGCTCCAAAGGCAGCAGCCTTCGCCGCGATGATCCGCATCCTGGTGCAGGGGATGGGCGCGGCCTGGCAGGTGTGGGTGCCGGTGATTGCCGTCCTCAGTGTGCTGACCATGACCCTCGGCAACATAGTGGGCGTGGCCCAACGCAATGTCAAGAGGATGCTGGCCTATTCCAGCATCGCGCACACGGGCTACATTCTGATCGGCCTGGCTGCCTTCAAGCCGGGAACGGACACTGGGGCGGTTAGCAGCGTGATGTTCTACAGCTTCGCCTACACCTTCATGAACATGGGCGCGTTCGGCCTGATCGTCTGGTTGCAGCATCAGGGTTTGGGCGAGGAGTTGGACGACTTCAGCGGCCTCTCGCAGTGGTCGCCAGGGATGGCGGTGGTAATGACCTTCTGCCTGATCTCGCTAATGGGCATTCCGCCGACAGTCGGCTTCTTCGCCAAATACTACGTGTTCATCGCTGCGATCCGTGCTGACCTGACCTGGCTGGCGGTGGTTGGCGCATTGAACAGCGCAGTAGCTGCCTTCTTCTACGTGCGGATAATCTGGTATATGTACTTCCGCGACCCCAGCCACCCACGTGCGGTTGCAGCCACCCAGGCGCGGGCCAACAATACTGCCAGCCTGCTCCGCCCTGGCGCGGGCCTGATCGTCGGCAGCCTGGTGCTATCGGCGGTATTGACCGTCGTGTTCTTCTTCCTCATCGGCCCGGTGACTAACTTTACTAGCAACGTGTTCAAGGCGGCAGCGGATGGTGTGTCACAGATGGTCAAGTAGGGCGGGTAAGCACGCTGCCAGCAAACCGGTACTGCTGATCCGCGCTGCCAATGCACTGGCAGCGTGCTTACCGCCCTGAAGTTGCTAGAAAGAAGCAGATGAGAGGCAACCACTACCCAGAGGGTGAGCAGCCAGATACGCCAACCCCACCCTCAGCAATGGACGAGGTGCCATCCACCCACCAGTCGCCAGCGTACCAGCCGCCATTCTATCCCCCTGCTGGCGGTCGGCGCGGGCCGGGCGTGGGACTGCTGCTGGGACTGACGGTGGTGGGGCTGCTGCTGGCCGCTGGTCTAGGCTACCTGCTGTTGCAGCCGAGGGGGGGCAGCGCAACATTGGGGCTGGCGACTGCCGATGCAAAGAGCATCCTGGCGGCTGCCGATGCCGCGCAGGACAAGCTGACCAGCCTGCGGTATGTGATGCGAGCCAGCTTCGACAACCTACCAGGCAGCAAGGGGCCGACTAATCTCGACTTGCGCGGGGAGATCGTGCGGCCCGACCGCTACACGCTGGCGGGAGCGACCGTGGGTGACTACATCGTGATTGCTAATGACACTTACTTCAAGCAGGCGGGCGGCAGTACCTGGGTCAAGACCGACCAGCCACAGCTTGGCAGCGTGCTGATCAACCCCAACAAGCCGCTGGGGGACTACGCTGGCTACTACAAGGATGCGGTGCTGTTGGCTGATGAGCAGGTCGCGGGGGTGGCTTGCTATCACCTGAAGCTCAACTTGAGCGGCAGCGACCTCGGCGGCCTGGCAGGCAGTAGCAGCATCGCCGTGGAAGCCTGGATTGGCAAGGCGGACAACCTGGAGCGCAAGGTGCTGCTCGACCTGAGCCTACCTGGTTCGGCGCAGGCGATCCGCACCCGTGTGGAGACGACCTTCAGCGACTTCAACGCCGCAATCAAGATCGACCCGCCACCAACAGTCAATCCGCAGTAGTCTAGCTGGAAGGGGAAAGAGCTTGCGAAACAAACTGGTGGCCTTGCTGACTGTCGGCCTGCTGCTAACTGGGGTGGGCTGCGACAGCCCGGCCCCAGCCAGCCCCAGCCCTGCGCCACCAACGCCCGCCATGCTGACCGCAACCAGCAGCCAAGCGACCGCGACTGCGCTAGCCAACCAACCAACGACTACGACGGCCAGGCAGCCAGCGACTGTAGTAAGCCGACCCACAGTGGCGAGCTTCCAATGCGTGGTCAAGCCGTTGCAGGCAACCGTCGTACCCATCGCTGGCTCGACCGCCACGCCTGTGCTGGTTGCGCCACAGGAGGGATTGAAGCTAGCAACCCTGCGCTTCCTGCGTGGCTCGCAGGGCGAACGCAGCCTGACGATGACGGTGGAACTCGCCCTTAGCGGGCAGGAGCAGCAGATTGGGCTGATGGGGCGCACCGCAATGGCCGACGATCATGGGATGCTGTTCGACTTCGGCCAGCCGACTAGCGACACCTTCTGGATGGAGAACACGGCCTTGCCGCTGGCAATCGCCTTCATTGACCAAAACGGCACGATCATTGACATTCAGGAGATGGCTCCCTTCGATGACCAGACCCAACATGGCCCTAAGAGCGACTACCGCTATGCTTTGGAGGCGAACACTGGCTACTTTGCCCGCCACTGTGTGCAGGTGGCAGACATGATCGTGGTAGAGCGGTAAGCGCGCATAGCTGGGGCGCAAAAGAGGGGGTGCTGCTTAGCACTCCCCTTGTTGTTTGTGGCGACAGCGGCTCAGGTTAGCTGGGCGCGCTCCTGGCGGAGTACCTGGTAGGCCATTTCGCGCCGTAGCTCTGGCTCTTGCATGGCGGCATCCAGTTGGCACAGCAGGTCGTGCTGGGCGGCCCCGACTGGCAGGCCAAACTCAGTGTCCTCGATGGCGGCCAGCGGCTCCAGCAGGCCGAGGCGAGCGAGGTCGAACATGGCAGCCTGCGCTTCGCCGAAGTGGTAGCCTAGTAGGGCGAGTTCGCTGGGGCGCAACAGCATGATCGGCTGCACCGCATAGAGGGCAGCGACCTCCAACGCGCAGAAGGAGGTTAGCTGTTCGATCAGGCTGGTCAGGGCGGCCTGCTCCAACCAGCCGCCACTAAGTAGCTGGCGCAGGTCTGCGTTGGCGGGGATTGGCAGGTCCACATCCGGAGCGGGCAGGCGGGCGGGGGGCAGAGCCTGGTTGATGCGCTCTACCAGTTCGCTGATGTGCTGCTTCAGTTCAGCCGCCAGGCTGTAGCGTTCGTCGGCCCAGTCGAACAGGCCGTGTTGCTCGTCCGCAATAATGTCTTCGCCCAGCAGAGCCGCTAGCTGGCTGCGTAGTTGCTCGGCGGTCACGGCCCAGACTAGCACGGTCGTGTCACAGGTCAGCTTGTCGCTACGGACTTGCTCGACGAACTGCGAACCAGCAGCCCGCCACACGGTCAGGTCAAGTACAGCGATGTCGGGCCGTTCACGCTGCACCTGGCTGAAGGCGTGCGCCTCGTCGCTGGTGACCACCTGGTGGCCCTGACTGGTCAACACTTCGCTCAGGAACCTGGTAACTTCGCTGTTATCTTCGACAATAACAATCTTTGCCATTACTTTATACCATCCTTCTCACCAGCCCATTATAGCACTTGTACAGCGTTTATGCAAGGTTTGCACCACGCTTTTGCAGGCTTGGGCATCACGGTAACCCAGCCGCTGGATTGAGGCAACAGATAAGCCCTCGCAGGTTGCGGTAGCGCGCTCAGCAAAGTAGTGGTGGCACACAGAGTGCGGTGAGAGGTAGGATGACGGGCGGCGGAGAGGATGGGCTATGGAGCGGATTAGCTATCGGCAGGTGACGGAGGCCGACCTGGGCGGGATACACGCGACTTTCATGGCGGCAGTGGCTGACCTCGACCAGCGGCGTGGGCGGCAGATACTGGATCGCCCGCAGCAGCATTATGACTGGCAACGGTACTATCTCTTGCGCGAGGACGGGCCGGGCTGGTGGCTGGCAAGTGATCGGGGTGGGCGGGTGCTGGGTTGGGCGGCGGCAGTGCTGCGCGGTGGCACCTGGTTCCTCTCTGGCTTCTGGGTTCACCCGCAGGCGCAGGGCCAGGGCATTGGCAGCAACCTGCTAGCGCGGGCCTTGCAGTATGGCCGCGACCGCTACCAGAGCTGCTTCGTTTATGCCTCGGACGATGCCCGCGCCCTCACCCTCTACCAACGCAGTGGGATGTATGCCCAGTTCCCGATCTGGCGGATGAACGGCGACCCGCAGCGGCTGCGCGACTACCAGTTGCCCGACCGCTACGGTCTCAGCGTGCAGCCGCTGACTGCGGGCATGACCCAGGATGGCCGTATCCGGGCTGGGCTAGAACGGCTGGATCGGCAAGTGCGGGGGGCAGCCCGCTGGCAGGATCACTCGTTCTGGCTGGGCTATGTGGGCAGCAACAACTTTGGCGGTCAACTCTACTGGCGCGAGGGCCAGCTTGTGGCGTATAGTTACGTCAGCAACTGGGGGGTGATTGGCCCGCTGGTGGCCGAGCGGTCAGAGGATGTTGGGCCTGTGCTGGGCTACGCTCTAGGCTGGGCGGCGCGGCAAGGCTACAACCGTGTCTTCCTCGACGTGCCAGCGGTCAACATCCCAGCGGTGCGTCTGCTGCTGGGCGAACGCTTCGTGATCAGCGATGTCCACAGCTTCTTTCTCACCAGCCAGCCCTTCGGCCAGATGGATCGCTACCTACCGAGCGGGGCGACCTTGTTCTAGCTGCGGGCTAGCCGATTATTGGTGCAAAATAGCGGTTGGTGGTAAGGATAGGAGATTAGATGAAGCTACGAGATGGCTTGTTGCTGGCGGCGGCTGCGCTGGCGGCTGGCACGGTAGGGGTAGCGGACTACGTGGCCCGCAGCCTGACGGTCAAGCCCAAGCCCGCCCTGGACGGCGACTACACGCTCAATCCCTGGGATATGAACGTTCCCTTTGAGGAAGTGACCTTCGCCAGCGCGGACGGTCTACGGCTGGCGGGCTGGCTGTTCAGCCACCCGGACGAGCAGCGGGTGATCGTCGCCTGTAGTGGCTTCAACGGCAGCAAGGATCAGTTGGTGGGGATCGGCACCTGGCTCTGGCGGCGGGGCTTCAATGTGCTGCTATTCGACTATCGCGGGCAGGGCCAGAGCGACCCGGCGATGACTACGCTCGGCCACGCAGAAGTTGGCGACTGGCGAGCAGCGGTGGACTTCGTGTGCGACCGCTTTCCCGGCGCGCGGGTGGGTGCGCTGGGCTTCAGCATGGGTGGGGCGACCACCATCCTCGGTGCGGCGGTGGACGAGCGGGTGCGGGCGGTGGCAGTGGACGGCCCTTTCGCCGAACTGAAGACGACGGTGGGCAATATCTTTCGGGCCAAAACCCACCTGCCAACCTTCCCCTTCATGGACGTAGCCGAGTGGCTGGTGCAGTGGCGGGCTGGTTATCGGCTGGGGGCAGTGGTGCCGCTGCAAGTGGTGAGCCAGATTAGCCCGCGCCCGCTGCTGATCGTCGGTGGCACTGCCGACACCACCTGCTACTTTAGTGAGCAGGAGAAGCTGTATGCAGCGGCGGGCCAGCCAAAGGCACTCTGGCGGTTGGAGGGAGTAGAGCATTGTGGCGGCTACTTCGCCGACCGCGAGCAGTATGTGGAGCGGATGACCAGCTTCTTCAGCGAGGGGCTGCGCCAGGGTGAGCATCCTTATGCTTAGGGCGGGTGGCTGACCACCATGCGCTCTGCATGAGAGTTCATGCTTGGGGCGGCTATCAGCCAATGGATTGCTGCAACGGATGGAGTGAGTCGCAGGCAGTGGATGGCGCACGATCAGCCTTGCCAGCCCAGTACGCCAATGCTTGACGCGGCTGGGGGCATGGGGTATGATTGCAATTGCCACCAAATATTGCGCGACCTTAGCGCGGTGAAGGCGCGAAAAACAAAAGGAGATTACTGTGTACGAGCAGGACGAGCAGGACGAGCAGCAACTTAGCGCGGCAGATCAGGAGAATATCGTGGCGCAGGCGGCTACCGCTTTCGACGCGGGGCAGGCGGCAGAGGGTGCAGGTGACAAGGCAGCGGCGGTCAGCAACTACACCGAGGCGGCTTACCTCTACCTGGCCTTGCGTGATGAGCGAGCGACCGAGGCCTTGACCACCCTGGTGCAGTTTGTGCAGACCCTGGACGAGGACGAGTTCGAGGGGGTGCGCGGCGAGCTTGACGAGCAGCACCGCGAGATGCTGGATATGATCGTCAGCCTGGTGCGCCAAATGGACGGCGACAGCGCGAGCGACGATGAGGATGAGGACGACGGCCAACTGATGAACGCCGCCAATATGCCGCCAGAGCAGCAGGCTGCTATGCTGGGGCAGGCGAGCAGCCAGCTTGAGGCGGCGAAGCTGGCCGAGGCTAGTGGCGAGACGGTGAACGCCCTGGCTGGCTACGTCGAGGCGGCGGTGATCTACATTGTGCTGGATCAGGATGAGGAGCGCGAGGCGGCGTTGGCGAACTTCGTCGGCCTACTGCAAACCCTGGATCAGGCGCAGGTGGCTGAGGCCGCCAACCAGCTTGACGACCAGCACCGCCAGTGGTTGATCGCCGTGATGCAGATGTTGCAGCAGCGCACGATTGAGGAGCATGAGCCAGAGATTCGCGCCCATATTGCCGAGAACCAGGCGGCGGCTGAGGCTGCGCTGCAAAGCGGCGACCACGCTGCGGCCCTGGGCGCGTTGACGGCGGCCTTCAGCAATGCGGCTAGCTTGCAGGATGTGGAGCTTGCTGGCGCAGTGCTGACCCGCTTCGGCGACATGGTGGACGAGGTTGGCCCCGGCGAGATTGCGGGGGCGGTGGCGCAGATGGGTGAGGTGGAGCAGGGTAGCTTCCAGATGATGCTGTCTGCGCTGGCCGAGATGCGCGACCCCAGCAGCAGCGAGGCGTAGTGACCTGCCCGCGTTGTCGCACACCGATGGTCGAGGAGAAGCGCAGCTTCCACAAGCACCGCAAGTGGCTCTGCCCAGCGTGCGGCAAGGTGCGGATGCAGGATTTGCGCCCGAAGAAGGCGATCCCGGCGAAGGGTAGGCCGAGCCGCGAGGAGTGAAACATCTAGCCCACAGTCTTGCACAAGCTAGATTAGTGGCAAGGAGGGGCATAGTGGACATCTACATTGGGGGCGGCATCCGCCTGGACGGTAGCTGGCTGGGCTGGCTGATCGTCGGCGCACTAGCAGGCTGGATTGCGGGCAATCTCTATCGCGGGCGCGGCTACGGCTGCCTGGGCAACACGGTGCTGGGCATCGTCGGGGCGATAGTGGGCGGCTGGCTTTTCCGCCAACTCGGCATCGGCGGCAACCTGTTCAACGGCATCGGTAGCATCATCGTGGCGACGGTGGGGGCGTTTGTGGTCATCTTCATCGCTGACTTGTTTGGCGGCTCGAAGGGGCGTGGCCGGGGCCGACCTTATCGCTAGCCAAGAAGGGCTGCCTGGGTGAGCCGAGCGACGAGGGAGAGCGAGCAGCAGCCTGCTCAACGGACGTGGGTAGGGAGCTTGCACCGCGCTTGGCGTGCAGGGCAGTGGCGGCCAACTTGAGAGCGTGGGTTGGGCGTTCCTAGCAAAGAGGGATTGAGGAGGGCTGATGAATCGCTTGCAGCACTATGCAGTACCGCTTGAGGCGGAGGAGCAGGAGCGGCTGGCTCTACAACTGGGCGCGCTGGATGCTGCCCTGGCCGAGCAGCCGGGGGATGCGGAGAAGCTGTTTGAGCGCGGGGCTGTTTACTACGAGGTGGGCGACCTGGCAGCGGCGATTGCCGACTTCACTGCGGTGCTGAACATCACCCCAGAGGCGACCGAGGCTTACCTCTACCGGGGCATCTGCTATGCGGAGCAAGAGAAGTTCAACCTGGCAATTGCGGATTACAACCAGGCTCTCTTGCTCGACCCCACCTTCGTCAAGGCCTACAACAACCGGGGGGTGGCTTATATGCAGGCGGGCCAGTTGCAGCAGGCGGTGGCCGACTTCGACACCTACATCTCGCTCTCACCAGGCGAGGGGCAGCCGTATTACGGTCGTGCGCTATGTAACGCGGAGTTGGGCCACTTTGAGCAGGCGGCGGGCGACTTTACGCGGGCTATCGAATTGGGGATGACTGACGCGGACTCGTTCAACAACCGGGGGTCTTGCTACCTGTTGGCGAACAAGCTAGCCGAGGCGTTGGCCGACTACAACCAGGCGGTTGCGCTCGACCCGCAGTACGCGGATGCTTACTACAACCGGGCGCGCACTTACGGGGCGCAGGGCGATTACGAGCGGGCGTTGGCCGATTTCACGCGGGCGACAGGGCTAGACCCAGAGAACGCGCAGGCGATGGCAGGCGAGGGTATGGCTCTGGCTCTGCTGGGCCGCTATGACGAGGCGGAGCCGATACTAGCGCGGGCGCAGCAAATCGACCCAGGGGTGCAGGAGCAAATTGCGCCCTTCCTGGCGGCGATCAGCAAGGAGGGCGGCGGCGGGGACGGCGGCTCGGAGTAGGGTTGGCTGTGCTAGTGGCTAGCCGAGCGCACCGGCCTGTGCCAGGTTGCTGCGCGATTGGGGACGACTGAGCGGCAAGCGGCTGCTATCGAGCGCAAGGGTAGACCTGCAACCAGAAGGAGGGATTGAGAAACTATGGACATTCTAACTATTATCCTGGCGGCGATCATCTTTGGCGGCGGCCTCTACCTGGGCCGCTATCTGTTGGAGATGGCGGCATTGCGCGGGGCGTATGTGCGCCCGGCGGCAGTCGGCAGCGCGCTGATCGTAGCGGCGGTGCTGCTGGTGCTGATGATCGCCAACGGCTTGAGCAGCGTGCTGTTCATCGCCTTCTGGCTGTTCGTTGGCATTGTAGTAGGGGCGTTCCTGCGCGGCGGTCAGCGGCGGCGGTAAGCGCACCAGGCGCAGTGCCACTAGCTGCCTGCTCTCGCGGGCGGTTAGCTCGCGGTTGAGGGCTAGCAGGAGCAGGAGGATACCTTCTTCGGCTACGCTGTCTGGGCGCAACGGTAGCCTGCTCTTGTGGTAGCTAACCCGATCTAGTTGCCAGCCGTCGCGTATGGCGGCGACCCGCACGCGGTCTTCAAGTGTCATGCTCATAGCCTCTCCTGCTGCCCTTCCAGCGTTCTACCTCACCAGCCGCGTAGTCATGGCCTACTACGGGGGCTGTATTGCTGCTTGTTGGCTGCTGCCCGGGTCATGGCCCGACCGGGGTGGCAGATGTGCTATAATGCGGCAATGATACGTACCTTCCGCATCGCGCCGCTGCGCTTGTTGTTGACCGTGCTGCTTGCGCTGCTGGTCTGCCGCTTTGTGTTGCGGGCGGTGGGGTCTGACCCCACTAGCCCGCTGGTTGGCTGGCTGCTGGCCGCGGGCGGACTGGTGGCCGCGCCGTGCCAGCCGTTCTTTGCCGCTCCCTATGTTGGTACGCCGGGGCTGGATTTCGCCAGCCTGCTTGCTGCTACGCTGCTGCTGCTGTTGGGCGGCTTGCTCTACCGCTTCTTCCCCAGGCTATTTTAGAATCTTAGTGGCACAGTGCTACCTTTGGCGGCTAGGCTATGGCCGTCGCGCTGCTCACTTCCTGCCCAACCCATCCTCTCGCAGGGGAGAGGCCGGGTGCTACCACTTCAGGTCAGGCGGGCGACGAAGCGGATCGGGAGCTTGCGACCCGCCATCTCATGGGCGACGGTGACTACTTCTTCGCCATAGCGATCCACCATCGCTCGTGCCATGTTGCTACTAGGGCCGCCAATCAGCAGGGTGCCGTCTTCTCTACCAACGACGCGGGTCTGCGACAGCCAGCTTTGCCAGGCGGTATTGCTCAGGCGGCCTTGCATCTCGTACTGTACGGCGCACCACAGTTGCCGTGCCGTTGCGCTGCTAGTCTCGTCGAGGCCGGGCAGGGTGTCAATAGCATTGTTCACTTGTGGCACATTGCTGGGTTGGAGCAGGTGTGGGCCGCTCTGTATAGCATTGTTCACTTGTGGCACATTGCTGCTTGCTACCGTGCTGTGTGTGGCTGGTACGCTGTCCTGGTAACCGCTGAAGTTGGACACAAACCCGCTGCTGGCATTGTTCACTGCTGATACATCGCTGCTCGCTGGCGGGGGATGAGTCGCCCTGTGATTTGTATCATACCACGACTGTGGGGCATTTTGCAATACCCCAGCCGGGTCAGTTTGTGAATTGCCATTGCCAGGACTCTTGCTAGCAGCAGACTCAAGGGCGAGGCCGCGTTGGCTGGCAGCAGCGAGGGCTGCCTTCGTGAAGTAGGCTCCACCACGCTTGACCTTGCCCGCATCCAGTGCCTTGCGGGTGCTGCTGACGAGTTGCTGGTAGAGTGGCACGCCGAGGCGGGTGGCACAGACCAGGTGCCAGTTGAGGCTGTGTTCGTCGCTGATTTGTTGTGCGCCGCTGGTGGCGATTGCTAGCAGGTTGGTGTGGTCACTTGCAACGTTAACGTTATTATGATCTTTTACGTTAAAGACTGAATCAACGTTAACGTTATTACTGACTCCTGGTGAAACAGCACTGCCGGGGCCACTGACTCCTGGTGGCACATCGCTGCTGGCGGTGGGGCGGTAGGAAGGGACGGCATTGTTCACTGGTGGCACACTGATGTGGCTGGCATGGGCATAGCCAGCGGCTACGAAAGTAGCACTGTCCACTGCTGAAACAATGGTCGGCTGGGGATGGCTAGCGAGGGCGGTGTTGTCGGCAGCAGGGGCCACCCCTTGCAGGGGAGCGGCTGCCTGCCAGATAGCGACCGGCAGGGTGGCTTGCTGACCGAGTTGCTGGCCGAGCAAGCGGGCGGCGAAGCTGTGCGCCTCGCTGAGCCGCTTGCCGCTGACGACCTCCAGCGTCCCACTGCTGGTTAGCTGAGTCTCGTAGCTGCGGCGCATGGCGGCTAGCAGGCGGCCTAGCTCGCTCTCCTCGACCAGCGGTTGGTAGGTGGTAAGCAGCCAGGCGGTGTGCTTGCGTGTCCACTCGTCAGCGTCAAATAGGAGATACTCTAGCAGGCCGTGGCTGGGTAGCACAGGGGCGCGATTGACGCGGTAGACGTTCTGGTGTAGCTTCATGCGGCTGCGGCGGTCACTGACCTGTCGCTCCTCGATTAGGCCGCAGAGCTTGAGCAGGTCGCGGTAGCGGATGATAGTGGTGCGGCCAGTGTCGCAGTAGGCGGCTAGCCGTTCCTGGGAGGCGTGCATCCAGCCGTAGAAGGGGGAGCGAGGATTGGTGTCCTCCCAGGCATGGATGGTGAGTAGCAGGCCACTGCCCGTTGGCTTGAGCAGGGGGGTCCACTCGCGCACGAGGCTGAGGGGCAGTTCGCCCCAGGCGTGGGCTGCGTCGGGTTGGTTCAGGTTAGGGTCAGCCATATTCTGCCTCGCTTTTTCTGCCTTGCAAACGTTCAAGTGTGCTGCTGATTCGCATTATAGCAGAACTCCTGTTCGCCGTCAAGACTTTGTGCCAGGTTATCCAGCTTTTGTAGCAGGAAACCTGTCGTTTCTGCCCACTTGTCGCTTAGGAGCTTGAGTTCCTAAGCCGAAAAAGGCGGTGAATCCGCACATTATGCAAAGTTGGCCCCGGCAGGGTACTTGACAAACACGCCCACCTGCTGTATCATATAGACATAAGTGAGGTTCTGAAAGGCAAACGGGTGCCTCCACCTTGCCGGTAGCAATATCGTAAAGGTAAGCAAGTCCACTTATCCTCTGCCCTCTCATAGCCTGGGATAGTGGCTTCGACAGTTTAATCAGCCTAGACGAGAGTACGGATGGCCCCTGTACTCTCGTTTCTTTTTGCCTTGCATCAGGTCATTACCTGCCCCCCTCATGTATGTGGTGATGGATGTGGGGTGTGTGGGGTTTGTTCCACTCCCCATGCTAACGCCTCTACGTCCCGCCTGCGCCCTCTCAGCGGCCTCCCGGTGGCATGGCCTCCACCTGGTCGGCTGCTGGTCGGTCGCTCATGCGGTCTCCACCCAGTAGTGGCGGATTAGCCTACCGTCTAGCTCTATCTTGTTCTCTAGCTTGCCGCCGTTGGCCTCGATTATCTTCCACGAGGCGATGTTGTCGTCGTTGCAAGTGACTAGCGTGGGGTTGATGCCTAGCTGCTTGGCCTCTGGCAGGACGAGGCGCAGGATGTGGCCGCCATAGCCTTGCCTGCGCTTGCTGGGGCGGATGTTGTAGCCAATGTGGCCGCCGACCTGCCGTAGTCTATCATTCAACTGATGGCGTACAGAGATGCGCCCAATGTACTCGCCGTCGTCTACTAGCCAGTAGGTGGTGTCGGCCACCCAGCCTGGCTCAAGGTTGCGACCAGCAGCATGGTCTTGCAGGCGAAGTAGCCCCGCATCGAAGTCATCGAAGGTGGGCAGCATGGTGTAGTCCAGGGTTTCACCAGCAGCCTCGTGTTCAGCGGCGGCGGCTAGCAGGCTGGCCTTGTATTCGGCTGTAGGCAGCACCAGTTTCATCAGCTCTCCTCCGCTACAAGGATGATGATCGGGATGTGACGGATGCCAGCGGTGGCGGCCTGGTAGCCCGCGTACTGTGGCGCGGTGGCGACGATCTGGGGCCAGAGGCGGGCGCGTGCTGCTACATCGGCAGTATGGGCAAGCATTGTGCGTTTGCCACCCTGCATTTCTACCGTCACCTGGGGGTTGGCTAGCAGGTTGAGGTACCAGCCGGGCTGCTGGGGCTGACCGCCATTGGAGGCGATTACTAGCAGGCGGTCGCTGTCGCGGAAGTAGGCAAGCGTGTGGGTGCGGGGCTGGCCCGACTTGCGCCCAGTGGTGGTGAGTAGCAGGATCGGGTACTTGCCCAGCTTGCTGCCCACGCTGCCGCCGCTAACTCGCCAGACGAGCCGATGGATGCTGTCCACCAGCTTGCCTAGCAGCCGATTGACGGGTTTCGGTTGCGTCTGGCTAGTTGCCACTGCTAGTTACCTCCTCTGGGGCAAGGATGACGAGCGGGATTTCGCGGATGTTGAGGGTGGCGGCCTCGTAGCTTGCGTAGCCGCTCCACATCTTGAGGACGCGAGTCCAGAGGCGGGTGCGCTCGTCCAGGCTAGCGATGTGCGCATGGCGAGACTCCTTCTTGCCCTTATACTCGATCTCCACGTGGGGTCTGTCCTGGACGTTGAAGTACCAGCCTGGGTGCCTGGTGCTACCGCCGTTAGAGGCGATTACTACGTAATCCTGGCCGTCGCGCAGGAAGATGAGGGCGTGCGTGTGGGTCGCACCCGACCTGCGACCAATAGTAGTGAGCATCAGGACGGGCATCCCACCAATGCTGTTGCCAAGCTTACCGCCAGTTAGCTTGTAGAGCAAGCGGTTGCTGCCGTCCAGCAGCTTGACCACAGCTTTGCTCCACCTTTTAGGCTTGACCTTGCGTTCTGCCTCGGCCATCACTTGCCCTCCTTCTCCAACCGCTGGTAGAACTCGACGATAGGGATGAGCAGGCGGCGGAGGTCGTCGCGTTCCTCGGCACTGGTGGGGATTACCTGGCCGCCTTCAAGAGCGCGGCCTATGTTGTTGAGGTCCGTGGCGAACTGACGGAAGCGGGTACTAGCTCGCCTGGCACTCTTGACCTTCGGGGTGACTGAGTTCTCCACGCTCTCGCCCTTGCGGACGCGAGCTACCGCTTCGGTGACAGTGAGGGTCGCGTCGCGGTCGAGCAAGCGGGCGGCCTGCACGGTCTGGTTGCCGCTGAGGTTGTGGCGATTGACGGCCTGCACCAGGTCAAACATGAGGTCGGGCTGGTTCTTGAGCAGGCTGAGGCCGCGAGCGCGCAGTTCGCTGAAGTCCTGGCCCAGTTCGGCACGCACCTCGTCGGGTAGCTTGAGCATGGCTAGATAGTTACGCACTGTGCGCCCGCTGATGGTCAGCTTCTCACCCACCATGTCGTCAAGCTCGTTGCTGTTCACGTCGGGGTTGACCTCACGCAGGTCGCGCTTGATCTCTTGCAGAGCGAGGGCCATTTCGTAGTCTTTGAGGCCAGTGCGCTGGCGGTTCTCCTCGATGCGATCCAGCTTGATGTCCATCTCGTCTTTGTTGGTATCGACGACGAGGGCGGGGATTTGCATCCAGCCAAGTTCGACAGCGGCCCGCCAGCGACGTTCGCCGGTGATCACCCGATAGCGACCGCTCTTTTGCCGCTGCACGGTAATCGGTTGCAAAAGACCGCGCAGGGCGAGGGAGTTGACCAGTTCACGGAATGGCTCAACCTCAAAGACTTTGCGTGGCTGGTTGGGGTCGTTGTCGATCAGCTTCATGTCCAGCAGGCGGGCGTTGGCTAGTGGCTGCGAACCCTCCTCTGGGGTAGCGTCTACCAGCCGTTGCACGATATTGTTGGGAACAAGGCTGCGCTTCTTACTGGGTGTACTCATCAGCGACAACCTCCTTCGCAAGGCTCTCGTAGCACTGGGCGACGGGCGAACTGCGGGCGTAGAGGCGTACTGGCACGCCCTGGCCTGGGGCTTCGGCAGCGGCCACGCCGTAGCGGATCACGCTCTTGAAGACGCGACCAGGGTAGACTTCGCTGATGGTGGCAAGTATCTCGCGGTTGAGGTTGCTGCGGCCATCGTACATGGTGGGCAGGATACCGGCAACGCGCAGACCGGGGTTGAGCGGGGTCACTTCCTTGATCGTCTCCAACAGCTTGCTGACCCCACGGATACTGAGCAGATGGGTCTGCAAGGGGATCAGTACCTCGGTGCTGGCGACGAAGGCGTTGATCGTGAGCAGGGTCAGGGTGGGCGGGCAGTCGATCAGGATGTAGTCGAACTGGTTGCGGAAGGGGGCGATTGCATCGCGGAGGATGCGTTCGCGGGTGTAGTTCTGCATCAACTCCATCTCGGCGGCGGCAAGGTCGAGGTTGGCAGGGGCGAGTAGCAGCCCCTCGATGGCGGTGGGCAGCAAGATGTCGTTTAGCTTGACGCTTTTCTTGACCAGCACGCTGTAGATCGTGTTGTCCAACGTCTCTGGGTCGGCACCGAGCGAGTAGGTGGCGGCGGCCTGGGGATCGAGGTCGATGACGAGGACGCGGCGACCGAGGACGGCAAGTTCGGCACCGAGGTTGACGGTGGTAGTGGTCTTACCTACGCCACCCTTCTGGTTAGCGATGGCGATCACACGGCAGTGGTCGGCCTGCTCATCCTCAAGCGGTTGCATCTTGGGTTCGGTAGCAAGCCCCTTCGGCGCGGCTTTCTGTTGCTTGCGCTGAGGGGCAGCCTTGTGGCTGGCTTCCTCCACGCGCTGGCGGGTGTTCATAGAGAGATACATAGACGCTACTGCCTCTCTGCGCCAACGGCCTGGGCGTTGCTGGCGGTCTGCTTCAAGCTCTGGAGGATGCTCATGGCGTGATCCAGCCGTTGGCTCTGGAAGGTCAGCACGTCAATATCGCGCTCGATCAACACGCGGTAGATGGTAGGCAGGCTGAGGCCAGCCTCTTGGAGGGCAATCACGTTGGCTAGTTGCTCGATGTCCACCTCGGTGTAGACGCGCTGATGCTGGGCATCACGGCGGATGGGCAGAGCTAGCTTGTCCTCAATGTTGCGGATCACACGGGGGGTGGTGATGTAGCCACGGTCGGCCAACACCCCCAAAGCCTCACCGCTGCTGTATCCGATAGAACTTGCCATTGCTTAAACCGACCTCACATTTTGGTGCTGGCGCAGTAGTCTGTGCCGAAGAAGCTATTCTAAGGTTGCCTATCGCTTATTATACCCGAAACTAAAATGCTGTCAAATCGGTGCTACTCTGACTGCACCCCATGATGCTGGCATATTAGTACGTTAGCACGGGCAACATCACGGCTTCAGCCTATTGACAGCATTGGGGTTTTGCTGTAAGATTGACATTGCTGTAAGATTGACATTGCTGTAAGGTAGAATGATGGCTGCGACAGGAGACAACAATGGTTAGTCAGTACCAGAAGTTGGCGATGGCCTACTTCCACCCCGCGCTGAAGGAAGACCCTTTCAACCCAGAGGATAGCGCACGTTTCTTCTATCTGGGCTACCAGTACAAAGAGGCTTACGAGATGCTGACTAGCCACATCGCGATGAAGCGCGGTTTGGCGATCATCTACGGTGACATTGGGCTGGGCAAGAGTAGCCTACTGGGGCTGCTGCGTAAGCGGATCGTGGGCAACGACCTGTTCAGCAGCTTCCTGGTAGGTGAGGTACTTGACCCTTCGCAGCCGACCGACGCGGAGTTTACCCGCGAGATGCTGCGTGCCTTTGGTCAGCGGCCTGTCGCCAGCACCCGCAGCGAGCTGTCTAACGAGTTCATCATCTTTCTGCAAAAGACAGCCCGTGAGGGGAAGGTGCCGCTGCTGCTGGTTGACGAGGCTCAGTGCCTGACCTACGACGCGCTAGAGCGACTACGTATCTTTCTCAACTACTCGCTTGACGACCACCGCATCTTGCAAATTGTGATGTTCGGCCAGCTTGAGCTGCAAGAGAAGGTGGCGAAGAAGCGTAATCTTGGCAGTCGAGTACGCTTCACCAACAACCTTGAGCCATTTATGAGCGCGGCGCAGGTGAAGGACTTGATCTACCACCGGCTGAAGGTAGCAGGCTTGCCGCCAGGTATAGAGCTGTTCACCGACGACGCGATAGCGATGATTTTTAAGCAGTCAGAAGGGGTGCCGCGCAGCATCGTCAACATCTGCTCACTCTGCTTCGACGTAGCTCCGCGCTTCAACAAGCGGAAAGTTGACACTGACATCGTAGAACACGTGGTGGGTACGATGATGCAGGAGTACAAAGGTCGGGCGTAGCCGCTAGCCATTAGCCCCACGCTGAGCAAAGGTGGGGTTAGCAAGAGGAGAGTGAGATGGATTTCGACTTTGACAACCCACCGCGCAGCCGCCGCGAGGTGGAGGACGATATGGCCGAGCAACGGGCGCGCAACGGGGCCGGACGGCTAAAGCAGGTGGCAGTTTACTACTACCCCTATCAGCTAATCCCACTGGATGAGCAGCTAGCGAAGCTGAACAGCAAGACGCGGGCATACGATGGATTGAAGGTCAATCGCTCAACCTACCTGCGCGTGTGTGGCGAGATGATGTTGGAACTGCTGAACGACCCTGACTTCGGCAAGCTGCTGCTGGAGCGACTGTATGATGAGGAGGAGTTCAGCCGCCGCCTGCGCGACAAGCTACGCGACCTGCTAGAGCTGCAGACGGCCTACAAGCAGGGGAAGCTGCGGCCAGTGCAGACGGAACTGTAAGCACAGACGAATATGCTGATTGGGGGCGCACGTGGATGCGCTCTCGGCGTGTGAGTCTGTTGGTGTGCTAGTAAGAGGGCGGATCGCCGCTGTGGGTGCGCTGCACAGGGTTTAGGAGCATGAGTTCCTAAAGGTTGGTTGGCGCAGTGCTATGTAGTTTAGGAGCATAAGTTCCTAACGCAAAGAGGGTGGATCAGCGTTCATCTGATCCACCCTCTTGCTGCGCTGTTTGCTATTCGTTGGCTAGCGTACCAGCAATGGCGAGTACATAGCTGTCGAGATTGATGTGCTTGTGCAAGGCGGCCATGATCTCCTCAGCGGTCATAGCCTGTACCTTCTGAAGGTGCCGTTGTACGTAGTCGCTACCCAGTTCATAGAGTTCGATGTCCATCAATTGGGCTGCGATCCCACTGCTGGTCTCCAGCCGCAGGGGTAGGGTACCAGTGAGGAAGCTCTTGGTCTCCTCCAACTCCTCTGCTTCAATAGGAGCATCGGTTAGGATGCGGTTCGTCTCCTCCAACATACCCGCAATTGCCTTGTCGATGTTGGCTGGGTTTACACCTGCGCGGATGGCCCACGAGCCATTGCCGAAGCCGCCCTCAAGACTGCTGTAGCAGTAGTAGGCCAGTCCCTGCTTGTCACGTACATTCTGACCGAGGCGACCGTAGAGACCAAGCTGGCCGAGGATGTAGTTGCCCATCATCAACGCCTCGTAGTCGGGGTGCTTGCGTGGCAAGCTAGGAAAGCCGAGAACGATGTCGGCCTGTGTCTTGCCCGGCACCTCGCTCACCTCCCGCCTGATACCCTCTGGCTTACTTACCGCAGCCACTTCAATGATGGGTGCCTCGCCTGCGCCAGGCTCTGGCTGCCAGCCACCAAGCTCGGCCTGCAACTTCGCTAGTGCGTCAGCAGCCTCAATGTCACCGACGATTACGATGGTAGTGGTGTCGGGCCGATAGTATCTCTTGTAGAAGGCCACCATATCTTCGCGACTAATCTTCTCGATTGTCTCGATATAGCCAGAGCTAGAGTAGTGGTAGGGGTGGCCCTCAGGGTAGGCTAGTTCGTGGAACTTGCGCTCAGCCACGCCCCGAGTGTCGTTCTCGCGCTCCTTAAGGCCAGTCAGTACGTTGCCTCGTACCTTCTCGATCTCCTGCTCAGGAAAGGTAGCGTGCTGCAACATCTCGCCTATCACCTCTACCAGTGTGCCGAAGTCTTCACGCAGACTGCGGCCCCCGACACTAGCAAGGTGACGGCTACTACCGCTCTCCACACTAAAGGCTAGCTCGTCGGTTAGTTCGTTCAGTTCGCTAAAGCCATATTGCTCCGTCCCCCGCCGCAGGATTGAAGAGGTGAAGCCCGCCAGCCCAGCCTGCTCTGGGGTTTCGTAGATTGAGCCAGCACGCAGAGCCGCCCGCACGATAACCGAAGGGTTGTCCTTCTTGGTGTAGATCAAAGCGGTAATGCCATTTGGCAACACCTTACGCACGATCTTGTCATCATCCAATCGCGCCAACGCCTGTTCCTGCGCGGTTGCCGCCTGTGGGTTTAGGAACACAAGTTCCTGAGGGTCTTTAGCCAGGAACAAGCTCGCGGCTGTGGGTTGATGGTAGAAAGCCAGCCTATCGGTCGCTACCAGGTCGCTGATCGGGGTGTAGAAGTGACCGTGACCCCCCGCTGCCGCTGCCTGGGCCACTGCCATCTTGCGGTGATCTTCGTCGGTCATCGGGCGGGGGGTAAAGTGGCCGACAGTGCGGTTACTCTTCTTCAGGTATTGCCCAGCCACGCGCTGCACATCCGCTGGTGTCACCTGCTCTAGCAGGCCAGGGAACCGATCAGCCAGAGTGTGGTCATTCGCCACGATCTCGAAGTAGCCGAGCAAGTAGCCCTGATTGGAGACACTATCAGCAGAGTAAACAAACTGGGCCTTCGTCTGCTTGATCAC
>JAYUUN010000009.1:0-61539 GCA_043754535.1 Chloroflexota bacterium | reverse complement strand
CCAGGGAGCATCAAGCCGCACACGCACTTCATGGCGGAGGTGTACGTGTTGAGCAAGGATGAAGGAGGGCGACACACGCCGTTCTTCAACGGGTACCGCCCGCAGTTCTACGTACGGACGACGGACGTGACAGGGGCGATCAAGCTGCCGGATGGGATGGAGATGGTCGTGCCAGGAGACAACGTGCAGATGGATGTGACGTTGATCGTACCGGTGGCGATGGAAGAAGGGTTGCACTTCGCCATCCGCGAGGGTGGACGCACGGTTGGTGCAGGGGTCGTGACCAAGATTATCGCCTAACCGCTTGACCTGCCTCTCGTTGCAGAGGCGTTACCGTCGAAGCCGCCTCCTCCCTTGCTAGGAGCGGGCTGGCAGCAAGCAAGCAGCGTAGTGGGTAGCACGCCCGGTGCTACCCACTGGTATCCGTAACCATTCATTAAGGAGAACAGATGGCAAAGCAGAGGATTCGTATCCGCCTGAAGGCATACGACCACCGCATCCTGGATCAGTCGGCCTTGCAGATCGTGGAGACCGCCGAACGTACTGGGGCGAAGGTTGCTGGCCCTGTGCCGCTCCCTACGCGCATCGAGAAGTTCAGCGTGATCCGCTCGGCCTTCATTGACAAGGACTCGCAGGAGCAGTTTGAGGTTCGCACCCACAAGCGGCTGATCGATGTGGTTGACCCCAGCCCCAAGACGATTAGCGCACTAATGCGCCTCAACCTTCCCGCTGGCGTGGACATCGAAATCAAGCTCTGAGCAGGTTGCCGTCCGCGCTTAGCCAGCAGGCTACTTAGCGGACATGGCTGCCTGTGATTACAAGCAGGGCGCAGGTGATCAGGTTGCGGCAGGTTACTTTCAACCAGCGACCACGGATTACTTGCCGCTCGTCCCTCGTCGTTGAGGGAAGCATCCGCCAGTGCTGGCCGCTACACGATGAGTGGTTTAGCCAACTGAGATGCTAGAGAGGAAACAGATGATAGACCAACTGATCGGTAAGAAGCTGGGCATGACCCAAATCTTCGACGCTACCGGCACGGCGACTGGTGTCACCGTGATCGAACTCGGCCCGAACTATATCACCCAGATTAAGACGGCTGAGGGGCAGGACGGCTATACCGCCGTGCAGCTCGGCTTCGAGCAGATTGAGGAGAAGCGGCTGAACCAGCCGGAGCGCGGCCACCTGAAGAAGAAGGATGCCAACCTGCCCAACCTGCACTACCTGCGCGAGGTCCGTAGCAACGATCTGAGCGGCCACAATGTCGGCGATGTGCTGACCGTCGAGCAGTTCAATGACGGCGACCTGGTGGACATAACCGGCATCAGCAAGGGTAAGGGCTTCGCAGGCGTAGTCAAGCGGCACCACTTTAGTGGCGGCCCCAAGACGCACGGCCAGTCCGACCGCCACCGCCGCCCTGGTTCCATCGGCTCTGGCACCACCCCTGGGCGTGTCCTCAAGAACCTGCGGATGGCAGGGCGGATGGGCAACGACCGGGTGACGGTGCAGAACCTCAAGATCGTGCGAGTAGACGCTGACCGCAACCTCCTGCTGATCAAGGGGGCAATCCCTGGCGCGAACAACGGCCTGGTGATGGTGCGCCGCGCCGTCAAGGGCCAGCCGAGCGAGCAGTAAGCGAAGGGGCTGGCTGTCTGCCGCCCCCACCACGCCCAGAACGGGGCTTTCGTGCGTACAGCACTCCCGACAGGGCATATGCCGCGAGGCATAGAGGAGCTAACCTTCAGATGCAAGTGCAAGTTTACAACCTGAACGGTGAAGTCAGCCGCACCCTGGAACTGAACGACTACATCTTCGGCATTGAGCCGAACCTTGCCGTCGTCCATCAGGCGGTTGTGCGCCAGCAGGCCAATGCCCGCCAGGGTACCCACAGCACCAAAGACCGCACTGCCGTGCGTGGCGGTGGCCGCAAGCCATACCGCCAGAAGGGTACGGGCCGCGCCCGCCAGGGTAGCAACCGCTCCCCCCAGTGGCGTGGTGGCGCAGTGGTCTTTGGCCCACATCCGCGTAGTTATGAGAAGGATTTGCCGCGTAAGATGCGCCGTCTGGCCGCCCGCAGCGTCCTTTCGATCAAGGCAGCCGACGGTCAGATCATCCTGATCGAGGGTCTGCACAACATTGAGCCACGTACCAAGACGATGATCACTCTGCTTGCCAAGCTCAACCTCACCCAGGGCAAGGGTCGCGCCCTGATCATGCTGGCTAGCCGCGAGGAGAACGTTTACCGCGCTGCTCACAATATCGAACAGTGCGAACTTGCCTTCGCCCAGTACCTTAGCCTGGTGGATATGCTCAAGTACGAGTACCTGCTGCTCACCCCGGAGTCGCTCGAACTGATCGGCAGCATCCTCGGCGATGGTATGGGTGCCTTTGCCGACGATGCGGCGAAGGACGAACTGAAGGTTCGAACGCCAAGCAGCGACCTGCCAACCACTACCGTCGACCTACCACTCACCGACCACAGCCTCGGCCTGGCCGAAGCGGTCAGCACCAGCACCGCTGAGATGCTTGACCCACTCACCCCACGTGGCGTAGCCGAGGCGGTCAGCGAAAGCAGCCGCCAGATGATTGACGAAGACGACGCAGACGCGACGCAGAAGGGTGCCTAGCCAACCATGAACATCTACGAAGTTATCCGCCGCCCAGTATTGACCGAGAAGAACTCGCAACTGATGGCCCAGGGCAAGTACGTCTTCCAGATCGCTATGGACGCGAACAAGGCGATGGTCAAAGAAGCAGTGCAAACCATCTTCGGCGTGAATGTGACTAAGGTCAATATTGTGCGCCTGCCGGCCAAGCCACGCGGCACCCGCCGCACCAGCCGTCGGGCTGGCTTCAGCAGCCCGATCAAGAAGGCAATCGTCACTCTGCTCCCAGGGCAGCGCATCGAAGCCTTCGAGGAAGTCTAGCCAGCCGCAGCTTGCGGGCTGCCGACTAACTACTCAACTTATGGGCGGAAACCTGTCCGCCCGCTAACCACTCTGCACCCAGCAGGCAATACCCCCCGCTGGCTGCGGCGTAACAGGAGATAGCAATGGCACTCAAGAGTTTTAAGCCCACTTCGCCCGGTGTGCGGACGATGACGGTCAGCAACTTCGAGGAGATTACCACCTCCAAGCCAGAGAAGTCGCTGCTCGTTATCAAGAAAAGCACTGCGGGCCGCAATAACCAGGGTAAGATTACTACTCGTCACCGTGGTGGCGGCGAGAAGCGGTTCTACCGGATCATTGACTTCAAGCGCAACAAGATAGGCATCCCCGGCAAGGTGACGACTATCGAGTACGACCCGAACCGCTCGGCCCGTATTGCCCTCATCTTTTACCCCGACGGCGAGAAGCGGTACATCCTCGCTCCCAGTGGCCTCAAGGTCGGCGACACGATCCAGAGTGGGGCGGGCAGCGAGATTCGGGTGGGCAATTGTATGCCGCTCCGCAATGTCCCGCTCGGCTCTGTGATCCACAACATCGAGATGCAGCCCGGTCGCGGCGGTCAGCTTGTCCGCAGCGCAGGCACCAGCGCACAGTTGATCGCCCGCGAAGATGTCTATGCCCAGGTGCGGATGCCCTCTGGCGAAGTACGCTTGATCCACGTCAACTGCATGGCGACGATTGGGCAGGTCGGCAACCTTGACCACGAGAACGAGAGCATCGGCAAGGCTGGTCGCGCCCGCCACATGGGGCTACGGCCTGAAGTGCGTGGTACGGTCATGAACCCCCGCGATCACCCGCACGGTGGTGGAGAAGGCCGCGCCCCTGCTGGTGGCGTGTCGCAGACCAAGTGGGGCAAGCCCGCAATGGGTCTCCGCACCCGCAACAACAAGCGCACCGACAACATGATCGTCCGCAAGCGCACCAAGAAGTAGCATACTGGCGGCGGGGCGGCTAACTTCCGCCCTTTAGTCACAAAAACTGGCAATATGGTGGCTGGATACGGTATAATATCGTGCTGTGTCCTGCCCCCGTACCCCTAACCAGCTTGTCCGCAAGCCAGGAGGGAGATGGTGGAGTCTCGCACCCCCACCAACCTCCCCTATGCAGCCGGAGGATGGCGGGGGTTTAGCATGAGGAGCCAAGATGAGTCGTTCAAGTAAGAAGGGGCCGTTCGTTCAGGAGCGGCTGCTGAAGAAGATCGAGGACATGAACCGCACTGGCACCAAGAAGGTGCTGAAAACCTGGTCGCGGGCCTCTACTATCTTCCCGCAGATGCTCGGTCACACCATCGGCGTATACGATGGCCGCCGCCACGTGCCGGTTTATGTGACCGAGAACATGGTCGGCCACAAGCTCGGCGAATTCGCCCTGACCCGCTTCTTCAAGGGTCATGGCGGCCACACCGACCGCGTTACCAAGAAGTAGTTACGTCGCTAGCCAGTGCTTGCTCTCTGTCTAGGGGAGCAAGGGCAGGTGAAGGCGATACGCCTACGAGGAGTTTCTTTTAATGAGAGTACGTGCTGTATCCAAATACGTCCGCAGTTCGCCGCAGAAGGTCGGGCTGGTAGTGGACGTAGTACGCGGCAAGCCCGTGTTGCTGGCGATGGACATCCTCAAGTTCTTGCCGAAGTATGCAGCCCGCGATGTGCGCGCCTGCCTCGCTTCGGCCATCGCCAATGCCGAGAACAACCACCAACTCGACCCTGCCGACCTCTACATAGCCGAGATTTACGCCGACAAGGGGCCAGCCCTCAAGCGGTTTATGCCCCGCGCTCGTGGTAAGGCCGACCGCATCATGAAGTATATGAGCCACATCACCGTCGTGGTAGCAGAGAGAGAGGTATAGTTTGGGCCGCAAAGTTAACCCCATCGGTTTCCGCCTCGGCATCAACAAGGACTTCCAGTCGCGCTGGTATGCTGAGAAGAATTATGCGCAACTGGTACTGGAAGACAGTAAGATTCGGCGCATGGTATTGCGCTTGCTTGCCAATGCCAGCGTGAGCAAGGTTGAGATTCAGCGTTCGGCCAACCAGGTTGACGTAACCCTACATACCGCCAAGCCGGGCATAGTGATAGGCAAGGGCGGCCAGGCCGTCGACCAACTCCGCAAGGATTTGGAGACGATGAGCGGCAAGAAGGTTCGCCTCAACATCAACGAAATCCGCCAGCCCGAAATGGATGCCTACCTGGTTGCTGAGAGCATCGGCGATCAGATAAGCAAGCGGATCAGCTACAAGCGGGCGATGAAGCAGGCTGTTACCCGCGCCATGCGCCTGGGGGCCAAGGGGATCAAGGTCAAGTGCAGTGGCCGTCTGGCCGGGGCCGAGATCGCCCGCACCGCCCTGGAGAAGGATGGCCGCATCCCAGCCCAAACCATCCGCGCTGATATTGACTACGCGATCTACCACGCTGGCACCACCTACGGGCGGATTGGCGTGAAGGTCTGGATTTATAAGGGTGATGTCTTGCCTGCCCGCGAGAGCTTCCGTCCGGAGCCACGGCGTGAGGGTACTGGCCGTGCTGCCGACCTGATCGAGGCGACTACAGACCCCGCTACTGCGTAAAGGCAAGCAGCCTAGCCGGGGCGTAGCTCTGGCCCATACGATGATTAGGAGTGTTTTACCATGTTGATGCCCAAGCGCACCAAGTTCCGCAAGACGCATCGCGGCGAGTCGCGTGGCCGTGCTTACAGCGGCACCACGGTGGCCTTCGGTGAGTTCGGCCTGCAAGCCTTGCAGACGATCTGGATGGACGGTCGCCAGATCGAGGCTGCCCGCCGCGCCATCGTCGGCTACACCAAGCGTGGCGGTAAGGTCTGGATTCGTATCTTCCCTGACAAGCCGATGACCGCCAAACCCGCCGAGACCCGCATGGGTTCAGGCAAGGGCGCACCCGACCACTGGGTGGCCGTGGTCAAGGAGGGGCGCATCCTCTTTGAGATCGCGGGCGTGCCAGAGGTTGAGGCGCGCGAGGCGATGCGGCTGGCTGGTCACAAGCTGCCGATCAAGACCAAGATCGTTAGCCGCGTCGAGTCAGGTAATGATACCCCCTTTGATCCCCGCTTCATGGGTACCAAGCGGGCTACTGGCCGCCCACCGCTCCCTGGCAGCGAGGATGCTGAAGGGACAAGCGAGGACAACGCCTAAATCTCCTTCCTTGCCCGCGCTCAGTTGGGGGCGCAAGGGGGGTGGCTAGAGAGGTAACGAACAATGGCCGAGAAGACCAATGCGCAGAAGCGCGAAACGATGCGCGGAATGACCAACGAGGAACTGACGCAGAATATCAATGATGCGCACCAGGAACTCTTTAACCTGCGCTTCCAGCTTGCCACCCGCAAGCTGAAGAACCACGGTCGCATCCTAGAGGTGCGCCGCGATATTGCCCGCATGAAGACTATTCTGCGCGAGAGCGAACTGATGGCGCAGCACGCCAGTGGCCTGGACGAGAACAGCTAGGCCCTGCTGGGCAGTACTGTCGGGGCGCGAGGCTTGCGCCCACCACACGAGGAGTAACATGGCAGACGAGAATGTGAACCAGGACTTCATCGAGGCTGACCCGAACGTGGGCGCAGGCGGTGAGGTGCAGACCCCAGCGGTTTTGCCGCTTGACGAGAGCAGCAGCGTGCCTTCGCCCGACCAGGCGATGAGCGAGGCCGCCCCGGATATTGCCGCCGAGGTAGTGGCTGCCACCCCTCACGCCCACCGCGTCAGCGTACAGGAGCGGGAGAGTGGCAAGGTCAAGGTTGGCCGCGTCCTTAGCAACAAGATGGATAAGACCATCGTGGTTGCTGTCGAACACTTGAAGAAGCACCGTATCTATAAGAAGACCATGCGCCTGACCCGCAAGTTTAAGGCGCACGACGAACACAACCAGGCCAACGCTGGTGACATCGTGCGGATCGAAGAATGCCGCCCGATCAGCAAGGAGAAAAGCTGGCGGTTGGCCGCCATCCTCCAGCAGTCGCGTGACATCATCGCCAACCCCACGAAGGCCGCCACCGCTGCCACCCCCGCCCCCCGCCCGAAGGCGAAGGCGAAGGCGAAGAAGAGGTAAACAACAATGATCCAGCAGACAACCCGGCTACGCGTAGCCGACAACACCGGCGCGAAGGTGATCATGTGCATCCGGGTCAAGGGCGGCAGCTACCGCCGCTATGGTACCGTCGGTGACGTGATCATGGCCGCTGTCAAGCAGGCTACCCCTGGCGGCCAAGTCAAGAAGGGCGACGTGGTGCGGGCGGTGATCGTGCGTGTTAGCAAGGAATACGCCCGGCCCGATGGTAGTCGCATCCGCTTCGACGAGAACGCCGCCGTGATCCTCAACTCTAGCACCGACAACCCGATGGGGACGCGCATCTTTGGCCCCGTCGCCCGTGAGTTGCGCGACAAGCAGTTCATGAAGATTATTTCGCTCGCCCCCGAAGTTCTTTAGCTTCGCAGGCGACCTCGGAGGAACTACAGGATGAAAATCCACACGGGTGATCAGGTCGAGATCATCGCTGGCAAGGACAAGGGCAAGCGCGGTAAGGTCAAGCAAGCCCTGCCTGCCAAGAGCAAGGTGATCGTCGAAGGTCTGAACATCGTCAAGCGGCACCGCCGCCAGGGTATCCGCAACGCCCGCCAGGTCGGGATTATCGAACTGGAAGCCGCGCTAGATTGCTCCAACGTAATGATCGTTTCGCCCAAGTACAACCGTCCCCGGCGCGTGGGCTACACCTTCCTCACTGATGGCACCAAAGTGCGTATGCTGCACGGCGGGCATGATGCCAACGGCCTGCTTCTCGAAGATGAACAGTTGAACGACCGCCAGTAACGCACAGGGCAAGCGCAACCCGCCTGCCGCTGCGTTCCTGACCGAGTGTAAAGCTCCACCACCAACCGGGGTGGATAGCCTACACGCAGAAGGAGAACATAATGCCTCCACGGATGAAAGAAAAGTTTGACAACGAGGTTGTTGCCACCTTGAAGAAGGAGTTCGGCTTCAGCAGCGTCATGCAGGTGCCACGCATCACCAAAGTAGTAGTCAACATCGGCATTGGTGAGGCCTTGCAGAACTCGAAGGCGATTGATGCTGCCGTTGGCGACTTGCAGATGATCACCGGCCAACGTCCCGTCGTCACCCGCGCCAAAAAGAGCATCGCTACCTTCAAGCTGCGCGAGAACAACCCGATTGGGGCGATGGTTACGCTGCGCGGGGCGCGGATGTACGAGTTCCTCGACCGCCTGTTCAATGCCAGCCTGCCCCGTATCCGCGACTTCGGCGGCGTGTCGCCCAAGGCGTTTGACGGGCGAGGCAACTACACCCTCGGCCTCAAGGAGCAACTCATCTTCCCCGAAGTTGAGTACGACAAGATCGACAAGCTGCGCGGCATGGAAGTAAGCATCGTCACCACCGCCCGCAACGACGAAGAAGGCCGCCGCCTGCTGCAACTGCTCGGTATGCCGTTCCGCCGCTGAACCCAGAGGAGAGACACATGGCTAAGAAGTCAATGATCGTCAAGCAGCAGCGCACCCCCAAGTTTGCCGTGCGTGGCTACAACCGCTGCAACATCTGTGGCCGCCCTCGCGCTTACATCCGCAAGTTTGGCCTCTGCCGCATCTGCTTCCGCGAGATGGCCCTCAAGGGTCAACTGCCCGGCGTGGTCAAGTCCAGTTGGTAAACTGACCCTCGTACCCCCATCCTACCCACCACCGCCCGTGGTAGGGAGCGCAGGAGCGAGGGGGCTGAACAGCACTGACCGCTCCGGCAGTGCCAGTAGCTACGATTTGTCGGGGAGCAACCTTTGTTCCCCAGAGAAGATTAAGGAGACTCGGTTACACATGAACGTTACCGACCCCATTGCAGATATGCTGACCCGCATCCGCAACGCTGGTATGGCTCGCCACCAAAGCGTGCTGATCCCGGCCTCCAAGATGAAGGAGTCCATCGCCCAAATCCTCAAGCGCGAGGGTTACGTCCAGGATTTCGATTTCCCACCCGATGCTGAACACCCCACCATCCGCGTCTGGCTGAAGTATGGCCCCGACAAGAAGCCGGTAATGAGTGGCCTGCGTCGCATCAGCAAGCCGGGCCTGCGCGTCTACACCCGACACAAAGACATCCCTATCGTCCTCGGTGGTCTTGGTATTGCCATCCTCTCGACCCCGCAAGGGATCATGACCGGCCACGATGCCTGGCGTAAGCACGTCGGCGGCGAAGTCCTCTGCTACGTCTACTAAGCCGTAGCTGGATAAGGAGAAAGAATTATGTCTCGTATTGGTCGCAAGCCGATCCCGGTGGCGAAAGAGGTGGCTGTCACCATCGCTGAGGGCAATGCGCTGACGGTCAAGGGGCCGAAGGGGACGCTAGCCGCTACCTTCAATAGTGATCTGTTGATCACCCAGCAGGACGGCCAGATCGTGGTTGAGCGGCCCAGCGAAAGCACCAAGCATCGCTCGTTGCACGGCCTCACCCGCACCCTGATCAGCAACATGGTGATCGGCGTTACCACTGGCTACAGCCGTGGGTTGGAGATCACGGGTGTGGGCTACCGCGTCGTCAAGCAAGGTAACAACCTGATCCTCTTTACTGGCTTCTCCCACCCGACCCTGGTTGAGCCGCCCAACGGCATCAGCTTCGTGGTTGACACCCCTACCCGCCTGCGGGTTGAGGGCATCGACAAGGTGCAGGTTGGTGAGATCGCCAGCAAGCTGCGCGGCATCCGCCCACCCGAACCCTATAAGGGCAAGGGTATCGCCTACAGTGGCGAGAAGATTCGGCGCAAGGCTGGCAAGGCTGGCAAGGCCGCTAAGAAGTAACTGGCAATCGGCAGTAAGTAGCGTGGTAGGCCAAAGCCTGTTGCTCTACTTATCGCCAACAAACAAGACGCGCTGGTTAAGCAGTGACTATCCTGGCCCACCCAGCCGCGCAAGGAGCAAGCAGTGAAGCGTAACCACTACCTCAAGTCACCGCGCAAGATGCGCCACGACCGCGTGCGCTCGAAGGTGAGCGGCACAGCAGAGCGTCCCCGCCTCAATGTGTTCCGCAGCCTCGAACACATCTATGCGCAGATTATTGACGACGTACAGGGCCACACCATCGTGGCCGCCAACTCGCTCGAACCGGCTCTGCGTGGGCAGACCGCTAGCATGAAGAAGACCGAAGCTGCTACCCTCGTCGGGCGCACACTCGCCGAGCGGGCTGTCGCCCAGGGCATCAGCAAGATCGCCTTCGACCGCGGTGGCTACCTCTATCACGGGCGCGTCCAGGCTCTAGCCGACGGCGCACGCGAAGGTGGCCTCGACTTCTAACCCCCAGCCCGCTTCCCTTGAGGAGGTGGCAGTCAAGGGGTGACGATCTGCCAGCACTACCTCTGCTCTGTCGTTCGTCCGACGGCAGAAAGGATGCTGGTTCCAACCAGGCTTTGGCGCGCCAGCCAGATGGCCCGTGCCAGGCATGACGAAAGGTACAACATGGCAAGAATTGACGCAACCAGGCTTGAACTGGAAGAGCGTATGGTACAACTCAACCGCGTCTCCAAAGTGGTCAAGGGTGGTCGCCGCTTCAGCTTTAGCTCGGTGATTGTCGTGGGCGACGGTCGTGGTATCGTCGGCGCGGGTATGGGCAAGGCGGCTGAAGTGACCGACGCGATCCGCAAGGGTGTAGAGGACGCGAAGAAGAACCTGATCCAGGTGCCAATGGTCGGTACGACGATCCCTCACGATGTGATCGTCAGCTTTGGCGCAAGCAAGGTGATGCTTCGCCCCGCCTCGCCTGGTACGGGCGTGATCGCGGGCGGTGCCGTGCGTGCTGTCCTCGAAGCTGCTGGGATCAAGGATGTGCTAACCAAATCGCTCGGCAACAACAACCCGGTCAACGTGGTGCGGGCTACCCTCAACGCCCTGCAAACCCTCCGCACTTCCGACGAGATCGCGCAACTGCGTGGCCTCCCGGTTGAGGAGATGGCGCGGCGAGCGCGGGTCAAGGTTGACCCCAACGCCCCGGTTGCTACTGCCCCTGCGGTTGGCGACGAGCGGTTGGAGCGGCCCCGCAACGGGCGCAATGACCAGCGTGGCGGCGGTCGCGGCGGTCGCGGCGGTCGGCGTGGCGAAGGTGAAGATAGCGGCGGTACTGGCACTGGTGGTACTGGCACTGGTAGCACTGGCACTGGCTTTGGTGGTCGCGGTGGCCCTGGTGGCGGTCGTGGCGGCCCTGGCGGCGGTCGTGGCGGCCCTGGTGGTGCGCGTGGCGGTCGCCCTGGTGGTGCTGCTGGTGGTGGTGGAGGTAATCGTGGACGCTAATAACGAAAAGCAGAGTAGTGGCAAGCAGCTACGGATCACCCAGGTGCGTAGCTCTGCGGGGCGGCTGGAGAACCAGCGGCGCACCCTGGTGGCCCTCGGCATCCGCAAGATTCATCAGACTGTGGTCAAGCAAGATTCTCCGATGGTGCGTGGTATGGTAGCGACGGTGGCCCACCTCGTCCATGTCGAGGAGATCGGCACTGAGGAGGCAATGCAGTGAAGCTACACGAGCTAACCGCCCCTTATGGGGCAGGTAAGACGCGCAAGCGGGTTGGTCGCGGCGATGGCAGCGGCAGAGGTAAGACTTCGGGGCGCGGTCAAAAGGGCCAGAAGGCCAGAACTGGCGGCAATATCCAGCCCTGGTTTGAAGGCGGACAAAACAAGCTGATCAAGTCGCTGCCCTACAAGCGGGGCGTGGGCTTCACCAACAGTCTGTTTACTACCCGCTATGACACGGTGGACCTGGATCGCCTGAGCGAACTGGACACCGACGAGATTACCCCGACCCTGTTGCACGACCTGGGCTGGGCGCAGCACGCAGATCGCCCACTCAAGGTACTGGGCAGCGGCGAACTGACTCGCCCCATGAATATCAGCGCGCACGCCTTCACTGCGGGCGCGATGCAGAAAATCCAGGCTGCTGGTGGCACTGCTACCGAACTGGAACACGCCGATACTGAGAACCGCCGCCTCCGCCGCCAGAAGCGGGAGGAGGCAGCGGTAGAGGCAGCAGCGAAGGCCGCAGCAGATGCTGAGGCTGCCGCCAATGCCCCCGTCCAAGAGGCAACCCCGGCACCCACCAGCAAGAAGGGCCAGCAGGCTGCCACTGGCAAGAAGGAGCAGCAGGCTAGCTCCAAGAAGGAGCAGAGTGCTGCCTCCGACAAGCCGAAGAAGGCTCGTCCTACCCCCACCGCTGAGACGCAGGTAACTGCAACCCCGGCTGTTGAAGCCCTGACTGCTACGAGTGCGGCTGAAGTAGAAGCTCCGGCTGTGGTGGCTGAAGTAGAAGCCCCGACGGCTGAGGCTGAAGCAGAAGCCCCGGCTGTTGAAGCCCCGACGGCTGCGGCTGAAGTAGAAGCCCCGGCTGTGGTGGCTGAAGTGCCGACGATGGCTGCCGACCTCGACCCCGACCTGGCTAGCTTCATCCAGGCCAGCCCCGCCGAACTGAGCAGCACTAGCGGCGCAACGGCGATGCCGAAGCTGACTGGCGGCCTGTTCATCAGCCAAATCCGCGTGGATGGGCCGAACGGCAAGGACGACGAGTTCATCGAACTCTACAACGGCACTGACAACGAAGTTAACCTCAATGGCTACCAACTCTACTATCGGGCGGCCAGTGGTAAGCCCTCCGTGCGCCCCACCCTGCACAAGTGGGCCAGCGACACGATCATCCCGGCGGGCGGTCACTACCTGCTGATAGGCAACGACTACGACTGCCCTGCTACCCCGGATGCCCGCATGGGCGAACAGGGTGGCGGCCAGATGCGCCTCGAAGGGGGCGGCGTGGGCCTACTTGATGCTAGCGGCGGCCTGGTCGACAGCGTGGTTTGGGGTAAGCACGAGGGCAGCAATGCCGTCGCCAGCGACCATCCCTACCTGCGCGAGGGTCAGCTTGCCCCCGCCCCAACCTCTGGCAAGGCGCACAACATCGCCCGCCAGCAGGATGGCAGCTATCAGATCGTCGAAGGTTGCGATAGCGTTCGCAGCAGCAGCAGCAAGTAAGCAGCAGGAAGCAGCGCAAGCCACTAGCTCGCGCTGCTTCCCCATCTGGCAACCAGCAGTCGCCAGGGGCGCAAACTCGCCCCCGGTCAACTTAGAAAGGTAGCCCTCACTCCATGCTCCAGGCTACGCTCAACGCCTTCCGCATCGCCGACTTGCGACGCAAGATACTGTTTACTATCGGCATTCTCATCCTCGTGCGCTTCATCGCCCACGTGCCAGTGCCAGGTATCAACCTCAGCGAACTGGCGAAGGTGATCGAGGGCAACCAGGCTCTCGGCATCCTCAACGTCTTCTCTGGCGGTACTCTCAGCCAATTCTCGGTGATCGCCATGGGGGTTTACCCCTACATCACCGCCTCCATCGTGATGCAGTTGCTGATCGGCATCATCCCACGCCTGACCGAACTCTCGAAAGAAGGCGAGTCGGGCCGCGCCCAGATCAACCGCATCACCCACTACGTCAGCGTACCGCTGGCTGCCCTCGAAGCCTACGGCCTCCTGCGCCAGTTCAGCAATGGGGCAGCCCTCGGTGCCAGCACCAGCCTGCTCAACTTCAAGTTCGGCCTACTCGACGGCAATGCCGACCGCCTGTTTAGCTGGGCGGTGCTGGTCGCTATGGTCGCTGGCACTATCCTGCTTGTCTGGATGGGCGAACTGATCACCGAATATGGCATCGGCCAGGGGGTCAGCATCATCATCTTCGGTGGCATTGTCGCGGGCCTACCGAACAAAATCGGTCAGTTGTTCAACTCCACCGCTGGGGTCGGCAACTTCATCGGCTTCATCATCTTCATCCTGATTGGCATCGCTACCATCATCGGTATCGTGCTGATCCAGGAAGGGCAACGGCGCATCCCCGTCAACTACGCCCGCACTATGATGCGCGGTGGGCGGATTACCCGACAGAGCGGGAGCAGCTTCATCCCCATGCGCGTCAACTCGGCAGGCATGATCCCGCTGATCTTTGCCATTGCGATCATGCTGTTTCCCTCGACCATCGCGGGCTTCTTCCTCGGCGCGCAATCGCAGGGCATCCGCGACTTCGCCACCGGGGTACGCGACTTCTTCTCACCCCAGACTTTGCAGTACCAGATTCTCTACTTCGTGATGGTTGTTGCCTTCGCCTTCTTCTACACGCTGGTGCAGTTCCAGCAGCAGCAGATCGCCGAAAACCTGCAAAAGAGCGGCGGTAGCATCCCCGGTGTCCGTCCAGGTGCAGCGACCGACCGTTACCTCCAGCGGGTGCTGTTCCGCATCACCCTACTGGGTGCGCTGTTCCTCGGCCTGGTCGCGGTACTACCTTACCTCGGCGCAATAGCCACTGGCTCGGCTGGCACGCAGAACCTGATCACCAGCACCAGCCTGCTCATCGTCGTCGGTGTAGCAATTGACACGATGAAGCAGCTTGAGGCACAACTGCTGATGCGTCAGTACGAAGGCTTCATCAAGAACTAGCGGCGTGGCAGCCAGCGGGCGGCCTGACGGATGCGGCTTGCAAAGCAGGCACCCGTGCTGGCAGTCCGCTGGCTACCCCAGGCAAAAGGGATCAACGATGATCGTAGTGTTGCTAGGCGCACCAGGGGCGGGCAAAGGTACACAGGCTCAGATGCTCGTCAAACAGTATGGCATGGTACACCTGTCGAGTGGCAACCTCTTGAACGAGGAGCGCAAGCTCGGCACGGAATTGGGCGTGCTGGCCGCCGCTTACATGGATCGCGGCGAGTACGTCCCCGACAGCGTGATGATCGACATGATCCTCAGTCGGGTAGTTGTCAACAGCGACCGCTCGATCATCCTTGACGGCTTCCCACGCACCGTTGCCCAGGCCGAAGCATTGGACGCGGCTTTGGCAGCGAAGGGCCAGCGTATTGACGCAGTCCCCTACATCAAAGTAGAGCGTGAAGCATTGCTAGACAGGCTTGGTGGTCGCTACATCTGCAAGGCCGCCAGCCACAGCTACCACATCATCTACAACCCACCACGGGTTGTTGGCATCTGCGATATTGACGGTAGCAAACTCTACCAGCGGCCCGACGACAGTCGCGAAACGGCGGAGAAGCGGCTGGTAGTCTTCGAGAAGACCATCCCAGTGGTTGACTACTATCGCAGCCACGGTGCATTGCAGGAGATCGATGGCGAGGCCGACATCGAAGAAGTTAGCCGTCGCCTAGTCCAACTGCTCGGCCTGGAGCAGCCCACAAACTAGTGCTGGGTCAGCAGCATCCTCCCTTGCGCGCAGCAAAGCAAGAGCGGGTGGACTGACAGGACACTTCCAGTCCCCTCCATGGTGAGGGGGAAAGTCAGGGTGAGGGGTTCATGGGCATCCGAATTACGACCAAGAACGAGGAGCAGTTCAAGCTGATGCGGCGGGCGGGCCAGATCGTGGCTGAAGCCCTGCAACTGATGCGCGAGGCGGCAGTGGCGGGGGCGACTACGCGCCAGCTAGACGAGATTGCTTACCAGCACATCCGCAAGTCGGGGGCGATCCCCAGCTTTAAGGGCTACGGTGGTCAGGGTACCGACCAGCCGAAGTACCCCGCCACGATCTGCGCCTCGGTCAACGACGAAGTAGTACATGGCATCCCAGACGACGTGCCGCTCAAGCCGGGCGATCTCCTCAGCCTCGACTGCGGAGCGATCTACCGGGGCTATCATGGTGACGCGGCGATCAGTCTCGCCATCGGCCCGGTCAGCGAAGTGACCCAACATCTGCTGGTAGCGGGCGAGGAGTCGCTGCGCCGAGGCATCGCCGCCGCAAAGGTGGGAGCGCACATCGGGGCGATCAGCAACGCGATCCAGACCTACGCCGAGGCTGAGGGCTTCCGCCTGGTCTTCGATTACGGTGGACACGGTATCGGCACTGCTATGCACGAAGACCCGCACGTACCGAACTATGGCCGCCCCCAAGATGGGATGTTGATCCGCGAAGGGATGGCACTGGCAATCGAGCCAATGCTGTCGGCAGGCAGCCCCAGCATGACGCTTGACCAGGATGGCTGGACGCTGCGAACGAGTGACGGCGCATGGGCCTCGCACTTCGAGCATACCATTGGCTTCACTGCCGATGGACCAGTCATCTTCACCATCCTCTGATTTGACGTAGGCGGGGCTAATCCAGTATAATAAGGGTTAGTGCGCCACAAGGCCGCATCGCAATGTCTTGCGCCCTTTTCGGGCGGCGAACCAGGGAGGTAGTTAGTTTTTGGCAAAGAAGAAAGACGTAATCGAGGTCGAAGGGAAGATACTGGAGTCGTTGCCGAATGCGATGTTCCAGGTGGAATTGGACAACGGCCACAAGGTGCTGGCTCATGTGTCTGGCAAAATCCGCCTCAACTTCATCCGCATTCTACCTGGCGACCGCGTGCTAGTCGAGCTTTCGCCCTACGATCTGTCTCGTGGCAGGATCACCTACCGCTACAGATAAACGAGCCATATTCAAGTGCAGTCTGCCGCAAGGTGGGCGAACGAAGGAGCAGTAACATGAAGGTACGTGCATCGGTCAAGCCCCGCTGCGAGAGTTGCAAGATCATCAAGCGCAAGGGCGTGGTGATGGTTATTTGCAGCAGCAAGCTCAAGCACAAGCAGCGGCAGGGTTAGACCCCCATCCCGCAAGGGAAGTAGGGGGCAGGCGCGATCCTGCCCCAGCGTTCAAGAAGGAGTTTAGGCGTTGGCAAGAATCGCCGGTGTAGACATCCCCCGCGATAAGCGGATCGAGATTTCCCTCACCTATATCTTCGGTATCGGCCCGACCACCAGCAAGCGTGTGCTGGCCCAGGCCAACATCAATCCCGACACCCGCACCCGCCTGCTGAGCGAGGAAGATGTTACGCGCCTGCGCGAGATCATCGACCGCGAAGTGCGCGTAGAGGGCGACCTGCGCCGCGAAGTGAGCATGAACATCAAGCGGTTGGTTGACATTCAGTGCTATCGGGGCATCCGCCACCGCAAGGGGCTGCCAGTACATGGGCAGCGCACGCGCACCAATGCGCGCACCCGGCGTGGCCCACGTCGTATCGTCGGTTCTAAGCGCAAGAAGTAAGCAATTAGGTCTCCTTATCGAGACCCCGCCAGCCAGCAACCGTTCAGCTACGCCTTTCTTCACCGTCTCATCAGCGGAGGAGAAGTGGGCTGGCGGCCAAAGCCACCAAGTTTGCTCCGGTGAACCAGCTTGTTGCAGCGATAGCCGCTGCGTCCTCTGCAAGCTAAGGCACCCGCCCTGCTTGATGGCCCGCTGGCCCCGCGAACCAGCATCCATACACAACGTTAAGTAAACTGACAGGAGTTTTAGCAAGCATGGCAGATAAGAAGCAAGAACGCCCGGTAAGCACCAAGCAGGCCCGCCAGGCCCGTGCCAAGCGGCGTGAGCGCAAGAATGTACCGCGTGGCACGGCCCATATCCAGTCTAGCTTCAACAATACAATCGTCACCCTCGCTGACCCGAATGGTAACGTCCTGTCGTGGAGCAGCGCAGGGGCGAACAACTTCAAGGGTTCGCGCAAGTCCACCCCCTACGCCGCCCAGGTGACGGCGGAGAATGCGGTGCGCAAGGCTATGGAACACGGCTTGCGCCAGGTCGAGGTCTTCGTCAAGGGGCCAGGTAGTGGCCGCGAGTCGGCGATCCGCGCCTTGCAAGCCAGCGGCATCCAGGTGATCAGCATCACCGACGTGACCCCGATCCCGCACAACGGTTGCCGCCCACCCAAGCGTCGGCGCGTCTAATCCTGGGCGTGAGTGCGCTCGTTTTAGCTGATTAGCATCAATCAGGGGTGCAATGTCGCCCCTCGCAGTGTGATAACGGAGGACTATCTTTGGCAAGGTATATTGGGCCAGTTTGTAAACTGTGCCGTCGGGAGGGGATGAAGCTCCTCCTCAAGGGGGATCGCTGTCTAACCCCCAAGTGCGCCATTGAGCGGCGCAACAGCCCCCCAGGGCCTGTCAGCCAGAAGCGACCCCGCAAGTCGAGTGAGTTTGGCCTGCAATTGCGCGAGAAGCAGAAGGCCAAGCGCATCTACGGCGTGTTGGAGCGTCAGTTCCGCCGCCACTTTGACGCGGCCAACCGCATCCAGGGCGTGACGGGCGAAAACCTGCTTCGCATTCTGGAGATGCGCCTGGACAACGTGGTGTACCGCCTCGGCTTCGCTGACTCGCGGGCGCAGGCTCGCCAACTGGTGCGCCACGGCCACTTCGATGTCAATGGCACCAAGACCAACATCCCCTCCTTCATCGTCAAGCAGGCCGACAAGATCGTGCTGCGCGACAAGAGCCGCGAGTTGGACTACTTCAAGGCGGTCAGCCAGAGCCTCGGCAAGCATAGCACCGCTAGCTGGCTGTCGCTTGATGCCCGCAGCATGGAAGGCAACGTGATTAGCCAGCCGACCAAAGCCGATATTGACCTGACGATCAACGACCAACTGATCGTCGAGTTCTACAGCCGCTAGTGACACAAGTTCTGACAGCTAGTGGGTTCAAGGAGGTTGACCGCGTGGTAGAAAGTAAGTGGCCGAAGGTAGAAGTAATGGCGGTCGGCACCAACTACACCCGCTTTCGCTTTGCGCCGTTGGGGCCAGGTTACGGACAAACGCTGGGTAATTCGCTCCGCCGCATCCTGCTTTCCTCGCTGCCAGGCAGTGCTGTTACCCACATCCGCATCAACAACATCTACCACGAGTTTTCGTCGCTGCCCTCCGTCAAAGAGGATGTGACCGAGATCGTGCTGAACGTAAAGAAGATTCGGCTGCGTAGCTTCTCCGAGCGGGCGGTACAGGTACGCCTCAGCGTGAGTGAAGGCGGGGAGGTCAAGGCGGGTGACATCGAGACAAGCAGCCAGGTCGAGATCGTTAACCCCGAACTTGTTCTTGCCCACCTGGACGGTGACAATGGACACCTGGAGATGGAACTGACCGTCGAGCGGGGGCGTGGCTACTACTCGTCCGACGGGCGCGAAAATCCAACCATCGGCCTGATTCCAGTGGATGCGATCTTTTCGCCAGTCCCACGTGTCAACTACATGGTTGAGTTCGAGGCAGATGCAGACGACCCGCAGCAGCAGAACGAGAGCTTGCTGTTGGAAGTCTGGACTGACGGCACTATCGAACCGGCGGATGCACTTTCCCAGGCCGCGCAGGTGATGGTGCAGCATACCTCGTTGATTGCTAACTTCAAGCGTGGCCTGGGCGGTGAGCGCGAAATCGCGCATGGCATCATCGCCTCCATCCCCTCGCACGTGGCCGAGACCACGATTGAGCAGCTAAACCTGTCGGTGCGAACCTACAACTGCCTCAAGCGTAGCTCGATCACCAAAGTGGGCCAAATCTTGCAGATGGATCGCAAGGACTTGATGGCCGTCCGTAACTTCGGCGACAAGTCTTACGACGAACTGCGGCTGCGCCTGGCCGAACGCGGCTTCCTACCCCCCGACAGTGACCTGGCCGTTGACCTGGACAAGGCCCGCGCGGCCCAACAGGCCGAGGGCGCAAGCCTGACCGACGACCTGGACGAAGAAGAAAGCAAGTAGCCGATCCTCCCCGGTCTTCGGGTGAGGGCGACAAGGAGTTAGACCCTAATGGGCATGAAGCACAATCGCAAGGGACGCTATCTTGGCCGTACCGGGGCCGAGCGTCACGCCCTCTACCGCAACCTGCTGGTTTCAGCGGTAGAACACGAGCGGATTAAGACCACCGAGGCGAAGGCGAAGGAGATTCAGCCGATGTTGGAGAAGCTGATCACCACCGCCCGTGTGGATACTCCACACAACCGCGCTCAGATAATGTCCGCTTTGAACAACAAGCTGCTCACCGCCAAGCTGTTCGAATATATCGCCCCGCGCTTTATCAACCGCAACGGTGGCTACAGCCGCATCTACCAACTCGGCTACCGCCTGGGCGACCACGCGCACATCTGCCTGCTCGAAATCCTGGAGAGCTAACCACCACTCGCCCCTTCGCTAGCGGAATAGAAGCCTCCGCTTCTTGAGCGCAAGAGAGGGTATGATGCTAAAGCTGACCCTTGCCTACGACGGCACCGCCTTCTACGGTTCGCAGTACCAGAGCAAGCAGGGGCAGCAGCAGCGCACGGTGCAGGGCGAACTGGAAGGGGCGATCAGCCGCCTGGTCGGGCAAGCGATCCGTGTGACCCTGGCTGGCCGCACCGACAGCGGCGTACACGCTGAAGGTCAGGTAGCTGCCTTCCAACCTCCCACAGAGGGGACGGCAGCCCGCCTCAAACTGAATGACTGGCAGCGCGCCCTCAATGCCTACCTGCCGCCCGATCTTCGCATCTGGCAGGTGGCGGAAGCCGCAGACAGCTTCCATCCCCGCTTCGACGCGAAGCGGCGCACATACGAATATGCTATCTGGAATGGGCCTGCGCCCTCTCCGCTGCGACGGTTTTACAGCTACCACGTTGCTAGTCCGTTGGATGTGAACGCGATGGACGCAGCCGCTGCTAACCTCGTGGGCGAACACAACTTCGCCAGCTTCGCCGGTGACGGCTGGGGCAGCCGCAGCGGGCAAGAGGGTAGCCCCTCAACCGTCCGCCTGCTCTACGAGGCAACCTGCTTCGTGCGTGAGGTGGCGGTGACGGGCAGACTGGTGCTGGTTAGGCTGGCGGGTAACGCTTTCCTGCCACACATGGTTCGCAATATAGTTGGCACCCTCCTGCTAGTTGGCAGCGGTAGGCTAGACCTGGCAGGCTTCGCGGCTGTGCTAGCGGCCACGGAGCGCAAGGCCGCAGGGCCGACCGCCCCACCGCAGGGTCTCTGCCTGGTGCAGGTGGAGTATTAGTCCCCCGACCTCCCTGGGGAGCGGGTTATATCTGGTCGTGCTACCGCCGCTAGCGGAGCAAACACTGATGACAAAGGAAACTGTGAGCAATGAAGAGTATCAACGTCAAGACTTACCAGCCTAAGTTGAGCGAGATCGCCCACGCCTGGCACCTGGTTGATGCCGCTGGTATGACCCTGGGCCGCCTGAGCAGCGAGGTCGCTAACCTCATCCGTGGCAAGCACAAGCCAACCTTCGTTCCCCACCTCGATAGCGGTGACCACGTGGTAGTGATCAACGCCGAGCAGATCGTGGTCACTGGCGACCGTGCCAACCAAAAGATGTACCGCCGCCACTCCAACTACCCCGGCGGCTTCCGCGAGGTAGTTTACAAGGACTTGATGGCGACCCACCCGGAGCGGATCATCGAGAATGCAGTCAAGGGCATGGTGCCACGCAACCGCCTTGGCAACGCGCAGTTGGGCAAGCTGCACGTCTACGCTGGCCCCAGCCACCCGCACGGCGGCCAAACCCCCGTCCCCTATGTCTTCAACGAGCGGCAGCATGGCAACCGCCAGGCTGGTCAGAAGGAGAGCTAAGAGTTGACAACCCCTACACAGAGCAGCCCGGCTGCCAGCAGCCGCTACTTCTACGGCACGGGCCGCCGCAAGTCGGCCATCGCCCGCGTGCGGATTACCCCCGGTGCTACCCAGTTCATCATTAATGGCAAGACGGCTGAGGACTACTTCGGCGGTCGTGGCATGAACCAGATCGTGATCAACGACCCCTTCCGCGTCACCAACATGGCTGGCCGCTTTGGTGTGTCGATCAAGGTTGTTGGCGGCGGGGTCAGCGGTCAGGCTGGAGCCGTACGGCACGGCATCGCCCGCGCCCTGCTCGTCTTCGATGCGGCCCTGCGCCCGACCCTCAAGCGGGCTGGCTATCTTACCCGCGACCCCCGCGTTAAGGAGCGCAAGCACGTTGGCTTGAAGAAGGCCAGGCGCGCTCCGCAGTACACCAAGCGTTGATTGCGGCCCCACGGGGCTGGCAGTAACCCTGGCGTACTACAAACAACGAAAAGCAACAAGGCTGGAGCGACTACCTGCGAGGGTGGCCGCTCCTTCTACATTTCCGCTGCTTCTTTGATTGACACTCCCCAATCACGCTGCTATAATGCCCCTACTGGCTGGCGACCGCCGCCAAGCCCCAACTGACGCAGCCCGAAAAGTGGGCCGCGCTACCAAGCAGAGAGGAGTTCTTACCTTGACCACCCCTTTTGACGGTGCTAGTTTTGATTTCAAAGCCACCTTCGAGCAGTACAGCCAGGATGCTGGCTTCACCCTTGCCGAGGCCGACGAGCGCAAGGCCGTAATCACCTTCACTATGGACTCTGGGCGGCCCCAAACCCTGTTCATTATCCGCTATGATGAGACCCTGGAGTTCTCTGTGCCTAGCATGGCTGCCTTCGACAGCGAGGAAGAAATCCCCGGTGGCCTCTCTACTGTCTTGCTTCAGCGCAACGCCCGCCGCAAGATGGGCTTCTGGGCGGTTGAGGAGATTGGTGAGAAGCAGGTTTACTCTGTGATGCACAACCTGGAAATAGAAGACCTTGACCCTGACCAGTTCAGCCGCCTGACCCTCTCGCTGGTGCAGGAGTGCGACGACTTTGAGGGGATGCTGATCTCGGCCAATGGCCCCGACGAGGATGCCACCCCCGAAACGCCTAGCTCCAACGGCACAAACCCCGACAACACCAACATTAGCAAGCATGGCGGCGGCAAGCCCTGAGCCAGCCCAGCCCGGTCAAGCGGCCATCCCATGAGTAGGGGTGGCCGCTTTGCACTTCTGCTCGGAGCCGGGCCGCCAATGCCGAGGGCAGCTAGAACTATGTAGTTGTGCCACAAGTACCGCTCTGGCACTGGTACTTTCGTCCCTGGCTTGTGTTATAATAGAAGCATGGAAAAACCTTGTGCTGGGAGTAGGTTTGGTGGAGACAACAACAGGTACGCAACACCTTGAACAGGCCATGCTCAACGAGCAACTGGCGATGTGGCTCGCTTCGCGTGAGCCAGAGCGGGCGGCTAGCTGGGCGATCATCATGCTCTTTTACTCGGCTCTACACTACATAGATGCCTATCTGGAAGGGGTGCGTGCCGTCAGCAGCCCTAGCCATGAGGCCCAGGATGCTAATATCGCCGCTGACCCAGAGATGCAGAACCGCCAGGTAGTTGAACGCTTCCAGGTCTTGCGTCAGGCCAGCATCGAGGCGCGTTATCGGATGCGTTGCTTTACGGTAGACGAGTTCTATGACTATTGCAACGGCTACTTCTTGCCGATCAAGCACGCCGTCACCGAATTGCTAGACCCCAACAAAATCAGTAGCAGGCAGGATTAAGATGAGCGAAATGACAAAGAAACTGCGTGTCGGGCTGGTTGGTAGCGGCTTCGGCCTCAAGGTTCACCTGCCCGGCCTGCTGGCCCTTAGCGAGCAGATCGAGTTTGTGGGCGTGGCAACCTCCTCGCCAGAGAAGGCAGCGGCAATCACTGCCCAACATGGCGTGCCAGCCTTCGCCAGCTATGGCGATCTGTTGGCGGCGGGCGTTGACCTGCTGGACATCACCACGCCCCCCTTCCTCCACCGCGAGACGGTGCTGGCCGCCGTCGCAGCGGGGGCGCACGTCCTCTGCGAGAAGCCCTTTGCGCTCAACGTCGCCGAGGCCCGCGAGATGCAGGCAGCGGCGGCGGCGCATAATCTGACCACCGCGATCAACCACGAGTTCCGCTTCTTGCCCGCCCGCCACTACATGAAGCAACTGCTCGACGACGGCTACCTCGGCACTGTCTATGCTGTACAGCAGTCAGAGATGGGTGGCTGGCTGCATGACCCGGCCAAACGGCCCTGGGACTGGTGGATGGACGAGACGCAGGGGGGCGGCTTGCTCGGTGCAATCGGTAGCCACTACCTGGACACCATCCGCTGGTTCTTCGGCGAGGTAGACGAGGTTTGCGCGACGGTAGACACCTACACTGCCAGCCGCCCCTTGCGCGACCAGCCCAACGAGCAGCGCAAGGTAACGAGCGACGATGCGGTGGCGATCCTCGGTCGGCTGGCGAATGGCGCAGAGTTGACCATGCACCTCAGCGGCATGAGCCTGGCTGGGCGGCGGCAGATCGAAGCGTTCGGCAGCGATGGCTCCCTCAGTCTGGACACCAGCCGTGACGAAGCGATCTACGGCGTGGAGCCGGGGCAAGCGGAGAAGTTGCGCCTGCTACGTATCCCTAACGACCTCAAGCTGGCACAGGTTGGTGAGCATCACCTGCAAGCCCCCTTCATGGAGTTGATCCGTCGCCTGGCCGCCGCGATCCGGGCTGGTGAAGCAGCAGCGGTGGATGTTGCTAGCTTTGCCGACGGCGTGGCCGTGCAGCAGCTACTTGACGCGGTGCGCCTGTCCAGCAAGGAGCGTCGCTGGGTCAAGGTCAACAGCCTGTTATTAGAGGAGAGCAATGGCCTACGACTTCGTAGCGATACACGTTCATCTTGGTCCAGGGGGAGCGCAGGCCGACCTGCTGGCGACCCTCAGCCGCCACCTGCAAGTGGGAGGCTACGAGCCGGTGGCCGAGGCCGACCTCAACCCCTACCGCCCCGCCCTCAATCTGGGGCAGGCCACTCGCAGCCTCTACCTGGGTCAACCAACCGCTGGCTGGCTGACTATTGTAGACGAAGACGGCTTCCGCCTGGATGAGGCGACCGCAGAGGGGCTGCTGGCCGCCCTCTCTGCGCACGGCCCTGCCATCCTGCTTTGGAGCATCGATCAGTATGTCTGGGGCTACACTATCGCCCAGGCCGGGGCGGTCATGGATCGTTATACCGAGGACTGGATCGAGCTTGAGGCGTATAGCCCCTATCTGCTGCACCGTCCCGACTTGACGGTAGAGCAGCAAGGGCCGCGCTATCGGGGCGACGTTGCGGCACTGGCAGGCTTCCTCGCTGCTGTGGCGGCGGCCCAGCCTGCTGTAGTGGCTGACCATGCTATCAACGGCTACAGAGCCTTCTTTCGGCGCACTTTGGACAACGAGAATGACTACATGGACGCGCTGATCAGCGGCGAAGGGGAGATTTACGCCGACTCGTGGGCGAGGCAGCTAGCGGCGAGCCTGGCTATCGCCGAGCCGACCGTCACCTACCTAGACCTGGTGCGCGCCGAGCAGAATGGCACGCTGGTTGGCTGGCAGCCGCTTACCCTGCGCCGTCCCGCCCAGCACCAGCCCGCCTACAGCGTCGGCCTCACCCTCTACTGCCGCCAGCCGCTCACCTACCGCCAGATGGTAGACACGATCCTGCTGCTCACCCAGAGCCTGCCAGCGGGGGGTAGCGGTTGGCACGAACTGGAGCTACTGGGGACGTACTACAAGGATGAGAGCGAGTTGATTGATGGGCTGTTGCACGAGGAGTTGACGGCGGGCGAGCGGCTCAACCTGCGCTACTATCCTGGCTGCAACCTGACGATCCAGCGGGCAAGCGATGAGGTGCCGCTGGACGTGGTGCTGGTTGAGTACCCCAGCATCTTCGACGACCAGTACACCGCGGATGTGTTGCAACGCGCCTTTGAGGTGCAGGCGTTGTTCGACTTTGTGCAGTCGCCGCACCTCAGCCAGCTTGCCAGCGACTTGTTTGCCGCGACCAAGGCGGCCTACGGCTACATCAGCGTCCTCGGTGGGGGGGCGGGCGGCGACGGCGGCGGTCGGGTGAACGTTCCCGGCGCGATCCTACGCGAAGCCAATGCCCAGACCAACTCGCAGCTACTAACCCGCGTCGGAGCGGCGGAGGCGGCCAGTTGGCGGGCGCGCTGGAGTAGCGCAGGCGACGTGGCGCGGGGGGTATACTGGGCCAACCTGATCGACCCGCAGCGGCAGGCCGAGGACTATCTGCAAGTGGTGATCGCTGCTGCCCCTGGCTTTCCAGTGCTGCACGCTAGCTGCCTCAACCTGCAACTGCCCGTCGCCCTGCGCGACTACGCCGAGGGTACGAGCGAGAGCCGTGCTGCCGTGGAACAGATGCGTCAGGCGATCATCCGCCTGCTAGAGGAGCAAGACGCTGGAAGATGAACTAGAACTAGAACTCGACCTTGAGGAAGACGGCCACCAACTAACCTTCGCTGTTGGAGCGGAGGATGCTGGTAGGCGGCTGGATGTCTACCTTGCCAGCTTGCCAGAGGCCGCGATCTCACGCTCCCTCGCCCAGAAGTTGATCGACGAGGGCAATGTGATCGTCGCTGGCAAGTTGGAGAAGGCTAGCTACAAGCTGCGCCCTGGCGACGAAATCAACCTCAGCCTACCAGCCGCCGAGGCTAGCGACTTGGTGGCCGAGCAGATTCCGCTCAACATCGTCTATGAAGATGCTGACGTGATTGTGGTGGACAAAGCGGCGGGCCTTGTCGTTCACCCCGCCCCCGGCCATGCCCGTGGCACCCTGGTCAACGCCCTGCTTGGCTACGACCCAGGGCTGACCATGAATGGCACAAACCGCCCTGGTATTGTTCACCGCCTGGACAAGGACACTAGCGGCTTGCTGGTTGTCGCCCGCAACGACCATGCGCGGGAGAGCCTGGTGGCCCAAATGCAGGCGCGCACCATGCACAAGGAGTACCTCGTGCTGGTGCAGGGGCGGTTGAAGCACGCGCAAGGGATCATTGACGGGCCGATTGGCCGCGACCCGCGTGAACGCAAGCGCATGGCGGTAGTCAACAGTGGCCGCGAGGCCCGCACTCACTATGAAACCATCGCCTACTATAGCCGCTACACCTATGTGCGCGTGCGGCTGGAGACAGGTCGCACCCACCAGATTCGCGTCCACTTCGCCCACCTCAACCACCCGGTTGTTGGCGATGCGATCTACGGCAACCAGGAGTGGCGCAAAGACCCCCCGGTTGCCAGCCTCAGCCGCCAGTTCCTCCATGCCCACAAGCTGGGCTTCAACCTACCCTCTGGCGACTACCGCGAGTTCGTCAGCCCTTTGCCACCCGCATTGCAGCAGGTGCTGGATCGTCTGGACGCTAACGGACAGCGCAGCTAAAGGTGCGGCCTGGCAACGTAGCTAAAGTGGGAGCAGGTAGCCTTGAGTTGGTATAATAGGTGTGGTTATTTCCCATTCTACTGTTGCATCCCTCCTGGAAAGGCTCCCCCTTGAAGCGAACCAATCTGCTGCTGATCGGCCTGCTCCTGCTCAGCCTGCTGGCCTTGCCGGGCGGTGGGCAAGCGCAGGCAGGTGGACGGTTCTATCGTGAGAGTGGTAAGACGCTGGCCGCTCAGTTCATCTCCTACTTTGACGCGCACGGCGGCTTGCCGATCCTCGGCCTCCCGCTCAGCGACGCGGCGAACGAGAACGGCCTGCTCACCCAGTACACGGAGCGGGCGCGGCTGGAGTACCACCCAGAGGCCAAACCGCCCTACGATGTGCAGCTTGGTCTGCTCGGTGTGGCCCTTACTGCCGGACGCGAGTTCGCCCGCCCCGCCAGTACGATCACCAACACGCAGGCCACTACCTACTTCGCCGAAAGCGGCCATACCTTGCTCGGCAAGTTCCGCGACTACTGGCAGGCGCACGGCGGTCTGGACCAGTTCGGCTTCCCCCTCAGCGAGGAGTTTGTGGAGGTCAGTGCGGCGGATGGCAAGCCTTACAGCGTGCAATACTTTGAGCGCAATCGCTTCGAGTACCACCCAGAGAACAAACCGCCCTACGACGTGCTGCTTGGTCTGCTGGGCCGCGATCTGCTGCAAGAGCGGGTGACAGTAACGGAGGAGTTGCTGACCCTGCCCACCTACCAGTACCAGCAAGCCCTCTACGACCAGCCCGGCGACAGCATCGCCCCTTACCAGCGGCTGCACTTCGACCAGGTCGGCCCACCGCTGCCGCAGGGCTACAAGCTGCTCACCCTGGAGAACCGCTACCTCAAGGTTAGCGTGCTGCCAGAGCTTGGCGGGCGCGTCTACGGCTTGCTGTTCAAGTCCACCGGCCACCAGCAATTCTACCAGAATGCAGTGGTCAAACCCAGCAACTTTGGGCAGCGTGGCTGGTGGTTGGGCGTGGGTGGCATCGAATGGGCCTTGCCGACGGAGGAGCATGGCTACCTGGAGAACATTGCCTGGGATTATGCGGTGCAGACCACTGCCGACGGCTCGGCTAGCGTGCGGGTAACGACGACCGAGCGTACTAGCGGCCTGCGCCCAGCGATCACGATCAGCCTGCGCCCGCTGGAAGCCGCTCTGCGCCTGCACCTGGAACTCGCCAACCCTGGCCCCACCCCTGCCAGCTACCAGTTCTGGCTAAATGCGATGCTGGCCCCTGGTGGCAGCAATACCGTCTCACCGAACACTGAGTTCGCCCTGCCAATCAGCCTGGCCGTCACCCACAGCACCGCCGATAGCAGCCTGCCCCCCGCACACAGCCGCTTTAGCTGGCCCAACTACGACGGGCGCGACCTCAGCCGCTATGCCAACTGGCGTGACTACCTCGGCTTCTTCGCGGTGGAGACGACAGCGGATTGGGCTGCGGTCTACAACCACGACCGACAGGAGGGGGTGGTGCGCGTCTTCCCCCATCAGACCGCTCCCGGCCTCAAGCTGTTCGCCTTCGGCCCGCGCTTCGACCCCAAAATCTATACCGACGACGGTTCGCAGTACCTGGAGTTGTGGGGTGGGGTGCAGGCGACCTTCTGGGACAGCAATCGGCTGGCGGCGGGCGCGAAACTAGCCTGGGACGAAAGCTGGTATCCTCTACTTGGTACTGGTGCGCCGCGAGTTGCCACCGCCGCTGCTAGCCTTAATCTCACCCTGTTGGACGGCAATCGTCTGCGGATCGCCATTGCTGCCAGCCGCCCCAACCTTGGTGGCAGGCTGGTGCTACGTAACCTGACTACTGGCAGCACGCAGGAGGGCCGCGCCGATGTTGCTCCCGACAAGCCGCTAATCGCCGAAACTCCCGCCAGCCCTGGCTCCTACAGCCTAGACTACTATGCCGCTGACGGGTTGCTGCTGGCTAGCTGGCAGGGGGAGCTACGGTAGCCAGCAGCAACGAGAGGGGCCATGCAGCAATTTGCATGGCCCCTCTTGCTATCTACCAGCCTGGATTAGACTAGCCGCGCACAGTGGGGGTGTCCACCAGATGCTCGGCGATAAACCAAACTTGCAGTTCGTTGGTGGGCAGCACTTCGCTCGCAAGGATGTCGTTGGTCGTGCTGTCACCACTTTCGTCGGTGCGCTCAATCGCAGCACGCCCTTCCCTGATGATGATCTCGTGGGCCTCAAGCAGGCGGGAGAGCATCACTGGCACTTCCTCGGCACCATTGGGGGGCCGCTCGATCTTGGTCAGTTCGGCAACGTGGCGAGGGTCGGCGACGGCGATGCCGCCCAGGCTCTGCACTCGCTCAGCCATCAGGTCAACCAACTTCAACTGCTCGTCTGCGTGCTTATCCAGCAGCAAATGCAGTTGGTAGAAGGTATGGCCGCGCATCAGCCAGTGGTGCTTCTTATAGAGGTTGTAGAGGATGATCGTGTCGGCCAAAACCTGGTTAAGCAGGTCACAGCTCTCCTGGCGAACATCGCGGTTGAGGGCAATCGGCAGGTCACGTAGGGTACCAAACTGCTGAACCTCAACCCCCTTGCGCTGGTGGATCAGCGGTTGGCTATCCATGCTGCTGTGGTCGTTGCCATTCTGGTGGGCCTTGTTGCCCTTCTTCTCTTTCTTGTCCTGGGTCTGCATCGGTTTCTCCTTTAGCTTGCCTGATATCTAGGTAAGTGTGGTGGTTGCTCGGTAGTTACAGACAACAAAAAGCACACACTGTGCCACCAGCGTGTGCTTCTAGTTTGGTTTGGGGACAGTAGTGGCGGCCAGCCTTAGGGGGCGGGCGTACCGATGCGGCGGGCCAATTCGTCTAGAGTGCGCTTGAGTTCGGCCTGCGCTTGACCGTAAGTGGCAAAGTCGTTGGCGCGCAAGGCAGCCTGGCCGCGCTCGTACTGCTGCTGGGCGAGGCTGACTAGCTGCTGCGGGCTGAGGGTGGCGAGGTCGGTGCCGCCTGCGATGGTCGGTTGGGGGGCGGCAGTCGGCTGCGGGCCGGGGGTGCCATTCGCTGTTGGCGTGCCAATACCAACAACGGTGCCAGGCTGCTCAATCGCGCTACCCTGACCGCTGAGTAGCTTGTTGATCGCCTCGTCGAAGGTGCTAGCGATAGTCACCCGGTTCGTGCTGGCGACGATCACATACTTCAGTTCGGGTTGCGGGTTCTGCTCGGCGGTGACGTAGAGCGGCTGCACGTAGAGGATCGACTGGCCGATGGGCAGGACGAGCAGGTTGCCCAACTCTACGTTCGAGCCACGTTGCCCCAGGAGGGTGCGTAGCTGAGAGATGCTGGGGTCCTGGTTTGCGCGGGCGACCACCTGTTGCGGGCCGCTCACCTGGTTGCCAGCCGGGAAGCGGATCACTACGATCTTGCCGTAGTCTGCCCCGTCGCTCTTAGCCGCCATCCACGCCGTCATGTTGGGCTTGCCCGCGGGGGTGAAGGGCAGTAGCAGCAGGAAGGACTCGCTCTCGTCACCACGTAGTTTCATGATGTTGTAGTAAGGCTCCATGCCACCGGCATTGGCGTTGCGGTTGCGGTTGGGCGTGCCGTCAGTGGCGACAGTCCAGGGGTCTTGCCGCCGCAGGAAGTCCTGTGGCTCAGTCATGTGGTAGAGTTCGAGCGTCTGTGCTTGCACATTAAAGAGCAACTCTGGGTAGCGCACGTGGGCTACCAGGTTCGCAGGCATCGCGGAGCGCGGCTTGAACAGGTCGGGGAATATCTTGCTGTAGGTCTTGAGGATCGGCTCGTTCTCGTCGAAGGCGTAGAAGGCCATCTTGCCGCTGTAGGCATCGATCACCACCTTCACCGAGTTGCGAATGTAGTTGAAGCCGCCAATGGTGCCGGTGTACACCGTTGCGTTGGGGTAGCGGTCGCTGATCGTGTAAGCGTCGCGTATCCAATACAGCTTGCCCTCGGCGATCACCAGGTAGGGATCGTCGTCGTAGAGCAGGAAAGGAGCGACCAGGTTGGTCATCTGCTGCACATCGCGGTTGTAGAGGATGCGGCTATCGTCCTTAAACGCATCACTGAGCAGGATATTGCCGTCGCCAAAGTGGTAGGCGTAGAGCAGCTTCTTCCAATAGGAGTCGAGGGCCACCCCACCGCTGCCTTCATAGCCTCCGCCCAGGGTGTTGGTTGCTGTGGTCGTGCTGCTGAGGCTGCCAGTATTGCTGATCACCCCTTCGTTGCCCTGGAACTCGGTGGCCGTCGTCCTGACGAACACATAGTCGTCGGTTTGCAGGCCGTAGTAGATTTCGGGGCGGCTGAGGTTGAGGTTGGGGTAGCTGCTGACGGGGGGGATGTCGCGCACGAACAAGCGCGGTGAGCCTTCACCCACTGACTCATTGACGGGGCTGAGGGCTACACCCAGGCCGTGGGTGTATTGCAGGTGGCGATTCGGCCAGTTGAGGCCGTTCACCTTGTTCTGATCCAGTTCGCGGGCGGCTAGCATCACCTGGCGGTAGTCGCTGCCGAGGGTGTAGCGGTCAATCGTCACTTCGCTAAAGTTGAAGTAGGTGCTAATCGCCTGCAACTGCTGGTAAGACTGCTCAAGCTGGCGGTAATCCCAGAGGCGTACGTTCTTGACTGTTTGCGGGCTGGAGGCGAGGTCGGCGCGGGTCAGTTCTGCGGTTGGCCCCGGTCGTTCTTCGATGCTGTCGAGGTTGAAAGCGGTGCGGGTGGCCTTGATGTTGTTGTCAACATACTTGCTCTCTTTATCGAACAGGTTGGGGTTGACCTGGAATTGCTGTACAAAGGTGGGGTAGACCCCGCCGACCAGGATCGCCACCAGCAGCCACGCGCCGAGGGCGTAGAGCGGCAAGCGATAGTTGCGCGAACGGATGGTCAGCAGAAGGGTTAGGGCAGCGAGGATCACGACCACCAGCAGTATCCAACTGGCGATGATGCGGGCGTTCTCATCGGTATAGCCAACCCCAGCGAACGCGTTGCTGCCTTCGCGCTGATTAAACAGCAGCTTGTAGCGGTCAAGGAAGTAGCCGAAGGCGAAGGTGAGCAGCCAGAGTGCGCCGAGGATGGTCAGGTGGGGGCGGGCTGCCGCTGGCAGGTCGATCTGCGGCAAGCCAAGCTGGTTGAGCATCGTCTCTGGCGACCCATCCTCGGCCAGGCGGCGGGCGGCGGGGCGGGTTACAGTCGGCATTGTCAGGCGGCTGCCAACTGCATAGACGGCAATCACCGCCACGCCAGTAAACAGGATCAGGCTGCTGATCCAGCCGCGCAGGTCGTCCAGGAAGGGCAGGGTGAAGACGTAGAAGCCAACATCCTGCTGGAATATTCGGTCGGGGCTGCCACCAAAGGGCGTGGCGTTGAGGAAGCGTAGCACCGTCACCCACTCGCCCCCAGCAGCGAGACCGAAGAAGATCGCCAGTATCAGGGTGGCCACCCAAATTAGCTGGCGGATCGACCCTGCACTGAGGGTCGCCTGTTGGCCCTCGAATATCTGTCCTGGCGTGCTATTGCGCCGCGCCAACTGGAGGTTGACGGCCAGGAAGATCGCAGCCAGTATGGTACCCGCGATGCCCACCAGCCATTGAGTGGTGAAGCGGGTAATGTAGACCGAACTAAGCGATTGGCTGTCGAACCACAACCAGTCTGCTGCGATATTAAAGATCAGGGGCAGGCCAAACAGTAGCACTGCCACAACGACAGCAATCGGCACCCATATCCTAGGTCGCATAGAAGTTCCCTCGTTTCAACATGTCGTGTAATCGCCACTTTTGTCTGCTACCATTGTACAGCAAGCGTCAAGCCTAACACAAGCCGGAGCCAGCTCGCGGCTGGCTCCGCAAGGCGGTCGTTTAGAGTGCGTGTGGCTGCATCCCTACGCCGATTATCAACGTAGGATGCCTGCCTTCATCTCTGACCTAGATATGTTATAATCGCAGTGAGACGAGTGGTGAAGGATGGCAGACGTGACAAAAACGAGCGCGCTGATCGGGCTAGTTTGTACAGCCTGTGGCAGCCAGTATGCTGCCGACCAGATGCATGGCTCCTGCCCCAACTGCGGCAAGGTGCTGTTCTGCCAGTACGACCTGGATAGCCTACGGGAGCAGTTGACAGTGGCTGAGCTTGCCCGCCGCCCACGCGGTGTCTGGCGTTGGTACGAGTTGCTACCCCTGGCTGACGAGCGCGATATCGTTACCCTCGGCGAAGGGGACACCTCCCTGCTTGCTTGCGACCGCCTCAGCCGCCAATTGGGGGTGGGTCAGTTGCGGATCAAGGACGAGGGCTGCAATCCAACTGGCAGTTCGCGGGCGCGCGGGGTGGCGGTGGCCGTCTCTGTAGCCCGCCAGTATGGCATAGCCGCTGTCTCGATCCCTTCACTGGGCAACAGTGCCGACGCGGTAGCCGCCTACGCTGCTCGCGCTGGGCTGGAGAGCTACGTCTTTGTCCCCGATGTAGCGAGCATTACCCACCTCGCCACCACGGTTGCCGCTGGTGCCTACACCTACAGGATCAAAGCGAAAGAGTTGGAGAACAACCAGCAGGTGCGCGCCCACAGCAAGCGGTTCGGCTGGTTCGACCTCAGCCACCTGCGCGAACCATATCGGCTTGAGGGCGAAAAGACGCTGGGCTACGAATTGGCCGAGGCCTACAACTGGCAACTACCCGACGCGTTGATCTACCCACTGACCAGCGTAATTGGCCTGGCCGCGATCTGGAAGGGCTGGGCTGAGTTGGAGGCTTTGGGCTGGATTAGTAGCTATCGCCCTCGCGTCTTTGGCGTACAGGCGGTAGGTTGCGCCCCGCTCAGCCGTGCCTTTGAAAGCGGGGGCGAAAGTAGCGAACCCTGGGCAGAGCGGGAAATGGAGACGATCTACAACTGCTTGCACTCTACCAACCCAGTGGGTAGCTATCTTGCCTTGCGCCTGGTGCGTGAGAGTGGCGGCCAGATCATTACCGTTGGTGACGAGGAGATTGCCACCTCCCAACTCGATCTCGCCCGCTGCGAAGGGATTTTCGCTTCGCCGAAGGGGGCAATGGCCCTGGCTGGATTGAAGCGGCTGGTTAGTGATGGGCTGATCGACGGCGAAGCCAGCGTCGTCCTGGTCAACCCGGCTAGCGGCCTCAAGGAGCCACAAGTGATCAGCCTCAGCGATCTTCCCCCCACCCTCAGCCAGTAGCCACTCAAGTGCTGTGGTGGATGATATGGATGTGCAAGGTGGTCGGATCAGCCACGATCAGCCCATCATAGCCGCCCACGCACGTCCCCTTGTAGTGGTTAAGCACCGATTTGGTAACGGCTGGCATACTGCCATAGGGCTGGCAGGCACCGATGAAGGTTCCCTCGCTACCATCAGTAGGGCGCAATTGCTCTACATACCGCTGAAAGTCAGAGGCAGGTAGGGCAAAATCTGCCTCAAAGTACCAGTCGGTGAATTGGTGATAGCTGAGTTTGATTGCCCCCGCACTGGCTGGTACTGGCTGCGGCGAGTAGTCGTTCAACCACTTGAGTTGCTGCGCCGGGGTTAGCTGCCCCTCGTCCAGGCTGGTGCCAGCCAGCAGGTTGAAGCCCACCCAGGTCATCAGCCCCAGCACCAGGAGGCACCCGCCTGCCAGCAACCCAATGATGAGCAAGAGAGGACGACGGCTGCTGCGACTATGGCTCTTGAGCATGGCGATCTCCCAGCGTGTGTAGTTTTGCTTGTTCGCCATACAGTACGTCAGCATAGGCCGTTTTGTTGCAGCGTCAAAAGGTCAAGCAGGAACTTCTTCCCCCTACATCTCCTCCAAAGCGCGGGCCACCGCCTGCTCCAGCGTCCAGGAGGCACCCTCCGCCACGGCTGCTGCCACTTCATTGCTGTTCAGTCTAGCCAGGGCTGCTGCCAGTTGTCGGTCGTGTTTCTCGCGCTCTGTGGGCGAAAAGGGGGTGCCGAGGCTATCGTGCAGCGCACTGATAGCGACCAGCAGAGGTAGGGTCAATCGTGCCTGCCCAAGATAAAGAAAGAGGTCAGCATAAGCGTCCAACCCGGTGAGGCTGCCGATTGTGTCGCCGAGGCTACTTTGCAGGGCCAGGCTCTCGCGGATCAGGCGGTGGGCGGTAAGTGCGTCCCCCTGCTGTAGGGCGATCAGCCCGATGTAGCCCAACACCGTCGCGATGCCACCCTCGTTGCCCAACTCGCGCTCCAGGGCCAGGCTCTCCTGCAACAGTGGGCTGGCGGTGGCGTAGTCGGCCAACTGATAGGCGACGATACCGAGATTGCCGAGAGCGATGGCCGTACCTGCCTTGTTGCCCACCTGCCGCTCGATTGTCAGGCTCTCGCTGAACAGGCGGTGGGCAGTGGCTAGATCCCCCTCATCAAGGGCGATGCTGCCTAGATTATTGAGCGTGGCAGAGATGCCCACCCGGTCGCCCTGCTCGCGTTGCAGAGCGAGAGCCAACTGGTAGTGTATGCGCGCCTGCTCGTAGTTGCTCTGGGCAAAGGCAAGCCCACCCGCTCCGTTCAAGGCTTTGGCCCGCAGAGAGGAGTCAGCGGTCGTCTTCTGGGCCAGAGCCGCTTCCAGCCAGGCACGCCCTTCGCTGAAGTGACCGCGCGTAAACCAGAACCGCCAGAGAGCAACCGCCAGCCGCAGGGCCAGGGTTGTGTCTGTCCCTGGTTGCAGGGCATGGGTGAGGGCGGCTCTCATGTTGTCATGCTCCTCCTCCAGCCGAACCAGCCAGTCACGCTGCTCTGCGCCGAGCAGTCCCAGGTCAGCGGTCTCGGCCAGGCGCAGGTAGTATTCAGCATGGCGGTTGGCAGTTGCCGCCTGCTCGCCCACCTCGACCAGCTTTTCTGCTGCATACTCGCGGATCGTCTGCAACATAGCAAAGCGCACCTCACCCACCGCCGTCTCGCCCCGCTGCAACATACTCTGGTCAGCCAGGGCTTCCAAGCCCGCGCCGTCAGCGGCTACTGACTGGCAAACCTGCTCAGCAGCCTCGACCGTGCAGCCGTCCGCGAAGACGCTGAAGCGGGCAAAGAGCAGTCGTTCGCTCTCGGCCAGCAGGTCGTAGCTCCACTCAATTGCCCCGCGCAAGCTGCGCTGGCGTTCGGGCCGGTCGTGCATCCCTTGCGCGGTGAAGGACAGGCTGCTGAGGCGGATCAGCATCATCTGCGGCGGGTACAGCTTGCTACGGGCAGCCGCCAGTTCGATAGCCAGCGGTAGGCCGTCCAGCTTGCGGCAGATCGCCACCACCGCCTCCGCATTCTCGGTCGTCAACTGGAAGCCAGCCTTGACCGCCTGCGCCCGCTCTACAAACAGGGCGACGGCGGGGTAGTAGAGCAACTCGTCTAGCGGCGGCAGTTGTGGGCCGGGAGGTAGGCCCAGGGGCAGCACCGCGAATTCGTGTTCGGCATAGAGGTGCAAGGAAGTGCGGCTGCTGACCAGTATCTTGAGTTGGGGGGCAGCACTGAGCAAGTCAGTGAGCAGTTCTGCACCCTCTACTACCTGCTCGAAGTTGTCCAGCACCAACAGCATCTGCTTGTCGCGCAGGCGCGTCCTGAGGCTGGCGGCCAGGCTCTCGCCTGTCTCCCCTATCTCCAACGTCGCTGCGATCTCCGCCTCGATCAACCCTGATTCGGTGAGGCGGTCGAGCGGGACGAAGAACACCCCGCCGTTAAACTCGGTTAGCATCTCGGCGGCCACCTGGGTGCTGAGGCGTGTCTTGCCGCTACCGCCCGGCCCGGTGAGGGTGAGCAGCCGTACCCCAGGCTGGCGCAGGCGGTCACAGATCGCTATTACTTCGCGCTTGCGGCCTACCAGTGAGGTAGAGTGGGCGGGCAGGTTGGTGGGGTGCGCGTCTAGCGTCCGCAGCGGCGGAAACCCGCTCGGTAGGTCTGGGACAAGTAGCTGGAAGATTTGCTCCGGTTGGGTCACATCCAGCAGCCGCCGTTCGCCCATATCGTAGAGTTGACCGCCGCCTGGCAGCCTCCCCCGCACCAAATCAGCGGCGGTAGCCGAAAGCAGTATCTGGCCGCCATGCCCAGCGTAGAGGAAGCGTTCGACCCGGTTGAGGATCGGGGCCGGGTAGTCGCCGCTGGTTGGGAAGGCAGTGGTGGTGTAGAGGGCCAGCCGCACCCGCAGTGGGCCGGTTTCGCCCCAGGCCTCAGTATGCAGGCCCAACTGGATCGCCAGGGCCGCAGCAAGCGCGGCATTTGGGTCGCTGAAGGCAGCGCAGAAAGCATCACCAATCGTCTTGAAGATCGCGCCCTGGGGTTCAACCGCCTGTCGGATGATCGCGTCGTGGCGGGCAAGGGCAGAGCGCATCGCGAGCGGGTGCCGCTCCCACAAGCGGGTGCTACCCTCGATGTCGGTAAAGAGGAAGGTTACGACTCCACCTGGTAGTTCTGCCATCACAGCAACCTCCTGCCAAATCTCTGCTGTAGTATAGCACAAACTGCGGATTGTGCCTTGCCTTTCGCTTAGTAGCGCACCCGCCAGTCCCCTTCGCGGCGGGTAAAGTGTGCCTCGTCCAGAGACTCCAGGATCGCCAGGGCGTACTTGCGGCTGGCTCCGTAGAGGTCACGCAGGCTGGCGACGCTGACCTTCTCGCCCGCGTCGATCAGGGCTAGCACGCGGCTGCTAGCGGCCTCATGCGCCGCCCGCGCGAAGAACACCCCCCCTGCCTTCACCACTTCGCCGCGCTCCAGCAAGGCGGTCAACACATCGCCCTCTCCCTCAAGGCCCAGTTCGGCAGGGGCGGGTGGGGCATAGGGATTGGCTTGCAGGGCAGTCAGGTAGCGGTCAGCCTGCTGCTGCTGGGCGGGGCTGAGGGTGATCACAAAGTCGGGCAGGTGGTAGCTGCCACCGAGTCGCCCTGCTTGCTCAAGGGCAGAGGGAACGATGATCTTGGCTTCGGCGGCAGCAGCCAATACCGCAGCAAATGGCTTGCTGTCCAGCCCCAACTTGCCGCGCAACTCCTCCTTGCCGATGCCAGCCCGCAACGGGTGTTGCTGGTGGAACAGGGCGACCACTTCGTGCAGGCGGTGGCTGAGGTCAGCCCACGCGCCGCTGCCGATCAGGTAGCCAGCCAGCTTGCGAGCGCGACCCGCGCCCAGCAGTTGCGCCACCGCCTGCTCTGCTGCCGCCGCGCCTAGTTGCACCAGGCTACCTGCCTGCTTCAGTTCAAGCGGTTGGCTGAGGACGGTCAGCAGGAGGTCAGCGGGGTCGCCCTTCGCCAGCGTGCTGAGGCTGACCAGCACACTGGGCTGGAAGCGTTTGTGGCGGCGCGGCTGCGGATCAACGATCACTCCCCCCGCAACAGTGCGGCTGGGCGAGGGCTGGCGCAGGATGAAGCGGTCGCCCCTTGCGACAACAACGGGGTTAGCCAGCCGCAACTGCGCCCAGCCTTGCGCCCCCGCTGCCAGGCTCTCCTGATCGAGGATAGTCAGGCGAACAGCAGTTTCGCTGGTGCCGACGAACAAATCCAATTCGTTATTCTGGGCGATCAGTGGTGCATCTGCCAGCGTGCTGATGGAGACATCCAGGCGGTCGCTAGTCTCCAGCCGACCAGGGAGGGTCAGCACCTGCCCCCGTCGCAACTCACCCACCTCTAGCCCGATCAGGTTGACCGCCACGCGATTGCCGGGCGGGGCCAACTCTACCTTCTGCTTGTGCATCTGTAGGCCGCGGATACGGCTCCGCAGTGGTGCGCCATGCGGCCCTGGCCCCACCTCCACCTCTTGCCCCACCGCCAGTGCGCCATCCAGCAGGGTGCCAGTCACTACAGTGCCAAAGCCAGCGATGCTGAAGGCGCGGTCAATGGGCAGGCGAGCACGGCCCTGATCGCTCACGCTTGGTGCGCCCGCCAGCACTGCGGCCAGTGCCACTTGCAATGCGTCCAATCCTGCCCCAGTGCGTGCGCTAACTGGCACAATGGGGGCAGCGGCCAGCCGCGTCCCGGCTAGCAGGCTACGCACATCTGCACTAACCAGGGCCAGCCAATCCTCGTCTACCAGATCGCACTTGGTCAAGGCGACAACGGCACGCTCGATTTGCAGCAGGCTGAGGATCGCCAGGTGTTCGCGGGTTTGAGGCATCGGCCCTTCGTCGGCGGCCACCACCAGGATCGCCGCGTCGATACCGCCCACCCCAGCCAGCATATTCTTGATGAAGCGTTCGTGGCCTGGTACATCAATGATGCTAATCTCGTTGCCGTCGGCCAGGCGTAGCCAGGCATAGCCGAGATCAATCGTCATCTCCCGCTCCTGCTCCTCGCGCAGGCGGTCGGGATTGATGCCGGTCAGGGCCAGCACGAGGGTAGACTTGCCGTGATCCACATGACCAGCAGTGCCGACGACGTACATTGTTATCCTCCTCCTGGTTGGGGAGGCGACGAGGGCTTAGTTGTGGAAGCTGCCAAAGACGCTAAGGAGGATCAGTTGGTAGACGATGGTGGCTGCCCCACCGAGCAGAGCTAGCTGGCGGTCAATCGGGTAGAGGCGGGCAGTTAGCAGCCCCGCGAAGTAGGCACCCGCCACTACCCCGCCGAGCCAGAGTAGCACCAGGAAGAAGCCCAGGTTGGCGACTAGCAGGATCAGTCCCAGGGTCAGCAATAGCACACGCACGGCCTGGGTGAAGGGGTAGACGCTAGCCGAGATGGTGAAGTAGCGTGCGCTGCTCTCGCCGGTGAGGATTTCGCCGAGGGCGTAGATCACCCCAGCGGCAATCGGCACCTCTAGCAAGCCGAGGATGAGCAGGATCAGCGGGCGCACCACGAACAGGTTGAGCAGCACGCCAATGTTGTTCAACTCGAAGCCGCGATTCTGGCTGAAGCCCCAGAGTAGTGTGTCTACCAGGTAGATCAGGGCGGGCATAGCGGCTAGCACTGCCGCCTGCTGCACGACCTGCCCCCGACTGTAGTGGTAACGCGGCGGCGGGGGTGGCAACGCATCACTGGTCGCTCTCTCCTCCAATGCCTTGCCGCTCTCTGGGTCCTCAACCGCCCCGGTCTTGCCACCAGGGTTGAGACCAGTCAGGCGGGCAAGGGCGCGCTGTGGGTCGGCGGGGACGCTGATCGCGGGCAACAGATAGTCCTCCTCGATCAACAGGCCCGCTGACATCGGCGTAGCTGCGCGTCCCCGACTCGTTCGGGCGGGGCTGTAGCTGCTCATCCTGTAGCTGACGATCTGCTGGATCAGGTCGTCGAAGTTCTTGATGTTTGAGGTGATCAGGAAAGACGGCCCCTCGAACGGGCCAAACAGGTAGGAGTAGAGGCGATGCACTAGCCCCAGGCTATCGTCCGAACCCTCGACCACGATGATAAAATACTTGCCGCCGCTCAGTTCAGTGGAGTGCAGGCGCATCAGTTCGCCCCAGGGTAGCAGCCGTTCGCTGCGCCAGTTGATCAGCACCAGCCCTTCGCTGCTGACGTGCAGGTTGGGCAGCAGGCCACGCACGAAGCGCAGTAGCAGCAGGGCCAGCAGCAGGGCAAAGATACTCTGGATCAACGGCCAAAGCAAACCCTCGGTGCCACTCTCCACAAAGAAGTAGTTGGTGACGCTGGCGAAGAAGTCAGCGACTGGCTTTGGCAGCCAACTGATGGTTGAGATACGGCGTGGGTCGAGACCCAGTGGCCGCGTAACCACCAGGTAGAACATGATGTGGCGCAGGAAGTTGTAAGCCGCCACCAGGCTGATACCGTAGCCGAACAGTTCGAGTGGTAGCTGTAGCCAAAGGGGGTAGCGGTAGATCATCCGCTTCACCTTACCTGCTGTCTGAGTAGTGCTAGCCCCATACATAGGCGCGTCTCCTTCTTATGTCACCTGCTTGCCCCGGCTGTATGATACAGTACAATCGGCTTGAGCGCAATAGCCCATTTTGGTCAGGCTAGGGCTGTGTGGGTTGCACCGCCAGATTGCGCTTGTTGGGGATGGTTTACAGCCGAGGAGGTAGGGCGGTGGACTCAAAGGCAAGGAGACCGCGTTGTAGCACAAGGGGCGCGCCTCATGGCACGCCCCCATTGTACTACAGCAGTCTACTACGGTCTACTAGGTACCACTCTCCCAGGAGTTGAGGTACTTCTGCTGCTCGTCGGTTAGGACATCGAGGCCCACGCCCATGGTGATCAGCTTGAGGCGGGCAATCTCATGGTCGAGTTCCTGCGGCAGGACGTAGAGTTGGTTGCCAAGCTGCTCGTGGTTCTTCGCCATGTACTCGGCTGCGAGCGATTGGTTGGCGAAGCTCATGTCCATCACGGCAGCCGGGTGGCCCTCGGCGGCGGCCAGGTTGAGCAGGCGGCCTTCGCCCAGCAGGTAGAGGCGGCGGCCATCCTGCATCGTGTATTCCTCAACGAACTCGCGCACCCTGCGCTTGCCCGTGGACATCGCTTCCAGAGCCTTGATGTTGATTTCGTCGTTGAAGTGGCCGCTGTTAGCGATGATCGCCCCATCCTTCATCGCCGCGAAGTGCTGGCTGTCGATCACGTTCAGGTCGCCAGTGAGGGTGAGGAATATTTCGCCCTCCTTAAGAGCCTCGGCCATCGGCTTGACTGGGAAGCCGTCCATTACTGCTTCGAGGGCGCGCAGGGGGTTGATTTCGGTGACAGTTACGTGTGCGCCGAGGCCACGAGCGCGGTCGGCCACGCCCCGGCCACACCAGCCGTAGCCTGCAATCACGATCTTCTTGCCAGCGAGCAGCACGTTGGTGGCCCGAATCAGGCCGTCGAGGGTGCTTTGGCCGGTGCCGTACTGGTTGTCGAACATATGCTTGGTGTCCGACTCGTTTACGCCGACGACGGGGAAGCTGAGTACGCCGTCCTTCTCCATAGCGCGAAGGCGGATTACGCCAGTAGTCGTCTCCTCGGTGCCACCGATGATGTTGGTGGTCAGTTGCTCACGCTCCTCAGCGGTCAGCTTCTTGGCCCAATCACCAACGATGGGGTGAACATCACCGAGACGATTGAGGCGGATGAACAGCAGCGAGGAAACGAGGTCGGCCCCGTCGTCCATGGTGATGTTTGGCTCGTGCTGAATGGCGGCCAGGATGTGGCGATAGTAACTGTCGCCGTCCTCCCCCTTGATCGCGTAGGTGGCAATGCCGTAGTCCAACACGAGGCTGGCGACCACATCATCCTGGGTGCTGAGGGGGTTGGAGGCGCAAAGGACGATCTCGGCCCCGCCCGCCTTCAGCGTCCGCATCAGATTGGCGGTCTCGCAGGTGACGTGCAGACAGGCAGAGACACGCAAGCCCTTGAGCGGCTGCTCCTGCTCGAAGCGGGTGCGGATTTGCTGGAGGACGGGCATCTGGGCATCAGCCCACTCGATGCGCTGCTTGCCCTTCGCGGCCAGGCTAGCATCCTTCATATCGTGTGACTGCGCAGGGGCGAGGGTGTTCGCCGGACGCTCTACTACTGAGGTCATTTTTAGCTCCTTAGCAAAATGGGTTTTACCGTTAGACCGGCTGTTCGCTGCTGGCGAAGTCACGGTATCCTGGGCTGACCGGGTGTTCGCTGGGGGCGAAGTCACGGCGTAAGGGGCTGTTTACTGCTACCCCGGCGCAGAGGAAGGCGTAGGGGCTAGTGCCTGGGCAAGATGAGGGTGCGAAACACCCTATGTCCTAATTGTACCAACTCCGCTGGTGGCTTGTCAATAGTGGCAGCCTCTAGCGAGCAAGTTAGTCGGCAAACATATCGCGTGAACCACCGGCTGCCTACGCGCTTTGCTGGTTGGCTGCTGGACTACAACTGCACTGCTAGTTCGCCAAAGTTCTCGGCGTAACGGGCGCGGAACTCGGCCAGGGTGTAGTGGTGGGCCTGGGTGCCGTGGTGTTCGATAGCGTAGACTGCACTGAGGCTACCCAGCCGCCCGACCACCGCCAACGGGTAGTTGCTAACCAGCCCTTTGGTGATCCCGGCCAGGTAAGCGTCGCCGCCACCAGTGGGGTCAACCGCTTCTGTCGGCTTGGCAGGCGGGATGTTGATTGGCTGCCCGCCCTTGACGTAGATGATGCTGCCCTCGGCCCCACGAGTAACGAAGGCGTACTGCCCTTGCTCGGCGATGGCCTGGGGTTCGAGGCTGGTCTTGTTGCGGATCATCTCAAACTCGTAGTCGTTGCCGACCACTGCATAAGCACCAGCGATCCCTTCCTGCATCTCCTCACCGCTGAGGCGCACGATCTGCTGGGTGGGGGCGTAGATATACTTGACCCCCTGCGCTTTGCACTCGTGGGTCAGCTTGACGATGGCCTCTGGCGTGCTTGGCCCGACGATCACAAAGTCAGCCCCGCCCGCGTCGGCCAGGCTCAAGTCAACCGAGCGGCCCATTGCGCCAGGGTAGAAGCCCACGATCTGGTTGTCGCTCATGTCAGTAGTGATATAGCAGGTGGCCGTGAAGTCGGCCTTGTACTCGCGCACGAGGCTGGTCTTGACCCCCACTGTTTCCAACCACTGGCGGTAGCTGTCGAAGTCCTGCCCGACGGTGGCGTAGAGTTCAGGCTGCTCGCCAAGCAGGCCGAGGCTGTAGGCAATATTGCTAGCAACGCCGCCATACTGCCGCTTCATACTTTCTACCAGGAAGCTGACCGAGAGCATATGAATCTTATCGGGTAGGATATGATCCTTGAAGTAACCGGGGAAGACCATGATGTTGTCAAAAGCGACCGAGCCGCTGACCAGGATCGTAGGGTGCTGCGCTTGCGTGTTCTGCACAATATTTCCTTCTGCAACTACTCCCTTGCGGGGAGGCACGGGGCTGGCGATCTTCGATAGGGCAGCAGCCAGCACGGTGCCAGCCTGCTAGCCGCCTGCGCGCAATATACCAAATCTGGCGATCCGGTTGCAAGCGTCACCGCTCAAAGTTGTAGTCCAACGCGTTGCCCACCAGCGCACGGACAATCTGCCAGAGTAGCCAACCCACCACCAGGGCAGCAAACCAGGAGAGGAAGTCGGTTAGCAGCGGCACGATCTGCAACCCCCCCTGCGTGAGGTAGGCAAAGGGGAGGCCACGCACGATGTTTGCGCTTAGGCTGGGCTTCAGGCCCGCTGTTGTTGCGGCTGCTTGCAACTGGGCCAGCCCAGCATCGTCGCAGACCTGCCTGTTCAGCCCGGCCTGAGCAAAGTAGCTGGTACATTCCCAGCGGCCAAGCAACAGGCTAGCTGCCGTCAGGCCCACTGCTAGCAGCAGGACAGTGATCAGGAAGGATTTACGGACGATCATAAGTGTGTTACTCCACCACATGGCGTTAGGATGTTATCATCATACCACATGGGTGCAAGCGGGGCTAAGCTAGCAAAAGTCTTGGGGTCGAGGATGCCAGTCAGGGTCAGGATGTACCAGAGGAGGACGACGCAGAACAAGTAGAAGATGAAGTTGCCGAGGGTGGCGGGCAGTGTGGTCAGTTGCAGTTCGTCGCTGTTGGTCATAACGAAGGGGAAGCCGCGGTTGACGTTCGGCTTCATCTTGCTGCCTCCTAGCGCGTTAAGGCTGGCTTGCGCCTGTAGCTGGTCGAACTGCTCGTCGTTGCAGACGGACGCATCCAGATCGCTGCCAGCAGCCTTCGCCTGGGTGAAGTAGACCTTACATTGCCAGGTACGTACTACCAGGCTGCTGAGGGTGAGGGTGAGGGCGATCACCGCTGCCACGATCAGCATCCCCGTCTTCAACTTGGGCGGCGTTAGCTTCATCGTGAGGCCAGGGTGGGGGTAATCACGGCTTCCAGATTTCGTCCAGCTTGATCAGCGCAGTCTTGAGGTCGTTGACCGTCAGTTGCACCAGTTGGCCCAGTAGTGGCTCCTCCTGCCGGATGATGTAAGCCGGGTGGTAGGTCGCCATCGCCCAGGTGCTGGCGGTCAGGGCAGGGGGCTGGGGGGTGGCCTCTACTGTATCGAACATACTAATCTGGTTCTCTGCTACCGCTGCACCCGCCACGCCAGTCTCAACTGGCAGCAGCGAAGGGGGAATAGCGGGGCCACTGGCGGGCGCGATCACTCCGCGCCCAGTGGTCATCTTGAAGTCCTTGACAATGATCTGACTGGCCGCGCTGTTGCCCAGAGCAATGATGATGCGCGGACGGATGATGTCAAGCTCGGTTCCTAGCCACCGCTGGCAGGCTTTCACCTCACTAGCGCGGGGTGGGCGGTTGGTTACCCGATTGTTCTGGTTCAGCCCAGTGGGGCGGCACTTGACGATGTTGGTCATCCACACGTCTTCGCGCTTGATGCCCGCCTCAGCCAGTATCTTGTTCAGCAGTTGACCGCTGCGCCCAACAAAGGGCCGCGCCCGTGAGTCCTCGTCCTCGCCTGGTCCCTCGCCGACGATCACCAGCGGGGAGAGGATGTTACCTTCGCCAAAGACGACGTGGGTGCGGGTGTTCTTCAAGTCACAGGCGGTGCAGATTACAGCCTCGTCGCGGATGCGGGTCATGCGCTCAAGCATGGCCTGTACTTCAGCTTGCGGACTGCTCATCACCGCTACCCTCCGCACCTACCGCCGCTACCTGCTCCTCGACCTGCTCCAACTCGCGTTGCTGCAACAACTGATTAGCCGCTGCGTTGATGCTCATCGCCCACAGCCCTTGCAGCAGCGGGTGGTCACCGGGGGGAACGAGGTTGAAGCTGCCTGCGGCGAAACTGGCGAGTTCAGCAAGATCGCGGAAGCGTTGCGGGTCGGTTTGCGCTCCCCACTGGGCTAGCCGCTGCAACTCGCTCTGCACTGCCGCGATCCGCTGTGGGGAGTAGCGTAGATTAACGGTGGTCTCCATCATCTTCTGCTGCTCGCTGCGCTCCTCATCGTTCAAGTCAGTGCGCTTGTCCGCCTGAATCTTCTGCTCCATAGCCAGGATGCGCGCCGCGTCGTTGGTCAACTCCTCTGGCGGCAGTGCCAGGCGGTCAATGTTGAGGAATGGTACCAGGGCTGCGGTGCGCGACAACTGACGGGCCTGTGGTTCGCCAATGCGGATGATCAGCCGCGTGCTAGGCTTGACTTCGGTGAGGTTGGGCAGATTCGCCATTGCCTCCTCCATCTCGGCCATCTGCTGGCTGGCCTCCTGCAAGGTTTGCAGCACCATTTGCTTGAGCATTGGGCTGTCAACATCTTGCATGGTATCTAGGGTCATTACCCCGACAGCAATAATCAAAGCCTCTACGCTGTTGGGGTCGATCTGCACCAGGGTGCCGTAGAGGACAGCGCGGATGTACTGCTTGACCTCTGGGCGGGTCAGTTTGGTCACTACCTCACCGAGGGTCTTGTCCAGCCGATTGCCGACAGTTTCAGCAGCATTAGGGTCGTCCTGCACGCGGCCAAACTCGGCAAGCTCGTAGCTGAGGCGTTCCAGCAGCACACCGGCCTCTGGCAGGTTGGGATAGCGCAATTGGGGCATCTGCGAGACTAGCACCGGCAACTCGGTAATCATATCGCCTAGCCGCTCTGGGGGGATGCTGGCGACCAACTGGCGTACGCCGCTCTCGATTTGGGTCTCGACCTTGCGTAGCGCATCGTCACCCTTCGGGCTGGCAGCCCGGCTGATATTGTCGGCCATTAAACTTAGGCTCCTCATCTTTTGTCTCATATTTGATTGTAGCAGTTGGGTCTACTATACCACCCAGCTATCGCTTTGTCAAACCACATTTCACTTAGAAGAACTGGCTTGTTGATAAGGATGCTGAGCTTGGGCAGCCCCTGCCGATCTGCTAGCGGCCTGGCACCCGGTGGCAGTGCCGGCAGCGGGCTTCGTAGCTCTCGGTTGCGCCAACCAGGATGATCGGGTCGTGGTAGTTGGCTGGCTCACCGTTGACCAGCCGTTGGGAGCGGCTGGCCGCTGCCCCACAGACCATGCAGATCGCCTGCAACTTGTCCACACTCTCGGCCTCAGCCATCAGCATTGGCATCGGGCCGAATGGTTCGCAGCGAAAGTCGAGGTCGAGACCGGCGACAATCACTCGCCTGCCATCCTCGGCCAGGCGGCGGCAGACCTCTACCACCCCGGTGTCGAAGAATTGCGCCTCGTCTACTGCGACTACCTGGGTGTCATCCTCAACGCAACCTGCAATCTCGTGGCTACTGTTGACTGGCTGGGCCAGACGGTTGAGGCCGCTGTGCGAGTAGACCTTCTCCACGGCATAGCGGTTGTCCATTGCGGGCTTGAAGACCTGCACCTTCTGGCGGGCCAGTTCTGCCCGCTTGACCCTGCGGATCAACTCCTCGGTCTTGCCGCTGAACATACTGCCGCAAACGACCTCGATCCAGCCCTCTCGGCGGCTTTCGCGTGCTGACATTGCGCTCCTCGTCATCCCCAGCCAGCCCCTTTGGCAGAGCGGTAGGGGCATAGAAAGGGCCGAAAACGGTGAGGTCTTCGGCCCTACTGGGTTTCAAGCGATAGGGGTTAGCTTTGCTGCTCTTCTGGGCTGGTCACTGGGCGGGCGGGCCGCTGTGGGCGCGGAGCAGGCCGTTGGGCAGCTTGCTGACGGGCATTCTCCTCGGCGGTGCGGCGTTGTACGGCCTGCTGCTCGTTGCGGTTGCGGATTTGGTCGGCAGTGCCGAGCCTCCTCATGAACCGCTCAACCTGACCAGCCGTGTCTACAATGCGCTGTTCGCCGGTGTAGAATGGGTGGCAGTTGGAGCAGAGGTCAACACGCAGATTCTTCTTAGTGCTGCGCGTCTCAAATACGTTGCCACAAGAGCAAGTTACGGTGGTCGCCTCGTACTTCGGATGGATATCTGGCTTCACTGGTAGTACCTTTCTTGATCGCCTTTTCGTTGCTGGAGCGTCGATCATCTCACTGGGGTTTGGCACTGCTGCAGCTTGGCGCAACTGCCATGCTACGTGCCGCCGCTATCCTTGCGGCTAATCTGATTATACCACATCCGCTGCCAATCAGCGGTCTGTTTGCCGCAAGTCTAACTTGCCACTAACAGACTGGTTTGTTCCCCGCAAGTGCAGAGAACTAGGCAGCTTCGGCCAGGGCCAGGCTCTCGGTTGCTACCTCAACGCCAGCGGGGATGCTGAGCGGGAGGATTGAAACCTTCTTCTTGTCGCGGGTGGCGGGCTGGAAGAACACGGTGCCATCCACCAGAGCGTAGAGGGTATGGTCGCGGCCAACCCCAATGTTCTGACCAGGGGCGATCTTTGTACCGCGCTGGCGCACGATGATCGTGCCGCAGGTAACGAGTTCGCCACCATACCGCTTGACCCCCAGCATCTTCGGCCTACTGTCGCGGCCATTACGCGAGCTACCTACACCTTTTTTGTGTGCCATTGTCCTGCTCTCCTTCTAATCCCCGCCCGCTCAGGCGATCACGATGTTGTCAATGCTGATGCGGGTAAGGGTTTGGCGATGACCGTTCTTGCGACGATACCGCTTCTTGGGCTTGAACTTGAAGACGATCAGCTTATCGCCACGATGCTCCTCAAGCACGGTTGCCAACACTCGTGCGCCGGTGACGACTGGACTGCCGAACATCACCTCACCAGCCTCATTGCTGACCATCAGCACGCGGCCCAGGTCGAACTGCTGACCTGCCTCGATTGGCAACCGCTCGATATCAAGTCGGTCGCCGGGGGCAACCTTGTACTGTTTGCCGCCAGTTTCTACTACTGCGAACACGATTTTCCTCCTGGTGCGCTGCTGCGCTGTCGCCCTTGAGCCAAACTGTTGCCCCGCCTGGTGGCAGGGCAGCTCAATACGTGGCAAATCGCGGGCTTGCCAGCCCTTACGTTCGGCAATTATAGCAAAGCAGGCAGCTCTATGTCAAGCAATTTTGCCGACCAGCCTGGGTTGCCGCCAAGTTGCGTTCTCCCTGCCAGAAGCAAGCTGCCGCAAGCTAGCCCAAACCCCCTGCTGCGTGGTAAACACGCTCTAGCCAGGCGTTGCACTGGTCGAGGCCACGGGGCAAACCGATCTGCTCAAAGAGGTCAGCCGCCTTGCGCCGGCTGGCAGCAGCTTCTATGCCGAGTAGGGGGTTGGGCTGCTGCTGATTGAGCCGAGCGAGCATAAAGCTGTGTTCAGCTAGCAGTACTGCCTGGTCACGCGGTCTGTTGACTTTGTTACTAATTATTTGCGCATAAAGGTCACTGGCCTGCTGCCAATCGCCGAGAGCCGCCAGTAGCAGGGCGCGTCCTTGCTGACTAACAGCATCGGCATTAGGATTGCCAGCTTTGTGCTTGTCGGCTATCCATTGGAGGTGGTGGCGAATGTGGTTTATGTCGCCACTTGAGAGATAGTAGCGAGCCATTGGCACATAAAGCTCCCATACCCTGTTTGGTTCGGTTGTGCTAAGTATCATCTGCTTGATTGCTTGATCCAGCCACTTAGGGGTCGTTTCATATAGGGCAGCCAGGCTGAGCATATGTACCAGCACAAACTCACCTATCGTATGGTAGCCTTCGCTCAACAGAGTGTAGGCTTCCTTAATATACGTTTCGCTGTCAGCCAGCCTGCCCCCCCAACTGTAGACGATAGAGGTGTCTGCTACCAGTTGAGAGCGCTGGGTTGGGTCATCGACTTGGCTGCGGAGCGCGAGCATCTGATCGGCATAGCTAACCGCTTGCCAGAAGGGTCCATACTGTGCGTGCAGTAGGGCTAGCCTACAGTAGGTAACGGCAAGTTTGATCGGTTGCCCTGATCGTTCTGCGTATGCCAACGCTTTGGTGTGAGTGGCAAATGCCTGCTCTATCTGGTTGGTTTGGCTGTAGACCATTGCTAGATTGCCTAGTGGCACCACCGCATCTGCGCTGAGGTCGGCCTGCTCTGCTAGTGCGGCACTGTCCCGATAATACTGTTCAGCCCCCTCTATTCTGCCACCCAGAAAAACGATGTTGCCCAGCATATTCAAGGCGCGGCTGTGTAGGCTGGCACTGGCCGGCTGTCCTTCCAACTTTGCACAGGCAAGTAGCAGATCGGCTCTAGCTATGTCCATCAATCCCTTGTTGTAGTTGACTGCTCCTTGCAAGAAGTAGGCGCGGCCCACAAACATCCTGCTAGCGAGCTGCTCTGCACTAAGGGTTAGCAGCGCAGCGTCAGCAGCCAGCAACTGTGCCTGTGCCTGGTCGTGCTTGCCTTGAACGAACGCGGCTTCGGCCAGGCCGAGGAAGAACTCAGCTCGCATCGCCCGCAGGTCGGCTTTGCAGCGATAGCAACTAAGAGTTGTAGTAGAGTTATTATAGCTGCATTGATCACACGTGAGCATCGTCATTGCCTTGTTGTTCCTCTCTACCACGCTATTATAACAAAGATACAGGGTTTGTGCCACGATTTGCTTGCTGATATGCAACCTGCCGCAGCTTACTGGCTCTGCTAATCGGCTAATGGCCCGCTAGTGGCATGGCGGACGCTGGCTGGGCCAGACCGCTAGCTGAAACTTTCGCTTGCGCCCTGGTGTAATATGGCTGGGCAATACACCCAGGAGGCAAGGGGGCCGCCCGTTGGCAGATGCGGAGGGGGAAAGTGACGAACAACTGGCAAAGCTAGCCCAGTCTGGCGACCGGGAGGCCTTCACCCGCCTGCTGCACAGCTACGAGCTACCGATCTACCATCTGGCCTACCGCCTGTCGGGCGACGCGGAGGAAGCCCGCGACCTGACCCAAGAAATCTTTGTGCGTGCCTACCTGCGCCTCAGCAGCTACGACCCAAGCCGCCGTTTCTTCCCCTGGCTCTACCGGCTGGGGGTCAACTACTGCCTCAACCAGCAGCGGCAGCAGCGTCGTCAGCCAACCATCACCCTCAGCAGGCTGGGGCGGGCGCAGTCTGGCGAAGATGAAGATGTGATGTTCGACCTGCCCGACATAGCGGCGGGGCCAGAGGAGTTGAGCGAACGTGCCGAGCAGCAGGCGGCTGTCAACGCCGCGATCAGCAAGCTGCCCACCGACTATCAGGCGGTGATCGCCCTACGCTATGGGGCTGACCTAGATTATGCCGCTATCGCCGAAACGCTGAACCTGCCGCTTGGCACGGTCAAGACCCGCCTCTTTCGCGCTAAGGAGAGCCTGCGCCGCGAACTGGGCAAAGGGGAGAAGTTATGGAGAAGGCTACCCGCACCCTACCCTCTGACGAGCAGGTAGAGAAGATGTTGAGCTACCGCCCACCGCTGCGTGAACCGCTAGCCCTGGTCAGTAGCGTCCTACTAGTCCTGCCCGCCAGCGTCGCCCCTACGCCTGCACTGGCGGGCCGCTGGCGGCTGCTGGTCGCGGCGTTGTGCGCCCTCGGCCTGCTGCTCACCCTGGTCCCCGACACCTACCTGTTCAATCTGCTGCTCGCCGCCCTCGGCGACTTGCGTGGCACAGGCGGCAACGTAGGGCAGGGTATTAGCGATTGGATCGCCAGCCCTAGTGTCGGCTCTGGCAGCATCACCCAGGAGTTGATCACCCAACACCCACTCGTCTTGCTCGGCCTCTGCGTGCTGGTTGTCGGCTTGCTCGGCCTGCTCTACCAGGCGTTGAGCAGCCCCCTCCCTCGGCAAGCGGCAGACCGAAGGCTGGCCCAATGATGAGCGAACAGGCAAAGCATAGCCAGCGCACCTGGCTGCTGGTGGCGGCTCTGGCTGGACTGGCCCTGTTGTGCGCCTTCCTCGTCAGCATCTTCTTCCCGTTGGGGGGCGATGCTGCCCTGGTGCAGTTTGGCAGGCGGGGGGTGGAGGTGACTACCCCCTTCGCGGGCGGTCCGCCATCGATGCTAACCCCCCCTGGAGAGCAGCCCGATTTCCCGCGCAATCGGCAGGGGGTCTTCTTCATCCAACAATTGAGCGGTTTCTACCGTTACCTCGCTCAGTTGGTGGTGCTACTCGGTGCCGCCCTGCTAGCCTTCTTCTTCGTGCCACGGCAGGTTGGTGCAGGCGCAGCGATCTTGCGGAGCGGCCCGGCTTATTTGCTGCGCGCCCTACTCGTTGGCTTCCTTAGCCTGCTCGCCACCGTTGCCCTCTCCTATCTAAGCGCGATCAGCACTATTGGCCCGGCGATCATCATCCTCGCCCTGATCGTGCTGCTACCAGCCTTGCTAGTGGGTGCCTGCGTGGTGGCCCTCGCTATCGGGCGCAGCCTGGCAGCCAGCATTGGTGCGCCCCTCGCCCAGCCGCTCCCCGACCTGCTAGCAGGCTTGCTCGTCCTCTTTATGATTAGCCTGATCCCATATGCTGGCCCGCCGCTTGGTTTGCTGATCATCCTCAGCGGTCTCGGTGGCCTACTCCTTAGCCTGCGTGATGACCGCCGCACGGCCCTCGACGAACTCGACTACTAGCCCCAGCCCCTGCTAAGGTTAGAGGGGGATTAAGGTTGCGCACTGGCGGGAACATTGCCGTCAGCCTGGTGTAATGCAAGCAGAAGTTGAGCTTCTACTAACACCGTTAGCTATAGGAGAGTAGGTAATGAACAATGCAGTAAAGTGGATCGGGGGCATCCTGGCAGTTGCTCTGCTGGTGGCCGCTGCCGCCTTCATCCTCAACAAGCCGCAGGGCAGCACCGCTGCCACTACCGTGCAGCTTGCCCAGGCCACGCGGGGGACAATCCAGGCATCAGTTAGCAGTAATGGCTCCGTGCAACCCGCCGCTGACCTCAATCTCAGCTTTGGCGCAAGTGGAGCCGTGACCGCGATCAAGGTCAAGACCGGCCAGCGGGTGGCGACTGGTGATGTGTTGGCGACGATTGACGATAGCCAGTTGCAGCAAGCCGTGCAGCAATCGGAGGCCAATCTCGCCTCAGCCCAGGCCAGCCTTGCCAAGACGAAGGCAGGGGCGACCACCAAAGACCTCGCCAACGCCGAAGCTACCCTGCGCTCGGCTCAGGCCAAGTACAATGCGGTCAAGAGCGGCAGCAGCACTGTAGCCGACCTCGCCAGCGCACAGGCTCAGCTAGACAGCGCGAAGGCCAAGCTAGCCCAACTGAAGGCTGGCCCCACCGCCGCCGAAATTGCCAGCGCAAGATCGCAGGTCGCCGCCGCCAAAATCAAGCTCGAACAGACCAAGACTGGCAACTACAGTGTGTCCGACATCGCCAACGCGAAGGCGCAACTGGACAGCGCAAATGCCAAGCTAGCCTCGGTCAAGGCTGGCAGCTATACCGCCAGCGATATTGCCAATGCGAAAGCGCAACTGGACAGCGCAAGGGCTAAGCTAGCTGCGGTGCAGAAGGGCAGCTATACTGCCAGCGATATTGCCAATGCGAAAGCGCAACTGGACAGCGCAAAGGCCAAGCTAGCTGCGGTGCAGGCTGGCCCCACTAACGCAGACCTCAGCACCGCCCAATTGAAGGTGACCAGCGCACAGACCAGCCTCGACAAGACGATCTCGCAGCAGCAGGCCAGCGTGGATAGCGCACAGGTTGCCCGTGACCAGGCCGACAACGCGGTGCGGAAGGCGCAGGGCAGCTATGCCACCGCTTACGACAACTACTACAACGCCGATGGCACGACCAAAGACGACCCGCGTGGTACCCTCAAGTCCACCTTTGACCAGGCCAATCGCGACTTGCAGGACGCAACTGGCAACCAGCAGAAGGCGGCCAACAGCTACAACGACGCGCTGATCCAGCAGAAGAACACGCTTGCCGCTGCTCAGGCCAGCCTCGACGACGCGAAGAAGCAGCTAGCCGACCTGACGGCTGGGCCAAAGGCTAGCGACCTCGCCGCAGCCCAGGCTAGCGTAACCTCGGCCCAGGCCAGCTACGACAAGGCGGTAGCTCCCGCCACCGAAGCAGACGTAGCCGCAGCCCAGGCCAGCCTCACTTCGGCCCAGGCTAGCTTCGACAAGAGCCTTGCTACTCCTACCGAAGCAGACGTAGCCGCAGCCCAGGCCAGCGTGACCTCGGCCCAGGCTAACTACGACAAGATGACAAAGGGCGGTACTGCCCTCGATGTGGCCTCGGCCCAGGAATCGCTCAAGCAGGCGCAGGCCAGCTACGACAAACTGGTGGCCCCGCCGACCGCTAGCGACATAGCTGCCGCTGAAGCCAGCATCGCCAGCGCGCAAGCCAGCTACGACAAGGCGGCGCAGGGTGGCACTGCCAACGACCTCACCCAGGCCCAGGCCAGTGTAGACCAGGCCAATGCTACCCTCACCGACCTCCAGAATGGGCCACGCAGCGAAGACATCGCAGTGTCAATGGCTAGCGTCAAGCAGTCGGAGGCCAGCCTCGAAGTGAACCGCCTCAAGCTGAAGAACGCCACCCTGGCCGCCCCCTTCAGCGGCGTGGTCAACGCGGTGAATATTATCCCCGGCCAGTCGCTCACCGGCAGCGAAAATGCCGTTGAACTGGTAGACGATAGTAGCTACCACGTAGACCTCTACATTGGTGAAGCTGACATTGCCAAAGTCAAGCTGAGCAACGAGGTGAACCTCACCTTCGATGCTATCGCTGGCACCACCGTACAGGGCAAGGTGACGTTTGTCGCCAGCAAGAGTACGGTTAGCTCCAATGTTGTCACCTACCTGACCACCGTCACGCTTGACAAGGCATCGGCGGCGGCAGTGCGAGCAGGGATGACTGCTAACGCCACCGTGGTCTACGAAGCTAAAACCAACGCCCTGCTGGTGCCGAATAAGGCAATTCGCAGTCAGAGCGGCCAGCGCATCGTCACCGTCCGCAGCGGCGGCCAGAACCACGAGCTAGTGGTCACTACTGGCCTCAACGACGGCACCAACACCGAAATCGCCAGCATCGTCAGTGGCGGCGACCTCGCGGATGGTGACAGCGTGGTGCTGAACACCACTGCTACCACCACTACGACTACTACCCGTGGCAGCGGTGGCCTGGGGGGGCTACGTTGATCAGCCGCCACACCCTCGCCAGCGGGCAGGTTAAGGAGATATAATGAACAACCACACCGTGATCCAGGCAGAGAACCTCGTCAAGTCGTATCAAATGGGCGACGTGAAGGTAAACGCCCTGCGCGGGGTCAGCTTCCAGGTGCAGAGTGGTGAATTGGTGGCGATCATGGGGCCGTCTGGCTCTGGCAAGTCCACCCTGATGAACCTGCTCGGTTGCCTTGATGCGCCAACCAGTGGCCGCTATATCCTCGACGGTGACGATGTGGGTAAGTTGAGCGGCAAGGTGCTGGCAAAGGCGCGCAGCAAGAAGATCGGCTTCGTCTTCCAGCAATTCAACCTGCTGCGCCGCACTTCGGCTTTGGAGAACGTAGAGTTGCCGATGATGTACGCGGGGATCGGTAGCGCGAAGGATCGGCGGGCGCGGGCGACCAGTGTGCTGCAAGCCGTCGGCCTCGGCGACCGCCTCTTTCACCAGCCCAACGAACTCTCTGGCGGCCAGCAGCAGCGCGTCGCCATCGCTCGCGCGCTGGTTAACAACCCCGCTATCCTGCTGGCCGACGAGCCAACCGGCAACCTTGACAGCACTGCCAGTGCCGAGATCATGGCAATCTTTCAGCGGCTCAACCAGACGCAGGGTATCACCGTCATCTTTGTTACGCACGAGCCAGAAATCGCGCAGCACACCCGCCGCATCATCCGCATCCGCGACGGCCTGCTTGCCGCCGACGAGCCAGTATTGGCTCCTATCGTAATCGGGGCCAGCCTGCCAGCGCAGCCCGAAGGCTCAGCGGCCCCTACGCATAGCATGAACGGCAATAGCGAATTGGTCAAGGTGGCTGGCTTAACCAGCTAGCACGAGTAGAGGTAACAACAATGGGTCTGATGCAAAGTATCAGGATTGCGGTCAAGAGTCTGGCCGCCAACAAGCTACGCTCTGTGCTGACCATGCTGGGGATTATCATCGGTGTAGCAGCGGTAATCGCCCTGCTCTCCCTCGGCAACGGCACCACCAAGAGCATCACCAGCCAAATCACCTCGAATGGCACAAACCTGATCACCGTGCGGCCAGGCAGCGGCGGCTTCGGGCCAGGCGGCGCACGCGGTGGGCAGGGGGGGGCGCAAACCCTCACCTACGAGGATGCTATCGCCTTGCAGAACACCGACAAGGTGCCAAGTGCCGCCGTGATCGTGCCGCAGGTGACTACCCAGGGGCAGGTTGTCTATCAAGGAACGAACAATAGCTACAGCGTAATCGGCACTACCAGCGACTACGCCACCGCCTACAGCGTCAGCGCAGCTAGCGGCGATTGGTTCGGCCAGACCGAACTGAGCGGCATCCAGAACGTCGCCCTGATTGGCCCTAACGTCGCTAGTGACCTGTTCCAGGGTGAAGACCCTGTAGGCCAGACGATCCAGATCAACCGCCTCAGCTTCCGCGTGGTCGGCGTGTTGACGAAGAAGGGTGGCAACACCTTCGGCAGCAGCGACGACCAGGTGTTCATCCCGATTACCACCGCCTACACCAAGCTATCTGGCCGCAAGGCTGCTACTGGGGTCGTCGGCCACCCAATCAACAACATCACCCTCCAGGCGGTTGACGACAAACACACCGATAGCGTGCAGACTGAAGCGACCGCAGTGCTGCGCGAACGTCACCGTACCACTGAGGGGACTGATGACTTCAGTATGCTCAACCAGGCTTCGCTGCTCACCACCCTGACGGGCGTGCTGGCGGCAATCACCGGCTTCCTCGGCGCAATCGCCTTCATCTCTCTGTTGGTGGGCGGCATCGGCATCATGAACATCATGCTGGTCAGCGTTACTGAGCGCACGCGGGAGATCGGCGTGCGGAAGGCGGTGGGGGCAACCGAAGGCAATATCCTCACCCAATTCCTGGTCGAAGCGGTAGTAATTAGCCTGCTGGGTGGCTTGATTGGCATCGGTCTGGGGGCGGGCATCAGCTACGCGGTCAGTTCGCTGGGGGCGCGCTTCGCCCTCTTTGGCAGCAGCACCATCGCCTCGCAGATCGACCTCGGCTCCGTCCTACTCGCCTTTGGCTTCAGTGCAGCCATCGGCCTATTCTTCGGCATCTACCCCGCCCGCCGTGCCGCCCGCCTCAACCCCATCGAAGCCCTGCGTTATGAATAGCCAGGGGTGGAGATTAGAGCAGGGTTAGAGCCACCGCCCAGTAGGAACATCGCAGTGGGCGGCGGTGTAATGTAAGCAGCTAGCGACCCTCGTCGCAATCACAACAAGGAGCATAGTAGTGAAAAGTATCAACCTCAAGGTAGTTGGCAGCGTCGTCGCGGTGACTCTCGTCGCCATCGCCACCGCCGCCTTCCTGATTGTCCAGCCAGGGGCGGCAGCCGCTACGCCCGCCAGCACCGTCGGCCAGGCCAGCACGATAGCTCAGGTCAGCGCAAGCCCGACCGCCAGCAGTGGTAGCAGCCAGGCTACGCCCGCAGCCAAGCCACAGGGCGGCTTCCAGCAGTACGCTGACCTCTACCAGCAGAAGCTGGCGGACGGACTGGGCGTAAGCAAGGACAAGCTCGCCACCGCGCAGAAGGATGCGAGCAAGGCAGTAGTAGCCCAGATGGTCAAGGATGGTAAGCTGACCCAGGCCCAGGCCGACGCGCTCAACACGCGGATCGACGCTGGCATGGGCGAAGGCTTCCCCTTCGGCGGCCACGAGATGGGGCGCGGCATGGACGGCCCCGGCATGATGGGGCGGGGCGGCATGATGGGCGACATGGGCAAGGTTGTGGCGGCAGTCGCGGCTAAGCTCGGCCTGACCAGTGAGCAACTGATCAGCGAGATACGGGGCGGCAAGAGCCTGCTCGACATTGCTAAGGAAAAGAATGTTAGCGAGGCCGACCTGAAGGCCACCATCGTCGCCACCCTCAAGCCAATCCTTGACAAGGCGGTGAAGGATGGCAAGCTGACCCAGGCCCAGGAGGACGCGACCCTCAAGCAGGTGCAGGACGCAGACCTGAGCAAGGGCTTTGGCTTCGGGCTGCGCGGTATGGGCGGCCCTGGCATGGGCAACCACCAGCGTGGCATGGGCGGCATGGGTGGCTGGGGCGACCCAGCGCAGAACCAGAACACCCAGAACCAGGATGACAGCAGCACCCAGAACGGCTAGCCACTCCCGCCTTTAGCGGGAGCCACCAGCTAACTTGATTGCCAGGGGCGGCGCAACCACGCTGCCCCTTCGTCAGAGGAGGAAAGAGGATGACTGAAGATAGAAGTCTCCTGCCTGCTATCGAGCAGAGCCAGGCACCACGCCCGCCTAGCAAGGGCATCAATGTTCCCACTTTCATCGTCTCCCTCGTCCTTGTCGCTGGGCTGGCAGGCGGGGCGGGCTGGTTCGTTGGCAACAGTGGCGGTGACGCGAAGGCTTACCAGCTATTTCGTGACAGCCCGATCAGTTTCATCCAGGCGGCCTGCACTGGCGGCCAAAGCTGCAACTTCCCCGGTGGTGGCGCATTCGGTGGCGGCGGCTTTGGGGCTGGCGGAGCGGGGGCGACGGGCAGCACGGGGGCGGTGGGCGGCACTGGCACCCAGGCCAATCGTGGCACTGGCGCACGTGGCTTCGGTGGCGGCACCCAGGGCAAGGTAACGGCGATTAACGGTGACACCCTGACGGTGGAGACAACAGACAAGTCGCTGACCGTCAAGCTGAGCAGCAGCACTACTGTGAGCGCAGTAGAACAGAAGCAGACCAGCGACCTGAAAGTGGGCGACCGCATCGCTGTGCAGGGCCAAACCAGCGGCGACACCGTGACCGCCAACCGCATCATCCTCGGTAGCCTGACGGGTCTGTTCCCCGGTGGCGGGGGTGGGGCTGCCAGCCCGGCCACGCCGGTTGCACCTTGACGCTGGTACACCGCTTGCTTCTAGCTCGACAAGGCGGGCGGTAGCTTAGCCGTCCAGCACAGTTAATCAAGGAGCAAGTACAATGGCTGACAGCAACCAGAATGAACATAGCCAGAGCGAGGATGTAAAGAAGCTGGCTGAAATGATTAAGGGTATCCGCATTGCTATGCTAACTACGGCGGATGAAGATGGTAGCCTGCGTAGCCGCCCAATGGCGACCCAGGATACGGATTTCGATGGTACCCTCTGGTTCTTCACCGCTGACGACTCGCCGAAGGTGGATGAGGTGCAGAAGGAGCGGCACGTCAATCTCAGCTTCGGCGATGGTGGCAAGAACCGCTACGTCTCGGTCAGTGGCACAGCCACCCTGGTCAAGGATGCGGCGAAGATGAAGGAGCTATACTCGCCCTTCATCAAGGGCTGGTTCCCCGACGGTCTCGAAGACCCCAAGCTCGCTCTGCTCAAAGTGGAGGTGAGCCAGGCCGAGTACTGGGACGCGCCGAACAGCACTGTGGTGCGGTTGGCTGGTTTTGTCAAAGCCCTGGTTACCCACCAGCCGATCCAGGGTGGTGAGAACGAGAAGATAGACCTCAAGTAGAGTGCGCCAGCAGCCAAGCCGCTCGCCCAGCACGTGTTGTTCGGGCGGCTTGCTGTACTGCCCTTCTCAAGCCAGTAGCCAGCCGCTATACTTAGCTCAGAGGGCAGCTAGATGAGTGTAAAGTGTCGCATCGGTGATTGGAATGTTGATGATGGTGATTTTATCATAATGCCATCTGTGGGGTTTGATGCCATAATAGACCAATCTCCTATGGGCACTCAGATAGTTCGTTCAGAGTTCTTTGTCCAGTACCTGCGCCGCAGCTTCGCGTGGGGCGGCTTCCCCGGCTTCGCCGAGGTGCCAGAAGAACTGCGCCCCACCGAGATGCTAGACTACCTGCGCGAAGGCTTGCTGCCGATCTAAGCTCATGTCAAATAGCAACCGCTCTCCAATCAAGCTAACCAACGAGCAGGCTTCATCTTGGGCGCAGGCTGTTGCTGCTGGCCTTACCCTCGCATAACTGTGCGCGCTATACATCAGCTTAAGCGACAATCCCACTCGGCTTGTTCACACCGTCCACCAACTACTCCACAGCCCACCAGCTAAATATCTGGTTTGGCATCCTGCTCATCAACTTCCTGTCTGTGCGTTGGTTTGTAGCCTTTGCCGAAGTGGGTAAACTGACCAGCTACGGGGCGGGCCTTACACCGCACAACAAAGACGTGTTTAGCTCGATACTCGGCCTCATTGTCATACCTGATCTTTGTTGGGCTGCCCACCAAGCTAGTCGTAAGTTTGGTAAGAAGGGCGCACAAAAAGCTCCCAAAGCGAAGGCGGCTCTATACGAGTTTGTTAGTGTGGAGCATGGTTAAGGCGAATTGTGGTTGAGCGATGCTGGTAATGCTAATTTTGAGTAGCATCATCTTTATGATTGTGTGGATGCCATTTCCCCTTGCCAGCACAAGATACGGACAGACCTCTTGCTACCAAGAGGTCTGTCCGTGTCTCACACCGAGGTGTCCCACTCAGCAGCGGATTGGCTAATCATCAATCATCACTCGTGCTGCTTACTTGAGTGAGACCATGACCGGGATCATGCCAGTGCCAGCCGGGAAGTCACGCAGAGCCTTGCCGATTACTGCACCATTGCTCTTGCTGATCTCGCCCGCCTTCATTGCGTAGCCGGGGTTGCTGCTGGCTACTAGCAAGTCACCCGCCTTGATTGCCCCGAAGCTAGCGTCAACCTTAACCCCCTTGTAGCTGCCGAGGGTTACTGCGTTGATATAGCCACCGGTTGCCACTGCCTCTGCATCGGCCAACGGCTCAATGGCTACCGCCTTGTCACTGATCGTCTGCTGCGGGATGAGGACAGCCTTCATCGGCTGGCCGCTTTCCTTCGCGGCAAGCTCGGCGGCATCACGGCGGGTGAGGGCAGCCTTGATCGCGGCTTGCTCGCTAGTATACTGCGCTTTGAGTTCAGCACTCGGCACCTGTAGCACCTGGTCAACCACACCGACCACGCCGGTGTCATACGCGCTACTGGCCTTCTTGACGCTGACGACCGGCACCGTACCCTGCGCCGGTGCGCTGCTGCCGACGATCACCACCACATCGCCCTGCGACAGGGCTTCGCTGCCGACGTTCTGCATGATGTCAACCACGTAGCCGGTCTTGGAGCCGCTGACGTTGAGGTTGCCGTTGACAAACAGTCCGCCCGCAACATAGGACGAGCTGGTGGTCAGGTCACCGCCCGCTGCCTCAACCCACAGCGAGTACGAGCTAGAGGCACTGGTCTTGGCCTGTACGCCATGACTGCTGGTACTCAAACCGTATACGCCCCAACCGCCACCACCAGCAGAGGAGGCATACACCGCCGGGCGATCAGCGTCGGCAGCCGCTGCGAAAACGCCCTTGCCGCCCTCGAAGACTCCAGCAAAGCTGCCAGTATTGGCACTGCTACTAACCGCATAGCAGCCGGTGCCAGCGGTGATGCACGAACCGCGAACAGCATAGCCACCACTACTGTTCGACACACTGAGGGCAACAAAGTTGCTGGTAGTGATCACTAGCGAGTTGCCGATAGCGTTGCCTATCTTCTGGCGACCGTTGTCGAGGAACTTGGCAAGCTGGGCGCGCGTCACGTTGTCGCTGGGCAGGAAGTAGGGCAGGTTGGCCGGTGGCACACACGGGTTGTTACCACCACAAGGATAGCCGCCGACGATGGCATTGTCATACAGGCTGTTGATGAAGGGGGCGAACAGGTAGGTGTCTGGCACGTCCTGGAAGCGTTGCACGAGGGGGCTGCCAGGAGTGCCGCCTTGAGCCTGAGCCTGCCACGTGCTACCGCTGAGGAGCAGAGCGAGAGTGAGGGCGAACACCGCCAGCAGGCGACCATGATTGAAGCGGGTGATGAACGAAGACATGACATTTCTCCTTTTTACTGATGAGCCTATGGGTTGCCTTGTAACAACTGGCTCTCGGTAGCGCGACGCACGACCTTGCTGAGTTCGCCACGTCGCACGTTGTCGTTAGGCCGGAAGCACTGGCCGCTGGTGCAGGCTGCGCCATTGATGATGCCTCTAGCCGCCAGCGTCTCAATCGCGGCGTAGGCGAAGTTGCTG
>JAYUUN010000008.1:0-18814 GCA_043754535.1 Chloroflexota bacterium | reverse complement strand
TGTCCAAAACCATGCTGGTCACTGGCGACTAGACTAGTCGTTTAGTGACCCTTTTTGTTTGGCGGGAACCCGCCCTCCCGCTGTTGCACTGCTGGTGGTGCCACCACCCCAGCCCCAACCCCACTCGTAGAGAGGAGAGTTGCAGTTATGCCTTATGGTACCGACAACGACCCCAGGCTGATCGAGCAAGTGCTTGCCACCTGCAAGGAACAGGGGGTTGCCTTCATCAACCTCCAGTTCACCGACATCATGGGTATCGCCAAGAGCGTGACGATCCCGATCCACCAGTTTGAGGACGCGATCCATGACGGTAAGTGGTTCGACGGCTCCTCCATCGAAGGCTTCACCCGCATCTTCGAGAGTGATATGTACTTGAAGCCTGACCTCACCACCTTCGCCCTCGTCCCCTGGGCAGCGGGTGGGCAGGTAACGGCGCGGGCGATCTGCAACGTCTTCACCCCTGACGGCGTAGAGTTTGCGGGCGATCCCCGCTACGTGCTGCGCCAGGCGATGAACGAGGCGGAGAAGCTGGGCTACATCTTCAACACCGGCCCAGAGCTTGAGTTCTTCCTCTTTAAGCGCAATGCAGACGGCACGATCTCGACTGACACCCACGACGCGGGCGGCTACTTCGACTTCAGCACTGACCTCGGCGAAGAAGTGCGCAACGACATGACTACCGCCCTGGAGAAGTTCGGTATTGAAGTGGAAACCGCCCACCACGAGGTTGCCCCCGGCCAGCACGAGATCGACTTCAAGTACGCTGATGCGCTGAAGACCGCCGACAATGCCACCACCTTCAAGTACACCCTGAAGGCGATTGCCGCCAAGCACGGCCTCTACGCCAGCTTCATGCCCAAGCCGCTGTTCGGCGTAAACGGCAGCGGGATGCACACCCACCAGAGCCTCTTTACCCTGGACGGTGCGACTAACGCCTTCGCGGATGAGAAGGACGGCAGCTACGGCCTGAGCCAGCTAGCCAAACACTACATCGCCGGGCTGCTCAAGCACGCGCGTGCCATCGCCGCCGTCGTCGCTCCCACCGTCAACAGCTACAAGCGGCTGGTGCCGGGCTACGAGGCTCCAGTCTACATCTGCTGGGCGCGCCAGAACCGCTCGGCCCTGATCCGCATCCCCCGCGTTGTCCCCGGTCGGCCCAAAGCGATCCGCCTGGAACTGCGCTTCCCCGACCCCTCCTGCAACCCCTACCTCGCCTTCGCGGTCATGCTGCACGCGGGGCTGGACGGGATCAAGAATCAGTTGGAGATTCCCGACCCGGTGGAGGAGAACCTCTACCATATGGGTGAAGATGCCCGCCGTGACCGCAATATTGCCACCCTGCCCGGTAGCCTGGCCGAAGCAATTGAGGCAATGGAGGCTGACCCGCTGGTACGCACCGCCCTCGGCGACCACATCTACGACAACTTCGTGCAGTCGCGCAAGCAAGAGTACGACGAGTACCGCATCCACGTCACCCAGTGGGAGCTTGACCGCTACCTCTCGATCCTCTAAGCCAGCAGCCCAACTCAGCAAGCACAAACCCCCAATCTGCGTTGATTGGGGGTTTGTGCTACCTGGTTTTCTGCTATAATAGGGCTGGCGGTTGTACAAAGCAGTTACTGGTTGCACTAGAGGAGGGGGTAAGTGGGTAAAAGAAGAAGCAAACTGCTAACATGGGGGTTGGCGGCGGCGATCATCAGTGGGCTGCTGATCCAGAGCGGGCCAGCGGGTGAGCAGGCACAGCAACAAGCGAATAGGCAAAAGACAGCGGTCGGCAGCCAGCAACATAAGCTGGGGCAGCGACCGCTTCATTTTGAGCCGAATCTTGGGCAGTGGGAGAGCGGCGTGCGCTATCTGGCCCGTGGCAACGGCTACCAACTTTACCTCAACGAGGGCGAAGCAGCAATGGTGCTAGAGGCTGGCTCTGGGCAATCAGCTACCCTGCGCTTCCATTGGCAAGGGGGCAACCCAGGGGCGCACCTAGTCGCCAGCGAACGCGAGGCAGGGGTAAGTAACTACTACATCGGTAGTGACCCCAGCCGCTGGCGAACCGCCGTGCCACACTACAGCCGCGTGGCATATGCGGGGGTCTACGACAGCATCGATCTAGCCTACTATAGTGGGGCTGATGGCAACCTGGAATACGACTTCATCGTACAGCCGGGCGGCAACCCCGCCGCTATTCGCCTCACGGTGGATGGAGCCGAACGGATCGAGGTAGCGGGTGGCGACCTGCTGCTGCATACCGCCAGCGGCATCGTCCGGCAGGCGGCAGCCCGCATCTACCAGCAGACGGGGGCGGGGCTGCGCGAGGTGCAGGGCAGCTATGTAGTGCGCGGCAACGAGATCGCCTTCAGCGTACCCGACTATGACCGCTCACTTGCCTTGTTGATCGACCCAGTACTGGACTACTCCACCTACCTCGGCGGCGAGGGTCTGGATTTCGGCCAGGCGATTGCGGCTGACAGTGCGGGCAACAGCTACACTACTGGGGCAACCTACTCGGCGGGATTCCCTACCCGTAACGCCACGCAGCCGACCAGGCCGGGTGGCTCCAACGATGCCTTCGTCACCAAGCTGATCACCAGCAGCGGCGTGCTAACCTACGGCTACTCCACCTACATTGGCGGTACGGGCAGCGACAACGGCTTTGCCATCGCGGTAGACAGCCTGGGCAACACCTACGTCAGCGGCAGTACCAACTCGCCCGACTTCCCCACCCTCAACCCGGTGCAGGCGACCAACGCCACCAGCGGCACTACCGACGTGTTTGTGAGCCGCTTCGACAGCACAGGAGCGCGCACCTTCGGCACCTACCTGGGCGGGAACAGCAACGACTTCAGCTTCGGGGTCGGGGTGGATGCCAGCCGCAACATCTACGTGGCAGGCTACACCACTTCAGCCAACTTCCCGCGGCGCAACTCGTTGCAGGCCAACCTCGCTGGAGCCTCCGATGCCTTCGTGACCAAGATTATCTCGGCCAGCGGGGTGTTTACCTACGAATACTCGACCATCCTGGGCGGCACCAGCGACGACTATGGCTACGCACTGGCGGTTGACCCGGCTGGCAATGCCTACGTTACTGGCTTCACCATCTCTGACAACTTCCCTACCTTCAAGGCGGTGCAGCCAAGCAGGGGGGGGAGCAGCGATGCCTTCGTTAGCGAGCTAGTCAGCAGCGGCGGAGTGCTGACCTACGGCCTCTCGACCTACCTCGGTGGCAGCGGCAGCGAACTGCTCTACGGCACCAACGCGGGCATTGGGGTAGACGGCCAGGGCAGCATCTACGTGACCGGCCAAACCCAGTCTAGTAACTTCCCCACCCGCAATGCGCAGCAGCCCAACCTGCTGGACACCGACGATGCCTACGTCACCAAGATCATCACGGCCAGCGGCGTGTTCACCTACGGCTACTCGACCTACCTCGGTGGTGGCGGCAGCGACTACGGCTACGCACTGGCGGTGGACAGCCAGGGTAGCGCAGTGGTTGCGGGTGGCACCAACTCCAACGACTTCCCCACGATCAACCCAGTCGTCCCAGGGCGGCGTGGCAGCACCGATGGCTTCGTGACCAAGCTAGACGCAACCGGCACCAGGGTGGACTCCACCTACCTCGGCGGGAGCGGCGACGATTACGCACTGGGGGTGGCTCTCGATGGGCAGGGCAACGCCTACGTCACTGGCTACACTAACGCCAACAACTTCCCCATCCTCAATCCCAGTCAGCCCAACTTTGGCGGCTCCTTCGATGGCTTCGTCAGCAAACTGGTAGAGCCAATCAACGCCGCCACCAACACGCCAGCCAACACCGCTACCAACACCGCGACTGCCACTAACACGCCCACCAGGACAGCAACTGGCACAGCAACTGGCACCGCAACTAGCAGCAACACTGCTACCAACACTGCTACCCGCACCGCCAGCAACACCGCCAGCAACACCGCAACTGGCACTGCTACTCGCACCGCAACCGGCACTGTAGCTACTGGCACTGCGACCGCCACCAGCATCGCCAGCAGCACCGCCACCCTGACCGCAACCGCTACGCCGACCAGCGGCTCGCCGACCACCACCGTGACCTCCACCGCCAGTCCTGTCGCCAGCAGCACTGCCACTCTGACCGCAACCGCTACGCCAACCAGCGGCTCGCCGACCACCACTGCCAGCCCTGTCGCCAGCAGCACTGCCACCCCGACAGCAACCGCTACGCTGACCAGCGGCTCGCCTACCGTGACGGCTATCCCTTGCACGATCAGCTTCAGCGACGTGCCAACCAGCAACATTTTCTACGGAGACATCCAGTTCCTGGCTTGTCGAGGGATCGTCAGTGGATTTGCGGGCGGCACCTTCCAGCCCAACGCCAACACCACCCGCGGCCAGTTCGCCAAGATCGCCAGCCTCGGCTTTGCGCTACCAGCTTACACCCCCAGCACACCCAGCTTCAACGACGTGGCGGCGAGTAGCGTCTTCTACACCTTCGTCGAGACTGCCGCCCGTGCAGGAGCAGTCAACGGCCTCAACCCAACACAGTGTGCAGCTCTGGGGGTAGCCTCACCTTGTTACGGGCCAAATGTGCAGATCAGCCGCGTGCAGGTGGTGGTGATCGTGCAGCGCGTACGGGCCTATACCAGCTTCACGCCAAGCACGCCCACCTTCCGCGATGTGCCAGCGGGCAGCTTCGGCTATGGTGCAGTGGAGACGTTGGTGGGTAGGGGGGTGATCAGTGGGGCTGCCTGCGTCGCACCGCAGAGCGGCCTCTGCTTCCGGCCCAACGACAACATCCGTCGCGGCGAACTGAGCAAGGTCGTGCGGCGGGCTATAGAAACGCTACCGTAGCCCAGCCCAGCAGCGGACGAGGGGGACGGGTTCTAGTGATCCGTCCCTCTTGGTCAGTAGCACTGTGCTTTTGTTATAATGAGCTTGACGACCAACCATGCTAGCTAGAGGGATGAACCGATGAGCCACAACCGCCGCTTTGCCAGTCTGCTACTGCTGCTTGCCTTGCTGCTTGCCAGCCTGCCCACCTACCCCTCGCGAGCGGAGGGCCAGTGGGTCGATCCCGCCTTCCTACAACTCTGGCAGCGCAATGACCAGCCAGTGGCGGCGGGGCAGGTGCAGCGTAGCTGGACGTGGGGACCAGGGCCAGGGCTGGCGGTGCAGCAACTCTACAACGGCAAGCCAATCACCGTGCAGTACAGCGACAAGGCGCGTATGGAGATTGCCGACCCTGGTGGCGACCGCCGCAGCAAGTGGTTCGTCACTAGCGGTCTGCTGGTCAGCGAGATGGTAGCTGGCAAGGTAGCTGGTGCGCTGCCCACTGCGCTGGAGCAGGCCCGCCAACCAGCCGAGATCGTGGTTGCGGGTGACGCGACTAGCCAAGACGCGCCAACCTACGCCAGCTTCCAGAAGTGGTTGGTGAAGGCCACCAACCGCGTCGGGCAGCCGCTTACCCTCCTGCTTGATCGCCAGGGTGGCACGGTAGACCTCGCTATGCTTGACAGACCAGTAGCAGTACCGACCGCCAACCTTGCTTACTACGAGCCTGCTACCGACCACAACATCGCTGCTCCGTTCTGGAGCTTCCTCAACCAGCGCGGCAAGGTGTACGAAGCTGGCAAGCTGGTAGACGCGCCACTTTACGACTGGCAGTACGTGATGGGCTACCCGATCAGCGAGCCATACTGGGTGCAGACTACGATTAGCGGCCAGCCTGCTACCGTGCTGGTGCAGTTGTTCGAGCGGCGCACTCTCACTTACCTACCCACCGCCGCTGCAAGTTGGCAGGTGCAGATGGGCAACGTCGGCCAACACTATCTAGATTGGCTGCAAACGCCGGTCAATCCCCTTCAGCCGACCACGCCTGTCCCCAGCCCGCTGCTACCCAGCAACGGTGATGGCTTCTTGCACATCAGCGGTGACCAGTTCGCCTATGGCGGACAGGCGGTGCGGCTGAAGGGTAGCAACTACTTCAACAGCCTCAACCCCTGGGCGATGATGTGGCGGCGGTGGGACGGCTTCCAGGTGGACGCTGAGCTTAGCCACGTCTCTGCCCTCGGCGGCAATGTGGTGCGGATCAGCCTGCCCTACGATAAGGACGAAACCAGGAAGCTGATCTGGGAGGACACGAGAGGGCGTGGCGACCGCATCAACCCAGAGTTCATCCGTCGAGTACGCGAGTTCTTGCAGATCGCCGCGAAGTACCAACTGAAGGTGAACATTAGCCTGTTTGACTGGTACGATATCGCCCCTGCTGCTGGCACGCCAGAGGAGGACGCTAACCTCGTCTACCTGGACAGCATCGTTAAGGCTCTGGCAGATGACGACCGCGTGTTTGCCTGGGATATTCACAACGAGGCGGACAACTACGACAACTGGCAGCAGGGGCGGCAGGCGCAGGTGTTGGACTGGGAGGCACGCATGGCAGCCCGCATCCGCCAGCGCGACCCTAACCACCCGATTGCTATCAGCATGGGTGACTGGCACAACCTTGGCTACAAGCCAGTGGGCGGCCAGAGTGCGCTAGAAATCTCCGACTTTGTGGCCCTGCACGGCTATGATGGGGGCGCACTGGCAACGCAGATCGATAGGCTGAAGCAACTGACGGGCAAGCCAATTCTGCTACAAGAGGCGGGCTGGCCGACTGGCCCTGTGGGGCGCAAGAACTACGACGAGGCGACCCAAAGCCTCTTTTACAGCCTAGCAGTTGAGGCAGCAAGCACACGAAGGATCGCCGGTTGGCTGCAATGGAACCTCTACGACTACGTGCCGGGGACGAGTTCGCCCAGCACACGGGGCGACCACAGCAACCAGGCCTTCGAGGACTACTTTGGTCTGCTGCGTAGCGACAGCACGGAGAAGCCAGCGGCGGCGATCTTCCGCACCTACAGCACGGTGGGCCTACCGAGTAAGATGCAGACGAACAACCCGCTGACCGTCGCTCCCAAAGAAGAATGGTGAACCCTTACTTCGTAGCAGGCACCCTGCTGCTGACCGCCTTCCTGGCCTACGCAACCTACCAAAGCGCACTGCTGCTGCGCAAGTTCGTGCCACAGGAGAACCTGCTGCTCAACCCAGCGGAGAATGTGGTCAAGCTGCTGATGGTTGCTTTCTGCTTGCTACTGGCGCGGATCAGCGGCTTGCCAGCAGCGGCTTTTGGCCTGCATTATGATGTGGCTGGCGTGCTACGCGATGGTGGGATCGGGTTGGTGGGAGGCCTGCTTGCCCTGCTTGCCGTCAACTTCCTCAGTGAGTGGGCGGTGCGGGTATGGGGGACGAACATCTACTCTGACCTGGTGATGCGCCTGGTCACCCCACGCACGGGGCGGGCTAGCGTCTGGCTGGCGGTGGCCGCAGCGATGGCAGTAGCGGTGCTGCTAGAGGAGTTGCTGTTTCGTGGGCTGCTACTTGGCGGCTTGAGTGGGGCGGCTGGCTGGATGCGGTGGTTGGCCGCCTTGCCGCTCTCGGTGCTATTCGGCCTGCTGCACCTGCCGCAGGGGAGGCTGGGCGTAGTCGGGGCTGGCCTACTCAGCCTCGTTCTCTCCGCCCTGTTCCTTCTGACTGGTGGCCTGTTCGCCCCCTTCGTCGCCCACTACCTGATCAACATCCTGCAACTGGTGCGTGCCTACCGCGAGCGAGTTTGGGAGCAGCCGGGCAGGGTGACGACCCAGCCGCTGAACATTGAGGTGGGAGAGGAGAGGTTATCCGCCCCCACCCTGCGATGTAGCACTCAGGCCAACGCCGACTCCGCCGCGTCGCTCTGGCTGTAGATCAGGATCACATACCAGCCGGTCGCCAGCAGCAAGTCGAGGTCGGCAAGCTGGCGCGCCTGCCCTTCAAGGCTGATCGTCGCTTGCCGCTGGCTCATGAAGTCGCCCTCAGCGGTGAAGCAGATCAGTGGTTGGCCGCCTTCGTCGCTGACCAGCCAGCTAAGGTTAGCGTGGTCAGCACGCGCCCAACGGTAGCGGCGACCGTCGTGTAGCTCAAGATTGCCGTCACCTGCCTCTTGCTCGTTGTAGACGGCATAGTCTGTCCCCGCGCCCTGCTTGCGGATGTCCACCCGAATTGGTGGCTCAAGAGTGGGGTGAAAGAGGTAGCGATCCTCCCCCCGCTGCAAGATAGCGGCATAGCGCGGTTCGCCCTGCATCTGCAATTCGCCCAGCGTCTCACCATCCACCATCAGGGCGTAACTGCCACGCCCCTGCTCGTCCTGCGCCGCACTTACAATCTCACCGGCCTGTTGCTCAGACATAGCTGCTGCCTCCTTGTCGCACCATGCATTATGATTAGACCAAACGCTAGTGGAGAAGAAGGCAATAGCCGTGCCAGCCGTCACAGGCAAAGGGGCGTACCGATTGGCACGCCCCTACAACTGCTCACTCAAGATCAAGCGGTCTAGAAACCCTGATCCTCGCCCACGATCTTCTCGTAGATCGTCTGCAAAATCTCCTCATCGTCGTAGTAGATAACCAGCTTGCCCTTCTTGCCGTTGCGGTTGAACTCCACGCGAGTGCCTAGTGCGCCGCTGAAGCGTTCTTGGATGGCGCGGTCGTCGGCGTTGAGGCGGAGGGCAGGGCCAGGGCGGGTGTGGCTGCTGACAGCTACGCCGCGCAGTTCGCCCTGCGAAGTAAGGCCGCTCAAGCCCCGCTCCTCTACCTCGCGGGCAAGATTCTCGGTCGCTCTTACACTCAGGCCCTCCTCCATCACCTTGTTGAGGATAGCAAGCTCGCCTTCGCGGTTGGTGATGCCACGTAGAGCGACCGCGTGACCCATCGTAATCCGCTCGGCACTGAGGGCAGCGAGCGTCTCTGGCGTACCGTCAAGCACCCGCAGCATATTGGTGATCGTCGAACGGTTCTTGCCGACGCGCTTCGCCACCCCCTCATGGGTGAGGTTGAATTGGTCGATCAGCAGGCGATAGGCCTGCGCCTCCTCAGTCGGGCCGAGGTCAGCACGCTGGATGTTCTCCACCAGGGCCAATGACAAGCGATCTTCGTCGCTGGCTTCCTTGACTATCACTGGCACTGTGGTCAGCCCAGCCAGCTTGGCGGCGCGCAGGCGGCGTTCCCCAGCGATCAACTGGTAGAGTTGCACGGGTTCGGGCTTGCGACCTGGGCGGGGCGGTAGCGGCGGGAGGGTCAATTTGGTGACAACCAGCGGCTGCATCACGCCATGCTCCTTGATCGAGTCGGCCAGTTCGCGCAACTTGCCCTCGTTGAAGATGATGCGCGGCTGGAACTCGTTGGGATGGATGTGGGCGACTGGCACCTCAAGCAGTGGCATATTGGTCGTGTTAGGGGTTTGCGGCGGCCCTGCCACCTCGGCCTGCTCCTGCCCTGGCGCGTCGTCATTGCGCTCCAGGGGCGGTTGGTTGCGGCCCGTTTTCGGCACAGGCCGAAGCTCCGCTGGCTGGTTGCCACCGCCCGGTATTAGTGCGCCCAGTCCTCTACCCAGACCGCCTTTTGCCATTGCTACTGTCCTTCAATGCGTGCCAGAAACTCAGTGGCTAGCTGTTTGTACGCCTGCGCGCCACGTGAATTGGGGTCGTACTCGCGGATGGTCTGCCCATAGCTAGGGGCTTCACCGATCCGCACGTTGCGCGGGATCAGGGTTTCGAACAGGTCATTCGGGTAGTGGCGGCGCACTTCTTCGACCACCTGGTTAGCCAGATTGTTGCGGCTGTCGTACATGGTCATCACTATACCCGCGATCTTTAGCCGCTTGTTCAGGTTCTCGCTAACCAGGTGAATCGTGTTATCCAGTTGCACCAGCCCCTCAAGCGCGAGGTACTCGCACTGGATCGGGATCACCACCCCGTCAGCAGCAGTCAGTGCGTTAACCGTCAGCAGACCGAGGGAAGGGGGCAAGTCAATAAACACATAGTTGTAGCTACCTGCCACCGAGTTGATCGCCTGCGTAAGCCGATGCTCGCGGTTGCCCATGTTGACCAGTTCAACTTCAGCCCCAGCCAGTTCGGGGGCGGCAGGCAGCACGTCAAACTCTGGCCTACCGCTGGGCAGGATAGCATCAGTTGCGGGCTGCTCCCTGATCAGTACGTCGTAGAGCGATATCTCAATCTCGTTCTTATCAAAGCCGAGGGTGCTGGTGGCATTAGCCTGCGGATCGGAGTCGATCAAGAGGACGCGCCGCCCCGCCGCCGCGATGTAGGAGGCGAGGTTAGTGGCGGTAGTCGTCTTACCCACGCCCCCCTTCTGGTTGGCTAGGGCGAAGATGCGGGCGCGGCGGGCTGTTTTGGGCAAAGGTGAACTCTCCTGTGGCTGACTTCTTGCGTTATGTATTGTACCACGTTTGGCAAACTGAGACAACTCTAATGCTTGAGCTAAGCAGGGCTGTTGCGAAGCCCTCTCTGTACGCAGGGTGCAGCCGCAGTCGGCTCCACCTTTAGCATAGCCCTGTTATTTCCCTGCCAACAGTTGCGTTTTCGCTACCCCAGTAGTAGAATGGTAGCCAACCGGAGGCCGGGTTTGTTGTGCCGAAGGTTGCGTACAAACCGCACCGCCCGACCTGCTCTGGTGGAAGGGTAGGTTGGGCAGGGCGGCTTCCTCAAGCAACAAGGAGGTTGGTGATGAAGCAAAGGATAGTGATGCTGCGGCTCTGTGTGCTGGCAGTAGTAGCGATGCTGATCTTCGCGGTCAGCGGCATTGGTGAGGCTGCGAATAGCAAGAACCCACCCGCCCCCACACGAGCAGGCGGCAGTGGCGATGGTGCGCCGGGAACGATCTACTACGGTGCGACCCCCAGCGGTGGCGGCACGAACAAGCCGGTGCTGCTCTTTGTGCAGGGTATGCATGGGCAGGCCAACAAGTGGTGGACGGGCGGTGACGACAGCTACAATCTTGCCTACTACGCGGGCTACCGCACGGCTTTTGTTGACCTGAACGACGCGGGCGGCAGCGGCGGCAGCATCTGGAACAACGGTGCAATGCTGGCGGGCCAAATCAACACCATCGCAGGCCGCTATGGGGTTAGCGGGGTGAATGTGATCGCCCACAGCAAGGGCGGCCTGGACACCAACGCGGCTATTGTTCACTATGGCGCAGCAGGCAAGGTGCAGAACCTGGCCCAACTATCTAGCCCAAATTGGGGGTCGCAGCTTGCCGACCTCAGCTATAGCTGGTGGGCAGGCTGGCTAGCCAGCATCCTCGGCCAGCGCGACGACGCAGTGTACTCCCTGCAAACCGGCCAGATGAGCAACTTCCGTGCGCTGACTGACAGCCGTAGTGAGAACGATGGCACCCGCTACTTCAGCAGCGGCGGTACTAACCACGGCTCGCTCTTTGGTTCGCTCTGGTTTGGCGGTGCCTACCTCAGCTTCTATGGCGACAACGATGGGGCGGTGACAGTCAGCAGCGCGCATCACCCCCGCGCCACCTGGCTCTTTAGCGACGGTGGCCTCACCCACGACACCATCGGCATCGGCCACAACTACTGGTCGCGGGTCGAACCAAACGTGCGCTCCTACTGGCATGGCGATGGGGCAGCGGCAATCGTCGTAGCAGACTCGCCCTACGCTAGCCTGCCAGCCGCCAGCATCCTGCGCGGCGGCCTGGTCGATGGCACCGCCAGCGAGAGCTTCCCGCTGGAGAGCGGCGTGAAAGCTCTTAATGTTGCGGTATTGACCGGCCCTGGCACCCAGGTGACGTTGCGCGACCCTGCTGGCAAGCTCTATACCCAGAGTGGGCAGCAGGCGGCAGCGAACGACGATGTGTTTAAGGGAGCAGAGCAACACTACTTCCAGCTTGACGCACCCCAGCCGGGTAACTGGCAGCTAACCGTCAGCAACGCGACGGCGGCCAGCCTGAACAGCTTCAGCCTCAAGGCGGGTGGCAACAAGCCGAACGCCTATCTGATGGTTGCCGAGCCAGCCAGCAGCCTGAGCGTCGGCCTGAGCAGCAAGGTAAAGGAGAGCGTCTTTGCCGCCGACATGATGGTGGGCTTTGGTCTTACCGCTAGCGACGGCGGCACCGCCCTCACCAACCTGAACGTGGATAGCCACCTTGCCAGCCGAGATAGCAGCAGCATCTTGCGCGACGGCGGCACGCTCAACCTGATAATGCCCAACGCAGTCGGTGTCCACAATCTCTCACTCACCGTGCGCGGTCTAGACAGTAAGGGCTACCCCTTTGAGCGGTCACTGACTACCAGCTTCGCCATCAACAAGTAGCAGGCTTAGCAGAAGGTGGTAGGCACCAACCGGGGCAGTCAACCGGCGGGTGCCTTTTGCTGTGTGCTGGCCCGCCCAACTATCGCTATGTAACAATCTTGTCGCTTAGCCTGTCTAGACCCTTGACAAGATGGGATGATCGGTGTATGATAACTTTGCTGGACAAAGTGCTTTGCCGGCAAGACAGCTTTGTGTAGACAGAGAGAGGTTGGTAAAATGGAGCAGGGTAGCGAAAGCGTCACCTTTGAGGCGGCAGAGGGCAGGGTAGCGGCAACAAGGCGCGAAGAAGCGTTGGCTAACCTACAACTGATCAGCCAGACGATGAGCCGCACCCACGAGGAGGTGGAGTTGAGTGGGGGAGCGGCTAGCTACATCCTGCTTGGCACCTCCATGCTGCTCGGCTTCTTGGGCAGCGCACTGATCAAGGGCTGGTGGCAGGTGGCCGTCTGGCTGCTGGTTAGCGGCGGAGTGGTCGCCAGCCTAGTCGTCATCCGCCGCCAGCGGGTAACCGCGATCAGCCGCTCGGCCCGCTGGCTGCTCGGTCGCCAAACGATCATCAGCGTGGCTATCCTCTGTCACATCTGGGCGGTACTCGCCCTCTCCTTCTTCTATCACGCCTTCAGCCCGCAGTACAGCCTGGTGATCGTCGGCCTTGTGTTTGGTTGCGGCCTCGTCGCTAAAGCCACCTTCGTCCAGCCACGCCGGGCTCTAATTGGCCTGGCCTACATCGTCGGTTCGCTGCTTACCCTGTTCTTCTTTATGGATTACCAGCTTTACGCTCTTGGTCTTACCTTTGGTCTACCAACTATCGGCTTTGGTCTCTACCTGTTGAGGAGAAGCTGATGGCGAAGGCAGGCAAGAACGGTAGCAGCGACAGCAGTGCCACACCACCTGGCGAAACCACCGCCAGCCCCTCAGCGGCCAGCCTCGACGAAGTAATCCACCAGAAGGTGCGGCTAGGGATCGTCTCCTTGCTGGCAGCCATGCCAGGGCGCGAGGCCGAGTTTGGCTACATCAAGGGGCGGCTGGCCCTTACCGACGGCAACCTCAGCACCCACCTGACTGTGCTGGAGAACAACGCTTACATCGCGATAGACAAGGGTTTTGTGGACAAGAAACCGAAGACCTGGGTGCGGCTGACTGCCGAGGGGCTGCAAGCCTTTCGCGGCTATGTCGCCACCCTTGAACAGATCATCAAGATGGTAGACTGAAGGGGCAGGATCATGCAACCAACCACGAACAAGAGCAACCGCAATGAGGCTGACCGCGACTTGGAAGCAATCAAGCTCACCCTCAGTGAGCGGGCGCAGGCCAGCAGTGGCTCAGGGTTCTACTTCTTTGTTTGGGGGCTAGCCACCATTGGCTTTGCCTTCCTCAACCTGCTGCCTGCCAGCATCAGCGGTGCTATTTCGTTGCTGATCACCGCCGTCGGCTGGGGGCTGTCTCTCGGCTGGGGGATGCGCCAGCACAGCCAGTTGCAGACGGCAGAGCAACGCGGCAACCGTAGCGCATTCGTGTTCTGGGTGGTCATCCTCAGCGGCGCGTCCTTGCTAATTTTTGCCCTCTACCAGGCTAACGGTGGCACCTTCCTCTACACTGACTACGTGATTGGCATGGCGGCGGCCTTCGGGCTGGCGGTAATCGGCGCATTCACTGATTTGCGCGTCTCAGTCCTCGGCTTCTGCCAGCTTGTCGCGTTGGTCGCTCTGCCTGCCTTCTTCCCGCCACCAACCCTGATCTCGCCCGCCTCGTTGCTAGTGGGCTGCAACTACCTGCTGGCAGGCTGGCTTTTCTACAGCAGGGGGCGGCAAAGTGAACGAGCCGCCTCTGGAACGGTTTAATCAACCTTTATCACTCACTAGCTGGGCAAGCTCCCTGAAAGGATGGATTGTAATGGACAACAATCGGCGCAGCAAGAGCGACCCTAACGAGCAGTTGCTCCTGGATGCAACCCGGCGCGTGGTAGCAAAGGAGAAGTTCCGCAATCATCTGCTCACCTACCTGGCCGTAGTTGGCCTCCAGGTGGCGGTCTGGCTGGCGATCTTGCTCAGCAGCGGCGAAGCACTCTACTTCTGGCCGATCTGGGTCGCCTTCGGCTGGGGCATCGGCCTGTTCTTCGAGTACCAGCAGGCTTATGCCCCCAGCCAACCCACCGCCAGCGAACATGAACAGGCTGTGGAGCAAGAAATGCGGCGCATGAGCAGCAACTGCTAAGGAGCAACAATGAGAAGCGCACTACAAGAGCAAGCGAGCATTACCACCCTAACCGCGACCCAGAGCCACATCAACGATGTGGTGAACGTCGCTGCTGCTGCCAAGACCTTCGGCAAGTTCGAGGCGGTCAAAGGGATCAGCTTCACGATCAAGCGAGGCGAGACCTTCGGGCTACTCGGCCCTAACGGAGCGGGCAAGTCTACCACGATCAACATGATCTCCAGCTACCTACGGCCAACGAGCGGCCACGTTACCGTTCTGGGGATGGACACAGTGAAGCAGGCCGACGACATCAAGGAGCGGATCGGCGTAGTGCCACAAGAATTGGCCCTCTACGAGGAGCTAACCGCTGAGGAGAACCTGACCTTCTTCGGCCAGATGTACCAGCTTGAGCGCAAGGCTTTGCAGGCGCGGGCCGCCGAACTGCTGAACCTGATGGGCCTCTACGACCGTCGCAGCGAGCCAGTCAAGCACTACTCTGGCGGCATGAAGCGGCGGCTGAACATCGCAGTCGGCCTGATCAACAACCCTGACCTACTGCTGCTGGACGAGCCAACCGTTGGCGTAGACCCGCAGAGCCGCAATGCGATCTTCGAGAATATCGAGCAACTGAAGGCAAACGGCCTGACCCTACTCTATACCACGCACTACATGGAAGAAGCCGAGCGGCTCTGCGACCGCATCGCCATTGTAGACAACGGCAAGCTGATCGCCATTGGCACGCTAGACCAACTGCTAGCCTTGCGCGACCAGAGCGAGATCCTGGTGCAGAAACCACGTGGCCTAGAGGAGTTGTTCCTGCAACTGACGGGTAAGACCCTACGCGAGTGATAGTCACTGCGGGCGTGAAGGCAGCAAGCAACAAGGAAGGTAGGTAGCGATGAACAGACTATTTCAGGTAGCAATGAAGGACTTGACTCTGCTCTGGAAGGATAAGGGCGCACTGGTCTATATGCTGGTCGTGCCGCTAGTGCTGATGGCGATCCTCGGCTCGATCTTCAAGGTGGACAGTAGCACTGATAGCTTCAGCGTGCCACTCGCCGTCGTCAACCAGGATGGGGCGGCCAGCAAGCAGTTCACCAACGTACTTAGCAGCACGAAGATACTCAAGCTAGAGTTCGTCGCAGACGAGGCGGCGGCCAAGCAGCGGTTGAGCGACGTGAACAACTCCGTGCCAGCCTACATTGTAATCCCCGCTGGCTACGGTGCCGCATTGGAAGGGCAGGGGCAGGCCCAGCTTGCCGTAGTTAAAACCCCTGGCAACGACGCACGCGCTGCCGCTGCCGAGAGCATCGTCAGGGACGTAGTGAACAGCTACAATGCAGTGCGTACCAGCCGGGCCGCAGCCGTAGCTGCCTACAAACAGGCGATGCCCAATGCCACGGCTGACCAACTGCAAGCGGTGGGGCTGGCAGCGGGTAGCCAGGCGCAGGAGAGCCTGCGGAAGCCGACCGCCAGTATCAGCGCACAGGAGCAGAAGCAGGAGGGGCCGACCCCCAGTGGCTTCGACGTGGTGGTTCCCGGCTACGCCCTGATGTTTGCCCTGTTTGCGATCAGCAATGGCGCAGGTAGCATCCTGGAGGAGAAGGAGGCAGGCACGTTCAAGCGGCTGCTACTCACCCCTCTGCGCCCCTGGGCCTTGATCGGCGGCAAGATGTTCGCGCAGTACGTGATTGGTGTGATCCAGGTAGCATTGCTGCTGCTGATTGGTATCGTCGGCTTCGGGGCGCACGCTGGCAACCTGCTCGGCCTGGTGCTGCTCACCCTGGCAGTGCCGTTCGCCGCAACGGGGCTGGCAATGCTGCTGGTCAGCCTGGTTCGCAGCCGCCGCCAGCTAGCTTCCGTCTCCACCCTAGTCGTCCTCGGCTCCTCCGCGCTGGGCGGAGCCTGGTTCCCCCTCTGGCTGCTACCCAACTGGATGCAGGGGGTTAGCCGCGTGACCCTGACAAGCTGGGCGATGGAGGGCTTCAACAAGATCATGATCTTCGGCAAGGGGGTGGGTGACATCCTGCCCAACCTGGCAGTGCTGATCGTTTACGGCCTGGTCTGCTATTTGATCGCCACCCGCCTGTTCCGCGCTCGCAGCGAAGAAGTAGCCGCTTAGGCAGTATGGGTAGGTAGTAGGGAAGGGCAGATCAGCCGGTCTGCCCTCTCTGTGCGTCGTCCTCACACCGCGTGGTCTGCCCACCAGTAGCGTTCGGCTGCCCCAGAACCGCCCGCGACGGTGCCAGCGTAGGCAGCAACGGCCTGACGCATGGCTGCTTCGCCACCAAAGAGGATGCCTAGCTGCGAGGTGTACTGGGCGATGCTGTCGCTCTTGCGGCTCAGGCTGCCACCGATCTCCACCAGTTGCGCTTGGAGCGAGAGGTCGAGGGTGGTCTGCCGCCGCGCCATCGCCCCAGCAACCCCAGCATAGGGGAAATCCTCGTAGAAGGCTACGCGCCGCTGACCGACCAGGCTGCGACCTGCAAGGTGAGCTAGCTGGTGATCTACGTGGAAGCCGAGGGCAAGCGGACAGTAGAAGGCGGCAGTAGGGAACTCCGCTGCCAACTCGCCTAGCTGATGGGCCAGGGGGATCACCACCTCTGCGTAATCCGCAGCTACCAGGGATCCGAACAGGGCCGCGTCCGAAGCGTATTCGCTGCGCCTGTAGATCGCGTCCAGGTAGTCGAGCCAGCGATGGTCAGCCCCCAGAACGCGCAAAGCACGCTGCTCCTCGGCGTGGCGCACGGCATAGATAGCAGCAGCGTCGTTGCCGCCGTCAGCCTGCCACTGGGCCTCCATCCGGGCGGCAAAGGGGGTGCGTGGCAGGTCGGGCGCAGGCGTACAGCTGCACACGGTGACGACCAGTACCCTTTCGCCCGCCGCAACCTGCACTGCCACCTGGCCGCCGCAGGAGAGCGGCACGTCGTCGAGGTGGGGCGAAAGGTAGATGTGTTGGTAGTCGCTCAACTGCTCCCCAGCCAAAGAACGGCTAGCCAAAGTGGATGTACCCGCCGCTAACTGCGCCAAAAGCGGCTTCCTGCACCGCCTCGGGCAGGGTCGGGTGGGTGTGGATAGTGCCAGCAATCTCGCTAGCCTTCACGCCAAGCTGCACCGCCAGCGCACCTTCGGCGATCAGGTCGCTAGCGTGCGGCCCCATTACCTGCATCCCGATCACTACCCCGCTGCCGGGGTCGGTTACGATCTTGACCAGCCCACTAGTCTCGCCCATCGTCTGCGCCCGACCCAGGGCGGTGAAGGGGAACTTGCCTACCTTGTAGGGGATACCCTTCTCCTTCGCCTGCGACTCGCTTACGCCAACGCTGGCTATCTCTGGCAGGGTGAAGATGCAGTCGGGGACGGCGTGGTAGTCGGCCTCGCGGCTGTGGCCCACGATGTTGTCAATAGCCACTTCGCCCTCATAACTGGCGACATGGGCTAGCATGATGCCGCCAACCACGTCGCCAATTGCGTACACGCCGGGGATGCTAGTCTCCATACGGCCATTGACCTTGATCGCCCGCCCGCCTGCATCGAGTGCGATGCCGAGGTCGGTCGCGCCCGTGCCAGCCACGTTGGGGGTGCGCCCGCCAGCGATCAGCACCACATCGCTGTCAAACTGGCGCGCCTGGCCCGCCTTGTCGCTGATCAGGGTGCGCAGGCCACCCTCAGCCTCCACGATCTGCTGCACCTTGACCTCGGTGTTGATCTCCACTCCTTGCTGCTTGATCAGCGCACTGAAGCGGCGCACGATCTCCTCGTCGGTCAGGCGCAAAATACGGGGTAGCACCTCCAGCACCGTTACCTTCGTGCCGAGGGCGGAGAAGATCGAGGCGAACTCCATGCCAATGTAGCCGCCACCAATGATCGTCATCCTGCGTGGCAATTCTTCGAGGCTAACCGCGTCGTCGCTGTTCAGCACCCCAGGTAGGTCGGCACCAGGGATTGGGATGTTGCTGATCGAGGAGCCGGTAGCAAGGATGATCTTCTTGGCGGTGTACTCCTGCACCCCCTCCGCCGTCTTGACCGTGATCGTGTTCGGCTTAGTCAGCACGCCGGTGCCACCGATCACTGTCACCTTGCGCGCCTTCATCAGCGCGTAGATGCCGCCCACAAGCTGGTTGACGACGGTATCTTTGCGGCGCATCAGGGTGCCGAAGTCGAAGGCGAGGTTGCCAGTAATCCCGTAGTCAGCGGCATTGTGCTGCATGGTTTGGTAGAGTTCAGCCCCCTTCGCCATCGTCTTGCTGGGGATGCAGCCCCAGTTGAGGCAGACCCCACCCAGCCGCTCCTTCTCGATGATCGCCACGCGCATCCCCTTGTGGAGCGCGGCGTAGAGGGCGGCCACGTAGCCGCCCGGCCCGCCGCCGAGGATGAGCAGGTCGAAGTCGGTCTCGTTCGTGTTGTTGTCAGGCATCGTTGCCATGACTCCTTTCT
>JAYUUN010000007.1:0-18962 GCA_043754535.1 Chloroflexota bacterium | reverse complement strand
CATACTGAACTACTGCCAGGAAGCGGCGCGGGTTTATGTTCAGCACCGCCGGGGCGTTGAGCTTGACCAGGTTAGCCAACTCTGCCGGGGTGCCATCGCTCAAGTTAGCCGCCACGTAGCCGTCCTCAAGCGCAAGGCGGGCGTTCTCCCCCTCCCATGTCCCCCGCGTGAAGGGAACCTTACGCATCCGCTGGTAGAGGCTGGTGGCCGCCTGCAAGGTCGCCCGCTGGGGTGCAAAGACCGAGAGGGCGATGCTGGTACTAAACGCGCCGCAGCCCATGTCGTTGTAGGCTTCCTGCTCGTGGTCGCCAACTGTCACCTTCGCAGCGTGATCCAACTGCCAGAGGTGGGTAGGCAGCGGGTTGAGCGTGTAAACCTGCTCGCCAGGGTCAGCCATCTAGCCCTCCCCCTCGTTACTACCATTCTCCAACCGATCTTTTGCCAGCCAGAGGGCGTTGATGAAAGTGTCAACATCCTCAAGCCGCTTAGGGCGGTAGCCACTGATGCTGACGCTGATCAGTGGGCGGCCATGCACGGAGATGAACAAGCTGCGACCAAGCCAAAGGAAGTAGGAGACGATGAAGAAGACACCGACGGCGGCAAACCCCACCAGGATAGCCAGGAAGGGCAAGGGCAGCACCGCCTGGAAGAAGCCGCGCACCCCCTGAAGCAGGTCGAGCAGCGCACTGCCTGTAAGGTCGCCCTGCCGCTCAAAGAAGACGAGACCGCCAAAGAACGCGCTGAGGATGGTCAGGGCAAGACCAAGAGCGAAGATCGCCCCGTTCAACCTATCGTAAGCCGCCCCCACTCCGTCAACGTCGCGCAGCGAGGTAGTACGCAGCAGGTTTGGGGCGTAGAGCAGCACGCGCTTGTTGGTCAGGTAGATAGCACCTAGCTGGTGGACTACGCTTTCGCTGGGCAGCAATTCGATCCGCCCCTGCACTGTCGGCTGCCCCTCGGCTTCCGCAGTCAACGGGGGTGCGTCCGCGCTGGGTGCGTCCGCGCTGGGTGCGCTGTAGCGGGCGGTACGCACTGGCAAGCTGGTGTTGACTGCCCCACTGTTCAGGGCGTTGGTCAGGCTGGTTTCGCTGTCACCATCGTATAGAGAGGCAGCGGGTTCGCTGGTGTGGTCGGGGACGTGCGGGCGGGTCGCGTCGGCCTCGTCGCGCTGCGGGTTGGTTCCAAGCATCGGCTAATCAGACTCCTGTGGTGGCCTGCGGTTTAGGTTGAGCGGCCTAATTATACCACCATTGTTGCTGACAGGGCAAACTGGGGTGCAACGGTAAGAGTTCATGGTTGCAGCAGGCATCTGCCCGCGAGTTGGCCCAGCAGATGGTACGGATTGTGCGGGCGAGCAAGTGCTAGCAAAGTAGGAGAGGTCTCTGGACGCAAACTGTTTGCCTAATGCTTCACGTTCTGATACAATGATCCACGCATGGTGGGAACTTTGTAGCCGCCACAAGCGTTTAGTAAGACAAGTCTGGTTTGGAGCAGAGCGTAGTGTGGAGCAGGAGTAAGATTACGGTGTGCGTAGCTGGGTTGGTGGCTGTCGTGCTACTAACCAACTTCGTTGCGCCCGCCGCTAGCCAGCCGACTACCGTGCCGAGCAGCTCAGCAATGCGCTTGCAACAGCTTGCCGGGGACACAGCAGCTCGCCAGCAACGCGCCACCATCATCTTTGGTGGCGACATCATGCTGGGCCGCTATGTAGAGCAGGTGTCCAGCAGCCGCTACCCCGCCTACCCCTTCGCCGCCATCAGCCCCACGCTGCGGGCGGCAGACTACGTGGTTGCCAACCTCGAATCGCCGCTGACCAACGTGGTTAGCCCAACGCGGGCTGTGAGGTGGATCAACATCAAGGCCAGCCCGTCGCAGGTGGCTGCCTTGCCAGCAGCGGGGATCGACCTCGTCTCGCTTGCCAACAACCACGCCACCGACTACGGCAGGCAGGCTCTGACCGACACTATGGCCTCGCTCAAAGCGGCGGGAGTAGCCTACACCGGCGTGGGCGGTGCAAGGGTCGTCACGATCAGTGGCTTGCGCGTGGCATTCCTCGGCTACACCTGCATTGCCCCCAGCGGCCCCGACCTGCGCCTCAACGTTCTACCCTGCGACTACGATCTCAAGGCCAGCACAGCACGGCTGCAAGGCGATATCGCCGCTGTGAAGGGGCAAGCCGAGGCGGTCGTCGTGCTGATCCACTGGGGTAACGAGTACACCAGCACCCCCCTTGACTACCAGCGCAGGCTAGCAGCGGTGATGGCTGAGGCAGGCGCGACCCTGGTCGTCGGGGCGCACCCCCACCAGGTGCAGAGCATGGCGCGGATCGGCAGCACCCTGGTTGCCTACAGCCTCGGCAACTTTATCTTCGACCAAAACTTCAGTCCGCTGACCAAGAACAGCCTGCTGCTGCGCGTCGTCCTCGACCGTCAGGGGGTGGTGGCGGCGAATAGCGTACCGATCAGCAGCTACCTCCAGGCCCGCTTGCTCGACCCCGGCGACAAGGGCGGGCAGGCGGTGACGGCAGAGGCAGCAAGGGGCAGTGCGGACGACTTCGACTGGCAGACGATGCGCCCAGCCACCCCCCTCTCCACCCTCAAGGCACCGCCAGCCCCGCTCAGCCCCACGCTTGCTCTTGCCTACCAGCGGAGCGACCCGCCAGCCCAAAGCCAACTGGCCGACCTCAATGCGGACGGCAAGACCGAACTGATTACCTTGCAGCAACAACACCTTACCCTATACCAGGCAGATGCAGCGGGCAACTGGCAAGCGGCCTGGCAGAGCGACCCCGCCTGGCAGGTGGAGAGCTTCGCCGTCGCTGATGCCTTCGGGCGCGGCCCCATGCTCGCTTTCATCCTCTGGCAGCCCGACTACCGCTGGGGTGGAGCGGGCAAGCTGAAGAACCAGATATTCATCTACGGCTGGGCGCGGGAGGGCTGGCGGGCGGTCTGGGCTGGTCGCCCCCTTGCCGATGTCGCCCACCAGCTCAGCTTCTTCGTCGCCAGCGACGGCCAGCCGCGCCTAGCTGTGCTGGAAGGCAACGACAGCAGCAAACTACAGGTTAGCGTCTGGTCATGGAATGGCTTTGGCTACTCACTCGACTGGCGCAGCCCCGGCGCAGGTTACAGCAATCTGTTTACCGACTCCCTCATCCATCAGGTTTTCTACCGTTTAAGCTCCTGTTGCCCAGGAAAGGAAGGTTCTTCATGCGTCTTCGTTCTCGTACCCTTGGTTGGCTGGCGGTCATGCTGATCGTGGTGCAGGTGCTTGCCGCTTGCGACAGCAGCACTGCTACCCCCACTGTCCCCCCAGTGGCCTCGGCAACCGCCAAAGCCGCCAACCCCGCTGCTAGCAGCACGCCGAACGTGGTTGCCCGCGCTACCGGCACTGCCGCTGAAAGCGCACCCGCTACCAACACCAGCGTAGCCGCCGCTACCAACACCACTGCGCCGCTTGCGACGAACACCCCTGTGGTCGTTACCGTTGGGCCGACCAGCCCTGCCGCCCAGCCTACGGCGACCACAGCAGCCAGCGGCGGCGTGCAGCGGCCTATTCTCGTCTTCGCCCCCTACCCCACCAGCTACACCGTCAACGTGCAGCCGAAGGTGGCCGCCTACCAGGCCAAGACCGACCTTAGCAACGTGCAAAACCCGGCGCAGTTCAAGCTGCCCGCTGCTGCCAACACGCTGCTGGCGAAGAACAACTTTGTGGTCGTCCCACCTGTCACCGCTGATCCGGCCCGGTATAGCGGCCTCAAGGAGTTCTACCAGGTCTACGAAGCGGGCCGCTATGGCGAGGAGCCGACCTTCGTCAGCAGCGACTCGATCCTCCACGTCTACCACCTGATCTTTGACAAGGTGCTGCGCGACCTGGAGAGCCGCAAGCTGACCGACGAGCTAACCAAGCTGAACGACGCGATGTTGCGCGTGGCCGATGCCCAGCACACTGAGATCGCCGCCCAGAACAATGCCGACCTCACCACCGCCAGCACCCAGCTTGTCGCCTACTTTGGCGTGGCCGACAGCCTGATCAACCCAAAGGCTACAGTACCAGCCTACGTCAAGAGCAAGGTTGACGCAGAGCTTGCCCTGATCGAAGCGCACACTGGTCTGGCCGACTCTAATATCATGGCAGGCTACACCGAGGATTACAGCCAGTACATCCCGCGCGGCCACTACACCAAATCTGATGCGCTCAAGCAGTACTTCAAGAGCATGATGTGGCTGGGGCGCATGAGCTTCCGCCTGAAGGAAGACAACGAAACTCGCTCTGCGATCCTGCTCACCATGCTGCTCAACAACCAGCAGACCCTCCGCAGCGGCCCAATCCTAGATCACTGGCGGGCGATCTACGAGCCAACCAGCTTCTTGATCGGCAAGGCAGATGACCTCAGCTACTTCGACTACCTGCCACTGGTGGAGTCGGTCTACGGTACCGCCCAGCCCAGCATCAGCGAAGTCGCTGATGCGGGCAAGCTGGCGGACTTCAAGGTGGCGGCCAAGTCGCTGCCCTCGCCGATGATCAACTCAATGGCGATTTTTGCTAGCGAAGACAAGGATGAGGCGACCAAAGGGCTGCGGATGATGGGCCAACGCTTCACCCTCGATGCCTACGTGATCGGCCAGCTAACCTGGCGCAATGTTGGCACTGCCCCCGCCGACGACCAGGCTCGCTGGTTGCCGCGCAGCCTCGACGTGCCAGCCGCAATGGGCAGCGACCGTGCTTTGGCTATCGTCAAGGGTGAGCAACTCGATTACGGTCAAACCAGCGGGGTGCAGGGTAAGAACTACGACACGCAAATGCAGAAGGCACGGGGCGCAGTCGCCAATCTCGGCCTGGCCGACTGGACGCAGAACGTCTACTGGTCGTGGCTCTACACCCTCAACGCGCTGATTGCGCCGAAGGGGGAGGGCTATCCCAGCTTCATGACCAACGAGGCCTGGACGGACAATCAGCTTAACACCTACCTGGGTAGCTACACTGAACTGAAGCACGACACCATCCTCTACGCCAAGCAGAGCATGGCTGAGATGGGCGGCGGCCCCCAGGACATCATTAAGGGTTATGTGGAGCCGCAGCCCGAACTCTACGCTCGCCTCGCCGCACTCACCGAGATGACCCGCGACGGCCTGGTACAGCGTGGCCTCTTGAGCGAGCAGGACAAGATGAAAGGTTCGCTGGACAGCCTGCTCAACCTGACCAGCCAGCTAAAGGCGATCAGCGAGAAGGAACTGAGCAACCAACCGCTGACCGATGACGAGTACAACGCGATCCTGTTCTACGGTGGGGCGATTGAGAACCTGACTATCGCTGCTGCCGACAGTGAGGCTGGTGAAGCTGCCAGCTACCTCGACCAGATCGACGCGGCCCTGGTCGCTGACATTGCCACGGGCGGCAACGACAACGTGCGCGTGTTGGAAGTGGCTATCGGCCACCCCAACGAAATCTACGCTGTGGTGCCAATCGACGGCAAGCTGGTGCTTACTCGCGGCGCGGTGTTCAGCCAGTACGAGTTCACCAAACCGAGCAACGAGCGGATGACCGACGAGCAGTGGCAGCAGCAACTCAAGGACGGCAAGGCACCCGCTGCCCCCGCCTACACCCGCAGCTTCACTGCCCCAGCCAAGTTAGCCGAAAGCGCAAGCGACAGCCCCTCCCACCAGGCTGGGGGAGGGGCCGTTTGTTTGCTCTAACCAATCACCCTTCGCGGCTAGCCGCTTCCACTTCGGCCTTGACCGCTAGCAGGGCGTGTTCAGTCATCCGCGCTACCTCGCGCTGCACGAAGCCGTTGCCGCCGACTAGCCTTTGTAGCACACCGGGTAGGGCGTACTCGTTGACGAAGATCAGCTTGGTCTGCTGTGCGCCCAGTGGCTCGAACAGCCAGGCGTTGAGGCTACGCAGGCCGCCGTTCACCTCAGTCACCATCCGCTGGTTCGGCTCGAACTCGACCACCTTGAGGCGCACGGTGATCGGCAGGCCGTAGAAGCGGCCCTGCGCCTGCAACTCCACGCCCACACTAACCTCCTCGGCGTTGAGCGGCTGGAAGGTACGGAACTCCGGCTGAATGCGCGTGGTATTGCGCCAGTTAGCGATGTAGGCGAAGACCTGCTCCACCGGCGCATCCACTCGCACGCTCTTGCTGATCCTGACGCTCATCATCTTGTCCCTTCATGCTCTGGTGGCTAGGCCTTATAGTGGATGCGCAGGTTGGTTGCCACCAGATGCGTAGCCATTGCCCTGGTTGCTAGCTGCTCTGTAACCTGCACCAGCCCCAGCATCTGCCAGCCACAGCCGCTAGTGCAAGCGCAAACTGCGTCGCCATATTGCGTGGTTGAACTTAATGTGCTATAATCGTGCCAAAGCAGCAAGATTGCGGTTTCTTTCTCGCCTGCCTGCATGGGGCCATCATGCCAGATAGGAACGAGCCATGAGTATTACCATCGGTGGTACGGCAGCACGCCTGCGGGTCGTCGCCAGCCAGTTTCAGGTAATCAGCGGGGTACGCCGCGCCAGCAGCGACTGTGTGAGCAGCGTAACGGCTGGCCCAGGGGTTGCCCACAAGGGTAGCCTCTACATCCTCAGCGAACCACGTGCCAACCTAGCCCTCGGCCTGGAGGCTTGCCAGCTTGTGCAGCAAGTGCTGGCCCACGAATATTACGCCGAATCCTCGCCCTCTGCAACCACCAGCCTGACCCGCGCCCTTGCCCGCGCCAATCTAGCACTCTTGCAGCACAACCGCCAGGCCGAGAGCAGGCAGCGGGCTAGCGTCGGCCTCTCCTGCGCGGTCGTGCGTGGTGACGAAGTGTATATCGCCCAACTACCGCCCGCTCAGGTCTTCCTCATCCATCAGGGCAGCGTGCGCGCCTTCCCCACCCCGCGTAATTGGCCGGGAGCCAACGACAACCCCTTTCCACCCGCCAGCCTGGGCAGCACCACCGGTGAACCCGACCCTGACCTGATCCGCAGCCCGCTGGAGTCGGGCGACGCACTGATCCTCTGCTCGGCCAATCTCGCTGGCCTGCTTACCCCCGCCGAAGCCGACCGCCACCTGGCCGGGGCCGACCAGTATGCGATCATTGACTACCTGCACCGCCTGACCGAGGAGCATAACCTGCTCGAAGGTTACGCCCTTGCCCTCTACGCCAGCAGCGACAGTCGGAGCCGCACTGCTTCTGGCAGCGTGCGCCTGCCCAGCCGCAACACGGGCGAACATCCAGTAGCCGAGAAGCGTAGCTTTGATCCCCGCGCCATGCTCAGCAACCTGCGCAGGGGCGGCAAGGCAGCGCAGCCAGAGAGCGGCTATGCTCCCGCCCCGATCTCGCTACGTAGCAGCGGCCCTGCCCCCGACGTGACCTTCGACCACACCAGCGGTCAGGATGTGCAGGTGGTGGAGGCCGCCGCCACTTTTGTCGCGCCGCCAGACCGCCAACCGCTGCTCGACAATCTGCTCGCTCACCGCCGCGACATGGAGGAGAATGCCAGCTTCGCCTCGCCAGCGAGCAGTAGGCCGCCGCTCCACCTGGTGCGCCGCGCCGACTATGAGGTGAACAAGCCACACCCCGACCGCGATGCAGATGAGGTGCAGTTCACCAACCCCGACTACACAGCCGAGCCAGTGGCCGAGGAGGATGCCTTCTTTACCTCCCCCACCGCCGCGCCAGACAGTAGTGGCAACGCTGCACTCGACAGAGCAAAAGGGGTGGCAGGACAACTAGGGAGCAAGCTGCGGCAGGCGAGTGGGGCAGGGCTAGCCGCAATCCAGAACCTCGCCCAGCGCAACCGCCAGCAGGCTGCCAGCGAACCAGGCGGTGAAACGCCGCTTGAGCCAGCCGTCGACCCACACAAGACTGGGGCGATCATCTTTGATGAGGAGGTGCAAGCTGCTCCTGCACCAGCAAGCGGCCTCGCTGCTCGTGCAGGAGCATTGAAGGCGCAGATTGGCGCACGCTTCAGCCGTCAGCCAGTTGAGGCAGCTAGCCAGCAGACTGGGGCGATCTACCGCCCTGCCAGCCGTACCAGTGCCAGCTATCAGCGGCCCGACTATGCGCAGGGACAGCCACGCCACCTGCCACGCATCCCGGTTTGGGTCTTGATCGGCACACTGCTGCTGATCGCTGCTTTGCTGTTCTTCTTCGTCAATCAGGGGGTGGCAGCCCAGAAGTCGCAGCAGATCAACGACTACCTAAAGAAGGCAAGCACCGCCCTTGCCAGTGCCAACAGCGTCAGCGACCCACAGGCCCGCCGCGCTCACCTGAAGGCGGCTAGCGACAATATTGAGTATGCCGCCAAACTCGACCCAGCCAGCACCGAGGTGGGCAAGGCACGGGGGCAGGTGCAGAGCGAGATGGACAGGGTCAACCTCGTCGTCCGCTTCGCCAAGCTCGACCTGATCTTCGACCTGCACAGCCACGCCCTGAAGGACGGCTCTGCTGCCCCCGCCGCTACCGCTAGCTTCCTCAGCCAGATCGTGGTTGGCGGGGGAGATTTCTACCTGCTGGATCGCGGGGTCAGCACCCTCTATCGCTGTAAGGCCGATGGCACTGGCACTACGGTGATCCTCAACAAGGGTGATGGCTTGGTCAAGGGCAGCCTGCTCTACATCACCTGGCGCGTAGATCGGCTGGTTGCGCTGGACGATGGTTACAACCTCTACGTCTACGACCCCAGCAGCGGCAGCAGCACGGCCACTGCTCTGGGCGCGAGCAACAACTTCAACCGCCCGCTCGACCTTGCTAGCTACGACGGCAATCTTTACATCCTCGGTGCGCGCAGCAACCAGATCGTCAAGTATGCGGGCGGCAACTACGGGGTCGCGCCCACCGAGTGGTTCAGTGGCGACCCTGGGGCGATGGGCGGGGCCAGCAAGCTGGCGATCAACGGGGAAGTCTATGTGTTGACTAGTAACGGCAGCGTACTGCACCTCGTCAATCACCAACTGAAGGAACGCTCTGACCTGAACGCAGGGCCAAACGCGGTTGAGCCGCCCGCCGCCGCACCCCATGCTCTCTTTGCCAGCCCCGACAACAAGTTTCTCTACGCCGCCGACTCGAAGGGCGGCCCGACCAACACACAGGGCGGGCGCGTGTTCAAGCTAGACTTGAGCGGGCGGCTGATTGCCCAGTACATGACCACCTTGAGCAGCGACGACCTCGCCAACCTCAATAGCATCTACGTCACGCCCGACGACAGCACCATCTACCTGTTGACCAGCGACCGCCTCTACAGGGGCAGCCTGCTGAACGATGCGCCGACCGCCGCCAGCGTCAACCCGCTAGCGACTGCGAAGCCAACCCGCGTACCCTGAGTGGAGACTGCCCGATGAGCCAACGACAGCGCACTATTCCCCTCGGCCTGCTGGTGATAGTGGTCGCTTACTTGCTGCTGCCGCAGGGTTCAGGGGCTAGCGGTGGCGGCACCGACCTCAACCAGAGTGCCTCCAAATCCACAATCGCACCGGGCGAGAAGGTAACACTTGGCCTGGGGGAACGGCCTAGCCCCTGCCCCGTGCGCTGGGATTTTGGCGACGGCGGCACGGGCGAAGGCTGGCCGGTGACACACACCTACGCCCAGCCTGGCAATTATACGGTGCGGGCGGCATTCCTATGCGACGTGCAGGCCACCCCGCTACCAGCCCTGCCCGCCACGATCAAGGTGGTAGATAGCAAGGCGCAGCCGCCCCGCGCCGTGATCGCTACCTCGCTCACCAGCGTAGTCGCCTTCGAGCAGAGCGTGCGCTTTGATGCCTCGGCCAGCCGCGACAGCAAGGGTGGCAGCGCGATCAGCCACTACCGCTGGGATTTTGGCGATGGCGGCAAGGCAGAGGGGGTGACAGCGGAACACGTCTACAAGAAACTGGGCAGCTTTAAGGCGACCCTGATCATCAGCGACCGGGACACTAACACCGACGACAGCACCTCGGTGGCGGTCAGCGTGGCCGCCCCCGCAGGTGGGATGCCACCTGCTTCGTCCCCGCCAGCTACGCCTGCACCGCGCCCCACCGCCGCTATGCGGCCAGCAGGGTTGGAGCGCGCTCCCTTCGCCCTCGGCCAACCAGGGATCGAAACGAGTGGCCTGAACGCACCCCGACTGGATACCAGCTTCAGCCTGATCCACCTCGGCGTGTGGCAGAGCGGCGCGGCGATCCCTGCCCATACCTTCGTGCTGCTGCGCGACAACCCGCAAAATGTGTTGCTGCGCGGGACGGTCAGCAGCAATAGCCCCTGGCTGAAGGCTGATCCGCCTGCCTTTGACACCACCGCTGGCCTCAGCTTCAGCTTCAGCGTGCCAGACAGCAAGCTGCTGCTACCCGGCCAGACCAACTGGGCGCAGGTGAACATCAACATCAATGGTGCGCTCTACGAGGTCGCGGTGGCGGTCACTGTCGGCGGCCTCTCCGCTGCCCAGGCGGCCACCATCGACACGATGAGCGAACAGGTAGCTACCATATTGCAGAGCAGCCAGAAGGCAGACCTGCTGGTAACCAACGACCGCTATGCCAACCCCGGCCAGTTCGTGCAGGGGCTGGCCGCACATTACGTGCTGAACGCTGGCTACAAGGGGCGGATGCCTGCCACAACCTGGGCCACCCGCGGTGCAGAACTGGTTGCCGCTAGCGACCTCGACCGCGACGGCTGGATCGGCTTTACCGCCTACGACCGTAGCATCGGCGCATTGGGCGAGGGCTATATCGCCCACTGATAGGGTGTGGCCCTGTGGGGCAGATTGAGGTGGCTACTTGCGGAAAACGCTTCTACTGGTGGGGCTACTGCTGTTCTCCCTCTCCGTCGCAGCCTGCGACAGCGGCACGCCAACCGATGAGCCACCGACCGTCGTCAGCAAGTTTCTCCAGGCCCAGAAGGAGGAGCGGTACAACGACGCATACACACTGATCAGCGAGGACTCGCGCTCGAAGCTAACGGCGGATGCGTTCAGTGGGCGGCTGAAGCAGGCACGGATGGCAGCGAAGATCAAGGATATTGCTGTCCTCAAGGTGAGTGACAGGCCGATCATTGCGGGTAGTCGGGCCGCCGTCAGCTACAGCATCGAACTGACGCTGGAGGATGGCAGCAAGACGGCGCAGAACGAAACCGCCGTTCTCCTGCGCCAGGCTAACAACTGGCTGATCGTTTGGCCGCCACCAGGCAGTGGGCAGTTAGAGCAGGAGAGCGCGAGCCGCTGCACCCTGTAAAGATGCTAGCCAGCTAGCTGGCTACTTGGTAGAGAATCCCTGGTTGGCAGGGATGTTCACATTAACATCCCCGCTCTGGTTGGTGCTGACCGTCATGCTGGATGGCTCGCTGCCAGTGCTGGTCCTGATGGTCACACCTTGTGCTTCGGGGCCATGACTGACGTTGACCGCTACCGCCTGCTTGATACGGTCTACAGGGCTTTCAACAATCACGTCACTCTCTGCCATCACTTCATCTTCTTCAAAGCCTTCCACCCGCTGCCAGCCTTGCGGCGACTGGGTGAACCAGTTGCTATCCTTGATGAATGAGGTAAAGAGCTGCGAGAACATCACGTTCAGCACACCCGCAATCGGCACACCAAACAATGCGCCCCAGACCCCGCCCACCTTACTGCCAACTAGCAGGGCAAGGAAGAAGACCAGTGGGTGGATACCAAGCGACTTGCTCATGATGCGCGGGCTAACTACGTTGACAATCACCGCCTGGATTAGTGCAACGATGATCAGCACGATCCACCAGTTGCCTGCGTTGGGGCTAAGGAGGGTGATCAGCACGGGGGGCAGATAGGCCGCCACATAACCGACCAGAGGCACTAGCATGAAGATCGCACTGACGATAGCCGCTAGCAAGCCAAAGGGTAGGTTGAAGGGGATGCTGATCAGCAGCACCGCCGCCCCGTAGATGATACCAAGCAGGGTCTGACCACGCAGGAAGCCGCTAAAGCTGACCTCGATGCTGCTGGTCAGGAGGCGGGTCTGTTCGCGGAAGCGCACTGGTACAATGTTGAGCAGGCTGCCGCCAATACGGTCACCGTCGCTGATGAAGATGAAGGCAAGGATCAGCAGGATAATTACATTGGCAAGTGCGCCACCTAGCCCAGCAAGGAAGCCGAGCGTACCTTGCCCTACCGTCACCGCCGAACTGGTCAACCCGCTGGTGAACTGGTTGAGGCTGTCGGGACTGATACCGAAGTTCTTTAGCTGATCCTCGCCAAACTTCTGCCAACCAGCAAGATCAGATTGGAAGCTAGATGTAGGGTCTGTCAAATACCTGACGGTACCGGAAACCTGAGTAATTAGGGTGGGGATGATCAACAGACCAAGCAAGATGATGCCGACAATCAAGCTGAGGAAGGCCAGGTTAGCAGCCATGCCATGACTGATTGTGTTCTTCGGGCCGAACGGATGCAGACCCTCCAGGCGACGAGCGACAGGGCGGAGCAGAGCCGCAATCAGCCAGGCAAGGAAGAACAGGATCAGGGTGTCGGCGAAGGTGCCGAGGAAGCCACCGAGGAAGGTCCAGGTGACGCTCAAGACGTAGAAGGCGGCGATCAGAAAAAGGAGGAAGATCAGGCCACGTAGCCAGCGGCTATCGAGCAGATCGTTGACGACCCGCGCTCTGGGGCGGGTGGTGGAGCCGGGGCTACGGGTGGCCATCGCTGATGCTCCCTTCAGTTGAGGCGTTTGCCGCAGTTGATGCAGAACGGGCCGCTGGTGAATAGTTCAGTACCACAGTGCGGGCAGGTACGTGCCGCTGTGTTGCTAGCAGGATTCGCGCCGCTGCTCGGCCCAGGGAAGGCAGGCATCAGGTTGGTAGGCGGTTCAGGCGCACTGCTACCGTTGCCAAAGGCAGTTAGGCTGCCACTGGCTGACGAGTGGGGGTAGTTGCCGCTGTCAGGGCGGGGATAGGCCGCTTGCTGCACGGGATAGCTGTTGCCCAGGTAGGCAGGGGCTGGCGTGGCTGGGCGTGGAGGGCTGTAGACTGGGTTGGCAGCAGTGGGAGCGTAGGCATTGGTGCCAGGGGCAGCATTGGGGTGGGCTGGGCGGCTGTAGTTGAGCAGGGGGGAACTACCGGGGGTGATCACGCTGGGCTGAGCTACGGTCGGCTGCAAGCCAGGCTGCTGCGCCGCGCTGGGGCCGTAGACCGCCTGCACATCAGGGCCAGTCAGGGTGCGGCTGCTGCGTACGAACGCACTGGCGATAGTGAAGAACAGCAGGCCGATCACTACGGCCAGCAGCCCCCAGCTTGCCCAGTCGAGCAGAAATTGGCCGCTGGCTGAGGCAAGAATGGGGCTAGCTGCACTGTTACTGTAGCCAAAGGCTTGCAGGTAGGTGAGCAGGTAGGCGGCAACCAGGCTGCCATTGAAGATGCCAAAGAGCAGGCCGAGAGTGCGGCTGGTGCGATCCTTCGGTAGGCGCACGTGGCGCAGCAGCACGGCAGGCGCAGCGTAGTTGACCAGCAGCACTATCGCGCCGAAGATGGTGAGAAAGGTTGCCAGCGACGCATCAAGCGAGCCGAGGCCAAACACGCTGGCAGTGTCGGACGACCAGAGCACGCCCCAGCGTTCGTTGAAGAAGGCGGCTAGCAAGATGCCGCCAGTGGCGATCACCTCACGCACTGCGCCCCGCGCCGCCCCGATCCCCGCGAACGCAACCAGCAAAACCGCCACCACAATGTCAATCACCACGCTGTCCATCGGCCAGATACCTCCGTGCTTGTACCAATTATACCATAGTAGGGGTACTACGCTTCAAGTTAGACCAGGCTGAAGGCTGGCAGGTTGCAGGACAAAGTAAGGAGGCTCCTGCGTGGGCAGGAGCCTTCAGCTAAATGCTTGTGCTGCTTACGGGTTAGGGGTTGCTAGAACACTTGCAGCGTCAGGCAAGGGGTCAACCAGGTTGCCATAGTGTGTATAACCAGGAGCTTTTGTGGGGCAAGGGAGTTGCTGATCTTGCTCGGCAAACTGGTTGGGGTAGTCCTCCGCAATCGTAGGGTCGTTGAGTAGCTTGCGGAAGGTACCGCCACCAGATGATGTGAACGTCATTGTCGGCACTCCCGCCCAGATATCGTAGAGGTAGGCCAGGTACTGCACACGCTCAGGGCTACCACGATGGCCCTTCAAGCCGCTGGTGTTAAAATCCCCTTTGAGGACGACCAGCACCAGCGGCGGTGTCTCGATAGTCGCATAGCTGCGGCAAGGTAGGCCCATATTGGGCATCTGTTCCGGGGTAATAACCTGGGCGTAAACTACTTGCGTGCTAGTAGGTGAATGGAGGTGGACAGTAGCGTGGGACTGTGCAGCTTGTGCCACCTGCTGAGGGCTTAGACCAAGCATATTGCTCTTATAAGCGTACTGAGAGCCGGAGATGGTGGGCGTGTCAAGAGCTGAACCCACCGCCTGTGCAGACGGCACGGATGAGGAGCAAGCAGAGATGGTCAGTGTTGCTACTAGGACAGCAGAGAACACCAGGTAGACAGCCAAGTTATGGGCCTTCATTCTTGTCCCTCCTTCAGGTTTAGCTAGTTAGCTGCTGACTTCTCTTTGCCATAATGCTATCGTAGCACAGAACTCGTTGCCATGTAGCAGTCTGCGCCTGCGGTTTTGCGGAATGAGTGATGGAAGACCCTAGTTATGGGATACAGATAACCATTTCAAGGCTAGCTGCTTGCGTTGCCAAACCCTTGACGGCTGCGCTATAATGTCCACTACCAACAGCTTTAAGCCAAGAGACAAGATTACACGCCTGCGCCCTACCCCACCCGCCCCCACAAACTCGGAGGTAGTAGGCGAGGGGACGAAGCGTGTTAGCTTGATACATCCTAACAACTGTCACCAGGAGGCTAAACTCAATGAGGAGCTATAAGACGGAGCAGTTGCGTAACGTCGGCCTGTTTTCGCACAGCGGTGCGGGTAAGACTTCGCTAACCGAGGCGATGCTCTTTGCAGGCAAGGCGACCAGCCGCGTCGGGCGTATTGACGAAGGGAACACCGTCACTGACTACGACCCCGATGAGGTCAAGCGGCACAGTTCGGTCAACGTCGGCCTGGCCCCCGTGGAGTGGAACGGCTGCAAGATCAACCTGCTAGACACCCCCGGCTATGCCGATTTCGTCGGCGAAGTCAAAGAGGCGATGCGTGTGGCCGACGCAGCCCTGATTCTGGTGGATGCGGTGGCTGGGGTGGAGGTTGGCACCGAGATGGTGGTGCGCTACGCCCGCGAACGTGGCCTGCCCGCCATCTTCGTCGTCAACAAGATGGATCGGGACAACGCCAATTTCGAGCGCACGATAGAGCAAATCCAGAACCGCTTTGGCAAACTGATCGTGCCGATGCAGATACCGATTGGCGGCAGCAGCCTCTTTCGCGGGGTGATCGACCTCTGGCACATGAGAGCCTTCACCTACGCACAGGCGAGTGGGCGGGCGGGCGACGGTAAGTTCGAGGAGGGCGACATCCCCGCAGACCTGAGGGCCAGCGCGGAAGCCTACCGCGAGCAACTGATCGAGCGCGTAGCCGAGTGCAGCGACGCACTGACCATGAAGTACCTGGACGGCGAGGAGATCAGCGACGACGAAATCCTGCACGCCCTGCATGACGGCGCGAAGGATGGGCGGATCGCCCCACTGTTCATTGCCTCTGGCCTCAACAACATCGGGGTCAGCCAACTGCTGGATGCGATCACCAACCTGCTGCCTGCGCCTAACGAATACTATGACCTTGACGCACAAGACGGCAACGGCAACCATGTTGACCTCCACCCTGATCCAAACGGTGAACTGGCCGCCCTCGTCTTCAAGACAATCTCCGACCCCTATATGGGCCACATCAGCTATGTACGCGTCTACTCTGGCACCTTGCACAGCGACGCGACCGTGCTGAACGCGAACAAGGGCAAGCAGGAGCGGCTCGGCACCCTCCATGTGCAGCGCGGTAAGGAGCAGGAGGCAACCCAGGAGATCGTCGCGGGCGATATTGGTACGATCAACAAGCTGGCGGACACCAGCACTGGCGACACCCTCTGCGGCCCCAACCATCCGCTGATCCTCGACGGCATCACCTTCCCTAAGCCGCTCTACTCCGCCTGCGTTATGCCCAAGACCAAAGCTGACATGGACAAGCTGGGTACTGCTATCCACCGCCTGCTGGACGAAGACCCCAGCCTGCAACAGGGCCGCGACCCACAGACCGGCGAGATCATCCTCAGCGGGATGGGCGATAGCCACATTGCCATCGCCGCCGACCGCTTGCAGCGCAAGTATAGCGTAGCGGTGACGGTCTCTCTACCCCGCATCCCCTACCGTGAGACGATCAAGATGAAGGTGAGCCACGCCGAGTACAAGCACAAGAAGCAGAGTGGCGGGCATGGACAATACGGCCATGTGATCCTTGAGCTTGAGCCGCTGCATGATGGGGGCGACTTCGAGTTTGCCGAGCGGGTGGTGGGCGGTACAGTACCACGCAACTTCTTCCCAGCGGTCGAGAAGGGGGTGCGCGAGGCTATGCACGAGGGGGTGCTGGCTGGCTACCCAGTGACGGGTATCCGCGCCGTACTGATCAATGGCAGCTACCACGATGTGGATAGCAGCGAGATGTCGTTCAAGATCGCTGCCAACCAGGCGTTTAAGCAGGGGGTGATGAGCGGGCAGCCAATCCTGCTGGAGCCAGTCTACGAGATGGAGATTACGGTGCCAGACGATTACTCTGGCGACGTGATGAGCGACCTGAACACCAAGCGCGCTCACGTGATGGGCATGAACCCAGACGGTGGCGGTAGCACTGTGATCCAGGCCAGCGCGCCCCTGGCCGAGGTGCAGAACTACGCTGCCGACTTGCGGAGCATTACCCAGGGGCGTGGGGTGTTCACCATGCACTTCACCCGCTACGAGGAGGCTCCCAACAACGTTGCCCAGAAGGTGATCGAGAAGCACAAGCACGAGGTCGAACTGAACGGCGGCCACCCAGCGCACTAGCGAACCAGCCTGCAACGGGGCAGTGCAGAGGAGGGTACGCGGCTAAGTGGCTGCGTACCCTTTTTTGGCAGAGATGAGCAAGTTGCGATCAGCCGAGTGTGGCGATGCACTCAATCTCCACCAGCGCGTCCTTCGGCAGGCGACCTACCTCCACAGTGGAGCGAGCGGGTGGGTGCTGGTCGGTGGGGAAGTATTCAGCGTAAATCTTGTTCATCTCAGCAAAGTCGCTGATGTGTTGCAGAAACACTGTTGTCTTGACCACATCGCTCATCTGGCAGCCCGCTGCCGCCAGCACCGCCTTGAGGTTCTCCAACACCTGCCTGGTCTGGCGGCCTATGTCCCACAACTGATCGGGTATCTGGCCGGTAGCGGGGTCTAGTGGAGTCTGACCAGAGCAGAAGACGAGGTTGCCAACCTGGATCGCCTGCGAATAAGGGCCGATGGGGGCAGGGGCGGCATCGCTGCGGATCGCCTGCTTGTTGCTCTTGCCAAGTGTGTTGTCCATGTTGCTCCTTTATGATGATCTACTCGCGAGGTGGCAGTCTTCCTGCTGCGCCCCCGCGCAGGGTACGGGTGGGTCTACGCAGCTTGCGGCTTGAAGTTGGCGGCCAACTGCTCCGAAATCTCTTGTAGCATCGCTTCAGCTTTGCTCAGGAAGTCGCGGGCCAGTTGTGCGTCCAGCGGCTCTGCGCTGCGCTCGTCGCTAGCGGTGCGGCGCACGTAGATGTGGGCAACGGCAGTCTGGCGACCCAGCAGGTAAGCATCAAGCTGAGATAGTAGCTGCATCGCGGTAAACTGCCGCTCTAGGGCATCGGCTGTGCCAACCGAGCGGAACTCGTAGGCAAACTCATCGGTCAAGCCGTCGGGGGCCGCAACCAGGTAGAGGCTGCCAAAGGGCGCAGCGGCGCGGGCGGCGGGATACGGTTCGGCGTGCAGGGTGCGGTCAAGCATCACGTCGAGGAAGCGGGGATCGTAGTGAGTAACAAGGGCGTGGCGCAACTGCTCCTCGGTCAGCTTGCCCTCCGCTATCTGCCGCCGCCATTCGCTGTAGCTATCGGCCTCGTACTGCTCCTGCTGCCCAGGCAGCGTGATCAGCCGCTCGTAGGTGTCGCGGGTGTCCGGCTCACGGTTGAGGATGTGCTTCCAGATCGAGAGCGGGTTGCTCACCAGCCACACCAGGTCAGAGGTACGCACGTAGCGTGGGTAGCCAAGCTCGCGGATCGCTTGTTGGGTGATTGTAGTGTCCATAAAATCTCCCCGCTCCTGGTCTCTGCCGCACTTGTCCAGTGGTGTAGCTCCTCATTAGCGTAGTGCAGTGAACGCTTGGCGGCCTCTTTGTCTAGCGGCTCGTACACAAGCTGCTCTTTACCATTGCTGCTACAATAGACATGGGTAGTCACACCAGGGAGATCGAGCAGATAGGCGGTCATCTGTCCCACATACTGCAACATCGCCAACCAGTTCTTTATACGCCTGGCCTTGTGAGTGGAGTGGAACAGGTAGCAGCCCTCAGCTGTCACCCCTGCTGGCGCAACAACCAGGCGCAGGCCACCGTAGTTGCGGATCGCTTCGATATTGTGGGCAATACTCTTACCATGTACCACCCGATCAAGCTGCTTCTCGATCTCTTTCGCCTTCTCTACTGCTGCCGCTCGCAGTTTTATCTCCGGGTGCTTGAAACCAAGCCCCAGCCGGTTCTCAGAGTACCACAGCTTGCGCGTCCGCAGATCGTGAGCGTAGGAGTCGGTCACAAAGTCGTTATAATAATTGCTAATCCCTGCATCGGTAAACAGCTTGCGCCGTAGCTGCTGTACTGTGAGCGTACCTGCTGCAAGCTGCTGCTGCCAAAGGTAGATTGGCTGCTCGCTGTACACTCTCTGCTGCCCTGGTAGGGCGGCCAGTTCATTGTACAGCCGCTGCGCTTCTGTTGCCTGGTTCCTTACGATGTACTCGCTGTGGCAGTGTGGGCAAAGGATTTCCAGCCAGCCAAGCTCCGCCAGTAGGATCGTGAAGGTGCTGCCT
>JAYUUN010000006.1:0-6283 GCA_043754535.1 Chloroflexota bacterium | reverse complement strand
TGATCCTGCTCTACGAGGCGGCAGAGGGCGGGGCTGGTGTTCTTCACCGTTTGCTGGGTGAACCAGGTGCAGTAGCACGTGTGGCAGCACGTGCACTTGAGGTCTGCCACTTTGACCCACTAACAGGGGCCGATCAGCACCGTGCCGTCAATGCTCGTGAGGATTGCGAGGCTGCCTGTTATAACTGCTTGCTTAACTACCAGAACCAAATCCACCATGAACTGCTTGATCGCTTTGCTAGTCACAACCTGCTGCTACGCCTTACACAGGCAACCACGCACGAGCAGGCTGCGGCTACCACTTCTGCGGTTGTTGCCAGCCTCACTGATACTAGGTCTACTAATGCTCTTGACATTGACGCTAACCTTGCTGCCCGCTGGTTGGATTATGTGCAGCGGCATGGCCTACGTTTGCCTGACCAGGTGCAACCTACCCTACCACGTTGTGCTAGCGCAACCCCTGACTTTGCTTATGCTAAGGTTGCCATTTATATAGATGGTGACGAGCAGCAAGCTAACCGCGATCTAGATAAGCTACGTGCCTACCGCGACCAAGGCTGGAGCGTGATCCGCTTTGGCTCAGATGAGGAGAGTTGGGCCGCCGCCTTTGGCAGTAATCAACACATCTTTGGGGAGACACACCAATGAACTACAACATCGGCTCGCTAGTGCGGGCGCGGGGTAGAGATTGGGTAGTGCTACCCGACTCGAACAGGGATTTGCTGATGCTGCGCCCGCTAGGCGGCAGTGATGCTGAAGTGACAGGCATCTACTTGCCACTAGAGAAGGTGACGGCGGCCAGCTTCGCCCCGCCCAGCCTGAATGATGCGGATGGCGAGGATGAGAAACGGCCTGACCATCGCTCGTCGCGCCTGCTTCGCAATGCCGTGCGCCTCGGCTTTCGCTCCAGTGCCGGACCATTCCGCTCGTTCGCCCGCTTGGGGGTGGAGCCACGTCCATACCAGTTTGTGCCGCTCCTTATGGCTCTCAAGCTCGACCCAGTGCGCCTGCTGATCGCCGATGATGTCGGTGTGGGCAAGACGATTGAGGCTGGGCTGATCATCCGCGAACTGCTGGATCGTGGTGAGGTCAGGCGGCTAACCGTACTCTGCCCCCCACACTTGGCCGAGCAGTGGCAGACCGAGTTGCGCGACAAGTTCCACATCCAGACTGAACTGGTACTTGCCAGCACCGTCAACCGGCTGGAGCGCGGTCTCGACTTGGGCAAAACGCTATTTGAGGAACATCCCTTTACTGTCGTTTCCACCGACTTCATCAAGAACGAACGGCGGCGGCGCGACTTCGTGCGTACTTGTCCTGAATTGGTGATCGTGGACGAGGCCCACACCTGCGCGGCGGGCTATGGTGGAGCGGGCGGGAGGCAACAACGCCACCAGCTACTCCGCGATCTAGCTGCCGACGCGAACCGTCACCTGCTCCTGCTAACCGCCACCCCGCACAGTGGCAACGAGTCGGCCTTTCGCTCGTTGCTTGCCCTCTTGGACGAGAAGTTCGGGGCAGGAGGCGAAGATGAGACCGACGACCGCTGGCTCACCCCTGAGTTGCGGAAAGAGTTGGCCCGCCATTTGGTACAGCGGCGACGGCCTGACATCAAGGCTTACCTGGACGACACTCCCTTCCCAGAGCGTAAGGACGGCGGCGACCAGCCATACCGCTTGAGCGAACCTTACCGCCGCTTGTTTGATCGTGTCCTGCGTTACGCACGTGGGCGGGTGGAGGACACCAGCGGCACCGTCTTCCAGCAACAGATTCGTTGGTGGTCAGCAGTGGCATTGCTACGCTCGGTCGCTAGCAGCCCCGCCGCTGCGGTCGCCACCCTGCGGAATCGCGCCGCTGTTGCCGACGCTACAGATATAGCTGAAGTGGAGGATATTGGACGGCGTACGGTACTTGATCTTGGCGAGGAGGAAGCGGGCCTGATGCTGGATGTTGCCCCTGGTGCGGACGAAGGGGAGAACGTGGCAGATAGTGCCAGCAATCGGGCGCATCTACTGGATATGGCCCGTGATGCCGAACGGCTGATGGGCGAGCCTGATAGCAAGCTCAAGCTGCTGATTGATCAGGTGGTGAGTCTACGCAAGGAGGGCTACAACCCAATTGTCTTCTGCCGCTTCATCCCCACTGCCGAGTATGTAGCCGAGGAGCTGCGGCGCAGGCTCAAGGGGGTAGCAGTGGAGGCAATTACCGGCACACTACCGCCGGAGGAGCGGCAACAGCGCATCCTGGAGCTTGGCGCACAACCTCAGCGTGTACTCGTCTGCACCGACTGCCTCAGTGAAGGGGTCAACCTGCAAAGCTACTTCGATGCAGTCGTCCACTACGACCTCTCCTGGAACCCCACCCGCCATGAACAGCGGGAAGGGCGCGTTGACCGCTACGGTCAGCCTAGCCCGCAGGTCAAGACCATCACCATCTATGGGGTGGACAACCAGATTGATGGTATTGTGCTAGACGTGTTGATTAAGAAGCATCGAGTGATCCGTTCGCGGCTGGGCATATCGGTGCCGGTGCCGATGGACGCGCAAGAGGTTGCGCTGGCAGTCGTCAATAGGCTACGGGGCGGAGCGGCCAGCCGCCAGCAGGCAGCGGGTCAGATGGTGCTGGAGGACATTCTGACGACGACCAGTGAGGTTAGTGCCACTGAGATGCACCGCCGCTGGGAAGCTGCCGAGCAGCGTGAGAAACGTTCGCGCACCATCTTCGCCCAGCAGACGATCAAGGTCGAGGATGTAGTCCGCGAATTGGCGGCAGTCCAGGCCGCTATTGGCTCCGGGGCCGATGTCCAACGCTTCACCACTGACGCGCTAGGCGACCTCGGCGCAGCAGTTTCTAGTGGTAGGGTGACGGAGATTGATCTGCGTAACACCCCTACTGCTGTACGCGAAATCTGTGCGGCTAGCATAGGCCAGGATGCCACTCACTTGCGCGTCCGCTTTGAATTGCCGGTGCGCCCTGGCGAAATCTACCTCAGCCGTACTCATCCATTGGTAGAAGGGTTGGCAGGGTATGTTTTGGACACCGCCCTTGATCCATTGGCGAAGGCGATTGCGCGTCGTTGTGGGGTGATCCGCAGCCGCAAGGTTGATCGCCTCACCACCATGCTAATGCTCCGCCTCCGCTTCAATCTCACCACCGTCATTAAGGGAGTAGAACACACTGCGCTGGCCGAGGATTGCTACCTACTTGCCTTCAAGGGTACTCCTGATGAGCCGGAACTGCTCTCCCCTGAGCAGGCTGAGCAGCTACTTGACCTTAGCCCTGACGAGAACATCGCACCTAAAGATGTTGGTATGTTCCTGCAAAGCAGCCTTGATGAATATGGCCTGCTTGAGCCTGCCCTTAGCCGGATGGTGGATGAGCGGCGCGACGAACTGCTGGCTGCCCACCGCCGAGTGCGCGAGTCGAGTGGGCGCGGCGGTCGTAGCTACCGGATCGAGGGCTATAAGCCGCCTGACTTGCTCGGTATCTACCTCTACCTACCCGCCGATTAGCTAATCATCATGTAGAGAGTGACAACCATGTACACCCGCCAGCGTAGCACTTTCAGCACCGTACACACTGAGGGAGCTTTGCTCCCCGCCGACCTGCTGGCCCGCGTGATTGACCGCGACCGCGACTTGGCGATCAGTGAGGCCGACTACAACCTGGTTGGCACCACTCGCCTGAACGAACAGATCGGCGCGGCCTGGGGGCAGTTGCAGGTACCCTGGGCCAACTTCCAGAAGGCTAGTGGGGAGAGTGGCGATACGCGCAAGCAGTGGCTCCTACCGCTGTTTGCTGTGCTGGGCTATGGCCGCCTATTCTCCCACTCCAATATCCCCCTGGGCGACCGCCTCTACCCGATCTCCAACTCTTGGGGCAATGTGCCGATCCACCTGCTCGGCAAGAACTACGATTTGGATGATCGCACCGCCGGTGTTGTCGGTGCGGCCCGCACCAGCCCCCACAGTCTGGTACAGGACTTCCTCAACCGCAGCGACGACCACCTCTGGGGCTTCGTCAGCAATGGGCGGAAGCTGCGGCTGCTGCGCGACAACCTGCGTCTCAGCAGCCGGGCCTATGTCGAGTTCGACCTGGAAGCGATCATGAGTGATGATCTCTATCCCGACTTCGCACTGCTCTGGATGCTCACTCATCAGTCACGGCTAGAACCACGTGATGGTGGCCGCTGCCGCCTGGAGGACTGGGTGCAGGTTGCCAAAGTGCGTGGTACGCGCGCCCTCGACCACCTGCGCGTGGGAGTGGAGCAGGCAATCACTGTTCTCGGTCAGGGCTTCGTTAGCCATCTGGCTAATGTCGAGCTACTGAGCCGCTTGCGTGGGGGTGGGCTTAAGCTGGCCGACTTCTACCACCAATTGCTGCTGCTGGTCTACCGCCTAATTTTTCTGCTAGTTGCCGAAGACCGTGACTTGCTCCTCGATCCCGCTGCCCCGGATGCTGCCCGCGAAATATATGTTGCCAATTACTCGGTCAGTCGCCTCCGCCAGCTTGCTGGTCGGATCGGGGCAGTTAGTGGCCGTCATGCCGACCTCTACGCGGGATTGGTTGTTATGCTCCAGACACTAGAGCGGGAAGGCTGCCCGGCACTCGCGCTAGGACCACTTGGCGGTCCATTCCGCAATGGCCTGACCCCTGATTTGGACATGGCCGCCCTCGACAACCAGCATTTGCTTGAGGCGGTGGCTGCCCTCGCCTATACCAACGACGGCACCGCCCGCCGCGTAGTGGACTACAAGAACCTCAACACCGAGGAGCTTGGCAGCATCTACGAAGGGCTGCTCGAACTGCAACCCCGTTACGATGGCAACAACTTCCGCCTCGGTCGGGTGGCGGGCAACGAGCGCAAGACTAGCGGTAGCTTCTACACCCACCCCGATCTGGTCAACCAACTGCTTGACACCGCGCTCGACCCGGTGGTGAAGGATGCGCTGGACGGAGCGCAGACTAAAGAGGGGAAGATCGCCGCACTGCTTGCGCTCAAGGTTTGCGACCCCTCCTGTGGCAGCGGCCACTTCCTGGTTGGAGCGGCCCGGCGGCTGGCTCTGCACCTGGCCCGACTACGTACCGGCGATGAGGAGCCAGCCCCCCGCCACCTGGCTGCTGCCCGACGCGAGGTGATCACCAATTGCATTTATGGCATAGACAAGAACCCGATGGCGGTGGAACTGTGCAAGGTTGCGCTCTGGATGGAGGCGATGGAGCCGGGCAAGCCGCTTGACTTGCTCGACCACCACATCCAGTGCGGCAACTCGCTGTTTGGCGCAACCCCGCGCCTACTCAAAGCCGGGGTGCCGGAGACTGCCTTCGCTCAATTGACCGGCGACAACCGCGAGGAGATGAGCCGGGCGAAGAAGCAGAACAAGAAGGAACGACCCAACGACGACGGTTCGCGCCAGACCTACTTTAACGAAGTCGGCGACCAGCATCGTCTGGAGGACGAGCGGCTGGCCGTCGAGCAGGCCGCTAACGGCACGGTAGATGAGGTTACGCGCAAAGAGCAGCTTTTCTATGCCAGCCTGCACGACTCGGAATACCGCCGCGAGTTGATCCACGCCGATGCCTGGTGTGCGGCCTTCGTCTGGCCCCGGCTCCCCGGCGTGCCATATCTGACTGATGGCGTGCTGCGCCGGGTTGCGAAGCTGGGCGAAGCGGCGTTGGCTGGGTCAGTTGTGCAGCGGGTTGGCAAACTGGCAGCGCAGTACAAGTTCTTCCACTGGCATCTGGCCTTCCCCGACGTGTTCAAGCGCGAGAGCAAGCCGGAGAACGAGGCCGCCGGTTGGAGTGGCGGCTTCGACGTGGTACTCGGTAACGCGCCTTGGGAACACATTGAGTTGAAAAAGGAGGAGTGGTTTAGCGCACATGGCAGGTCGGATATCTCCGAAGCACGTAACGACTCGGTACGCAACCAGATGATTGACAGACTTAAAGACGAGCGTGACAGTAACTACAACCCTGATCTATACAATGACTACTTGGCAGAAACCAGAAGCCAAGATGGATTTCGTCACTTTCTAGCCAACAGCGGGCGTTTCCCACTCTGTGGTAGAGGTAGGATCAACACCTACTCCGTGTTTGCCGAGACTGACCGGCTGCTGGTCGCATCGAGTGGACAGGTTGGCTGCGTCACCCCTAGCGGCATAGCCACCGACGATACGACTAAGGATTTCTTCCGCGATCTGGTGGCGCAAGGTGCGCTAGTCAGCCTCTACGACTTTGAGAACCGCGAGGGGCTGTTCCGCGATGTGGATAGCCGTATGAAGTTC
>JAYUUN010000005.1:0-63378 GCA_043754535.1 Chloroflexota bacterium | reverse complement strand
GGCTGCCGTTAGGCACGTAGCCGAGGGGTAGGAGCCACAAGTTGACGAAGTAGGGGTTGAGCAGGGTAGCCGCCGTGCTACCAAGCAGCGCAAGCAGCAGCGGCAGGGTGGGCAGCGGTTGCTCTGGGCGGTAGATGAAGTTGTTGAGGACTTCGCCCAGCAGGAAGATGCCGATCAGGATCAGGCCGGTGATGTAAGTGCCGTGCATATTCGTCCACAGCACGGAGAGCGGCAGCAGCAGCCAGAGCAGCCAGCGGCGGCTGGGCGTGTGCTTGTAGGTGAGCAGGATCAGGTAGTAGGCGGCCAGGAACAGTGAGGCAAGGATTTGCGGGCGCACGCCCCAGGTGGGGACGGTGAGGATGGCAAAGAGGAGCAGGAGCAAGAGGGTAAGCACCCGCCCAGCCCCCAGCAGCCGCAGTAGGCGGTAGACAAGCAGGCTGCTGCCAGCTTGCACCAGACCAAAGAGGATGATCAGGCCAGGGTAGCCAAAGAGCTGCTGCACCCCGTACATCAGCCACTCGATCAGCCAGTGGTAGGCGATCCAGGGGCGGCCTAGCTCGGTGTAGGAGTAGTCGTTGACCGTCGGCACGCCCTGCTCGGCGATCAACTGGCCCGTGCGCAGGTGCCACCAGAGGTCGAAGTCGCTGGGGGCGAGGACGGGCAGCAGCCCCGCCAGGATGATCAGCAGCCCCGCCAGCATGGTGTAACGGTGGAGGGGTGGCAGGCGGTTGAGCATCACTCGGCGGTCAACTCAAAGCGGTAGTCTTCGATCACCGTGTTCGCCAGCAGCTTCGCGCACATCTCGCTGACCACCCGCTCGGCCTCGGCGCGGTCGCTGGCGGCCAGCTTGAGGGTGATGTACTTGCCGACGCGCACGCTAGCCACCGTGTCGTAGCCTAGATGTTGCAGGCCGCTGGCGACCGACAGCCCTTGCGGGTCGTTGACCACTGGCTTGAGCGTGACGTAGACGTTGGCGGTGAACCGCTGGCTGGTCGGGGCGGGCTGCGCGTTTTCTAGTGCTTGCAATTGCGGGTCTCCCTTTTGCATCGTGGGCTAACTGGTCAGCCGCGCCAACGCCTGCTGGTAGCGGTCAAGGGTGGCAGCGACGATCTCTGGCGGCAGATCGGGGGGGGGGGCTTGCCTGTCCCAGCCACTCTGCTTGAGCCAGTCGCGTACAAACTGCTTGTCGAAGCTGTGGGCGGGCTGCCCAGGGAGGTAGCTGGTCGCCTGCCAGAAGCGCGAACTGTCGGGGGTGAGGGCTTCGTCGATCAGGATAACTGCGCCCGCCTCGTCCAGGCCGAACTCAAACTTGGTGTCGGCGATGATGATGCCACGGGCTTCGGCGTGGATGCTGGCGGCGGCGTAGAGTTGCAGGCTGAGGTCGCGCAGCCGCTCTGCGGTCTTCTCGCCAACGATCTCCACCGCCTGGGCAAAGCTGATGTTCTGGTCGTGGCCGCTGCTCGCTTTGGTCGAGGGGGTGAAGATCGGCACATCTAGCCGCGCATTCTCCAGCAGCCCCGTTGGCAGCGGGATGGCGCAGAGCGCGCCCGTCCGCTGATAGTCGGCCCAGCCGCCGCCCGCCAGGTAGCCGCGCACGACGCACTCAAGGTCGAGCCGCTGCACTTTGCGAACCAGCATCGCCCGCCCCACCACCTGTTCGCGGTAGGGCGATTGCTGCACCGCCGCTGGAAAGTCGGCTATATCTGTGCTGAGCAGGTGATTGGCGACGATGTTGCGGGTGTAGGTAAACCAGTAGGCAGCCATCTGGTTGAGGATGATGCCGCGCCCCGGCAATGGCGTGGGCAGCACCACGTCGAACGCGCTGAGGCGGTCGGTGCTGACCATCAACAGGCGGTCGCCGAGGTCGTAGGTGTCGCGCACCTTGCCCCGGCCAAACAGCGGCAGGGGCAGATTGGTTTGGCTGACTGCTGTGTTGTCCATGCTACTTCAACCCTCACAATCGTGGCGGCTAGCCAGCGGTGGCTACTCCTCGTCGGCGACGATGCCGCTAGCCTGCTCGCCAGTCTGCTGCACGGCCAGCAGCAGTTGTTCGCCGTTCAGGTCGCTGCTCTGCTGGTAGGCGGCGGCTGGTAGTTCGCTGCTGCTAGCCAGAGCCACCAGGTCGCGGCTGAGGGTCTCGCTGGCGATGTACTCGCGGTAGTTAGTGAGGACAGCCCCTGCTGCGCCGTTGCCGACGTAGTAGGTAACAATGCGGTCGGCGATACTGAAGCCTGCTGCTTTTCGCATATCCTGCACCACGCGCACGAGGTCGCGGGCCAGCCCTTCGGCTCGCAGTTCGGGCGTGAGTTCGGTGTCCAGGGCGACAACCAGCCCCTCATCCTGGAAGACGGCCAGCCCCTCGCGCTCCTTGGTCTCGACCAGCACCTCATCCGCTTGCAGGGCCAGGCTCTCGCCCGCCAGGTTGATGCTGACTGGCTGACCAGCGGCGATGGCGACAGCCACTGCTGCACCATCGGCGGCAGCAAGGGCGGCGGTGATCGCTGGTAGCTGCTTGCCGTACTTCTTGCCCAGCAGCCGCAGGTTCGGCTTAAGCACATAGCTGACCAGTTCGCCGCCGTCGGTCGTGATCTTGACCGCCTTGACGTTCAGTTCCTCCTCGATCTGCTGGCTGTGGCGGGCCAACTGAGCCGCCTCCTGCTGGTTGCGCACGCGCACTGTGATTGCGGCGAGCGGCTGGCGCACCTTCAGTTCGTGGCGTTGACGGGCCATGCGGCCCATGCTCACCACCTTGATCACCAGGTCGATCTCCTCGATCAGCCCCCTATCGATCAACGACTCGTCTGCGAAAGGGTACTCGATCAGGTGGACGCTGGCGGGCGCGGTCTTGAGTTGATCCACCACCAGGTTCTGGTAGATTTGCTCGCTGAGGAAGGGCATGATCGGGGCTAGCAGGCTGACCAACGTGACCAACGCCTCGTACAGCGTGGCGTAAGCGGCCACCTTGTCCTCGTCACTCTCGCTTTTCCAGAAGCGGCGGCGGCTGCGGCGCACATACCAGTTCGATAGGTCTTCGATGAAGTTGGTGACCAGCTTCGTCACCGTCATGCTATCATAGTTGTCCAGGGCGGCGCGGGTTTGCTGGATCAGCAGGTGGAGGCGGGCGCGTATCCAGCGGTCAAGTTCGCTACGCTCGATGTTGGGCGGCAGGTTCGCCACCGTCAGCCCATCCAGGTTGGCGTAGGTGACAAAGAAGTTGTAGGTGTTCCAGAGGGTCAGCAGGTGGCGCGTCACCTCGCGGGCGGGGCCGTAGCCGAACTTGATGTCTGCCGCGTTGTTCTGTCCAGCGTAGAGCCAGCGCAGCACATCCGCGCCCATCTTCTCTACCGCCTCGTCGTAGGGTGCGCCATTGCCCTTGGTCTTGCTGATGCGCTCGCCCTTCTCGTCGCGCACCATCTCGTTGGTTAGCACGGTCTGGTAGGGAGCCTTGCCGACCAGGGTGGTACTCATGAACAGTTGCGAGTAGAACCAGAGGCGTACCTGTTCGCGCATCTCGGTGATGAACTCGGCGGGGAACCACTGCTGCCAGTAGTCCTTGTCTTCCAGGTACTTGAGGGTACTGAAGGGGACGATGCCCGCATCCAGCCAACAGTCGCCGACCTCGGTCACCCGCTTGGCCTCCTGCTGGCATTGGGGACAGGTGATCGTCACCTCGTCGATCCAGGGGCGGTGTAGCTCCTTGAGGTTGTCCACTGCTGCCGGGTTGGTAGCAAGCTGGCGCAACTCGGCGCGGCTACCGACGGTAGTCACGTGCTTGTTGGCGCAGCGATAGAAGGGTAGCGGCAGCCCCCAGTACCGCTTGCGGCTGATGCACCAGTCGCCCATATTGTCCAGCCAGTTCTGCATCCGCTTGCCGCTCGCCTCTGGCAGCCAGCGCACCTGCTCGGCATTGCGCTTCATCTGCACGCGCACGCTCTGCTCTGGGTCGCTGTTACCCGCTGGGCCGTCGGCCAGGATGAACCACTCGTCTACCAGGCGGTAGACCAAATCCTCGCCGCACCGCCAGCAGACGGGGTAGCGGTGGGTGTAGTCCTCGATCTTGTAGATGCGGTTCTTGGCGGTCAGGTCGCTGAAGATGTCGTTGGTCACCTCACGCACGTGCCGCCCGCTATACTGGCCGAAGCCCGCCAGGTAGAGGCCGCTATCGTCAATGGGGGCGATGATCCGCGCCTGCTTGCCGAAGATGCCAGTGTAGAGGTTGTAGTCCTCGGCCCCACAGCCGGGGGCGATATGCACGATGCCAGTACCTTCCTCGTCGCTGACCTCGGCCCAGGGCAAGACCGGATGGACCACCCCTTGCTGCAAGGCAAGGTCGTCGAAGGGGCCAGCGTAGCCCCCGCTAGCCCGCGCAATCAGCGCGCTACCCTTGAGCGTGCCAATCTGCACGAAGTCGCCCTTGAGTAGCTTGAGCGTGCCGGTGGAGAGGTAGTAGACTTCTTCGCCTTGCTGCACCTGGGCATAGTCCAGGCTGGGATTGACGGCCAGGGCCATGTTGCTGGATAGCGTCCAGGGGGTAGTAGTCCAGGCCAACAGGTACTCGCCAGGATGCTCGTTGAGCGGCAGCTTGACGTAGACCGAGCGGTGGGTGACAGTGCGGTAGCTATCGGTCAGTTCGTGCTGAGCCAACGACGTGCCGCAGCGGATGCACCAGGGCATGATTAGTGCCTTCTCCGCCAGCCAGCCGCGCTCGTTGACGACCTTGAGGAAGTGCCAAATATACTCGATGTTGGTGTCGCTCATAGTATAGTACGAGTTCTCCCAGTCCATCCACTGGCCGAGGCGGATTGATTGCTGAGTCTGCTTCTCGCTGAACTTGAGGACGCGGGCGCGGCACTGCTCCGCGAACTTGTCCAGGCCAAACGCCTCGATGTCGCGCTTGCTATTGAAGCCCAGGGCCTTCTCCACCTCTACTTCCAGCCAGAGGCCCTGGCAGTCGAAGCCGTTCTGGTAGCGCAACTGATAGCCCTGCATCGCCTTGTAGCGTTGGTAGAGGTCTTTGTAGGTGCGGCCCCAGGCGTGGTGTACACCCATCGGGTTGTTGGCGGTAATCGGGCCGTCGAAGAAGCTGTAGCGGGGGCCGCCCGCATTCTGCTCGCGCAGGCGGTCGAAGATGCGGTTCTCGCGCCAGAAGCGCAGCACATCATGCTCTAGCAGCGGGAAGTTGGGGTTGTTGTCTACTGGCTTGAATGTCATGGGTTGCCTCCTCTTGCCTTGTACTGCTGCCAATTACACTACAACTAGTGGTGAGTTGGTGAACTGCCCTGTTGCCAGCGGCCAGCCACTCAATGCCCTAGCACGCGTACGCTATTGGTGCGGCTGTGCCACTTGAGGTCGCGCTTGCCGAACCGCCGAAGGAGGGTCTGGGCGCGGTCGGTGAGCGGGCGCAGGGTATCCTTCTTCACCTGCCACTCGCCGCCAACCTGCTTGATCACCAGGTCGCTGTCGCCGCGCACCTCGATCTGCCACTTCGCCACCGGCTGGCCCGCCGCTTCGATGCGCTGGGTTACATCTTCCAGCCCAGCCAGCAGAGCCTTGTATTCGGCCTCGTTGTTTGTGCCACGGCCAAAGTCTAGCCGCCCGATCACCTGGGCTGGCTCGCTGGGCCAGTTGCCGCCCGCGTCGGGGACGAAGATGGCGTAGCTGCCGTAGCTCGGCCCAGGATTGCCGGTGCTGCCGCCGTCGAACCAGATCATGCAGCGGAAGCTATCGTTGGGGATAACCGCGCCAGCCTTCGCCGCTGCGGGCTGCTTCTTCGCGGCGGGCTGGGCGGGCGGCAGCGTCTCCTTCGCTATCGTCCCCTCCTCTGCGCCACGAATGAACAGCACTTGCAGGGGGCCGTCACCAATATTGCGGATGAAGAAGCTCTCACCCTGGGTCAAGGCGGCAACGTTGCCGAGGGCGAACGGCTCGCCAGCCGCGCCCGGCTTGCCAATCACGCCGCTGCCCGCCAGCACATAGTAGCAACGGTCGCTGCTGATCGCGGGGCTGGTTAGTTCGCCAGCGGGGGCGACCTCCAAGAGGCGCAGGTCGAGGCCCGCCAGGTTACGCAGGCTGCGGGCGTGTACCCCTTCAGCCTGCCAGGTCGCGCTGGATTGGATCACCCGCGATTGCTGCTGGGTAAGCGATAGCACTTGCACTCTCTATTCCTCCGTGCCGCTGCCCAGTACCTTGATCAGGTTGTCGCGGGTCTGAAGCGTAATATTGAAGGCGGCGAAGTTGGCGAGGTTGTCGAGTGCCTGGTCGCGCAGTTCGGTCAGGCGCGGGGTCTTCGGTTCGCTGCCGTCGCGTAGTTGGTTGAGGATCAGCTTGCTGTCGGTCACCAGGTCTACCCGCGAGTCGGCGGGGTCACCGCCAGTGGCGTAGACCAGTTCGGCCAGTGCGTCTAGTGCGTCTAGCAGGGTGTAATACTCTGCGTCGGCCTGGCTGGTCGCGTCGCTATACTCCTCAGCAGCAAGCTGGGGCTTCTCAAGGCGGCCGTCGGGAGCGGGCCGATAGAGGGCGTGGCTGCCATTGCCACCATTGCGCCCGCCCTGCGCACTGAAGACGAGGCGGTAGGTGGGTTGTTCGCCGCTGCCCGCGTCCACATCTGGGGCAGGGGGACGGCCAGGGCGGGCGGCTGCGGGGCGACCAGCGGGGGTGGCGGGGGGCAGGGCCGGGGCAGCGACGGGGGCAATATAGAGCAGGATGAGCGGGTGGTCGCCGGGATTGCTGATGCTGAAGCCCTCATCCTCGGCGAGCGAGAGCAGCGCGCCGCTCTTTAGCTCCTGGGTGGGTTGGCCGCTGGCGGGGGCGACCAGGCCTGCCCCTTGCAGCACGAAGTAGTGGCGTTCGCCGCCGCCGCCAGAGCTAGCCAGCCGCCCCTGGGCCTCGATCTCGAACAGGCGGGTCTCCACCGCCCCACCACTGCCGGTCAGCGAATAGGCCAGCACGCCCTCGGCTACCCGCCCTTCACCAGCCTTCAAGCGGCGGGGCGGTTGCTGCTGCAAATATGCTACCTGCATCCTCACTCCTCCTAACCGACCTGCAAAGCAGGCAAACAAAAATCCCGTCCTTGTTGGTTAAGGACGAGATTATTCTCGCGGTGCCACCTTAATTGGCCGCAGTGCTACGACCCACTCAGTGGGGTGCAAATACACCCCTGCCCGTGATAACGGTGGGCATCCGGTTGCGCCTGGGGTAGCGGTGGCTACCATCGGGCAACGGCTCAGGAGTGATTTTCGCTGCTCGTCGTCCGCCTGCTCGCACCGGGCGCAGGCTCTCTGAGGGACGCGTTAACCAGCTACTCTTTCCGTCATCGCCAGTCGATCTTCTTATCAATTGATTTAATTATACGGATTCGGGGCGGGTTTGTCAACCGACGATCTGGAGCATCTGCCAGGGCAGCTACGGGTAGGGGCTGGCTAGCAATCCCCGCTTGTGGTAGAATGGTAGCTACGACGGGCTGGGGGAACATGATGAACATTGAACTGGCCGTGCTGCCCAACCTGGTGCGCGACCCAGAGCGGCAGGTGTGCCTTGTAGTAGACATCTTGCGGGCAACGACGACGCTGGTCGCTTTCCTAGAGCAGGGGGTGCGCGAAGTCTACCTGGGGGTTGACCCAGAGGACGTGCGGGCGATTGCCGCGCAGATGGGCGACTGCCTGTTGGCGGGCGAGCGGGGGGGGCTTGCGCCAGAGGGCTTCGACTACTCGAACTCGCCAGCGCAGGTGTTGGCTGCGCCTGCGGAGAGCTTGCGCGGGCGGCGGCTGGCCTTCTGCACCACGAACGGCACCAAAGCCCTGCGCCGCTTGATGGAGGCGGGTGCGCCGTTGGTGCTGGCGGCCTCGACCCGCAATGCCCGCGCGGTCACGGCGGCAGCCCTGGCCTATGCGGCGGCCAACGGCTGCGACATCACGGTGGTTGCCAGCGGGCGGGGGCGCGGCAACAACCTCTCGTTGGACGACCTGATCGTGGGCGGCTACCTGGTCTACCTCTTGCGCGAGGGTGCCGGGTTGACCAGCGCAACGCAGGCCCGCACTGCCACCCTGACTGACCTCAGCGAGGACGACCCCGACTACGCCCGCTTCGCCGAGGCAGACAGCCGCCCGACCAGCGTAGGGGAGGCCAGTGCCGAGGTAATGCAGCGCAATGCGGGGGCTGCCTTCCCTTTTGTGCCTTTCAATGCGGCGCAGGGTAGTGGCTGGGGCGAACCGGGGCCGCGCAGAGCAGGGGAGGGTGGTGGGTCTGGCGAGGTGCGGATGGCAGAGGAGGGGGCGACTATCGCGCTGCGCCTCTACCTCAGCTACATTGCGCCGCAGGAGAACCCGGCCCAGCCTGGCCGCGACACCTTCCTCACCGCCTTCAACGAGACGAGCAGCGGGACGCATCTGCTGCGCTTCGGCTGGGCCGCCGACTGCCTGGCCGCCGCCACCGCCAACGTCAGTACTGCCGTGCCGATGGTGCAGGTTGAGCGCGGACTGCTGGTGGTACGACCGATGTTAGGGGGAGCAACAATCTGGCACAGAGAGGGGGCAGACCACATGGGCCTGCCCCTTCCTGTTGCGCTAAAGTGTGTTAGGGGGCGGTTTCGATGGCCCGGCGCACGACCTTCGACAGTTCACCGCGCTTGATGTTGTCGTTGGGGCGGAAGCAGAGGCTGGTGCCGCAGGCTGCGCCGTTGATGATGTTGTTGTGGGCAAGGGTTTCAATCGCGGCGTAGGCGAAGTTGCCCACTGGCACGTCGCTGAAGGTCTGGACGGTCGGGGTAAAGAGGGAGTACTGCTTGGCCCGCTGGACGATCACCGCCACTTGCGCTCTGCTGATGCTGACGTTGGGCGCGTAGCAGGTGCCGGGGGTGCCGAGGGCCGCGCACTGACTGGCGGTTAGACCGTTGACGACCCCAGCGTGGAAGGCGGCTTCGATGTAGCCATAGAAGATGCTAGCAGGGGCTACGTCCACGAAGGTCTGGACGGTTGGGGTGAAGGCGGGGATAGCGAAACCGAGGGTGGCAATCTTGGCGAACTGGCCGCGACTGGCGTTGGCGTTGGGGCTAAAGAGGCCGTTCGCGCCGCTGACGATGCCGCGACAGGCGAGGTACTGGATGTCACCATAGAACAGGTTGCTGGTTGGCACGTCGCTGAAGCGGATCGCGCAGGGGGTGGCGGTTGCCGCGGGGGTGCCAGTCAGGGTTGCGGTGGCGGTCGGCGGGCTGGCGGTGCCAGTCAGGGTTGCGGTGGCGGTTGTCACGGCGGTGCCAGTCAGGGTCGCGGTGGCGGTTGCCACGGCGGTGCCAGTCAGGGTTGCGGTCGCACTGGCTGCTGTGCTGGTCGCGGTCGCGATGCTGGTCACCGTGCTGGTGGCAGTCGCGGTCGGGGTGGTGGTCGCCGTGCGAGTGGTGGTGGCGGTGGCGGGTAGGCTAGTGGAGGTGGCGGTCGGTGGGGTGCCAGTCACGGTGCTGGTCGGGGTGCCGAAGGGAACGGAGTTGACGGCGGCCAGTGCGTCTACCCGACCATAGCCGAAGCTGTTGTTGGGAATCTGGCTGCTGCTGGTGCCGCCACAGGTCTGCACTGGGTTGAGGACGACGACGGGGTTGGCAGTCTGGAGCAGGATGTTCTTGGTGGCGGTGATGTTGCGGGCCAGTTCGGGATGGGCCGACCAGAGCAGGGCGACTACGCCGACGACGTGCGGGCCAGCCATGCTAGTGCCGCTGAGATTGATGTAGGCAGTATCGCTGCTGTTGGTTGCCGAGCGCACGTTCACGCCGGGGGCGGAGAGGTCGGGCTTGAGCAGGTTGGTGCTGATGCCAGGGCCACGGCTGCTGAAGCTGGCGAGACCGTTGTTGATGTTGATTGCGCCAGTGCTGAAGCTGGCGGCGTAGTTGGCGGGCGGGTCGCTCACAGTGGCACAGTTGGGGCCACCATTGCCCGCTGAAGCCTCGAAGAAGATGCCGCTAGCCTGGGCATTGCCGATGATGGTCTCCAGAGTGAGGGGGGCGCAACCTTCGCTGGGCGGGCAGCCCCAGCTATTGTTGATCACGTGGGGACGGAGGGTGGGGTTGGGGTTGTTGCCTGCCAGGTCGGTGGGGGCAATCATCCACTGAATGCATTCGGTGTAGGTGGCGGGGTTGCCGTTGCCCACGTCCATGTTGCGGCAGCCGATCCACTTCGCGTCGGGGGCTACGCCGATCTGGTTGCCTGCACCATCATCGCCGACGATGCTACCGACAGTATGGGTACCGTGGTCGGTGTCGTCGCAGGGGACGAGGCTATCGGGGCCGCAGCCACCGCCGCCGGTGTGGATCGCATCGTGCCAGTTGTAGTTGTGGTTGGCAGTGGTGCCGTTCCAGCCACGATACTTGGCCTTGAGCGTGTTGTGCGTCCAGCGGATGCCGGTGTCTTCGCCCGCAATCACAATGCCCTGCCCACGGTAGCCCAAGGCCCAGACCTGGGGGGCGTTGACGTTCTGCACGCCCCACTCGATGGCGGCGGGCTGGCGGCTGTCGCTGCTATCGCTGCTGAGGGGGGTGCGCTCGATGGGGTCAATCGCAGAGAAGGTGCGGTTGGCCTCCAGGCGGCGCACGTCGCTGCGGGCGGCCAGGCGGCTAACCAACCCGGCATCGCCACTGTTGACCACGATGGCATTGGCGGCCCAGAACGACTGATAGGCTACCCCCTCGCTGGCTAGCAGCGACGTGAGGGCAGGCTGGCTACGGGCGGCCTCAGCCTTGAGGGTATTGTAGACGTACCAGCCGCGTGCGTCCTGGTTGGTCATTGCATAAGCGGGGCTGAGGTCGGCCTGGGCATCCAGCACGATAATGAAGCTGGCTGACTTGCCGCCCGCCAGGTCTTGCTGCAACCGCTGCTCGATCTTGGCCGCCGGGTCTAGCCGTGGTTGGGGGCTGCTATTGTTGGTGCCAAAGCCGGGGCTGCTGAACAGCAGGCTGATTAGTACAGCCGCCAGTAGTAGGCCGCGCAAATACACGTTCGTCCTCATCTTCGTCAATCTCTCTTTCTACTAACTTAACTCTGCTAGCCCATCCTTGCCAGCAGGTTGCTTCTACTTGGTCTCGTGTTCCGCGTCGGGGATGATGCGGAACTTGTTGATGATCTTGACCGAGCCACGCAGCATGGCACTGACGGGGCAGTACTTCTCCTCTGCCAGTTGCAAGGAACGGGCGACCGCTGCCTCGTCCAGGCCATGCCCAGCCAGGATGTGGTCGAGTTCGATCTCGTGGTAGACGTGGGGCTGGCTGTCGGCCTGCTGGGCGGTAACGCGGATTTCGTAGTGAGTGATCTCCTGCCGCTTCTTGCGAAGGATCGAGAGCGCGCTCATGCCCAGGCAGCCGCCCAGACTGAGCAGCACGAGGTCGAGCGGTTCCAGGCCCATGCCGTGGCCGCCAGACTCGCTGCCAACATCCAGGGTCAGGCTGTGACCGCTGGGGGCGTGGGCGGTGAACTCCATGTCGTGTAGCAGGTTGAGGTTAGCGTGTACGGTTGCCAAAACAGGTTGCCTCCTTGTGGCTTGCGAACTGGGGCGATCAGGGAACCCCGTCCTACGATTATAGCACATCTGGCGGGGGCAAGCAGCCAGGTTGAGAAGGGAGGATAGGAGCAGAGAGCAGCTGAGCGCAGGCAGTTTGCCTTTTTGACGAAGAAGTTGGCGAAAAAGGAGGCTGCGCTATTGACAGGCAGGATGTTTTATGCTACATTATGTTTAGTTGATAAGGACGCAGGGGGCGGACTCGATGTGCTTGCCCCTGGAGCGAAAGGAGCGCGATTGTGATTAGCAAGCGGGTGATTGCGGGGGCGATGCTGTTGGCCCTCTTTTCTGGCCTATTGATCAGCAGCCAGCCAGCTCAGGCCGCCTCGACGACCATCCTGCTGGCGACCGTCAAGGTGGGGACGACGGTGGACGACCAGTATTTTCAGCTTTCCAACAACTCGACCAACCCTCTGACCCTCAACAACTGGCAGGTTTGTACCAGCCGCACTTGCGACAACTTCTCGACCACGGTCGCTAACTATGCCCTGGGCGAGCAACTGAAGTCGGCCCAGTTCCCCAAGTGGCGGGCGGCGGGCGGCCTCAAGCGCGAGGCTGACCTGCTCTGCATCAAGGACAACAATGGGGTGGTGGTGGATTGCATCAACTGGGGGGCAGTAGACAAGACTGCCGCCAACTATACAGCCTTTGCTACCGCAGGCCCGCTGTTCGACCCTGGCCTGGCGATTACCCGCTCGAACAACAGCCCGGCGGACTTCGCGGGGGCAGACAAGAACTCTGGCATCCTGATCTACCGCCGCCAGACGGTAAAGACGACCGATAGCGACAAACTGGCTGATTGGAAGGGCGTGACCGTTGCTGGTGCCGTCTTGCCGATTGCCAGTGCTGTCAGTGGGGCAACCCCGGCTGCGACGGTGAACCCCAGCACCAATGGTGGGCAGGCGACGACGCAACCGGCAACTGGCGCAGAGTTCCCGATCATGATCGTGGCAGGTCTGCTACTGCTACTGCTGCTGGTACGCTACCTACGTAACGTGCGGCTGGCTCGCAGCAGCCACTAGCCCAAGAGCCAACCCGCGCCTGCGCTCCACAAAACGAGCCGCTCCTCTGGAAGGGGCGGCTTGTTGCTGCGGGTGACCAGGCGGGTCTGCTGGCCTAACCGCTGCTGCTGGTTGGCGAGCAGACCGATCACCGCCTCGACGATGTGCATCTGCGACTCGTGGATGTTGTACTTCAGGCGCAGGATATCGCGCAGGCTGACGCTATCGATCACCCCGTGCGTGATCGCCCGATCTACCACGTCGGGGTAGATGTCGTAGCCTGCCGCCTGGAGTAGCTCCGCCATGTTCAGGTGCAACTCGGCTACAAGACTATTCAGGGTACTGGCTTCTGGCAGGTAGGCGATGCGGCCTCGTTCAAGGTCGGAAAGCACGCTCTGCGACAGGCCAACCCGGTTGGCTACGGCACCCTGGTCATATTGTGAGCCGTGAAGCTCTTTTAGTTCCTCGCGCTGCTTCTTCACCATTATTCCCATAGAGCCTAGCAAATGCAATACCCCCTCACTGGATTATAGCACACATTGATGGCGTAGGTGGCTAATAGAAGCTCTCTCGGCAACCTTACAACCAATCTGTATCTACAAGCCCTCGGTATCGCCCTGTGCTATGACCACTACCTGCTAAGGCGCATGGCTCACTCTCTAGTATAACCGTTGAGGGGCTACTAGTGCAAACTATGCAACATTTTGCCACAAGTTTACGCAAATTGAGGGGGGAGGGGGAAATAGAGGAGCGCAACCTGGTTGGTTGCGCTCCGTGGCTAAACCCCACACCCAGGTTGGTCAGGCACTCAGGGTTTCGGCCTGCGGCGCGGGCGGGATGGCAGGTTGGTCAGACTGCATGGGGCTGGTCGCGCCCTGCATGAACTGGTCTACGCCATTGAGGATCGCTTTGCCGATGCTCTTGCCCAGGTCGCTGCCGAACGATGCACCGATCAGCCCGCCGATGAACGCCCCGGCGAAGGGGATGGGGATCAGCACGCTGCCGACCCGCGTGCCGAGTAGGAAACCAGCACTGGTACCAGCCAGATTGCCGATCTCCTCGTTGCGCTTGTCGCGCTCTGGGGTGAGTGGGGTTGGTTGCTCGCTGTGGGGTTGGTCGTCGGCTTGCGCGTGGTGGTCTAGCTCGCCTGTTAGCACTGTCTTGCTCCTTTTGTGGTTAGCCATGAAGTCCGTATGGCATTAAGACGGACTGGCGGGCGATTTTGTTTCAGCGAGGTGGACGGGGTGCTGGGACGCTTCCGGGGACAAGAAGAAGGGGGTGGCCTATGCTGCGCCACCCCCTTGCTGCTAGCTGCTACTGCAAGCGGCGTGGCCTAGCTGTCGTGTTCGGCCCAGTCGCGGGCGCGATCTACAGCGCGGTGCCAGCCAGCGTAGCCCTTGTCGGCCTCGGCCTTGTCCATCGCGGGTTCGTACCGCTTGTCCAAAGCCCAGTTGTTGGTGATGTCGTCGGTGCTGCTCCAATAGCCGACTGCCAGCCCGGCGAGGTAGGCTGCGCCGAGGGCGGTAGTCTCCGCCACCTTTGGCCGCTCCACCGGCACGTTCAGCACGTCGGCCTGGAACTGCATCAGGAAGTTGTTGGCGACCATGCCGCCGTCTACCCGCAAGGTATTGAGCTTCACGCCGCTGTCGGCTTCCATTGCTTCCAGCACATCGCGGGACTGGTAGGCGACCGATTCGAGGGTGGCGCGGGCGATCTCAGCCCGCCCACTGCCGCGCGTGAGGCCGAGGATCGCGCCACGAGCGTACTGATCCCAGTAGGGTGCGCCGAGGCCGACGAAGGCTGGCACGACGTACACGCCACCGCTGTCGCCGACCGACATGGCGAGGGCTTCGGTCTCTGCTGCGTTGCCGATGATCTTCAGTTCGTCGCGCAGGTATTGCACCGCCGCGCCGGTGACGAAGACGGAGCCTTCGAGGCAGTAGGTGATTTTGCCGTTGATGCCCCAGCCGATGGTGGTGAGCAGCTTGTTCTTGCTGGTCACCGGGGTCTCGCCGGTGTTCATCAGCATGAAGCAGCCGGTGCCGTAGGTGTTCTTGGCCTGGCCGACCTGGAAGCAGGCCTGGCCGAAGGTGGCGGCCTGCTGGTCGCCCGCATCACCGGCAATCTTGATCGTGCCGCTCATGCCGCTGCCGAACAACCCCTCTTTGGTCTCGCCGTAGACTTCGCTGCTCTGCTTGACCTGGGGCAGGATGGCGGCGGGGATGTTCATTTCCTTGAGGATTTCCTCATCCCACTTCAGTTCGCGGATGTTGAACAACATGGTGCGGCTGGCGTTGGAGTAGTCGGTGACGTGGACTGCGCCGCCGGTGAGCCGCCAGATGAGGAAGGTGTCGATGTTGCCAAAGAGCAGTTCGCCGCGCTCGGCCTTCTCGCGTGCGCCCTCTACGTTGTCGAGCAGCCACTTGACTTTGGTGCCGCTGAAGTAGGCATCGATGACCAGGCCAGTCTTGTGGGGGATCGCTTCGGCCAATGCGCCGCGCTTGAGTTCGTCGCAGTAACCAGCGGTGCGGCGGTCTTGCCAGACGATGGCATTGGCGATGGGCCGCCCGGTCGCCTTGTCCCAGATCACAGTGGTCTCGCGCTGGTTGGTAATACCGATGGCCGCGATGTCGGCGGGGGTGAGGTTGAGTTCGCTCATCACCTGGATCGCCACGTTAAGCTGGCTGCTCCAGATGTCTTCGGCGTTGTGTTCGACCCAGCCCGGCTTGGGGTAAATCTGGGTGAACTCCTGGTTGCGCTGGGCCTTGATCTGGCCGTTGTGGTCGAATACGATAGCCCGCGAACTGGTCGTCCCCTGGTCGAGGGCGAGGATGTACTGTTCAGCCACTTGCGTTCTCCTTCGTTGAGAAAATAAGCTACGTTGCTTCGGCTGGCCCGACGCACAAAGGTGTCCCTGATGCGCTGGGTGCAGCAGGCCCGACCTTGCGCCCACTGGCGGAGGTCAGGCTCGGAGGTATGTAGAGGGTGGGTTTACGATCCCCCTCCACCCAGCTTGCCGAGCGGAGGGGGTTGGCGGGTTCAGCGGCGTTCGCGGACGGTTTCGGCCTTCGACTGCTCGCCAGCGAGCGGCTGCTCACCCTTGTCGATCAAGAACTGGCGGATGCCGAAGTCGTAGGCGAAGATACCAAGCACCGCACCAACAATCGGGGCGACAATCGGTATCCAGAAGTAGCCACCGTTGTCGGTGAAGGGGATGGCACCCCAGCCACCGAGGGCGGCCAACAGGCGCGGGCCGAGGTCGCGGGCGGGGTTGATCGCATAGCCGGTGGTTGCGCCGAGGCTCATACCGATGACCGCGACCAGGAAGCCGATCAGCAGCGGGGCCATATTGCCGACGGGGGAGCTATTGCGGGTGTCGGTGATTGCGCGGATGACGAACATCAGGATGAAGGTGCCGAGCAACTCGCTGAAGAACGCCCAGGGGATGTCGCCACCAGCATGAACTGCCGGATTGGGGCGGGTGTAGAAGATGCCGCCCATGTCGTCCAGGGTTGCCTTAGCACTGACCCCAGGGTAAGTGCCGTTGACCCGTGCGCCGATGATCTGCGAGTAGTGGAGCAGGACGAGGCCCGCGCCACAGAATGCGCCGACCAACTGGGCCAGGATGTAGGGACCAACCTTGCCCCAGGGTACGTCGCCGCGTGCTGCCAGGGCGACGGTGACGGCGGGGTTGAGGTGTGCGCCGCTGAGACCACCAGCGACGTATACGCCCATCGTCACGGCAAAGCCCCAGGCGAAGCTGATGCTATTCGCATCGCCACGCCCAGCGGCCACGACGCTACCAACTACGCCTGTACCAAAGAGCAACAGTACGAGGGTGCCGAGGAACTCGGCTGCCAACTCGCCCGCTAGTGTATTCCTTCTCACGTCAAATCCTCCCATGATTTAGAGGTCAGGAGGTGGCTATCTGGTACAACCCTGTCCCCCCAGCCTCGCTTATGCCTGCCCGCCGCTGGCCCGCCTCTGAGTGGGCTGGGGCGACGCAGGCTTCAATCCTTTCTAAACCGGGTGATCGATCACTGACCTGTGAGACCTTACTGCCTACTTGCCACTTGCATCGCCAATCTCTATAGTGGCGTTGCTCCAATCATCCTCCTCTCTCGCCCCAGATTGCCGCAGAGCCGCCTGCTGCTGCGGGGTGGTCGAACCGTCTGCACCGTCACCCTCGCTGTAGTTACGCCCAACTATCTTGTAGTAGGCGCGCACTTGCCGCTCGCTCTCGGCTTGGTCCCAGCCCAACTCGTGGGCCATCAGCTGTGCTATCTCGCGGGCTACGCCGACCCCCTGCTGCTGATCTTCTAGCACCAGGCGGGTGCGGCGCGATAGCACGTCATCTACGGTCATAGCCATCTCGTAGCGGCAGGCCTGGACTACCTCCGCCAGGATGTAGGGCAGATCGGGAACGATCCGCCGGGCCAGGCGGTGGTCAGCCGCCGCAATCTGCAAGACACTCTCCAGGTTCGCGCCGAAGCTCTGGCCCAGGTGTTCGAGGATATCGAGGTCGAGGCCCAACTTCGTGCCACGCCGCTGCACTTCGCGCTCTACTCGCGGCCAACCGACTGTGCCTTCGAGGTACAACTGGCGGGTTAGCTGCGAAGGGGGATTGCCGTCGCGCCGGGCCACGTGGTTGACGGTATCCTCGGCCATGCGCCGCCAGGTGGTCAGCTTGCCACCGACAATGGTCACCATCCCACCGGGGCCGTCTAGCACAGCATGGCTGCGTGATAGGTGGGCGGAGGACTTGGCCGGGTCTTTGCTGCTGACTAGTGGGCGGTAGCCTGCGTATGTGCTGATAATATCATGTTCTGTCAAGTTGACATTCAGGTAGCGGTGCAGGTGGTCGAGCAAGTAGGCAATATCCGCCGCGTTGGTCTCTGGCCGCTCCACGTCACCGCCCTCGGTGTCGGTGGTGCCGACCACAACGCGGCCCTCCCAGGGGACGATAAAGAGCAGACGACCGTCGTCGGTTTCGGGTAGCACAACCGCTTCGTCGGTGATGGGCAGTTTGTCACGGCTAAAGACGAGGTGAACGCCTTTGGCTGGCTTCACGCTGAGGTCGCTGTGGATGCCCGTCAGCGACTCGATCTTCTCGGCAAACACGCCACCTGCGTTGACGACGTGGCGGGCGCGGATGGTGTACTGCTTGCCACTGATGTTGTCGCAGACGTGGGCGGCGGCGATCTGGCCGCCATCGATCTGGAAGCTGGTTACCTCGGCATAGTTGGCGGCCAACGACCCCAGCCGCACTGCGGTACGGAGGACGGTAGTGGTCAGGCGGGTGTCGTCGGTCTGGCCGTCATAGTAGACAAAGGCGTGCTTCAGCCCCTCACGCTTGAGGGAGGGGGCGCGCTGCAAGGCGGCGGCGACGCTGATGCGCTGGTGGTGCTTGATGCCTAGCCGCCCGCTAAAGAGGTCGTACATCAGCAAGCCAGCCTGCACCTCCCAATCCAGCAGGAAGCGACCGGGGAGGGTGAAGGGGACACCAAGCGGCTTCTTGGCGTTGGCGTAGAGCGGGAGGATGAAGGCGAGGGGGCGCACGATCCAGGGGGCGTTGCGAAAGAGCAGGCCGCGCTCGACGAGGGCTTCGCGCACGAGGACGAAATCGAACTGTGGTAGATAGCGGATGCCACCATGCACCAGCTTGGTAGACTTGCTGCTGGTGCCACTGGCGAAGTCATGCCGCTCGACCAGGCCGACGCGGTAGCCGCGGGCTGCTGCGTCCATCGCTACTGACACGCCGGTGATGCCGCCGCCGATAATCAGCACATCAACCCCTTCGGCGGCCATCTGGGCCAGAGCATTGCTGCGTTCATGATGAGATAGCTGTTCCAATTAGTAATCCCCCGATCTATTTGTGTGGGTCCTAAAGCTAGTTTGGGCCAGGTTGGGTTGGCTTTTGCTCCTGGTTGCATTATATACCCATCTTTGTCAAAACGCCAATGTCAAGCGGCCCTATTTCCAGTTTGGCGCAGCTTGCCTGTGGAAGGGCTTACAGATTGGGTTTGGCGGGGGTGGAGATGGGCAAAGGGTTGGTTGCTGAGGCCACTAGCAATGGCTAGCAGGTAAGCGGAGGAGGGGGTTTGGGAGCGGCTGGCGGGGGGCTAGCTGGCGGCTTGCAGCAGCGTGGGTGGCTGGCCCACCGCCTAGCCCTGGGCTTCGCGGTGGACGACGCGGACGTTGAGGTAGGCTGCTACCTGGTTGGCTAGCTTCTCCAGGGCGGCAATCTCCACCAGGCCGCCGAGGGCGGTGTCTAGCTCCGTCTCTAGCTCGCGGGTGAGGACGGTGAGGCGGTGGCCGTAGCCCGCCTTTGCAGGGTCAGCCTCGACTACCACGCACTGGATTGCGCTGAGCGGGGCAACGACGGTGCTGCCACGCAGGAAGCGGTCGCTCTGGCGGTCGAAGGTAAACTGGGCCTTCGGCTTGAACAGGGTGCGGCTGAGGCTGAGAACGACGATCACGATCAGGATCAGGGGGCTGAGGATGATCGCGGGCAGGGTGCTGTTCTCCTCGGCGGCCCCAGCGACGAAGGCCAGGGGGACGACGAGCAGGGTGAACAGGGCGATGGCTGCCAGTTGCAGGTTGTTGCTGCGGCGATCCTCGATCAGGGTCAGCCGCTCGGCGGAGATAGTCGTCTTCATGCTGCTATTGTACCAAAGTAGCGAGCCGCTTGCCACTTGACAAAAGAGAGCATCTGTGCTACAATAATCGTATTCCGTAGCAAGCACTGCGCGGCTGACTCTTTCACCATTGGGTGGCAGGGCCAGTCGCGCTTTTTGTTTGCCTGCGGCGAGGGGCTTTTTGCAAGGAGGTATGAGATGGACGAAACGACAGACACGCAGGCAGCGATGGCCGAGTTGCTGGCGGGCTATCGCGGGCAGGTGATCGCGGGGTCGGCGGTGGCGGGTGTGCCTGCGCTGCATGGGCTGGTGGCGGGCGAGAGCAAGGTGGCACTGGACGCGGCGTTGGCGCGCACGGTGGCGATCTACGGCGAGGTGCGGGCTAGCCTGACCTCGACCGCGCCGAGCGTGCCAGCAGTCAACGTGGTGCGACAGGAGCAGACCGCGCCCTGGCCGCTTGGCGCAGCAGCTAAGATTGGGCTGGCCCTGCGGCGGGGTCGCTGAGCAGGGGTGGCAAGCAACAGCTAGTTTCAAGAATGGAGAACTGACTATGGCACTGACAATTATCGAGGCGGCGAACTTGAGCCAGAGCATGATGTTGCAGGGGGTGGTGGAGACGATGACCACGACCAGCCCCGTACTCAAGTACCTGCCCTTCATGACGATCAACGGCAGCAGCCTGCAATACAACCAGGTGTTGACTCATGGCACCGTAGAGTTTCACGCGGTGGGCGACGTTTGGATTGAGAGTACGCCGACCTTCGCCCGCAAGCAGGCGAGCCTGGCGATCCTCGGTGGCGACGCGGATGTGGATAACTTTTTGCAGCAGACCTACGCCAACATCAACGACCTGGAGGCGACTGTGATTGAGGCGAAGGCGCGGGCTGTCGGCTACAAGTTCGCGGCCAACTTCATCAACGGCGACGTAGACGCTGACAGCAACGGGTTCGACGGGCTGGCGAAGCTGGCAGCGGTGGGCCAGACGGCGACGGTGGGGCCGAACGGGGGGGCATTGACCCTGGACTTGCTGGATGCGCTGCTCGACCAGGTGCGCCCTGGCAAGCCCGATCTGCTGCTGATGAGCCGCCGCAGCCGCCGCAGCCTGACCCGGCTGGCGCGTACTACTGGCACGGTGGCTAGCAGCCCCGACGAGTTTGGCATTAGCCAGAGCTACTACAACGGCATCCCGATTGAGGTGGACGACAACATCGGCGACGCGGAGGTGATGGGCAGCAGCAACGACTGCTCTAGCATCTACGCGCTTCAGTTCGGCTACGAGCGCGGCGTAATGGGGCTGGACAACGGGGGGATACAGGTGGAGCGGCTTGGCCCGCTGGAGGCGAAGGATGCTAGCCGCACGCGGCTAAAGTGGTACGTTGGGCTGGCGAACTTCCGCGATGCGGCCCTGGCCCGCCTGAAGGGGGTGCGCTAAACCGGGGCTGGCATGGAGAAGGGGACGTGCTTGCGCGTCCCCTCTTTGTGGGCAGTGCTGGTTGTGGCTAACCGCCGCTGCTGGTTGATGGTTTCGGCCTCCACCTGTCTGCGGTCGCTGTTGCGGTCATGTTGGCCCTTGCCAGCATTGGGGGCGGTGGTCTCGTCGCGGTCACGCTGGCTCTGCTCGGAGAGGTGGTGTTCCTGCTCCTCCTCCAACTGGTTCTGCGGCCTGTCTTTGGCCTCGGCTTCGGCTTCGACTTCGGCTGCCATGCGGGCTACCTTCCTGGCTGGTGGCTGCGGCTTACCCTCACTATAGGTGTGCTGGCCGTCGCTGTTGTCGTCGCTGTCGTCCTCAGTCTGGCCCTGGGTGCCATGCTGGGCCACCCGATAGTCGGGATTGCCCAGGTTCTCGTCCATGGCGGGGTGTTCGGTGGGGGAGATGCCGCGATCCTGCAACTTCTCCTCGTGGCTACGCTCGTCGCGGCCAATCTCGCTGGCGTGGTCTGGCATGGGGTTGTTCCTTTCGGCTATCTGGTTGGTTTGGTTAGCTAGACTTTTCTTCACTGAAGGGCTGGGCCTGGTCTTCAGCTTCGTCTACGATGCGATCCATGCCCATCTCGTCGCGCATTTGACCGCTCATCCCGACCAGGCCAATGAAGCGTTCGCGCTCCTGCTCGGTGCGGCCAATCGTCTCTGGCTTACTGTCGCCAAAGCCAATGGCGGCGATGCGGTCGGGTTCGGGAGGGTAGCCACGCTCGGCGGCAGTGCGTTGTACACCGGGCGCGCCTTCGGGGCTGTCCTGGTGGACACCGGACTCGTTGCGGATAGCATCTGGGGTTGGCTCAGTCATTGTAACTTCACCTCTTTGCTCGTTATGCCGACTACTAGGGCAAAAGGCGTGCCAGCGGTTGCAGCGGATGCAGCCAGCAGATGCGCAGATCAGGGCAGGGCGGCTGGCGGGTAGTGGCTGGCGGTTGGTGAACGGCTGTACAACAGTGTTGGTGAGGGAAGGGGGGGAACTATGGCAACAGAGAACAAGGGGCCAGAGCCGCTGACGGGGCTGGCGATGTTCAGCGAGCAGGAGCTGAAGCTGCCATTGCGGGGCTACCAGCTTGGCCCGGCGGAGGCGATTGTGGCGAGTGTGCTGGGTGGTTGGGGGCGCAGGTTCGTGATCGAGTTTAGCAGGCAGAGCGGCAAGGACGAGTTGATCGCCCAGACTATCGCTTACCTGCTGGTTTTGCGCTGCGAGAGCGGTGGGCGGGTGGTGATGGCGAACCCGACTGAGGGTCAGGGGGCAATCAGCCGCCGCCGCCTGCTGACGCGCTTGCAGAACTCGGCCTTCGCGGGGGAGGTACGGAAGGAGGGGACGCGGGGGGTGCAGCTTGGGGCGGCCAGTGCGGTCTACCTGAGTGCGGCAGAGAGCGCGAACGTGCGCGGCGATACTGCCGACCTGCTGCTGCTCTGCAACGAAGCCCAGGATGTTGACCCCGACGTGTGGGATGCGCGCTTCGACCCGATGGCGGCGGCCACCGATGCGACAACGGTGTTCTTCGGCACGCCCTGGAACAGCCACAGCTTGCTGGCCCGCGAACGCCGCTACGCTCTGGCCCAGGCTGAAGCAGGCTATCAGCAACTCTGGCGGGTGCGCTGGGAGGAGGTGGCGGCAACGGTGGAGGCGTATGGACGGCGGGTGCAGGCGCGGATCGCCCAGCTTGGCGCGCAGCACCCCTTCATTCGCACCGAGTACTGCCTGGAGGAGTACGACGGCAACGGCGCGATGCTGGACGCGGCAAAGCTAGCCCTAATGCACGGTGAACACGACCGCCAGCGGGAGCCACAGGCCGCTGGCCGCTACGCGCTGCTGCTCGACGTGGGGGGCGAGGCCGAGGCGGATGAGGCCGAGCGGCGCAGTGGCAATCCCCGCCGCGACAGCACCGCCCTGACCGTCGTGCAGATGGTGGCGAGCGGGCGCGGCCTACCCGCCTACCAGGTGGTAGACCGCCGTAGCTGGCAGGGCGCGAACCACGTAGACCTTGAGCAGCAGGTGCTGGCCCTGGCCGACCACTGGCGGGCGGAGCGGCTGGTGGTGGACGCGACGGGGCTGGGCATGGGCATCGCTAGCCACCTGGAGGCGGCATTGGGTGAGCGCGTCCGCAAGTTCACCTTTACAGCGCAGAGCAAGAGCGACCTGGGCTGGCGGTGGCTGGCCTGCATCGAGCAGGGCCGCTACAAGGAATATGTGGACGAGGGGGCAGCGGAGAGCCGCCTTTTCTGGCAGCAAGCGGCCAACTTGCAAGCCGAGGTGGTGGGGACGAGCAAGCAGTTGCGCTGGCAAGTGCCGGGTGCAACCTTGCACGACGACCTGGTAATCAGTGCTAGCCTCTGCGTCTTGTTGGACGAGCCGAAGAAGAAGGAGCAGCCGAGTGGGGCGACGGTGCGCTCCTACCTCTAGGTGGGCAAGCAACGGCGATGTGAGCAAAGGCTAGACCAGCATATGCAGCACGAGGTGACCCCTACCTGCTGCGAAGGAGAAGAAGCGATGAGCAACTATGAGGATGCAGTACAGGAGCTTTACGCAGTGGGCGACCCTACCCTACCTGGCTGGGATATGCGCCTCAGCCACGCGACGGTGGGGGGCGGGCTGGCCCAGGAGTTCTATCTCGCCCGACCGGGGCGGCTGGAGATGCAGCGCACTCTTGTGCTGAACACCCCGGCGGTGCAGACGGCTGGCGACCTGCTGACCGAGTACGTAGGGGCCGTGCGCCAGCAGCAGCGGTGGACGCTGGGTACTACCGCCAGCCCGCGCCTGTGGCTGGTCGAACTGGATTGCCGCGATGGTGCTTTGACCCGCAGTGGCGCACCGGCGGGCCGCAGCGGGGCAGCCATGCGGGCTAGCCTGGCTGCCTTCTACGACCTCGGCGGGGCGGGGGTGGGCGCGAACCTCGACCTGCCAGAGGGCGGCAGCTACAACGTCTACCTGCACCAGTGGCATGAGCGGCTGCAAACCGACTGCCTGCCCAACCTCGGCTGGCTGGTCACCGTGCTGCTGCTCGAACACCTGGCGATTGGCTAGCCCTCGATGATGGCGAAGGCGCGCACGGGGAAGCAGGCGGCTCCGCGTAGGGCGATGGGGGCGGCGAAGAAGCGGAAGAAGTCGTTGCCTAGCACAGCAATGTTGGTCAATTGCTCGATCAGCGGGATATCAGCAGCCAGCAGCAGGGTGTGGGCCGGTTTGTGGGGGTTGCTGCGGTCGTCTATGCTGCCGCAATCGATGCCGACCAGGGCCACCCTTTGCGCGACCAGGTGGGCGGCCCCCTCTGCGGTCAGGTATGGAGCGTTGCGCCAGTAGGAGGGGATCGACCAGCGTACCGACCAGTCGGTGCGGAGCAGCACGGCCCGACCCGCTAGTTCCAGGTCGGTGAAGGCGGCGGGGCCAATGGCGCGCCCAGGCTGGCGGCTGATGTTGACGACTACGCCTGGCAGGTTGGCGAGGCGGTCAAGCGGTAGGCTAGCAACGTCCAGGCCAGTGGGGAAGACGTGGTGGGGGGCATCCAGGTGGGTGCCGAGATCGCCATCGAAGCCAAAGCGGTTGATCAGGAAGGGGCTGCCTGGCTGCTCGCTGGCGACCACGGTGGCTTCTTCGGTTATGCCAAACAGGGGGGCAAGCCGCCCAGGGTAGTTGGGCATCTGCTCCTCGACCGGGTGGCTAAGGTCAACGATCCTACTCATGCTGCAATACCCCCCACGAGCTACTTCATCTGTCTGACTCCCCCATACCAATAACCGGGCCAGCAGGAGTTAGCTGCTTGATTTTGAGGTCACTACTGCCTATTTTTGCTTGCAGAAAGAAGGTCTGCCGCTTCTGCACGTAGCGCAAGGTAGTGGTAACGTAGGCGGCATGGCTCCAGGTGAGCGGCGAAACAGAGAGCGGCGCACCAGTGTAGGGGTGGATTTGCTCGGCCAGCACCCCGCTGGGCAGGCTGTGCTGGCAGACCCAGTGCAGCAGGTCGAGGGCAGGCTCCATCTCGGCCAGATTGCGAGCTGCCGCGATATAGTAGTCGGCCAGCCAGAGGGTGCAGATGAACCAGGGGTTGCCAGTCACGTCCTGGCTAACCCGCTGGTAGTAGTCGGACTGATAGCGGGCGACCCCGCCAACGGGGGTGGGGATCACCAGCTTCTCCTTGATCGCCTGCATAGTAGAGACGATCAGCGGGTCGTCGGCGGCGAACATACCGAACTGAAAGAGGCCGGTCGCGCTGGCATCTACGGTGCAGTCCTGGCTGGTCGTATCGTCGTCATGCACTGCCAGTTGGCGGACGAAGTAGCCGCCCTCCTGGTCGAACATAAAGCGCACGCAGGCGTTCTTGATCTCGCGGGCGGCAGTGCGGTACTCGTCGGCGAGGTTGAGGTCGCCAAACATCTCGGCGAAGTTGGCTGCCGCCGTCAGGCCCGCCCAGACCGCGCCGACGGTGAAGCTGCTAATACCGCGCCGCTCCTCCCAGAGGTCGTGCGAGGGGCCAGGCAGGCGGGTGGCGAGGTGGCGATAGCTTACCATGAAGTCGCCCGCCGCCTTGATCACCCGACTGTAGAACTGGGAGACGAACTCAAAGTCGTGGTACTTCTCGTAATGGTGCCACATGGCATAGATGATCAGGGCAGTCTCGTCCTCCTGGATGGGCAACTGGGGGTTGCCCTTGCTGTCGGCCCAGGGGTGCCAGGAGGAGCCGAGTGCGCCCTCCGGGTCGTACTTGTGCAGGAGATAGCCTTCTGGGCGCATGATGCGGGCGATGAGGGTGAACAGCCCCCGCGCCGGGTCCTGGAAGCCCGCTTCGTCGAGGGCGTAGATGACGAGGGCAGCATCACGCGGCCACATATAGCAGTAACTATCGCGGGCGAAGGTGAGGATGTCGTAGTCGGTGGAGGCGATCACCGCCCCATGATCGTCTACCTGGGTGCGAAGGACGAGCAGGCTGCGCTTGTAGGCAGTGATCAGGTCGGCGGGCAGGTCGGCCCAGTCCATTGGCAGCTTGTTGGCCCAGCGGTGCCAGTAGTTGGCGGTGCGTTCGAGGAAGCTGGCGGGGCCACGTTCGCGCACCCTGCGGTCTTCGCGCTCTACGTCCTGGAAGCTGTAGCCCGCGCAGAGCCAGTGGTAGAAGGTGACGGTGCCGCCCGCAGGTACGTTGTCCAGGTGTACGCCGAGGGTGCAGTCTACTGACCCCTGGGCGATATTGCCGCAGGCTAGCTGGCCGTCCTCCGCGTCCTTCCAGGTACCGAGCAGGCCGCCCACCCCCTTTACGCCGTTTGCCCAACTGCTAATCCCCACCTTGCGGCCCACCTGGGCGTTGAGGACGAAGTAGCGGTTGCTCTTGTAGGCGACCAGGAACTCACCGGGGCGGCTGCCGTGTGTCGGCTGATAGTAGGTAGTATCGCCGACCGCCTCACCATAAATGTACCAGTCGTAGTGGAAGAAGAAGCGGACGGAACGCTGGATGTCGCGCAGGTTGTGGACGACAAAGTGGCGGATGAAGGTGTCGCGGTCGAAGTCCACCGTGTCTTCGCAGAGCAGGTGCAGGCCGAGGCGGTCGTTCTGCATCGTCACTGCCGTGACCATCGTCTCATCCCGATAGCGCAGGTCGCGCTGCCACTCAGCATCCTCGAACCAGGCGAAGGCGGGCTGGCCGCTACCGTCGTCGCTGACCCATACGCCAGTGTGGTTGATATTGCCCGCCGTGTGGTTCTCCTTGCCGACGTGCGGCCAGAAGATATCGCGCAGGTTGTACTGCGGGTCAAAGTTGATCTGCATACTGCCGTTGCCGAGCGGTAGGTCACGTGGCATAATGGGTTGGCTCCGTTGCTGTGGATGGGAGGTGGATGGGAGGTGGATGGGAGGTGGGCCGTTGCCCGCATTATAACCACTAGCAAGCGGCGGTCACGCAGGGGGTGGCGGCCAAAGGGCCAGGCGGCGGTGGCTGACGGCCACTACTCCAGCGCGAACAACTCTACACTCACATTGTCTATCGCACCGCGCTTCTTAGTCTCGGCGACCAGGCGGGCGCAGGCTTCTTGTGGGTCGGGGCTGCGGAGAACAATGCCCGCGATGTCTGGGTCGGCCAGGTGGGCGTTGAGGCCGTCGGAGCAGATCAGCAAGCGGTCGCCCGGCTGCAACTGCTGGCTGCAAGTATCAACTTCGGTGGTCGGCTCGGTGCCGAGCGAGCGGTAGAGGACGCTGCGGTGGGGCGACTTGGCCGCCTCCTCTGGGGTTAGCTGGCCCAGTTCGATCAGGCGGGCGACTACGCTGTGGTCAGTGGTTAGTTGCACGATATTGCGCGCTCTCGCCCCCTTCATTGTGATGCCGAGGCGGTTGAGCAGGTAGGCACGACTGTCGCCGATGTGGGCTAGCCAGCAGCGTTCAAGGCCAGGGGCGAGCAGCAGCATGGTGGCGGTCGTCCCCATGCCGCGCTGCCCGGCGATGGCGCGGGCGCGCTGGAAGACGGCGCGGTTGGCAGCCTCTAGCCCCTCGCGCAAGACAGCTTCTACGCCCTCCGCTTGCAGGCTGCTAACCCGCTCCAACACGTAGGCGGGGGCTAGCTCCACCGTCATGCCGCTGGCGACCTCGCCCGCACTGGCCCCGCCCATGCCGTCGGCGACCAGGCCCAGCCAGCCGCGCCCGCCGCCCAGCGATTTCGGCAACTCCAGTTCGCGGCTGAAGATCGAGTCCTCGTTGTTGCGGCGCACTACGCCCACGTCGCTGAGTTCGCCATGCACGATGCGGATGGCAAGCTGCACTGTTGGCCGCTCTTTGCCCTCGCCAGGCAGGGTTTGGCCGCAGGCAGTGCAGAAGCGTGCGCTGATGCGGTTGTGCGCGCCACACGCCTTGCAGACTACCTCGGCCTCTAGCGGCAGCCGTTCAAGGCGGCGGGTGACAGCGGGGGCGGTGGGGCTGGCGGGCATCAGGCTGAGGCGGGCGGCGATCTCGGCAGCCCAGGTCTCATTGCGCTCAAGCTCCTCGTCCAGCCGCCGCCGCGTGTCGCGGTCGAGGGCAGGGCGGATAAGATCGCCGCTGATCTGGCTGTTCATGCGCCGCAGGAAGGAGAGGCACTCGGCCAACTCGTCGTGGGTGAAACTCTGCATCCCCTCAAACGGCTGAGTCATCGCCCGTGCAGGCTGCGCCTTGTCGTCCTTGATCGCCATTGCGGTTGCCTTCTTCCGTTCCTGTCCTACCACACGCGGGTGGAGCTACCTTCTTCCGCTCCCCCGCCGCCCCCTGGTAAGGGGAGCAGGGTGGGAGTATAGTTACTGCCAGTCTATGATGAAGTGTCGCTCGACTAGGATGGGGTGCGCTCCTACCTGCTCGACGGCGATGACGGCGCGATCCCACCAGAGCAGGGGGCCGCTGATGGTATGGCGGTTCTGCAAGGTAAGGTGAACCTCGTCACCGCTCTCGCTGCGTTCGTAGAGGTAGGCGGTCAGCTTCTTGCGATAGCGGTCGCGGTGCCACTGCAACTCGGCCAGTGGCACGGCGTAGAAGGCGGCCAGCTTCGCCAGCAGCTCATCATCCTCACCCACCTGGCGATGCTTGATTTCCAGATAGTTGAGGTCGTGCAGGCTGATGCCAGTGGCTGCTTCGATCTCGATGGGGGTTACGCCCCCTTTGCGAGCGCGCAAAAACTTGAGGTGGTCGGCCAGGCTCATGCTTGCGCTCCCTTCACCACTGGCAGCGGCTCCTCACCAGGTGCGTCGGCCACGTCGTCGCGCTTGTCCTCGTCCAGGTCGCGCTGCTCGTGGCTGTCGGGGCCGAAGAAGCCGGGCTGCCCATCCTCGGCCAGGCTGCTCTCGGCAGCGGGTGCGCTCGGTGGCTCGACCTCGCCCTTGTGGTGGTGGCCCGGTTCAGGGTACTTGCCGTCCTCGGTCTTCGCCAACTCTGCACTGTGCAGGTCGGAGCCGATCTGTTGGTAGTAGGCGATCGCCAACTTACGCAGCACGATATCCTTATCGTCTTCGCCGTGCAGCACGATGGTGTAGGGGCTGAACAGCTTGAGCGGGCCGGTGAAGATGCTGCCGTCGAACAGGGTGAAGCTGAAGATTGCGCCAGCCTTGCGCTGCTGCTCAAGGTACTGCGGTTCGCGGTCTTCGGGCAGGCGGGCGGTGTCGGGCGAACTGCGCTGCTCGCTAGTCAGGTTGGCGGCGCGCTCGCGCATGGTGCGAATCCACTGGCGGGCAGCAGCACGGTCAAGCTCGGTTAGCGACTTGCCCACCTCAGTTGCCACCGCTTCTGGCTCCATGCCGACGCGGTTGGCCTGGCGCAGTATCTCGGTAATCTGGCCCTCGGTAGCGGGCAGGATGATCGGCTCTTGCTTGGGGCGGGGCGGCTGGGGCGGTTGGGGTTCGCGCAGGGGGGGACGGGGCGGGCGGGGGCCGCTGGAGAAGCCACCCTGGTAGCCGCCGCTGCTGCGTTGATAGCCGCCGCCGCCGCCACCCTGGTAGCCGCCACTGCTGCCACCCTGGTAGCTACCCTGGTAGTCGCGGGGGGGGCTGGATTGCGGATCGCCATTGGCGGCTGCGCTCTGCTGCGCACCCTGCTGCTCTGTCGGTTGCTCGCCGCCCTGACTGGGCAATACTGCTGGTGGTGGCGGCGAACCGGGAGCGACCGCCAGGCTACTGGGCGGAGGGACGGGCGGCTGGTTGGGTGGGATGATGTCCTCGACCTTAACCCAGAGAGCCTTTGCTAGCAGGCGAGCATGGGGCAGGGGGATGGCCTGGTGGCCCTCCTCGTAGTCGCTGATCAGGCGGGTGGGGATGCTGGCGCGGGCGGCGAGTTGGCCGGTGGTCAACCCTTTCTTCTGACGGATAACCTTCAACTTGTTCAAGGCGCGCACTCCTTCTTATTTAGTTAGGCTGCAAGGGCAGCGGCGAATGTAGGTCGGGGGGTGGCACACGGTACGCTCGTCCATGCCCCGCTGTGCCTATTATAAGCTAACTTGGCTGGGGCTGCAACAGGGGGTGCTGGCAGCTAGCGGCCTTACCTTACCGCCACCTTACTGACGGTGGGCGGCGGGGCGGCTGTGTCAAGAACTTTACACTAGTCTGTAAAGTGGTTAACGGAACTATCTGGGCTGGGCGGGGTATTATAAGGGCAGAAGGTTCAACTGGAAGCGGAGGAGACCATCATGAAAAAGATGACCAACTGGCTAGTAAATATCATCAGCATTCAAGGCGTGCAGGGCGACGCAGGCAACGAGCGGGGGAAGCAGACTCCTAATCCCCGCCTGCGGGCCAGCGAGGAGCGCGCCCCAGAGCGGCCCGGCCAACGCAGCTACAGCCTGAGCGACTACCCCGCCTTGCTGGTGGAGAACCGCCAGAGCCGCAAGCTCGACGACTGGCAACTCTAAGCACCAAACAACCACAACCCGGCGACGGCCCTCCATTTGGGGGGTCGTTTTAGTGGGCTGCACAAGCCCTCAACTCCGCACAATCAGGTAGATCAGCACACCAATGACCAGCAGCAGCCCGAAGACGGCGGCGGTTTGCAGGGCGGCCTGCTGGCTGCTAGCCCGCTGGTAACCAGCATCTTGCGGCCTGGGCGGGCTGCCAGCGGACTGGCGGGGGAGAGGCGGGGGCAGATTGGCGGGCGGGCGGGCGCGGCTAGCAGGCGGGAGCGCAGCCGTCGTTGGCGGGCGGGCGGGCGCGGGTTGGCGGGCGGTGGGGTCGCTGCGGATTTCGCCCTCGTGCTGGTGCAGCCAGCGCAGCAAGTAGCGACCGTCGAACAGCTTGATCGGCTTGCCAGCAGCGAAGCGGCGGGCTGGCTCTGAGATGCCGCCGGTGGTGACCAGGAACGCCCCTTGCGCCCCCACGTGCAGCATAGTGCCGTAGAGATCGCGGACTGTAGGTTCGCCAACCGTGCTGTTGAGGCGTTTGCACTGCACGATAGCGGTCAGATTGCCGCGCTGGAGGTAGAGGTCTACGCCGCCGTCGCCAGAGCGGGGTGTACTCTGGGCCACAAAGCCCTCCATCTCGAATAGACCAGCGACCATCTCCTCGAAGTCTACCGGGTCAAGCTGCATGATGCGCCCCAGTAGCTGGGCATCGGGGCTGTCACCTGTTGCCATCGCCACGCCACCACCTCCTTGCTACTATGCTGCCCCTCGTCAATGCAGCAGCAGCCAGCCGACGAGCAGGATGAGGGCGACGACGAGCGCAGCGGCGAGCAGGGCGGCACGGTCGCTGATGCGGCCCGGCTGCTGGATTGTGGGGTCTAGGGTTAGCGGCGGGCTTGCGCTGGGGGCGAGCCTGGCCCGTCGGATTGGCTTGCTGGCCGCCCCACTGGTTGCGGTCAGGGCGCGGGCCTGGTTGGGGGCAAGGGCAGACTCGCCGTAGTGGTGGCGGCTGAGCCATTGCAGCATCCGATAGTCATCCCCTTGCAGGGCGAGGTCGGCGGCGCGGCTGATGCTCATACTTGCTCTGGCGAAGCGGGCGACCCCAGCCACCAGGTCGTTGCCGTCGATCAGGCGCACGATGCGGTTGTTGCCAATACCCAACTGCCGTTCGCTGTCCAGAGCCTTGCGCGTGGTGACGAGATAGCCGCCGCTCACGCTGGCCTTCTCTACTGGCTTGCGCAGCCGCAGCACGTCGCCACGACGAACGGTGCCGTGGCCGCGCTGGGCGTGGGCAATGAAGGTGTCGCTGCCCTTCCGCAGACTCAGTTCGATGTGGCGGTCGCCCTCTACCCCGACTACCGCCGTCTCAAAGCCATCGAACATGAACAACTCGCGCACCAGTTGCTCGTACTGGTAGGAGCTAAGGTCGAGCAGCTCGGCGTAGATGATGTGTTCCAGCACGACGCGGCTGTGCTGACTGTCGGCGGTGGGCTGGCTCATAGTTAGCTCTCTGCTGCGGTGGCGCGCTCATCGGCCTTCACCGCGTCCCAAAAGTGGTCGAGGGCCGCCAGATCGAGGTCGTCCCAGCGCAGCCCAGCGGCGGCCACCTTGCGCTCGGTGGCGGCAAAGCGGCGCACGAACTTGGCATTGGCGAGGCGCAGGCTCTCCTCGGCATCCAGCTTGAGCCAGTTGGCGAGGTGCGCTAGGGTGAACAGGAGGTCGCCGAACTCCTCACGCTGGTTCTGTGGGTCGGGGGCTGCCGCTAGCTCGGCTATCTCCTCACGCACCTTGTCCAGCACACCGTCTGCGCTGGGCCAGTCGAAGCCGCGGCGGGCCACCCGCCCTGCAATCTCTTGGGCGTAGTGCAGGGCGGGTAGCTGGCGGCTGACCCCCTTCAGCCCCTCACTGATTTCGCTGCCAGCTTCAGTGCGAGTCGCCTTCTTTGCTGCCGCCGCCGCCCGCTCCTGCTGCTTGATTTGCTCCCAGTTCTGCAACACTTCGCCAGAGCCGCTAACCTGCACGTCGCCGAAGACGTGGGGGTGGCGGCGCAGCAGCTTGCTGGCGATGTGGTTGACCACCTCGGCCAGGGTGAACTCGCCGCTGATTGCGCCAAGCTGGGCGTGGAAGACGACCTGCAAGAGGATATCGCCCAGTTCCTCGGCAAACTTGTGCAGCGCATCCGCATCGTTGGGGTTGGCGGCCAGCGCGTCCAGGGCCTCCACCGCCTCATAGGTCTCCTCAATCAGGTTCTGCTTGATCGTCTGGTGGCTCTGCTCCCTGTCCCACGGGCAACCGCGCGGCCCGTTCAGCCGCGCCATGATGTAGATGAGGCTGCTCAACTGGCGGGTGCTGGCGAGGGCGGGCATTGGTGGCAGGTAGAGGCAGGTGAGGTGGTTGACCGCCGCAGCGTGTTCGCTATGGTCTAGCTCGTGCAGCGGCAGCCGCAGCACAAGCTCCTGCGCGGTGCCAGCGGCGCGCACCAGCGTCACCTCATAATCGGGAGGGTAGAGTTCGAGCAGGGCCAGCTTGACCATGCCCGCCGTGCGGCTGTTGTAGAGTTGGCTGACCAGCAGCGGCGCGTTGGGCGAGAGGGTGAGCAGGGTGGGCAGCCGATTGTTGGCGAAGGGGATGCTATAGGGGCTGAAGAACTGGGGGCCGCCGTCGTCCTTGCGGTCGCTAGCGGCTAGCTGGGTGGGGGTCACCTCCAGTTCGCTGGCAAGCTGGGTCGCGTCCACCAGTTGCAGGCCCGCCGCCAGTGGGTCGAGGCGCAGCGCAGTGCAAAGCGGTTCGATGAAGCTGAGGCCCGCCACAATCCTAACTGGGATGTCCGCAATCTGGGCGCGGGTTAGCAGGCGCAGCACGCTGGCTTCGCCGATCAGCGGGTGGCCGGGGACGGCGTAGATGATGGGGCTGCCCGCGGCTGCGTTGCGGGCGGCCAGGCTGAGGCTGGCTGCAATGTTGGTGTAGATCGCCTCGAAGGTGGGGCTGGCTTCGTAGAGCGCATCGAAGCTGTGCGCGCCGTCGCGGGTGGCGGCTGGCAGGGCATCCACCGTCGGGTGCTTGATCGTGCGAAAGTAGAGATGGTCGGGCCGCACCTTGTTGAGGATGTCGCGGGCCTCACCAGTAAGCTGGCCCCACGCGCCAGGGCCGAGACCGAGGACGATAATATCGGTTGCCATATAGCTCCTTGTTCCTTGCCAATTGGTTTGCAGCAGCGGGTTTCACTTCTATTCTACCACATCGCTGCCAGCCGCTCGGCCCAGCGGGTTGGGCAGATTGGGCGGGGACTGGCCCCCATCATCCACCCCAGCGAGCGGGGTTTCGATGATTACGGTGCGGGTGTCGCCCTGTTCGCGGTGGATGCTGAAGCGGGCGGGGGTGGTTTGCTGGCGCAGCAGGAGCGGCACCTCGTCTGGCCGCAGCCGATAGCTGCGCTTCAACCAGAGTTGGCCTTCCTGCCAGACGATGCTGCTGAAGGCTGGTTGCCCAGCTACTTGCTTGAGGACTGCTTCTAGCTCATCCAATTATCACTACCTCCACAAAAGCTACCACCACCTGCTCATTATAGCACACCTGTTCAGCTATAGCAAGGGGCTGGCGGGCAACTGGCGCCCTGAACAGCACCCTGAACAGCAGTGAAGCGAATATCGGTCTGTTGTATATTTTACACGGCGATTACTAACTTATCATTGACAGCTTGATCGCTGTCGCCCTATAATCTAAATGGCGGAACCATGTCTCACCCCCGGTCGCGCGATTGACCGATCACAAGAAGGAGAGTCCCGATGCGTAAGAACACCATCCCCTACCTGCTCCTGCTGGTTAGCCTGGCAAGCAGCACTCTATTCGGCTTCGGCTCTGGCCCGGCCTCGCCTGTGGCCCCCCCCCAGGCGGCTGCGGCCATCGCTGCACCGGTTGCCCCAGCCGCCCAGCCACAAACGTGCAGCGGCACGCTCGGCTGGACTACCTACTCGAACACGGTCGCCACTGCCGCCAACCTCTATGCAGTAGCGGCGAGCGACCCCAGCAACGTCTGGGCCGTTGGCAGCTACAATCCTGGCAGCCTGACCGCCCTGGCGATGCGCTGGAACGGCACTGCCTGGGCGCAGATGATCTACACCCCCCCGCTCTCGGCTACCAACAGCGTCTTCTACAGCGTTGCCGCCACTGTAACCCAGACCTGGGCCGTTGGTAGCTACAGCGACTCAGCAGGCAAGAGCCACAGCCTGATTGCTCGCTATGACGGCACCAGTTGGACGAACTACAACGCCCCTGACCCTGGCAACGTGACCAACAGCCTCAACGCAGTGGTGGCGACCAATAACGAGGCTTACGCTGTCGGCTCCTTTACTACCCTCAGTCAGCCGGGGGAGCGCAACCTGGCGATGCACTTTGACAGCTTTAGCGGCGGCTGGCTCAACGATGGGGCGAACACTATCGGCACCCGCACAAACCGACTCAACGCTGTCACACTTGGCAGCCAGCCCTGGAGCGGCGGCTACGCCTACAACACGCTGACCAGCACCCTGCCCACTTACGCAACCTCGGCGACGGTGACTACCTTCACCTTCGCTGGCCTGCTTTCTACCTGGAATGAGATGCGCGGCGCGGCAGCGGTCGGCCTCAACACCTCGGTACTAGTTGGCTACGGCTACAACAGCACGCCCAACCTGCGTGAACCGCTGGTGATTACCCGCACCGGCGGGGGGGTATACACCAGGGCCACCCTGCCACCCGGCAGCTATGCCCTCAACGACGTGGATTACGCCAGCGGCCACAACCTCTGGGCGGTCGGCGCGGCCAACAACAACGGCCTGACCACCACCGTAGCAATCACCAGTAGTGGCTTTGGCAGCGGCAACTGGACTGCGATCAACACGCCTAACCTGGGCAACGAGGCAAACTACCTGAACGGGGTCAAGGTGCTGAGCAGCGAAGACGTGTGGGCCGTCGGTACCTACGTCAACAGTGGGACACCAAAGGCGATGATGGCCCACTACAAGTGCATCAGTGGCGCGTCGTTCAGCGGCCAAATCCGCGAGTTCACCTCCAACAACCCGCTGCCGCTGGCCGAGGTACGGATCAACGACGGCAACGGCAACCTGGTGACCAGCGACAATGCTGGTAACTACAACTTCGGTGGGGTGCCAGTTGGCAGCTTCAAGATCACGGTCGCCAAGCCAGGCTACTACACGCAGACGCTAACGCTAGCCTTCGTCGACAATCAGCGGCTAGCCCTCGACTTTACCCTGGTGCCGATTGGCTTGGACACGCCCACATCCACTGCTACGCTCGGCACCCCCCCACCCTCAGCGACGGCTACCTCTACCGCCACTGACACTCCCCCACCGACGGCTACCCCCAGCCCCAGCAGTACCTCTACCAACACCTTCACCCCCCCACCGACCACTAGCTTCACCCCCAGCAGCACCTCTACCAACACCTCCCCCGCCCCTGCCGGTGGTACTGCCACCAGCACGCGGACAGCAACCGCTACCGCAGCCGCCTCGGCCACACCCTCTAACCTGCCGACTCCCCGCCCACACCGCTGGCGGCCCGCGCCGGTGTTGACGACGGGTATCAACGTCCTCGACTTCGACTTCGTGCCGAGCAACCCGAACGACAGCAGCGACCTCGCGGATAGCGTGAGTGGCTGGGCGGTTGCTAGCAACGGCCTCAGCGGGTCGCAGCAGCGCAGTGCGCTACTCCAGCGCAACTCTGGTGTCTGGCAGGTCTTCAGCACCACCGCCCAGTACGACCTGGCGGCGGTCGACCTGATCTCGCCGACGCTCGGCTATGCGGTCGGCGGCGGCGGCAGCATCCTGGTCTACGACGGGCGTAGCTGGGGGGTAGTAGATAGCCCGGTGAACAGCAACCTGAACCGCATAGGCCGCAACCCCATCACCAACAAGGTGTATGCGGTGGGCGACGGTGGCACCCTGATCCGCAAGAACAACCCGCTCAACCCCGCTGAACCCTGGGTGCAAATCCCGCTGACTACTAGCTATGACATGAAGGACCTCAGCTTCAGCGACGATGGTACGGGCTTCTGCGTTGGGCGCAATGGCATGATGCTGCGCTTCAATGGCAGCACCTGGACTAACTACACCCTGCCTTACAACGACGACCTGACCGGGGTCTCGCTGGCCGAGCCGAATCGCGGCTTCGCGGTCAGCCAGCAGGGTCACATCTTCGGCTGGGACGGCAGCAGTTGGAGCGTCGTCTATAGCGACAGCAACTTCATCGCCACCAGCATCGTCACCGAGCGCAAGGGCCAATGGGTAGATGGCGTGTCGGCGATAGCGGTGGGCCACGACGGCAATGGCCGCGGGCGGATTATTAGCGAGCGCAAGGGCCAGTGGGTAGACGAGGCAGGCAGCTATCCCCAGCTCAACAAGGTTACCATCGCCCCAGACGGCCACAGCTGGGCGGTGGGCGACAACGCAACGATCATCACCTACGATAGCTGCGATGAGTTCAGCGACGTGCCAGAGAACAACATCTTCTACGCCTACATCCACCCGCTGACCTGCATCGGGGCGGTCAACGGCTTCGGCCCCAACTTCTACAACGTGGCGGCGCAGGCTTCGCGGGGGCAGTTCGCTAAGATGGCGGCGATCAGCTTCGCCGTCCCCAACTTCACGCCGACTTCACCGACCTTCGCCGACGTGCCAGCAGCCTACGTCTTCTACAGCTACATCGAGGCGGCAGCGCACAGTGGGCTGATCAACGGCTACTCGCCCGCGCAGTGTGGCACGGCTGGCTCCTGCTTCCGCCCGAACAGCCCAATCAACCGGGCGGAGATCGCCCTGATCGTGCGCCGGGCGCGCAACTGGCCGCTAGCCACCCCAACCGTGCCGACCTTCGGTGATGTGTCGCCGACCTACTTCGCCTACGGCTCGATTGAGGCTCTGGCGCAGCGGGGTGTGATCAGCGGCGGCAGTTGCGCGGGGGGCCGCGGTATCTGCTTCCGCCCGAACAACAATGTGCGCCGCGATGAGTTGAGCAAGTTCCTTTGGCTCGGCCTCAGCGCACCGTAAGGCAGCGGCCAAGCAGAGGGTTAGCAGAGGAGGGCGTGGCTTGCGGGCTGCGCTCTCCTCTTTGTGGTCAGCCTGGGCTGGCGGGCCTGCCAGAAGAAGGGGTTATCGCACGGCGGGGTGGCAATCCGCAGGGGGGATAGCCCAGTATAGCTTGTAGACGAGCGGATTGGCCGCTAGTCGTCAACAAGAGGATGAGGAGGGTTTACTTGATGAGATTGTCAATGAGGTCACTATTCGGGCTGGGGCTGCTGGCGGTGGTGCTGACGGCCTGCGGCGGGGGGGATGAACTGGCGGCGAGCAACTCGCTGGCGGCAGTGCAGGCGGTGGCGACCCGCACCAGCCCGCCCGCGACTGTGACGCGCAAACCAGCGGCGACCGCGACGAAGAAGGCAGCGACCAGCACGCCAGTGCCAGCCACGGCCACAGCGACCCCGCCCTACCGCTCGGCTCTGCCCGACCGGGGGCCAGCCCCTGAGATTAGCAGCACTACCTGGCTGAACACTGGCGGCAAGCCGGTGACGCTGGCTAGCCTGCGCGGTAAGGTGGTGATTGTGGACTTCTGGACGCTAGGTTGCATCAACTGCCAGCACTCGCTACCCGGCCTGGTCAAGCTCTACAACGACCACAAGGCGGACGGCCTGGTGGTGCTTGGCCCACACTCGCCAGAGTTCAGTTATGAGCGCGACCTCGACAACATCAAGGCGGCAATCACGAAGTGGGGCATCACTTATCCGGTGCCGCTGGACAACGACTTCAAGAACTGGCGGGCCTACAACAACTCCTACTGGCCCGCACAGTACCTGATCGACAAGCAGGGCCACATCCGCGCGCTGCACATCGGCGAAGGGGTGGATGCCAACGTGCGCCGCGACGTAGAAGACCTGCTTAAGGAGCGGTAGGCGGCGAGCGCAGGGCTTGACGGTTGTTGGGGGCGGGTAGCTGATGTTGGCGCAAGCCGCAGCTACCCACCCCCTCTGTGCGATCCGCCAGGCTAGACCTTCGCCAAGACCAGGCTGGCGTTGATACCGCCGAAGCCAAAGGAGTTGGAGAGGATGTACTGCACGGCACGGTGGCGGCCTTCGCCACAGATCAGGTCGAGGTCTACCAGCGGGTCGGGGTTGAACAGGTTGGCGCAAGGTGGCAGCCAGCCCGCTTGCAGGCTGCGGGCGCAGATGGCCGCCTCTACTGCGCCGGTCGCCCCCAGCAGGTGGCCGGTCAGCCCCTTGGTGCCGCTGACTGGCGCGTTGTCTGCCGCCTTGCCGAGGGCGGCGCGGATGGCCTGGGCTTCGGTGCCGTCGTTGAGCGGGGTGGAACTGCCGTGCGCGTTGACGTAGCCAATCGCTTCGGGCGGCAGGCAGGCATCCTTGAGGGCTAGCTGCATACAGCGGGTGGCCTGCGTGCCGTTGGGCAGCGGGGCGGTCATGTGGTAAGCGTCGGTGGTGGTCGCATAGCCGACGATCTCGGCGATGGGCTGCGCTCCCCGTGCCGCCGCAAACTCGGCATCCTCTAGCAGCAAGATGGTCGCGCCCTCGCTCATCACGAAGCCGTCGCGGTCGCGGTCGAAGGGGCGGCTGGCGGTGGCGGGGTCGTCGTTGCGGCTAGACATGGCGCGGATGATGGCGAACGCGCCGTAGACCAGCGCGCCGAGGGGGGCTTCTACGCCGCCCGCCAGCATCACTGGAGCCTCGCCCCGGCGGATCATGCGGAAGGCTTCGCCGATGGCGATTGCTCCGCTCGCGCAGCCGTTCGCGCTGCTCATGTTGGGGCCGTGCCAGCCAAACTCCAACGCCACGTTGGTGGGGGCGGCCCCGCCAAAGACGGCGACGGCCAGGGTGGGGCTGACCGCGTTGGGGCCGTCTTCGAGGTAGCGGCGGTGCTGCTCCTCGGCGTAGGCGATGCCGCCCAGGGCAGAGCCGATGTAGAGGCCCGCCGACTCGCGCTCCTGCTCGTCCAGATCGAGGCCAGCAGCGGTGACGGCCTGTTTGCTGGCGGCCAGGGCAAACTGGGCGAAGCGGTCTAGCCGCCGTTCGCGCTTCTCGTCCATGTAGGCTAGCGGATTGAAGTCGTTGACCTGGGCGGCCAGGTGGGAGCGGAAGGGAGAGGGATCGAAGCGGTCAACTGTTTGCACCGCCGACTTGCCCTGCTGCACGCCGGCCCACAAACCGTCACTGCCGCTACCGATAGGGGTGATTGCGCCAATACCAGTGATTACTACGCGCCTATTAGTCATTCTGGGTATCCTTGCTTTGATAAGGAGATAGGTGTTACACAGCATGAGTATGAGTCAGGGGGCTGCAGCCCTGTGGTCGGGGCGGTTGGGTTGGTGGCAGCCAAGCGCAACCTGACACCCCTGTAGCAAGATGCTAAGCAAGATGCTAGCCTAACCTGCCCCACCGAGCATAACTTGCCCTCAACATACGCTTTGATCCCGCGCAGGGTTTTCGCAGCGATGTTGTGGACGAACTGGTTGCCAATTAGCTGCTGGGCCAGCCAGCCGCGCACTAGCCAGAGGAAGCGGAAGTCTGGATGTTCGTGGGTGATGCGGACGTGTACGCCGTCTGGCTGCGGCTGGAACTGCCACTCCACGTACATCCCCTTGGTCACCCCTGCGATATGGCGAAAGATGACGCGCGGTTGGTCGCTCTCGCTGGGCCGCCGCAGTTGCATGGTAGAGGCCCAGTAGGTGGGGATGAAGTCGCGGTAGGCGGACATCTCGACGGTGCGCTGACTGGCACGGCTGGGCAGGTCGCGCACGAAGCGGTAGTGGCTAAGGATGCGCGGCCAGTGTTCGACCTCGGCGGCGGCCTGGTAGACGCGCTCCAGGGGGGCGTGCATTACTATCTCGTTCTCGGTGTATAGGATTGCCACAAGATTGCCTCCTGAGCCTCCATTATAAGCCTTCCCGATGGTGGGTGCAACAAAGCTGGCGGGAGGCAAGGGACGGGGCAACTAGCCGACTGCCAGCAGGCTATCTACCTGGGCCTGGCGGTGGGGCAGTTCAAGTTGGCAGTAGAGGTGGCGGGCGTAGAGCAGGGCAGCGCGGGCAGAGCGGGCGGGGTTGGGGTAATCAAGGTCGGGGCTGCGCTGGTAGCTATAAAGCAGGCGGGCGTACTCCACCAGGGCGGTGGCCTGCTGGTAGGGGATGAGCAGGCCACTGCGGAGGACGCGGCGGTAGCCGTCGAGGGCCACAGCGGTTTCGCCCAGCCCAGCCTGCAAGATGGCGGTGGCGTAGTCCATGTAGCTGCGGTCGCTGGGGTTGAGGCTGTCACGCTGGCTCTCAGCGATGGCGGCCAGGCGGTGCAGCAGGCGGCGGGCCTGCGCCCACTCTTGCTGGCTGATGTAGTAGCGGGCCAGGTGGAAGGCGGGTTCGCCGCTGTAGAGGAAGCCAGCGAGGTCGTCTTCTAGCACCATAATCGCGTAGCCGTACCAGGGTTCATAGCTACCCTTGAGCCAGAGCAGTTCGGTGAGGGCCATAGCGAGGACGACGCGGGCGATGTGGTCGTGGTTGCCTTGCAGCAGGGCGCGCGCCTCATACAGGTAGCCAGTAGCCTGGCTCAACAGGCCAGCGTGTTGGTAGACAATGGCGGCTTCGCTGAGCAGGCGGGCTAGCTGGGCGTGGTTGCTGACTACCGAGCGCAGGGCTATGGCCTGATCGGCATGGGCAAGGGCGCGGCTGTAGGGGCCATGCCGCCCATAGAGGCGGGCAAGATTGCGGTGGCTACGGGCCACAGCGAGCAGGTCGCCACTGGCTTCGGCCTGGGAGAGGACTAGCTGGTAAATGCAAACTGCCGCTTCTACGGCACCGAGGTCGAGGCGCAAGCCCGCCAGGTTGCTGAGGGCGAGGATGGCAGCCGGGGCGAGGCCGTTGGCCTGGGCCAGTTCGCCGCTGCGCTGGAAGTAGGTGGCGGCGGCCTGGGGGCGGTTCTGGAAGATGAGGCTGTGGCCCAGCAGGTTGAGGGTCTCGGCTAGCATGGCGGGCCTGCCCTGGGGGGCCAGACCTAGCTCGGCACTGAGCAGTTCGTCCTCGGCCTGGACGGGCAGGCGTTGGTTGAAGTAGAGCCAGCCCTGGTAGAAGTGGATGACAGAGGCAAAGCTGCGGCGCACGGTGGCTGGTACGCGGCGGAGGTCGGCCCCAGCCCGGCTGAGGGCGACGGCTACCCGCTCGTGGTCGCCCTCCTCCTTTGCGGCCCCGGCCAAAGCCAGCTGGTAGCTGACTCGGCTGGCATCCAGCAGACTGCCACAGTGGATGCAAGTAATCGCTCGCTCGCTATTCTCGACCTGACAGTTGGTACAAAGCATCTTTGCCCGCCCAGGTGGACTAGCCACGCAGAACGCGCAGGCTGCCCTATTACTCATATGATAGTTCAGAACCTGTAGAGCAAGCCAGATGGCCGCCGATGATGTTGCCATTATAGACCAGGTACAGATTTTCGCCAAGGATTGCAGAACAGTCGTGTCGGTATTTGGAGTGTATACATAGATAAACTACATATGCTGCTTTCTGTTACGCTGCTCTAGAAGACAGGCGGCTGCGGCAAGTCTAGCAGAGGAGGCTGCTGCTTTGCTGTGGCAGTTTGGCTAAGCGGTAGAGTAGTGGTGGACTGCTCAGGGCAGGCGGTCAGCACGGGCGGCTTCGACGACAGCAAGCTGCTGGGGCAGTTCGAGTTGGCGGTAGAGGGTGGCTGCCTCCTGTAGCGCAGCGCACTCGGCTGCTGGGTCGCGGGCGGGCATGGCCGCAAGCAATATTGCATAGCTCTGCCAGGTTAGGGCCAACTGGTAGCGGCTGAGGGGCTGGCTGAAGGCACGCTGGTAGGCTGCCACTGCTGCCAGCCAGTCGCCGACGGCAGCGCAGAGGGTGGCTTCCATGCGGGCGAGGCCGCCATTGCTCTGGTCGCCACCGCCGCGCTCCAGTTCTTCGCGCCACTGCTGGAAGTAGTGGCGGCTATGCGGCCAGTCGCTCCGGGCTGCATAGAACAGGGCAAGTTGTTCGCAGGCGGCGGCTTTGACCAGCGGCGACTCGTGCGCCTCATTGAAGGCATGGTGGGCGAAAGCTAGCCAGCCTTCGGGGTCACCCTGCTGGCTGGCGAGGATTGCCAGTTCGACCTCTACGATAGTCAGGTTGATCAGGTTAGGATTGTGGCGGGTAAGCTCCTGAGCCTGGTGGAGGTATTGGCGGGCCGAGCGGTAGTCGCCGACGGTGCGGTAGATGCGCCCGGCTTCGGTGTAGAGGGTAGCGAGGGTGTCGCGGCTCTCAATCTGGGAGTGCAGGGCTATGCTTTTGGCGGCGAACTCTGTAGCCCTGCTATACGGCCCCTGGCGGCTGTAGAGGTTGGCGAGGACGCGGTAGCACTGGCTGAGAGCGTCGGGGTCGCCGCCCTGTTCGGCGTGAGTGAGGGCGCGCAGGTGATAGTCAAGGGCAGTGTCGGGTTGGCCCTGGATGGTGACGATCACGCCGATATTGCTGAGAGCTTTGGCGGCGAGGGGGTGGTTGTCGAGGCGGGCGGCTAGCAATGCGCTCTGGCGATAGTAGCTGTTAGCCTCATCAAAGCTCTCCTGGTAGTAGCCGATGTTGCCGAGGCGGAGCAGCACGTTGCAGAGCAGGTGTTGGCCGCTGGGCTGGGCAACGAGGCTGGTGCGAGCGAGGGTTAGTTCGTGGCGCGCTTCAGTCATCATGCTACGGCTATAGTACATCAGACCTTGTAGCCAGAAGCCCCTGGCACTAAGCAAGTAGCGGTCACGCTCGCTTTGGCGCAGGGCCAGCATCTCCAGGTCGGCCTGGTTGAGTTGCTCCACGGCCCGCTCGTAGTCGGCAGCAAGGATAGCAGCCTCCGCCTGGTCGAGGTGGTGGCTGGCGTGGGCAGGGCGCATGGCCGCTCCACACTGCTGGCACTTAGCTGCCTGCGCTGAATTGCTGCGCTGACAATCTAGACAGGCTAGTAGTCCCTCTTGCTCCATTACTTGCACCGCTTACCCCCTCAACACTTATTGTAGCAGATGAAGCACGACAGCACAAGGCGTAGCGGCTTATGGGAGGCTGTGTAGGATAGGATGGTACTATATAGCTAGTACACGGGGGTACTTTTTGGCTAGGCGGTGAGCATGATTTCGATGTTGTCGAGGCTCGCCTGCAAGCTCAGGCGGCGGTAGAGACTGGCGGCCTGCTCAAGGGCGCGGATGGCAGTCTGACGCTCCCCCAGTTCTTGCAGCAAGGTGGCATACTCCTCCAGGGTGACGGCCTGCTGGTAGGGGGTGGGGGCAGCGACGATGATCGCGGCCTGGTATGCTGCTGCCGCCGCCTCCCTCTCGCCAGCGGCGGCGTGCAAGGTCGCCAGCCCGCGCTGCAAGAAGGCAGCCTCCTCACCCTTCTCGCTGGCTAGCTGCACCTTCATTCGCTCGATCAGTTGCTCGCGCTCGGCAGCGGCGGTTGAACGGGCGGCCAGGGCGCGGGCGTAGGCGAGGGCGGCGCGGCTGCGGATGCTCGGCACATCAGTGCTGACGCTGAAGGCGAAGCGGGCGTAGCGGTAGCCATCAGCCGCCGCCCCTTGCCGCTGGCGCAACTCGGCCAGGCTGATGCTGGCGACTGCTTCGGCCACCCGGTCGCCGCCACGCTGGGCCAAATGGTGGGCGGTCAGCAGGCAGCTTGCGGCCCAACTCAAGCGATTAGCGCGCAGGTAGACGATGCCCAGGTCGGTAAGAACGAGGTAGCGCAGGCGGCTGCTCCGCAAGTCGCTGACCAGTTCGCTGGCGAAGGCGGCGTAGCGGAGGGCGCGGGGGAAGGAGATGTAGCTTGAGCAAATCAGGGCCAGCACGCCGTAGCACTGGCAGCGGGTGGCTGCGTCGCCGCTTAGTTCGGCACGGGTCAAGCCACGTTCGTAGCAATCCATCGCCTGTGCTATGTCGCCTCGGCTCAGGTAGACACCACCGCTGTTGACCAGGAGCAGGGCGGCCAGGTCGTGCGCACCAAGCCGGGTGGCAAGCTCGTTGGCCCGCTGGTAGTAGTCGAGGGCAGCATCCATCTCGCCCTTGAGGTAGGCGGTGTTGCCCAGGGCTTTGAGGATGTTGGTCAGCAGGTCGTCGCTCAAGCCCGCCGCCAGTGCGTTGCTCTCAGCCAGCAATAGCGAGCGTTGCGCTTCGCTCAGTTGCCCGCGATTGTAGGCTAGCATCCCGCGCAGCCAGGCAAGGCGGGCGGCCAGGGGGCGCAACTCTGCTCCTACACCTGCGCTCAAGTCCGCAATGTTAGTGGCCTGGGCCAACTGGTGGGCTGCCACAACGTAGTCCGTACTCCGCATGGCGGCCTCGGCCCGCTGGAGGTGAGCAGCAGCCCGATAGATTGACGGCTCAGTGTAGAAATGGCTAATACCGTTATCTCCTTCTTCCATATTGACACTGCTTCCTGTTCTCCAAAGCTACTCGCGCTTTAACGACTACGGATTGGCTCCATTACATCTTAGCACATAGTGGCAGGCTGTCGCAATAGCGGGCGGCAAGCTGTCCATAGAGATAACCGAAGACAGTGGTGTAGTAGATGGCTAAAGGCAATAAGTGTACCACCGTACTATGCTGTTCAAGGGCAAGACCGCTACTTGTGTAGCTGACCACTGTGGTTTGCGCGGGGCGGCTGACTACTGCCCCCGACCGCGCTGCAAGGTGGGACGTAGCCAGCCGCCCGCCCTGCTCACAGGCGGTGGGGGTGTTCAAACTCGATCACCAGGTCGCGGCCCCCAATCAAGGGGAGTAGCAGTTGGCGCAGGGTGAGAACGTGCCGCTCGGCCTCGGCTAGTGGCACGCGGGGGGGCAGGACGATCAGGGCGACCCCAGCGGCGGGGCGAGCAAGGAAGGCATCGCGGAAGCAGCGGCGGTAAGCCTCTGGCTCCTCCACGGCCAGCCGCTCTTGCACTGCCAGCCAGAGCCGCAGCGTCGCTTCATCCACCTCGTAGCTGACGAGTAGGGCAAGGGCTGCCTCCTGCTGCCGCTGCTGGTCGCGAGCCAGCTTGTCCTCCGTGGGCGGCGCGATGGGCGGCGGGGGCTGTGGGCGATTAGTAGCCCTGGCTGGCACTGCCTCGTTCGCCCGCAGACGGCTGACCAACAGGGCGGCTGGGCGGCTGATACCCGGCTCAGTCTGAACATAGTGCAGCCAGCCCGCCACCAACTGTGGGTCGCGCTCGGCGGCCAGTAGCTGGGCCGTGCGCTCGTCCACCCCCAGGCCAATCATCGCCAGCTTGAGGTTCTGGATCAACTCCTGCTGCGCCTCGTCCACCTTCTCTGGCGGGGTGGGCAGGGGCGGCTGCGGCTGCTCATCCTCGGCTAGCGGCGGCGGGCTGGACGGTGGGCCGACTTGCTCGGCTGGCGGGTTGCCGCCCTCTATCACCCGCATGGTTAGCTTGCGCCGGGCAACAGTGCGCCGCCAGTCCTCCTCGGCGGCCAACGGCTGCTGCCCACTGCTCCCCTTCAGCCGCTTATCCACCCCACTGCCAACAACAGCCACTTTCGCCGCTGGTTGTTGTTCTAGATAAATTGGTTCTGACTCTGGTTCTATAAGGGCGACACCCCGATCACCATCATTGGCGGCGTGGGGATCGCCAACTGGTGGCGTGGAGATCGCCGCTGGTGACATGGGCGGCACCATATTGGTGACAGCGGTGGGGGCTGGTGGCGTGGGCGACACCATGTTGGTGGCAGCGGTGGGGGCTGGTGGCGTGGGCGACACCAGGGCCGTAGGCTCAAGATGAGGGGGGGCGGCTGGCTTGCGCTTGGCTCGCGTGGTCGCCCGCGCCAGGGCAGGTGGGCCGCTGCTGTCGGTGGGTGGTGACACTGAGGCCACCAGTGCTACGCCCTCGGCGGTGGAGGAGACGAGCGAGTAGGTGTTCGCTAGATTGGTGCGCTCGTCCAGCCGATTGCGGTGGGTAACGACCAGGCCGATCTCCTCGAACTCGCGGATGTAGCGTTGGGCGGTGCGGTCGGAGCAGCCCGCCAGTTCTGCCAGTTGGCGCACAAAGGCGCGGGCCTCGTTCTGGCTGTTCTGGTTAGAGGCCACCTCGGTCAGTGCCTGGTAGATCGCAATCGCGGTCGCCCGGTGGCTGAAGATAGCACCCGTGTAGTGGGCGCGCAGCTTCCGCATGACAGTCTTCTCCTGCCAGCAGAATGGCGCGCTGCGAAGGTCGCGTAGCATAGCATCATCCTTTCTGGGTTCACCGTGAACCCCTGGTTGACCTCGTGCTATTGACAGCGACTCGCTACTCTGGTATAATGAATCCAGGTGGTAGCAAAACCTGTCGTGAGGCTCATAGCAACACGGCCTTCCAATGTAAGAGGTTGTCCCCGGTGCCGGCAAGCTAAGGGGGGCGGCCTCTTTCTTTGTGTTCTTTCGTAGCCCCTGCCGCCGTCTCTGCCAGAGCCAGACGACGCAAGAGCGCGGTCACCAGTGCATAAGCTGCCGATGCAGCCCCGCCCCCTGCGCGGGTGGGTGCGCCGATTAACACGGATGTAAGACACAGTCAGCCGCGATTCAGTCAATCCTGATCAAGGCGAGCCAACATCTCCTCAGCCATCTGGCGGATGCCACGCAGGGTAGTCATCATGTCGGTACGTGCCTCCACCGATAGCTTACCCAGGTTGCGCTCGCTGCTCATGTGCAGGTTAGCCAGGTTGCGATAGACCACATCCAGCCGCCGCCGACCGACGCTGTAGCGATTGCTCGCCTCCTCCTGCTCCTCCTCGTATGTGCGTACATACGCCTCCTTCGCCGCCAACTCTGGCTGCTCGTATGTGCGTACATACGCTGCCTGGGTTGGGTGCAGCAGCCGCTCGGCCAGCCCCAGCAGGTCGCCTTCGTTCTCGCTCAACATCTTGACCGTCACCCGACCATCCAGCATCGCCGCCGCCAACACCTTGCGCGCCGCCCCGTCCTCTACCTTCACCAGATAGCGAACCGCAGAGAGGGTTTCGGGCCGGGCCATCACCATCTGCTTGAGGTCGTCTGGTGCCTTTGCCAGCCGCACCCGGTTCTGGATGTATCCCTTATCTTTGTTAATCATCTCGGCCAGTTCGCTGTAGCTAAGGTGCAGTTGGCCCATCATCATCACATACATCACCCCTTCTTCCAGTGGGCTGAGGTCAACACGCTGGAGGTTCTCGGCCAGGGCGATCTGCATCATCTGGTTGTCGTCCAGGTCCTGCACCTGCACTGGTAGACGCTCCAGCCCCGCCAGCTTACTGGCCCGCAGGCGGCGTTCGCCGTAAGCGATCTGATAGCGGTCGCGCTCATAGCGGCGGGCGACCAGGTGGCCGAGGAAGCCGTGCATCTCAATGCTGCGCCGTAGCTCATCCAGTTCCTCGTCGCCAAAGCTCTGGCGCGGCTGATAGGGGTTGCCAACTAGCTGCTCCAGCGGCAGCATTGTCACCGGCAACTCTGGGTTGTTCAGCATCTCGTCTAGCACCGAGCCGCCCTTGCCCACCGTTGGGTTGCCCCACGCCTCGATCAGGAAGTTGTCGTTTGTGCGCTTGCGTACCACCCCTACTTCCTCCCGCCCTTGCTGCTGCTACCGACGCTAGCTTTGTCGTCCAAGCCCTCGTCTACTTCCTCCAACGCGTCAACCTGAACTGGTGGCAACTCATTCTCGATCCCTATCCTCACCATCAACTCGGCGGCAAAGTGGCGGTAGGCAGCGGCGTGTGGGCTGTTGGGGTCGAAGCTGAGGATGTTGTCCTGCTGCATCGCGCTTGCCCCGAACTTGACGCTGCGCTTGATGATCGTCTTGAACAGCGGCACCCGGTCGGCGTAGGCGCGGCGGATCGCATCAATCACGTCGTGGGTCAGCCCCGTACGGGTGTCCACCATCGTCAGCAGCAGGCCCGCCAGTTCAAGGTTGGGGTTGAGGTCTTGCGAACGCATCGTTGCCAGACTGTCTAGCACTGGGCGGATCGCCGCTGCGGCCCACGCTTCAGTCTGCACTGGCACCACCACCCAGTCTGCGGCCACCAGCGCATTGATCGTCAGCAGGCCAAGATTGGGCGGGCAGTCGATCATGATCACATCGTACTCCTCACGGAGGGGCGCGAGCAGCTTCTTGAGCAGGTATTCGCGGCGCATCCCCCCCGCAAAGCGCAGTTCGCTCTTGCTCAGTTCGATGTTGGCGGGCAGGATGTCCATCTTGCGCGTGTGGATGATCAGGCTGTGTGGGTCGAAGTCTGCCTCCTGCGAGTCGAAGCTAGCCTGGCTCTGCGCGCTAAGCACAGCCGAGAGGCCGTCGTAGATCGAGCGTTCGAGGGCGTAGGGTTGCAGGCGCATGGCGATAGTCAGGTTGGCCTGCGGGTCCATATCCACCAGCAACACCCGCTTATCGCGCTCACTCATCGCCGCGCCGGTGTTCCAGGTAGTAGTGGTCTTGCCCACCCCACCCTTCTGGTTGGCAACAGCCACCACTTGCGCTTCGTTCGGCCTCAGCCCCTCGCCGACTTCGCCGATCAGCTTGTCCAGGTCGCGGGGCTTAATCCGATAGCTGCGACCAATCTTGATCGAGGGTAGCTTGCCCTCCTTGATCCAGCGCAGCAACGTTTGGCTATGCACCCGCAGGCGGGCAGCGGCTTCTTCGACGGTCAGAAACTCACTCAAGGTCGGCTCTCTTTCGTGCTGGCGGCGCACGTACCCGCCCGACAATTAACATCGAAGTAAACATAACACGTGCCACATAGAATCTAGCATGATTCGCGCGATTTGTCAATACCTTTTGCAGCCAATTACTAACTAATGTTGCCTTTCCCTTGCTGCAAAGCCGCAATCCTGGCCCTGACAACCCACATTGCGTAGGATAGCACACAATCTGAAGTGCAGGCACACTGCCCAATGCTCAGTTTGAGGCCGACAGGGATACGCCCCAGGTGTGATAGCCTATGCTACCCTGCTAACTCGCACTGCGCTTGCTTGCTTGCAAGGTCATTATACCAGAACATGGTTTCTAATGTCAATAGCTTTTTGCACATATTTGCTACATTAGCGCAGATTGCCTGGCTCTGTGGACAGCAATCCAGCAGCCAGCCCGCGGCGTACCACTCGCAGTGGCAGCGCGTGCTATAATCGAGCTTGCTAGCCCCTCTAACTCCAACCCTGGTAGCTGGGGCAGTGTTTACCCCGTTGTTCAGTAGCATTGACAAGGAGAACCTCACGATGAAACTACGCCTCAGCCTGCTTCTGCTCCTTACCCTCATCCTAGTCGCCTGCGACAACGCTAGCCCCCCCACCTCCACCTTCACCCGCCCCCAGGTGGGCGGCAAGCTCACCGTCTTCGCCGCCGCCTCGCTCAAGGAAGCCTTCACCCAGATCGGCAGCGACTTTGCCGCCACCCAGCCAGGTAGCCAGGTGGCCTTCAGCTTTGCTGGTTCGCAGCAGCTAGCCACCCAACTCGGCCAGGGCGCACCTGCCGACGTGTTCGCCTCGGCTAGCGGCAGCCAGATGGCAGCGGCGATCAAGAGCGGGCGGGTGGTCAGCGGCACGCAGCAGACCTTCACCCGCAACCGCCTGATCATCATCCTGCCCAGGGACAACCCCGCCGCCGTCAAGCAGATCGCTGACCTCGCTCGCCCCGGCCTGCAACTGGTGCTGGCCGACAGCAGCGTACCAGCAGGCCAATACGCCCGCCAGTTCCTCGCCAAAGCTAGCAGCGACCCCGCCCTCGGCGCAGACTTCCAGCGCAAAGTGCTAGCCAACGTGCTGTCCAACGAGCAGGATGTAAAGGCAGTCTATACCAAAGTTAGCAGCGGTGAGGCCCAGGCGGGCATCGTCTACGTCAGCGACGCAGTGGCGGGTGGGGCGGGCAAGGTCGCTCAGGTTGAGATAGCCGACCGCTACAATGTGGTCGCCAGCTACCCCATCGCCGCCGTCAGCGACAGCAAACAGGCCAGCCTCGCCCAGGCCTTCATCGCCTACACCCTCTCACCCGCTGGTCAGGCTGTGCTGCAAAAGTATGGCTTTGCCGCCAACAAGTGAGGTACAGCCGCCCTTTGGCCCTGCCCAGCGACAAACAGCCTGCCTCCCCACAGCTAGCCCCTTACTCTGCTATCGCCGACCGACTGGCGCGGCTGGCGGCAGCGGCGCTGATCGCGTTGCTGCTGACCCTGCTGCTGCTACCGCTCGTCGCCCTGCTGCTACGGGTGCCACTCGGCCAGTTCGTCGGCTATCTCGGCAGCCCTGTTGTGCAGCAAGCCCTCGGCGTTAGCCTGCTCACCAGCACAGCAGCCCTGCTACTGACCATGCTCACCGCCACTCCCCTCGCCTACCTGCTTGCCCGCGCCCGCTTCCCCGGCCACCGCCTGCTAGAGACGCTGGTCGAGTTGCCGCTCGTCCTCCCGCCAGCGGTGGCAGGCATCGCCCTGCTGTTCGCCTTCGGCCAGCGCGGGCTGCTCGGCTCCAGCTTCCGCGCCTGGGGCATCAACATCGCCTTCAGCACCCTGGCCGTGGTCATCGCCCAAACCTTCATTGCCGCCCCCTTCTACCTCAAGGCGGCCCGGCTCGGCTTCGCAGGCATAGCAATCGAGGTCGAGGAGGCAGCGAAGGTAGACGGGGCTGGCTTGTGGGCGCGCTTCCGCCTGATCAGCCTGCCGCTCGCCATGCCCGGCCTGATCGAGGGGGTCGTCCTGTGCTGGGCGCGTGCGCTGGGCGAGTTTGGCGCAACCATCCTCTTTGCAGGCAACTACGTGGGCCGCACCCAGACTATGCCCCTAGCCATCTACAGTGCCTTCGAGGGCGGCAGTTCGCTAGAAGAAGGGATTGTTCTCAGCACCATCCTGGTCGTCGCTAGCTTCAGCCTGCTGCTCAGCTTCAAGCTGCTCGTCCGCAACCGCTAGCCTTCAGCCTGACGCATATGTGTGTACATACGTCGCTAGCCGCCACCCCGCTGCCCCTGGTTGACGTATCCCCAACCTACGGCTCCGTTGCCGAGGCAGTCAGCGGCGACTCCAGGCCCGCCAGTTCGATGTGGCCGGTGTCGTTGAAGGCGGTCATGCGGTAGATACCCCCCTCATGCTCCCACTTCGGGTCGTGGTTGAGGATGGTCAGGCCGCAATTGCTCAGCCGCATCGCGTGGTTGACCAGGAAGGGGTTGTGGTCAACCTGCGGCAACAAACCCAGCGCGTTGAGCAACATCACCTTGACGTTCATCCCGTGGGTGACCAACAGGATATTGGCCGTGCCAGTGAAGCTCTGCGCCAGCCGCTCCCAGGCCGCCACCGTGCGGGCGATGAACTCGCGGCTGTTCTCGCCGTCCGCGAACTTGAAGTCCAGGTCGCCGCGCACAGTCTGGATTTCCTCTGGCGTGTACGTCCCCCCCTCGCGGCTGGCCGAGCGGCGGGCATCGCGCAGGTCGGGGTCAGTAGCGATCTCGCCCCCAAAGCCAGCCAGCTTCGCAATCGCCTGCGCCGTCTGCAAAGCGCGAGTAGTAGGGCTGCTGACTACCGCCGTGAAGTCCTTCTGCGCCAGCCGCTGCCCCGTCGCCGCCACCTGACGCACGCCAAGCTCCGACAGCGGTGGCTCCGCCCAACCCTGGTGCTTGCCCTCTGCGTTCCAGGTAGACTGCCCATGCCGTACCAGGTAGATCGTGTCCATACTCGTCCCTCCTTAGCCATCATCACTGGCAGCAGCATAGCAGGTTTCGCGCCGCCAACTTGCAGGGCGGCTGAAGGCAGTCACTACTGACCGCCTCCTCTGCTAGCCGCTGACTGGCAGCCTGACTGCCTCAAGCCACCTCTGCTACCTCTGCTAGCTCCGCTGGCTCCGCTAGCTCCGCTGGCTCCGCTGCTAGCGCGCCCCCCTGCCCCTTTGCGCGGCGGCTGGCGTACGCAAACAGGGGGATTACCGGGGTCAGCAGGCAGGCCGAGGCTACCAGCGCAGTGCGGATACCAAAGCTGTTGCCTAGCAGCCCCACCGCTGGCCCGCCCGCGAATTGGCCCAGCGCATCAAGCTGGCTGCTCATCGAGAGAACAGTAGCCCGCACCCGCGAGTCCAGGTTCTGGTTCAGCCAGGTGTCGTAGAGCGGGCCGTTGACCGTGCGCGTCACCCCCACCAGTTCGAGGGCGATCAGCGCGAGCAGGAAGTTGCCCGCCAGCGCAAAGCCGAACAGCGCGCCCACCAACAGGCAGTTGACCCAGAACAGAGCCTCCACTATGGCGCGGATGTTGCTCGTGTCCACCCGCCTGCGGGCCAGGCCAGCCGCCAACCAGCCGCTGATGCTACCCAGCACTCGGATGATGCCTATCCAAACGACCACTGGCACCGCATTGCCCAACAGGTCGGGGAAGCTGAAGTTGGTGATGAAGTGCGCCTCCCACAGGCGGTCAAAGCCCTCGCTGAACGCACCGAAGAAGAAGCCCACCGCCAGCACCAGCAACGCGAGCGGTCTCCCCTGCGTCGCCCGCAGCCCCAGCTCAAAGGTGGCGAACATCGCCTGCACTGCATTGTGTTGTGGGTTGCGCGGGGCTGGCTGGAAGGCCGTCTCTGGCATTAGCAGAGCCATCGCCCCAGCCAGCAATATGATCAGCAGCCCGCCGACGATCAGCGGCAGCCCCAGCCCCAGCAGCCCAATGGCCGCCCCCGCCACGATCCCCGGCAGGCCGCTCAGCGTCCCGATCTGCGACGAGCGCAGGAAGATATCGCCCACCCGCTCCTCACCCACCTCGTCTGTCAGCCAGGCCGCAAACGCCCCGCTGACGAAGGTGTAGCCGACCCCGCTTACTACCTGGGTGAGGATGATTAGTGCGAAGTTGGTGGTGAAGCCGAGGGCGAACATACTCACCCCCAGCAGCAGGTGACCGATCACCACCGACAGGCGGCGACTGTATTGGTCAGCCACCACCCCCGTCGGGATTTCGCAGAAGAAGGCGGTCACCTCGGTAGCGGTGCCAACCAGCACCAGTTGCAGCGGGTCAAGCCGTGCTTCCTTGACCAGGTAGACCGCGAATACTGTCCAGGTTAGAGCCGAGAGGAAGGACATCGCCCCCTCTACCCACAGGTAGAGGCGGGTAGCATCAAGTCTAGTCAAAACAAGGTACCTCTTTCTTAATCTAGCTTAGGGGCCAGGCCTGGCCGCCCCACCACGTCAACCTCCGGCTTGGGGCGGCGGCTGGCGTAGGCAAACAACAGTGGCACGGGGAGCAGCATCGTGGTGGCGAGCAACATCACCGCCCGCAGGCCGAAGCTGTTGCCGACCACCCCTGCAATCGGCCCAGCAGTGATCTCGCCGAGGGAGCGAAGCTGACTGCTGAGGGAAAGCACGGTGGCCCGCACCCGCGAGTCGAGATTCTGATTGATCCAGGTGTCGTAGAGGGGTTCGAGGGCGTTGCTGCTGACGGTGAGTAGCTCTTTGCTGATCACCGCAAAGACGAAGTTGCCCGCGAGGGCGAAGCCGAACAACGCCCCAGTCATCAGGCTGCTGACGACGAGTAGGGCGCGGATCAGGTGGCTGCTGCTTGCCATCGGCAGCCGTGAGCGGATGTAACCCGCGACGAAGTAAAAGAGGACGGCGGTAATGGTGTCGATCAAGCCGAACCAGATGATCACGTTCCAGCCAATGTTGGGGAAGCTGATGTTGGTAATCAAATGCTGCTGCCAGAGGCGATCTGGCCCCTCACTGAACAAGCCGAGGAAGAAGCCGACTGCCACGACCACCGAGGCTAGCGGTCTCCCCCGCACCACCTTGAGGCCGACGGTGGCAGTGGTCAGCATCGTCCGCAAGTTGCCCTGCCCAACCTCGCGGCGGATCGGGCTGAAGTTGTGTTCTGGCATCAGCAGACACATCAGACCCGCAATCAAAATCAACAGCCCACCAGCCAGCACCAGTACCAGGGTCAGGCTGACCAACCCCAGGGCGACCCCCACTACATTGCCAACCAGACCGCCGAGGATGCTGATTTGCGATGCGTGCAAGAGGATGTCGCCCAGGCGCGCCTCACCCACCTCGTCGGTGAGCCAGGCGGTGAACGCCCCGCTGATGAAGGCCCAGCCCAAGCCGAGTACCACCTGCCCGACCAGCACGCCTGCGAAATTGGTGGCGATGCCGAGGGCGATGAAGCCCGCCCCCAGCACCAGGTAGCCGATGATCACGGATAGGCGGCGGCTGTACACGTCGGCAACAATGCCAGTCGGGATTTCGGCGAGGAACTGCGCACCCTCAATGGCCGTACCCGCCAGCACCAGTTGCAGGGGGTCGAGGTGGATGTCGTTGATCAGGTGGAGGGGGAAGGTCGTCCAGGTCAGGCCCATAACGAAGCGAAAGCCTACTGCCACCAGCAGGTAGAGGCGGGTAGCATCAAGTCTAGTCAGAACAGAACCTCTTTCACGTCACCTATCCCTCCCAGGGGAGAGCATCTTTGCCCCCGATTGGAGGCGGCAAGCTGGGAGTGCGTGAGGCTGGAAGGCGGTTCGCGGGCAGGCAACTAGTCGGGCGCGTGGGTCACGCCCTGATTGGTAAGTTGCTGCGGGGTAGCCAGGACTGGCAAGCTAGATCAGCGGGCGCACTCTGGGGTAAACTGGCGGGTGGCGACTGACATGGGCTGCTCTCCTCTCAAAGTACAAACTATGCCCCATTATAGCAGCTTACCCTACCCTCTGGCAACCAACTTTAGGTGTAGATTGTGGCAGCACCTCCATCCCTGCCTGCTTGCTGAGTGGGCGGCGGGCAGCGACCCCCAAATCTGCCCAATTTAGGCCAAACTACTTGACTCCTGCCCCAACATAACGTATAATGCTAGTCCGACGTTCACCGTTCGTACCCGCGACGCGACCCTGCGAAGATGGAGAGCCGTTAGCTCGTCCGGAGGACAAGTAACAAGCCGCTTACGGCCCCGCCTTACGAAGATGGGTTTGGCCGCAGACTTGTAGCTTTGCAACACAACAAGAAGACACGGCGCGACTACCGACAAGGGCAGTCGCGTTTTTGTTCGCCCCTGGTCACCGCCTCTATGCCAGCCACTTGCCCCCATTCGCTAGCCACCCCTTGACAATTAGGTGCTATTGTGCTACAATGTGGTCAGGTTCGACAAGACTGAACCAGAATACTTGACCGTAGCAAGCACTGCGCGGCCACCCAGACCAGGGTGGAACCGCGCTTTTTGCTTGCCCTCCAACCGCACTGCGCTTGCCAGTAAAGGGCGGTGGCGGCAAGGCAGCGCGAGCCACATCTGTGGGTGCGCCGCGCTTGTTTGCCGCAAAGGGAGGGAATACCAATGACTTACTATGGTTCTACGGCGATCAGCCCGCAGCAGTTGGCGCGGCGGTGGGCTGCGGGCGGGTTTGCCCCCAGCGGCTGGGGGGAGGGTGTGGCGGCTCCAGCGGGACGGGCGCACTACCAGATGTTGCTCGACTTCTACAACGGTCAGCAGTGGTTCGGCCAGGCGCGTGGCCGCGAGACCCGCCTCACCTTCAACTACGTGCAAGCCTTCGTCCTCAAAGCGGCCACTTACCTCACCGCTCGGCCCGCCCTGGTCAGCTACGCACAGGTTTCGGCCAAGCAGGCCGCCTGGTTTGGCCGCCTCTACCAGCAGACCGCCGACGACAACGACCTGCCCGCCCTCGACTACGCCACCGCCGTTGATGCTGCCGTCCTCGGCGACGGCTGCTATCGCGTGCTGTGGAGCGCGGCTGAGGGGCGAGTGCAGGTGGATGCCTGCGATGTGATGAACGTGGAGCCGGTCTGGGGCGGCAACAACCGCAGGCTGACCGCCCTCACCTACCGCTATGTCAGTGGCGGCGTGGCCTACGAGGAGGAGTGGACGGATGCGCGGCTAATCATCCGCGAGAACGGCGCGGCTACCAGCGACGGCCCCAACCCCTACGGCTACATCCCCTTCATCTTCTTTGCCAACCAGCCGATCCCCAAATCGCCCTGGGGCATGAGCGACCTTGAGCCGCTGCTAGGGGTGCAGGACGAACTCAACCGCCGCCTCTCTACCCTCAGCCGCCTGTTGGAGGCCAGCGGCAACCCCGCAGCGGTCGTCTCTGGGGCGACCCAGGAGGCGACCGCCAACCTCAGCGTTGGCCCCGGTCAACTCTGGACTTTGGAGAATCCCGCTGCTCGCGCCTACCTGCTCGACTTCCTGGGTGGCGGCTCGGCTGGCGCACACCTGCGCTACATCGAAGCTCTCTACCGCGTCTTCCACGACCTGGCAGAGATGCCGCGCATCGCTTTCGGCGAAGTCAGTGGCGGCAACCGCAGTGGCATAGCCCTCGAACTCGAACTGCAACCCCTCACCCAAAAGGTGGCCCGTAAGCAGATCGGCTGGGGCAGCATGGTGCGCCGCCGCGCCTGGCTGATCCTCGACCAGTGGCGACGCTTCGGCCACCGCCGCATCGCCGACGTTAGCGAAGCCGTGCTGACCATCACCTGGCCGCCCCTATTGCCTCAGGAGTTGGCCCAGCGCGTGGCAGTGGAGAGCCAGTTGTTCGACCGTGGTATCCACGATGCGGCCCAGGTAGAGGATGCTATTGGCGAAACCGCCACCCAAGGAGGTGGGTGATGCCCCAGATCGTCAACATCGTGAACGACATACCGCGCATAGCGGCCAGCCCCAACCTCGTACTACGACCACTCGGCCAGATCAGCGAGGTGGCCGTACATTGGACGGGCTATCCGCCCCGCCCCGACCAGCCGCACGACGAGCTAGCCCGCATCCGCGACTTCGCCCGCTATCACATCCGCAAGGACTGGGGCGGTGGGGTTGGCGGCTTCGGCCTGATGTACCACCGCGTGATTGGGGCCAGCGGGGTCGTTTATCTCACCCAACCGCTCGAAGTGGTCACCTGGCACGCCCATTCGCCCGCCAACGAGCGCAGCCTGGCAATCCTGGTAGATGCGGGGGTGCTGCCCAACGGTAGCTGGCAGCAGCCAACTGCCGCCCAGCTACTCAGCCTGCGCTGGTACCTCGATAGCCTCGCCCGCCAGCGCGCTCTGCTCGTCACCGACCACGAGGTTTACGGCCACTGCGAACTACCGCACAACGACACCACCTGCCCTGGCAGCCTCCTGCAACACGTGCGCGCCTACCGCATGGGCCGCCTCTAGCTGGGCCTAGTAGCGTAGCCGCAGCCGCACCAACCAGCAACCCCTAGCTCGAAAGGAGCAACAAGATGACTATCGAACTGACCAGCACCAGCGCACTACTGGCGAACGAACTGGGTGACCGCGACGGCTACATCTGGGATGATAGCCTGCGTAAGCAGAAGCTCAATGAGGCGATTGACTGGCTCTCGCAACACCTGCCTACCCTGCGCGATGATAGCTACAGCCCGGTGCTGGGCCAGCGCGCCCTTGCGGTGCCGGGTTGCCGCAGCGTACTCAGCGTGGAATTGGCTGGGCGCAGGCTCAACCGCGATGAGGCCGCCGACCCCAACACCGCCAGCAGTGCCGCCCTCAGCTATCGGATGTTCGGCAGCGTGCTGCTGTTCAGCCGCCCCCTGCTCGCGGCAGAGGCAGGCCCGGCTAACCTCACCGTCTATGCTGCCTACGACCTCCAACACTTCAGCGACAGCTACCCGGCCACCAGCGATGCGCCAGAGCAGTACGCCCTCTGGCTGGTGCTGAAGGCGGCGGAACTCTGCCTGCTCTGGGCCAACACCGTGCTTGCCCGTCGGGGTCGTGATATTGGCAGCCTCAAGGCGGCTGGCGAATACCGCACTCGGCTAGAGGCACTGGTGGTCGCCCGCTTCGGCCCGCAAGGGGTAGCAGCCCGCCCGCTCAAGCCGTAGCCCAGCCTGGCGAACCGCTAGCGCACACAAAAGGGGGAGCATGACCAACGTCACGCTCCCCCTCCTGGTTCCGCCCAGCTCTAGGCCTTGTGCGTTCGCAGCGCGATCCCTACCCCCACTGCGGCGAGGGCGAAGATTAGCAGGGCGAAGATGGTTGCCATGTCGCTGTCCCCTGTGCGCGGTAGGCCACTTGGCTGGCTAGCCGTCGGGCTTGGCGTTTCGGCCATCATCGCAGCGGTGGGGCTAGCCATCATCGCGCTGGTTGCCGTAGTCGCGGGCTGCACCTGCGGCGTGCTGCCGATAGCGGCGGTCGCTTCGGGGCTGGCGGGTAGGGTAGCAAGGCCAGTGACCGTCACGGTCGCCGTAATCGCAGGCTGCACCGGCGTGGTGTCGATAGCAGCGGTCGGGCTAACCACAGGGCTGCCAACTGGCGGCTGCACCTGAACTCGCCCCTTGAAGGGCAGCGGCGCGCCAGTGGTGTTCACCTCGATGCGCGCGATAGAGGCACCGATACCGGGGCTGTTAGGCGCGTTCTCGCCCTTCGCAATGTCGAAGTTGGTGGCATAGAGTGCGTTGCCAACGAAGCTGGGGCTGGCGGGGAACTCCAGCGGCCCCTTGTTGTCGTTGCTGGCAATGTCGGTCGCCTTACCATCAGGCGTAACCCGCACGATAGCGTTCCGCTCGTTGGCGCACACGTAGAGGTCACCGTTGGCCGCGAAGGTGATGCCATCTGCCCCCAGCAGCAGGTTGCTGGCCGCGAACTGCTCCCGCGCCCCAGCGGTGCCGTCGGCGTTGAGGGCAAAGCGGTCAATCGTGCCGCTACCCGTGTTAGCCGAGTACAGCTTGCCATCCAGGGGGCTGAAGGCGAGGCCGTTGGTGCTAATCTGCTGGTCGCTGCGAGTAGAGGTCAGGCCGCTGGTGAAGGTGACCACGCTGCCATCGGGGGCGACCTTGTAGATGCTACCAGTCTGCCCCCCAGAGACGAACAGGTTGCTGGCGGTGTCGAAGGCGATACCGTTAGCCCCGCGCACCCCTGTGGCAAAGGTTAGTACGTCGGTGGCGGTGAAGCTACCCGCAGCAAGCAGGCTAGCGGGCAGGCGGTAGATGCTGCCACTGGCCGCCGCCAGGTAGAGATCGCCCTTGCCGTCGAAGGCCATGCCGAGGCTAGTACCAGGTAGGGTGCCAAGCACATCCACCTTGCCACTAGCCGCCGCGATGCGGTAGAACTTGCGGCTAGCCAGGTCGCTGGTGTAGAGGTTGCCGCTACTATCCGCCACCAGCCCCTCTACGCTGATGCCCGTCGCGCTGGCCGAGTCCAGGTCAGCCACGATCTGCACCGGCGTACTCTGTGCGAAAGCGTTACCCGCCAATACAACCAACAACAGCGCAGCAATAATGCCAAATCTTTTCATATCACGCCCTCCTCATTTGCTATACCAGTCTGCCAATCCCCACAACAGGGGTATTGCAGCGATAAAGCAATAGTCGGGCCAGAAAGGAGCTTGTACTGCTCTGCTAGCGGCAACCCTGCGCCGCCAGCGTGTCCACCCCCAGGCGGCTAAGCTGCACCGGCTGCGCGTCGCTCTCTGGGTGCGACTCGAAGCGGGCGCGCTCGAAGTATTGCACCACCATCTGCCTGCCGTCCCCGCCGCTCACCACCGTCTCGTCACTGAGTGGATAGCCAAACTGGGTCAAGCCACCGTTCGCCCGCCAATACTGGTAGAAGGCGTTGCTGACCTTGTGCTGCGTCTCGGTGAAGTAGCGGGTGGCGGCAGTATTGGCGGCTGGTGGAGAGGGCGGCGGCAGGCGGTCACCCAGTGCCTCGCGGCCAAGCTGCCCCAGTTGCACCGCGTACACCGTCCCCGCCGCCTCTGGGTGGAACTCGAAGCGGGCGCGCTCGAAATACTGGGTTAGATAGAGTTTGCCATCCAGCCTGCTACGCTGGTAGAACGGCTCGCTGAGCGGGAAGCCGCTCACTGCGATGCCGCCCCGTGCCGTCCACTCGCGGCGGAAGCGACCGCCCAGCGTGTGGCCGGTCTCTGCAAAGTAGGCAAAGCCGCTGCTGGCTTGCGCCGCACTCAACCGCTCACAGGCGGCTGAGCTAGCGACGCTGCGGCCAAGCTGCGGCCAGATCGCAGCGTCCTCTACCCCAATGCGCCATACCGCATAGCCAGCCATACCCATCATCTCCACTGTCGCCACCTTCGCCAGGAAGCTGGCCGCGTTCTCGTGCCAGACCTCGTGCTGCTGGCCCCCCTCGCTATAACGCACCCATCCCCCCTCGCTAGCCGCGTCGTAGCCGCTGCTGGCCCCCTCGCGGGCCGCAAAGGCCATCGCCTGCACGTAGCTAGCCTCCGCTGCCTGCCCCCCACTGGTCAGGTTCCAGTTCAGGCCGTAGGTGTTGACCCCAAACAGCACCTTCTCCCGCGCTATCGTCCGCACGCTATAAGCCGCCACCTGCTCCAACCAGCCCGCTGGCGCAATCGGGCCGGGGTCGCCAGTAGACCAGTGGTAGTCATAAGCCATCACGCAAGCGTAGTCCAGCAGGCTGCCCAGGGCCAGGTAGTCGAAGGCCGAGCCATTGTCTGCCGTCATCGCCGGGATTGCCATCGTCACTAGCCGCCCCTCCCGGTGCAGAGCCACGCTCAACTCCTTGACGAAGGCCGTCAGCCCCGCCCGCGAGCCGTCGGCCACCTGCTCCAGGTCAAGCTGGATGCCGTCGAAGCCGCCGTTCTTGAGGATCGCCGCGATGCTCGCTACCGCCCGCTTACGCGCCACCGCGTCGTTGAGGAAAGCGTCGAAGTCGCCCCCCTTTACCGCATTGCGGAGCATGGGGAAGATACGCATCTTCTTCTGGTGAGCCAGCAAGTCGGCCTCTGGCTGGTTGTCGCCGCTGATCGTGCCATTCGCGGCCAGCACATAGTAGTCGGGTGAGATCGCGTTGAAGCGGTCGGCGTTGGCCTTGAACGAGGCAACCGCTAGCGGGTCGTCGGGCGAGTAGTAGAACCAGCGCACTGCTGGTGGCCCCGCCTGCGCCACAGCGGGCGAAGTCGGGTAGCAGGCGAACAGGCTGGCAAGTACAACGAGGGCGATCAGCGGGCGATAGGCACGGCGCATCAAGGAGCCTCCTTCTTCTCTGGTAAGCTATGGGTTAATCATAACCGCTGACTGCGGTGGCGGTCAAGGGGCCACTTTGCTAGAGCCTGCCGTCAGCCAGGAGGTTTACAAACCCCCTGCTCACATGGTATCATATAGATACATATACAAATTACCCGCTGCAAAACAGCACGGCAAGACAGAGGGAACTTTAACATTATGGAGACCGATAGTACAGCCGTCCTCTTTCCCCGCGAGAAGCTGGTGCGGCGCGGCTACCTGATGCCGATTGGCGGGGCCGAGGACAAGCAAGACGAGCGCACTGTCCTACGCCGCTTCGTCGCGCTGGCCGGGGGCCACGCCGCCCGCATCGTGGTGATGCCCACCGCTAGCAGCCTTGCCACCGTCGTCGGCCAGCGTTACCGCGAGATATTCCGTACCCTCGGCGCACGCCAGGTCGAGGTCCTGAACATCAGCAGCCGCGAACAGGCCATGGATGTTAGCCACCTGACCGCCTTTGAGGGAGCCACCGCCCTCTTTATCACCGGTGGCAACCAGATGAAGCTCTCCGCCATCCTGGGCGGCACTGCTGTCTTGCAGCGCATCCGCGATATGCACAGCGCAGGGATGCTGGTCGGCGGCACCAGTGCCGGGGCCAGCGCAGTCAGCCAGCACATGATCGCCTTTGGCGCAAGCGGCAGCAGCCCCAAGCAGCGTATGGTGCAACTCTGCCCCGGCATGGGCCTGCTCACCCAGGCGATCATAGACCAGCACTTTAGCCAGCGCGACCGCATCGGCAGGCTGCTCACCGCCGTCGCCCACAACCCCTTCATTCTTGGTATCGGCATCGACGAGGACACCGCTGCTATCATCGACCCTGACAAGCGGCTGGAGGTAGTCGGCAGGGGGAGCGTGCTGATCGTAGACGCGAGCAACATGAGCTACACCGACATCCACGACGCAAAAGGCTACCGCCCCTTCACCATGTGCGGCGTAGTAATCAATACCCTGACTAGCGGCCACAAGTACGACCTGATCGAGCGCAAACCGATCCTGCCAGAACCCCAGCCCGTAAACATCTAGCCTCCAGTTCTGCCCTACCCCTGCTGACAGCCCATTTGAGCGGCACCGTGACATCACGCCCGCCACCGACGCAACTTTAACCTACACCAAATCAACAAAGGAGTTATCGTTTAGTGACACAAGAGACACAAGGCAACCAGCAACCAGGCCGCGTCTTGATTACCGGCGGCTCCGGCTTCCTCGGTATCAACCTCACTCGCTACCTGTTCGAGCGCGGCTACGCAATCAATGTGCTGGACATCGCCGACTTCGACTACCCCGACATGAGGGACAAGATCGAGTTCTTCAAGGGCGACATCCGCAGCAAGAAGGCCGTGCAGCAAGCTATGGCGGGCTGCGATTACGTCGTCCACACCGCTGCTGCCCTGCCGCTCTACACCCCAAAGGACATCTATACCACCGACGTGGTAGGCAGCCGCATCGTGATGGAGACCGCCCGCCAGCTGGGGGTCAAACGCGCCGTCCACATCTCCTCCACCGCCGTCTACGGCATCCCCGACCACCATCCCCTTGCCGAGGAAGACCGCCTCAGTGGGGTTGGCCCCTACGGGGAAGCGAAAATCCAGGCCGAGATCGTCTGCCTGGAACAGCGGGCCAAGGGCTTGGTTCTCTCCATCATCCGCCCCAAGTCGTTCATTGGCCCCGAAAGGCTGGGCGTGTTCGCCCTGCTCTACGACTGGGCTTTGGACAAGCGCAACTTCCCGATGATCGGCAGCGGCAACAACCGCTACCAGCTACTCGACGTAGAAGACCTCTGCCAGGCCATCCATCTCTGCCTGACCCTGCCAGCAGAGAAGGTCAATGATACCTTCAATATCGGCGCAAAGGAGTTCACCACCATGAAGGGGGACTACCAGGCGGTGTTGGATTACGCGGGTTATGGCAAGCAGATCATCGGCTTCCCCGCCACCCCTGCGATCTGGGGGCTGCGCTTCCTCGAAGCCCTACACGTCAGCCCGCTCTACAAGTGGGTCTATGAGACGGCCAGCAAGGATTCGTTCGTCTCGATAGACAAGGCCCAGCAGCAGCTAGGCTGGCGACCGAAGTTCAGCAACAAGGACGCGCTGGTTCGCAACCTGCAATGGTACATTGCCCACCGCCAAGACTTTGAGGGAGCGAGCGGCGTAAGCCACCGCGTCCCCTGGAAGCAGGGCGCAATCGGCGTACTCAAGCGCGTCTTCTAGCCCCCTTGCAGAGCAGCAGGGTGAGCAGTACAAAGAGGGCGACCCGTAATGGGCCGCCCCTTCTGTTGCTGACTAGCAGCTACCTGGTGTTGAACAGGCTGGGGTCGAGCGGCACGTTCACCTGGATGCCAGTGACCTCCTGGGAGTGTACGATGGTACCCTTCCCGTCCAGCCCCTCCCGCTTGAGAGCGATACCAGTCTCAAGGTCGATCCATACTGTGTCAGTGTAGTAGGTGCGTCCCTGAAAGTTGCAGGGGTTGATGTT
>JAYUUN010000004.1:0-6508 GCA_043754535.1 Chloroflexota bacterium | reverse complement strand
GGCCAAGCTGCTGCTTGAGGGCGAAGATGGCCTGCCCACCTTCGACAAAGCTGCCGGTTTCGGTGAAGAAGCCCACCTTGCCCTCCTTGACTACGATACGTACCCGCATGGTTGTTGCTCCTTGCTTAGATGTTAAAGGTGATCACCAACTGGTCAGCGACCCGCTGGCTCTGCTCCACCTTGTAGTTGGTCTGGATGAAGTCCGCCACTGCCTGCTCGAACAACTGCTGACCGAGCAGGGTTAGTAGCGCGCTCAGTTCGGCAGTAAGTTGTTCGGCCTCAGCCAACCGCCCGCTGCCAGCCTCAACCCGCAGCTTGCTGCCGCTGGTCACGGTGACGAGCAGACCGGGGTAACCGCCCACCCGCAAGCTGAAGCCGGGCTGGGTCGTTGGTCGTTCTTCGACCTCGGTGTTGAACCGCTGGCGCAGGTAGCTGGCGATGGTAGCCCTGACCGGCTGCTGGTGCTGCTCAAGCAGGCGGCGCAAGGTCTCGTCGGTCACGCCACCTGTCACGGTGGCAATCGCATTACATGGCATGGCTATGCTCCTTTACTTGTCGCTAATCAGCATCTTGGATGGCAACGTCACGGCGGGCAGGCAGCACCACCGCTTCAGCGGCAGCTTCGACCCCCAGCGTGCGGCGAGCCTGCACCACGGCGGCTTCGGTCGGCGCATCCTCCACCCCCAACGTGCGGGCGGAACGTGGCTGTTCGCCCAGGTCGAGCAGGGTGGCGCGGGTGAGGGTGGCAACTGCCTGTAGCTGCCCCTGTAGTTCGGCCACGTCGCGCTGCTTGGGCTTGACCTCCAACAGTTCCTCAACTCGGCGGCTGGCGGCATCCACCTCCTCGTCGCCAAAGAAGTTCAGGCTGCCGACCCTTGCCACCAGGTTGCGTAGCTGGTCGGCGGACTTGCCCAGCAGCTTGCCGTCGTTGTGCTGGATGCTGGCGAGTACGTCGGTGGCAACGTTGTAGACCAACCCGCGTAGCTGCCCAACCAGATTGGCAAGGAAGCCATCCACCAGTTCGACCTTCTTGGCCTGGGCCTGCTGCATCACCTCGCGCTCCAGCAGCCGCCTCGCCTCGGCCTGCACCTGCTCATCACGAGCATCAGTACGGATGCGGGCAGCGGCTGCTTCATCCTCGGCCAGCAGGCTGGGCAGCGGCACGTAGCTCAGGCCGACGGTGTAGCTGAAGCTGTCGCGGATGGTCTGCATACTGGGGATGAGGTCGGCCACGCGCTGGGTGAAGCTCTGCACGAACTTCGCTTCCTCACGGTACTCCCCCCCAGTCATCGGCTTAGGCTCAAGCAAGGCAGCCCGGCGGTAGGCCAGCCGTGCCTGCGCCGCATAGTCAGCAAGGAGTTCAGCCTTGATGTCGTCGTAGCCAGCCACCAACTCATCGCGGAGTTGCAGATACTTGCGCTGGTACTCAGCATCTTCCTGCTTCCACTGCTGGTAGTTGGCGGCAGGCACGAAGTAGCCCCAGAAGGTGGTATAGGCATGACGAGCGAGACACTTGCGGGCGTTGCTCTCCACGCTGTTGAGCGCGTCCAGCAGGCGACGGGGCAGCAGCCGCTTCTCGCCCAGTTCGATCAGGTCGGTGGCTTCAGCTTCGGGTAGGCCGAGGTCGGCAGGCGACAACTTGCCGACCGCCCGCCAGCGGGTGATGCGCACGGTGACGATCACCCCTTCACGCATGAGCGACAACCAGCGCGGCTCAAGCAGGCTGATGTGCTGCTCACCGAGAGCAGTGGCAATGGCACGGCGTTGGCGTTCCAGCGGACTAAACTGTTGCTCTGGCTGGCTGGTAGGTGGTTCAGCGGTAGGTTGGGACTGGGTAGCTGGGCGGCTGGCCGACGACAGTGGCGACAACCCAGTTGGAGCAGCAGGTAGTGTAGCGATGGTCATGGTTGTTCCTCAGTTTCCTGGTCAGGGGCAAAGCAAAAGAAGGTAAGAGGCTGAGCGGCAGGCTGGCGCAGCCGGTGCATGACGAGGCCGTAGCGCACAGCTTGCGCTAGCAAGTCGGTATCTACGTGGTGCCGCTCGGCCAGTCGGTAGATGTAGCTACGGTAGGGTAGGCCGACCCACTCATCGTCAGTAGGTGCAGGTTCGTCGAGCAGCGCAGCCTCTAGCAGGCTGGGGTTGGGTTGCTCATGGTCAGCGAAGTAGCTAGCAAGTAGTTGGCGCAGGGTCAGCCCCGTGGTCATGACCTACGCTCCTGCACGGTGATGGCAGCGAGGATGGTGACGGCCTTGCGGCCCTGCTTGCGCGCTTCAGCCAGAGCGGTCTGCGCCACCTCAAGCTGGCTGCGCATGGCGGTAACGGTTTTGGCCGGTAGGTCAGGATGCCCAAGACTAATCAGCAGGTCGCTGACTTCCTGCTGCACGGCAGCAAGCTCATCCACGATAGTGGTAAGGGCTTCTTCGGGCGGCACGATGCTGAAGCTGTCGTCAGGCTGGTACGACTGGGGTAGATAACTCATGGGGATGCTCCTTCCAGGATAGAGGTTGACAGGCAAAGCGAAGCCGCGGGGTGCAGGCTGGTCATCACCCTCACCGCCGCGGCTCGGCTCATGTTCCCGACAGGCGCAGGCAGGCAAGGCGGTTTCTGGCCTTGCCCCTGCGCCCCTGCGTCACTTGGTGTAGACGTTAAGCCCGATAGTAGCCTGCTTGCCACCAATGGTCAGCTTGTCACCTGCGCCGGTAGAGGCGATGATCGTGGTCTTGCCGCTGCTGGAGGGGCCGAGGTTGCGACGGGTGTCGATCAGGATGGTCAGCACACCGTCGTCCGCGAGGGTGATCAGGCAGTTGTTGGCAGCTTGGGCAAGCTGCTGGCGGGTGGTGGAGTCGAGTTGAGCATTCATGGTTAAAGCTCCTTGTAGGTGATGTAGGTCAGCGGCTCGTCCACCACTGCCTCACCCTACCAGCAAGCTGCCGGAGGCAAGGGCCGAAGGCGGCCCTTGACCGGCGGCTGAGGTCATGCACATCATTACCTTTGTTCAGGTAGCGTGTTGACAGCAGCAACGCACTTCACTATAATGTGCTGAACCGCACACCTGTGCGATCTCACCCACCTACATTAACCTTTTAGGCGTAATGCCATGCAGCCACGAGCCTCGCTGTTTGATCTGCTCCTACCAATGGGTGTGGAAACAAACCCACCAGCCCCTCTCCTCCACCCAGCCACCCTCTCGCTGTTCAGTGGAGCGGGTGGTCTCGACATCGGCTTCCACCGAGCCGGATTTAAGATCGTGGCCTATGTTGAACTCGACGAGGTTTGCTGCAAAACGCTGGCTCTCAACCGAAGCCGCTACCTGCCGCCCGACTGCCAGATCATCAACCGCGACATCCGCGAGGTCAGACCCACCGACATTCGGGCGCAGCAGATTGACTTCATCATTGGTGGGCCTCCCTGCCAGAGCTTCTCCGCCATTGCCCGCCGAGTTGGCGGTGGCGATGGCTATGAAGACCCGCGTGGCGATCTGTTCACTTCCTACTGTCGTCTGGTTGAACACTACCAGCCACGTGGTTTTCTGTTCGAGAATGTGCGCGGCATCCTCGGCACCAACCGAGGACGCGACTGGCAGTTGGTGCTGGCGGCCTTTGCCCATATTGGCTACCAGCTGAGTTACAAGGTGCTGGATACGGCAGAGTATGGCGTACCTCAGCACCGTGAACGAGTGATCCTGATCGGTACCCGACAAGGGACAGTGCGTTTCCCCAGCCCGACGCATGGCCCCGACTCCCCTACTGGGCAGCAGTACGTGAGCGCAATACAGGCGATTACGAACCTGCAACCGCCGAACGAGCCGTTGCACCAGCTTGGCGGTAAGCACGGCCACCTGCTAGCCGAGGTGCCGCCCGGTCGCAACTACAGCTACTTCACAAAGGAGATGGGCCACCCGCAGCCGGTCTTTGCCTGGCGGTCGCGCTTCTCGGACTTCCTCTACAAAGCTGACCCTGACCAACCAGTGCGAACGGTGGTGGCTCAACTTGGTGCTTACTCTGGCCCTTTTCACTGGAAGAACCGCCGCTTCACCGCCGCTGAGTTCAAGCGGCTACAGAGCTTCCCCGACGACTACGAACTGGCTGGCGGTGCAGGTGCGGTACTGCATCAGATCGGCAACTCGGTGCCGCCGCTGTTTGCTGAACGCTTGGCGGAGTCGGTGCTAAACCAAGTCTTTGCCGTGCCGAACAACATCAGCCTGGCGGAGCCGACTTCTACACCCGCCTTCGACCGTCGCAAGTCGCGCAAGGCACAGGCTACGCGCCGTGAACACCTGGAGTTTGCTGCTCAAGCCGCGCAGTCCCCAGCGAGGCCGCTGCCCGACCAGCAAGCAGACGGCTGCACCGAGACTTGGTGGCACTACCCCACACTGCGCCACCGCACACCAACTACTGACAGCACCCCAGCCAATGGTGCAGTTTACCGCTTCACCAGTGAACGTGACGGTAGCTGCTGCACCATTCAGGTAGTGCGCCTCGACACTCAGGAGGTACCGAAGCCGGTGCTACGCTATACGCTCAAGTTCCACTCAGCAGTGGGTGATGGCCTTGAGCAGATCGTGTGTGTACTGCGGTCGATGGCTGGCGACGACATTGCAGTGGCGTGGGACGCAATTGAAGATTACCTGGCCTCTCACTCTGGCTATCGTGCGATGATGGACGTGTACGGCCACTTCACCGAGCCGCACCCCAGCTTCACCCTCAAGCTAGACGTGTTGACTGCCCAACCTAGCTTCCCACTCCGCTTCGCGCAACGCTTTGGAGTCAGCCCTCTGCCTGCTGCGGTGTTGCCCGCTGCGGAGTTGGCTGACCTGTATGCGGCTGAGGGTGATAAACCGTTCGACCTGTCAGCGGTAGCCCACTACCTCCGTAGCCTACGCTTCGACGTGCGGGTGCGTGAAACCAACACAACGATCCCGCTCGGCTACTTCCGTTGCTGCTACCCGTTCACCACCAACATTGACAAGCAAGTGTCCGTAAGCTGGAAAGGAGAGCAGAAGAACATGGCCGAGCGTAGCCAATACGTTGCCGTCTTGACCCAAGCATACGATGTGGCACAAGCATTGGTAGACAGCACAGAGCCGCAGGCGGCGATCAACGAGTACATCAGCAAGCATCCCGCCCTGAACCACCCGCTAAAGAAGCTGGAGGCTGGTGTAATCATGCTCAGCGGTATGAACGTGGCGGCGGGAGTAGCAACCATCATGGCGAACTTGAAAGCGAGCAAGTACATCTTCAGCATCTTGCTAACCGGGTTGGTGCAGAAGATCGTGGTGCCGCAGCAGGACATCCGCAAAATACAGGCGGACATGGAAGGAGGTTACTCCAACCGCAACACCGACCAGCAGAACATCACCCCTTTCCTTAAGGAACACGGGCTGACTCATAGTGCAGCGAGTGGCATGGAGAGTGGGCGCAACTTGGAGCGACCGTTCCCCCATGATCTGAGCTTTATCGGCAAAACACGGGGGACAGGTAGCTTGGCAGCCTACAAGGGCATCCTCCACGCAGTGCAGGAGGAAGGGGTTGCGCCGCTACCGATCATCGTGGTGTTGCTGGCGTTGGATTTGCAGAGCAAAGCGAAGCTAAGCTACGACCACGTGCCACTGCAAGGATTGACGATCAAGCAAATACATGATCTGGTGATGGAACATTACCAACAGGCAAAGGGCAACGGTCGCGCCCGCTTGCCAGAACTGGCAGTCTACGCCATATACCAATGCCTGGTACAGCAGCTACCGCGCTATCAGGATGCCAGCCTGCAACCATTGGGTAGGCACACTGGCAACGACAAGAAAGGGCGGATTGGCGATGTCCAAGTAGGCAGACTGGATGGTACACCGTTTGAGGCAGTGGAAGTCAAATCTGACCAGTTGATCACGACGGCAATGGTGGATAAGCTAGTGCAGGAGCTACAGCCAGCGAGGTTTGGTGGCCGAGCCGTAGACCGCTACTACATCTTGTCCACGCGGGAGCAGTACATGGCTGCGGAGAGCCGTAGCACGGTTGAGGCTAAGGTAGGGGCAGTGGAGCAGCAGACTGGCTGCCAGATCGTGGTCAACGGGCTGAGTCGGAGCATCTTGTACTATCTGCGTTTGATCGTGGAGCCGGACGAGTTCCTGCGGAACTACACCGCTTTGGTTGAACAAGACCTGGATGTGCGAGCTGAACATCATCAGCTTTGGGTCACTATCTTGAGCGATTTCCAACTGGGGCGAGGTTAGCGGAGTGGTCGCCACGCTCCAGCACGCAAGCCACTGCGCACTGTGTCGCGCACTTCCCGGCTCGCCAGCCCCATGCTGCACCCCGCCGCCTCAAGCTCACCCCGTACCAGCCGTTCGTCCAGCAACCCACCCGCAACGGCCCGGCCCAGCCGTAGGCTGACGAGGTACAACTTGTCGTTGCGTTCGCCTTCGGACAGACCACGTAGCTCAGCCAAACAGCCACGCAGCATGGCGCGACCATAGGCTGATCGGTGTTGGGGCCTGACCAGATGGTGAGTGTGT
>JAYUUN010000003.1:0-19846 GCA_043754535.1 Chloroflexota bacterium | reverse complement strand
TGTAGTCGAGGCCGTGCTTGCCCAGTTCGTCGAGCATCTCCAAGATGATCTGCACGCCAGCCAGGTTCACGCCGAGGTCGTGCGTAAGATGCTGAATGAACTGAAACTTGCGGATGTCGTTCAGCGAGTACCGCCGCCGCTTGGTCGGGGTGCGATCAGGGACGACCAGTTCATGCTCCTCATAGATCCGCAGCGTGCGTGGGTGCAGCCCCAAGATGTCGGCGGCTACGCTCAGGGTGAAAACTGGCTTATCGGCACTGATGCGGCTACCGCCCAGGCGCGGGGTACCAAACGAGGGGCTAACCTGTGCTGATCCGTCACTCGCCTTCTCCGCTAGCTGGCTGCCCTGCGATCCGTCTGCCTTGCTATCTTCCATAGCCTACCTCGGCTCCTTCTCTGCTAATCATTTTCCATGCCATCTCAGCCCGATCATAGCACAGAGTGTAGATTGTGTCAAGAACAGGGTCTGAAATTGTACAGTGACAATTGCCAGTTTTCAGGTTCGCCTGGCTGCTACTGTTGGGCAAGGGCTGACTAGTTCATACAGCACGCCACCTCACTCTCAGCGTCGCCTACGCCTGCCAAAGAGGAGCAGCCAGACTACAGTTGCTAGCAATGCGCCCAGGGCAGCCCGGTAGAGCGGCACCTGTTGGTAGACGATCTCGTTGGGCAAGGCAAAGGGCAGGTAGCTGGCGGCGGCCCAGGCACCGACGGCGGCCACCGCAATGCTACCCACAAAGTTAAAGAGCAGAGGCCGCCCCACCACTACCTCGCCCAGCAAGCCGAAGCCTGCGCCAAAGAGGAGATAGACCAGAGCCTGGATGATCAGCGGCTGGTTGAGTTCAATGTTCATGGCCCCTATTCTATCCGACTGCACCCCTGGACGCAACTGGCTTGACAAGGGTGGGGAGGCTGGGTTATAATGAGGGCGCGCAAGCAGATTGGGCTATCGTCTAACGGCAGGACAGCTGATTCTGGATCAGTAAGTTGGGGTTCGAATCCCTGTAGCCCAGCCCTTTAATGCTCCTCCACTAGAGGGGCATTCTTCTTGCCTCCTATTCCGCAAAGTTAATCCACCAGGGGGAGAATGATATGGAGATGAACCAGGCACCAGGCAAAGTAACAGTGGAGTGGCTGAGGATCGCGGGTGAGGAGCCAATCCCGACGATCATTGTGCGGCCAACGGGGGTGGACAGCCCGCCAGCAGTGATCATCGTGCATGGCTATGCTGGCAGCAAGGACGACCACCTGGAGGAGGCGGTGCGCATAGCCGCTGCGGGGGTGACGGTTGTCAATATTGATGCTCGCGCTCATGGCGAACGCAAGAACCCAGCAGTGCTGCTTGACCCGCCCGACCCCTGGGACTTCTACCACATCATTGCTGGTACGGCGCGTGATGTCAGCGTGGTAGCCGACTATCTGCTGGCCCAGCCTGCATTGTGCAACGGCAGTTTGGGGCTGAAGGGTGGCTCGATGGGGGGCTACGTCGCACTGGCCGTCGCCAGCCACGACCGCCGCTTCGACCCGATCTTCTCGGTCTGTGGTGGGGCCGACTACAGCGACGACCTCCTACGCCGCTTCGGTCACGTAGATGGGGTGGAGGAACTGGCCGCCCTTGCTGCTAACCTCGACCCGCTTAAGCACCTCAGTAGCTTCTACCCCCGCCGCCTGCTGCTAGTCCATGGTGAGCGCGATGACATAGTACCCTATGCGGGACAGCAGCACCTCTACCACGCCCTCAGCCCCCTGTATGTGGGTGAGCCAGACCGCCTGGCCTTCATCTCGCACCCCGGCTACCACGCCACTCCCCTGCCGCTGCTAGAGTTTGGCTGGCAATGGCTACTAGGCGGCTTGAGCGCGGGCTAAGTTGTGGTACAATAAGGCTATGGATATCCCGCAGCCAATGACCGACCCTGCCATTCAGCCACCAATGCCACGCGGCCTGCGAAGGCGCATTTTCGGCTGGCTGACGCTCGGCATGATCCTGCATGGTCTGGTTGCCATCTTCATCCTGGTCAACCTGCTGCTGGTCACTGCCGAGTGCATCAACTCAGTAGGCCGACCCTGGGGTGGCTTTAACTTCAACTACTACTTCAAGGTCAGCGACCCCCAGCCTGAATTGAGCGAGGCAGGCAAGCAGGTGGGGTTGGGGTTGGACAGCTATGGTGTGCGGGCTGGCGACGTGTTGATCCGCGTCAATGGGCAGGCACCACGCTTCTTCGACGATGCAATTAGCCGCAATCCGATCATCACCCGCGACCAAAGCGGCACGCCCAACCAGGTAACTTACGTGCTGGGGCGCACGGTGCGGGGTGTAGAGCGGCAAATCACGGTGACGGCGAAGGTCTATATATTTAGCTTCAGCGACTTCTTCGCTCTCTACGGCATAAGCCTGATCATTGGCTGGCTGATGTACCTGGTTGGCATCCTCGTCTATATGCTCAAGCCCCACGACCGGCCCAGCCAGTTGTTTATGCTAACGATGGTAGTTGCTAGCGGGGTGGTGGTCACCGGCTTTGAGGGGGTGTTCACCTATCGCGTCCACCCGCTAGATTTCGCCTGGTTTGGGATGTTTAGCGCGGTACTGCTAGCCACCCTGGGCGCGTCCAGCTTCCAGCTTGCTACCCAGTTTCCTGGGGTAAAGCCCTTCGTGGTGCGCCAACCCCTCTGGCAGTACGCTCTCCACCCGATCAGCATTGGGCTGGGTATCCTCTACGCCTACCAGACGCAGGCCAAGATCACCGATGCGGTAGAGCGCGAAGAATACATCACGACGATCCCAGCAGAGAGCCTCACCTTCTTCTTCACTGGCCTCTGTATGCTAGCCCTGATGCTAAGCCTAATTTGGGATGCCACCCGTAGCCCCGAACCACTGGTACGACGGCAGAGCCTGATCATCCTGCTGGGAGTAATGTTTGGGCTGGGGCCGACGATCTTCCTTACCGTGCTACCAAAGGCAATCAGCGGACAGGAGGTGGTTAGCTTCCCCATCACCTACAGCTTCCTGGTTGCTATCCCCTTGACCCTGGGCTACGCAATCATCCGCTACCGCCTATTCACCCTCAACTTCGTGCTACGCCGCTCGATTGCCTACCTGACCGCGAGCGTGCTGGTGGTCGCCCTCTACTTTGCCAGCATTGCCCTACTGCAAGTGCTACTGGTTGGCGAAAACGCATCGCAGTTTGTGGTGGTGATTAGTACGCTGGTGACGGCGATCCTGTTCAACCCGATCCGCGAAAGGATGCAAGGGCTGCTCGAACGCTACTTTTTCCGCGAACGCTTCGTCTTTGAGCAGGCGATGCTCGATTTCGGGGCCAATCTGGGTGCTATTTACGACCTGGACGCTCTTAGCTACAACCTGGTCAGCGGCCTGACTCGCATCATGAATCTGCAAGATGCTGTCCTCTACCTGGCTACCACTGCCCCTGATGGTACTAGCGTCCTACACCGGGCCAACTCAGCGACCCGTCTGGCGCGGGGAGCAGGACGGCGTGGCATTGGTGGCTTCCGCGACGAGGATAGCGGGGAGGAGGAGACAGCCCAACAGTGGCCCACTACCCTGCCCGTGGCCGCCAACTTGCGCCAATGGATGATGGTATATCGCACCCCGCTGAATGTGGGCAGCGTACCCCCACATCTGCCGAGCAGTGGTAGGGGCTTGGTAGCGGCTTTGCAGGAGGCGCGGGCGACGATGTTTGTCCCCCTGGCGGTGCAGGAGCGGCTGGTAGGGCTACTGGCTCTCAAGCGGCGGGGGGGGATGGGCATTGGCCGCGAGGAAGTGGACCTGCTCACCGCCTTGCTACCACAGGCGGTTCTGTCGCTGCGGAACGCCCAACTGTTGGTCGAGGCTGCCGAGCAGGAGCGGGTAGCAACCGAGTTGGAGCTGGCACGTAGTATCCAGCGCGGCCTCTTTCCTACCAGCATCCCCCAACCACCTGGTCTGCAAATCGCGGCCTTCTGCCTGCCTGCGCGAGAGACCAGTGGCGACTTCTACGACGTGGTAGACTTCCCCGACCAGCTAGCCCTGATGATCGCCGATGCGTGCGGCAAGAGCGTACCAGCAGCAATGACGATGGGCCTGGCCCGCAATACAGTGCGAAGCGAGATCGGCCACCAGCGCGACCCTGGTGCTGCGCTGACGCGGGCCAATCGTTGGCTGGTTGAGGATATGGGCGGCACGCGCTATGTAGCTCTCACCTACCTGCTGATCGAGCGGGTGGGTCGGAGATTGACCCTGGCGAACGCTGGCGGTCTCTCCCCGATCCTCTGTCGGGCGGGCCAGTGCAGCTTCGTTTCCACCCCTGGCCTGACCGTACCCCTGGGTGTGACCTATGAGGTGAAGTACGAGCAGAGTAGCCTGGAGTTGCAACTGGGCGACCGCTTGCTGCTCTACACCGACGGCATTGTGGAGGCAACCAACCTGGAAGGGGAGATGTTCAGCTTCGAGCGGCTGGAAGCGACCATTGCCAGCTACCTGGACGACAGCAGCGAGGGGCTGATCCGCCACGTCCTGGCCGCCGTCGAGCATTTCTGCGGTGAGGCAGTGCAGGCCGACGACATGACGTTGGTGGCGATCCTGCCCGCTTAAGTCTTGCGGAGCTAGCCAGCAAGCGCATCAATGGGCTATAATAGGTTTATGAAGCCAAAGATAGCCCTGGTTGCTCCCCTCGTCTATCCAATCGGCCCACCCTTCAGCGGCGGGGCGCAGGTGGTGGTCTACGACCTGGCACGAGGCTTGACCGAGCGCGGCTACGACCTGCACCTCTTTGTTGCACCCGGCTCCAACGTGCCGGGAGTGCGGTTGGTGGAGGTAGAGGTTGACCCCTTTGCCCTGCAACCGGCTACCTTCACTGCACAGGGGGAGCAACAGGGGACGCTGGCCGAGGCTTTCTACCTTAGCAGCGACGCTTTTCGCCGCGCCTTCCTGGAGATACACGACAGCCAGCCGCCCTTCGACCTGGTTCACTGCCACGCCTTCGACTACCCCGCTTATACGCTGGCCTCCTTCGCCCACAGCCGCGCTCGCCCAATCCACACCCTGCATCTGCCAGCCGTAGACCCAGCGATCAATCGCAGCCTCGCCAGCCTGCAAGCGACCACCGCCCGCTTCGCCCCTGCCAGCCGCCCAGCCCTGGTCACCGTCTCCCAACGCTGCGCTGCCACCTACACTGCAGTGGGGGTCGCCATCGAGCGGGTGATCTACAATGGGGTGGCCGAGGGCATCCCCTACCGGGCGCAGGCCGAGGATGACCACCTGCTCTTTGTTGGGCGCATAGCCCCAGAGAAGGGAGCGGCTACCGCCATTCGCGTCGCCCAGGCCAGTGGTAGGCGGCTGCTGATGCTGGGGGCGATCTACGACCAGCAGTACTACCGCAGCCAGGTTGCCCCCCACCTCGCCGCGCAGATCGAGCATCGTGGGGCGGTCAGCCGCGAGCAGGTGTACGACGAGATGGGCCGGGCTGCCGCCCTGCTCTTTCCTGTCGCCTGGGACGAGCCGTTCGGCCTGGTCGCCGCTGAGGCGATGGCGGCAGGCACGCCAGTGCTGGCTTACGCACGCGGAGCCTTGCCGGAGATCGTGGTGGATGGTGAGAGTGGCTACCTGCTGCCCGCCGACGACGAGGCTGGGCTGATCGCCGCTGTCGGCAGGGTGGGCCAGCTAGAACGTGCTGCCTGCCATGCCGCCGCCGTCCGCCGCTTCAGCCTCAGCGCAATGCTAGATGCCCACGAGTCGCTCTACACTGACCTGCTGGCTGAGGCGGGTTTAGGTGATGAACTCGCGAATGATCGCCAAAGCCGCGTCGTAAGGGTCGGCAGTGGTGTTGTCGATCCAGCGTAGCTCCTGGTCGCGCCGAAACCAGGCATACTGGTGGCGGACAAAGGCGTGCGTATCAAACTTGATCTGCTGGCTTGCCTGCGTCAGCGTGCTTTCACCACGCAGGTAGGCTCCAACCTGGCGGTAGCCAATAGCAGAGAGGGCAGGCAGGTGGAGGCCGTAGCGGGCCGCCAGCCCTTGCACCTCTGCCACCAAGCCCCCATCGATCATTGCATCTACCCGCGCATCAATGCGGCGGTAAAGTTCCCTGCGCTCGCAGGTGAGGGCGAGGCGTAGTTGGCGATAGGCGGGCGCAACCTTACGCTGCTGGCTGCTGAACTGCTGGCCGCTACTGTGCCAAACTTCGAGGGCGCGGATCACCCGCCGCTGGTTGCGCTCGTCAATCTTGGCAGCAGAGCTGGGGTCAACCTGCTGCAACTCGGCATAGAGGGCGGCGGGGTCGCTCGCTGCCAACCTTGCGCGCAGGGCCGCATCAGGTGGCGTGGTCGGTATCGTCCAGCCCTCCACTACCGCGCTTACATACTGCAAGGTGCCGCCAACCAGCAGCGGCAGCCGCCCCCGCCGCAGGCAGTCGTCAATAATAGAATACGCCTTTTGCTGGTAGAGGGAGAGACTGTAGCTCTCGTCAGGGTTCACCACGTCGATCAGGTGGTGTGGCACGGCGGCTAGTTCAGCGGGGGAGGGCTTGGCTGTTCCCACATCCAGACCCCGGTAGACGGTGCGCGAGTCGGCATTGACGATCTCACCGCCCAGCGCAGCCGCCAACCGCAGAGCCAGTCCGCTCTTGCCCACCCCCGTCGGTCCCGTCAGGGTAACCAGCATTGCGCGCTGCCCCTCCCAGCCCCTCTGGAGTGGCAGGCCAGGAGGGGGTTCGTTCACTTGAGAGCCTCTGCGTCCAGGTCGGGGCGGTGGTGGGTGACATGTTCGCGCATCCGTTGCAGGCCGGTTGTGCTACGGATGTATTGGGCGAGGTCGTCGCGGATGTCGGTCAGGCGGGCGGCGGAAGCGAGGCTGACGTTCTGCAACGAGTCCTCAATCATGGTATTCAACACGCCCAGCATCTCCTCATCTGCGAGGTCAGAGTTCTCGGCAAAGAGCAGTCGCCGCTGGCGTAGATCGCCGCTGGTCAGCAAGATTGCCTGCAAAAGCTGGCTGCGGTAGGCCGCCTTGATCGCCGTGTCCAACTCTGCGTCACGGCGCAGCCCGCTAACTACCATCGCCAGTATCTCCAGGCTGGGGAACGTCCGTGGCTGGTAGAGGTAAGCGTCGTCCTGCGCGGCAAGAGGCAGGCCGCTGACCACCCACTGCAACTGTGCGCCGACTGCTGCCCAAACCTGCTCCTCGTTCATGCCCTCAAGACCAGGGATTGCCGCCAGCATCACCTTGCGCGGGCGGTCATGGTAGAACAGCGGCCAGCTAACCAGCCCCTCGAAGCCGCAGTTGGGGCAGAGTGAGTGGTTGAGGGTGCCAACAGCAAGCTGGATCGCCAGCCCATCGTCGCCCGCCTCGACCACGCGTACCACATCGCTGCTGAAGGGCTGGCCGCAGCGAGGGCAGGTGATCCTTACTTTCTCTTTCTGTGCCATAATGTTACCTGTCGATCTCGATCAACAGCAGCCAGACGTTTACTGGAGCTAAGACGAAAGAAGCAAGCACATCGGAGTCCCCACTACCAGCCCGCGATGATGCGGAGCGACCGTGCCTATCTAATAGTGGAGAGCGTACTCCCACCAAGCAAGATGATGCTAGTTGCTAGTTGAGTGAGTATTGTCTGCCTGGCTCTCAAGCATCCCTACCCCCTGGAAGGCAAGGCTCATCAGTTCGTCCATCCCCAGCCCGCTCTGCTCGACAGCGCGGGCGATCATGCGAGGGAGGAACTCGCTCACCGCTGCCTTTCGCTCGTCGGGTGCGAGGTCACCAATCAGGGTATCCACGATCTTGTCCGCGAGGGCGTAGCGGTCTTCTGCGCTCATCTTCTCCAACAGGCGAGTAGCCACCGTAGTCAGCATCTCCGCCTTCTCCTGCTGGCTCAGGCGGGCGAATGCCTGATCAATCGCGTTTTCCATAATCCCCATCGCAACGTCCCTCCCCTATCCCTGCTGCTGATCTTATTCAAGTCGTGGCTGATTATACCATAACAGATTGTGAAAAATCAAACTTGCTAGCCTGGGCAGAGTGTAGCAGGAGCAGCAGAAGTGGCAGGAGCCGCCAGCGGCCACCAGCGACCTGCTGTGGATGCCAGGGTACGAAGCGGCTGCGTGGCGGCAGCCGCTTAGGGCAAACGCGACAGCTCATTCTTGGCTAATAACAAGCAGTTTGGTATAATCTTAGTACATAGTTTCTATCGCTGGCCGCAATGCGCATCGCTCAGGGCTGGCTGAACGCAAATGCCGCTGGCTGGATGAGGAGCAGAGGTCGCTGATGTTGACGCAAGAGAAACCAACTGGGCTGCTAACCTACGCTGCGCTCGTTGCCGAGCGGGAGCGGCGGTGGAATATGCGCCCCGACCTCAAGCTCTATGGCGAGGGTGGGCCGCTCTGGTTCATTGAGAAGGTAGGGGTAGCTGTCCCCTTCTCTGCCCCTGACCTGGTGTTGCCCAGCCTCTGGTGGGCCTTGTTGGGCCAGCGCAGGCAGATGCACGATGCGCGGCATGATTGGGCGGCGGGCAAGGTCTGGAACCTGAAGGACACCCTACCTGCCGAGCGCAAGGTCTGGTATGGCAAGCTGGTCAAGAGCAAGCCCGCCTTCATCAGCCTCAGCCTGCTGCCCGCCTTCTATGCCCTCTCACCCAACTATGGCGAACTGGATGACTATCTTGAGCAGTATAAGGACGGCCTGCTTAGCGACGATGCGCGGCGGGTCTACGAGGCAGTCTTGGCGCAGGGGCCAGCCAGCACTACCGTGCTGCGCAAAGCAGTGGCGATGCAGAAGGGGGACGCAGCCGCCCGCTTTGACCGGGCCATTGCCAGCCTCACTAGCCAGTTCAAAATCATGCAAGTTGGCACCGCCGCCGACAATCGCTGGAAGTATTGCTTCGTCTATGATGCGGTGCCGCGCCACCTGCCAGAGCAGGTACAGGCTGCGCGGCAGTACACCGCCAGCAGTGCAATGCAGCAGATCATCAGCACCTACCTGCCGCACGCTGTCGCTGTGCCACGTGGCTACCTGCCAAAGCTGTTCGGCTGGGATAGCGCGCCGTTCGAGCGGGCAGTCGACAACCTGCTAGCAGCGAACCTTTTGCACGAAACGCAGGTGCCGGGTGGAGAGGCGGAGGGGAAGCAGCGCAAGGGTGAAGTCGCCTCCTGGCTGGCCTGGAGCGGTGCAGCCTGATTTGCTGCTCTGTGGTATAACAGCATCATGGAACGTAATGCTACCCTCCGCTACGGCGCAACTCTGCTTGCAGTCGCCCTCGGCCCGCTCTGCTGCCTGCTGGTAGTCCTCAACTTCCCGCTAGTCAGCCTCTATGATCGGGTAGGCGGGCTAGATAGCGCGCTGATCCACCTGCGCTATCTTGGCCTCTACGTCGCCAGTTTGCTGGCCTATGCTGTTACCGCCTACACCCTACCACAGCAGCCGAGCGGTTGTCTGCGCTGGCTACTCATGGCTGGGCCGCTACTGTCGGCGGCGATGATGCTGTTCTTCTACCCGCTCACCTCTAGCGACATCTACGACGCGCTCTTTCGCGCCCGTATCAGCACGCACTATGGTGGCAACCCTTTCACCGACCTGCCACAGCAGTTCGCCAGCGACCCCTTCTATGCCTATGTCGCCTGGCAGCGCGACCCCTCGCCCTACGGCCCAGTCTGGGAGTTGCTGGCAGCAGTGGCTAGCCGACTGGGGGGTGACAGCCTATTTGCCAACCTGCTCGGCCTCAAGCTACTGGCTGCTATTTCGTGGGCGGGCTGCTGGGGGCTGGTGGCGGCATTGGCGCGGCAATTGGGGGTTGCCCCGCTGCGGGCAGGCTACCTGTTTGCCGCCTGCCCACTCGTCCTCTTTGAGAGCATCGGCAACGGCCACAATGACCTGACCATGGTGGTGTTCATGCTGGCCGCCTATCTTGCGCTGCTACGCGGCAGGCTAGGGCTGGCGATGCCGCTACTCACCCTGGCGGTACTAGTCAAGTTCGTGCCGCTGCTGCTGCTGCCAGCTGCGCTGGTCTACAGCTGGCGCAAGTTTGGCCCAAAGATGTTTAGCGGTCTCTTGGCTGGTACAGGGTTTAGCCTGGCGATTGCGCTACTTTGCTACGCTCCCTACTGGCGGGGGTTCGCCAGCTTCGCTCCCTTGCAGCGCGGCCAACTGTTGACTAACTCGTTTGCTGCGTTGGGGGTGCAGTCTGCGGTCAGCCTCGGCTTCGGGCTGGCCCAGGCTCGTGGCTTCTTCATTGCCAGCGGGCTGCTGCTGGCGGTTGGCTTTGCACTCTGGCAGGCAAGCCGCTTGTGGCAGGCTACCGACCTCGACGATGCCCTGATTGGTGGGGCAGCCAGCTTCTTCGCCTGTTTGCTGGCCTTCGCGTTGGTCTGGTGGCAGCCCTGGTATGTGGCCTGGCTGCTGCCCTTCGTCGCGCTGCGGCCACAAGGCGGCTGGCTGGCGGTGCTGCTCGGTTTCCTGGCTGGTGGCCTGCTTGCCTTTAGCTTCTACTCGTTCGCAAAGGAGAAGGTGGCGGTGACGTACTTCGAGAACTGGCTGGCCTGGGTGGTCTTCCCCCCGGCCCTGGCCGCCCTCGGCTGGGTCGGCTGGCGTGGCCGTAGGTCAAAGTTGGCAGCTAGCTTGCTGTTGCTTGCCATGCTGGCTGCCTGCGATGGGTCGCCCACGCCGACCCCACCACCCGCCACCCAGTCTGCTACTGCCGCCCCAACTGCTGGGCCAACTATGGCAGTGCCAACCCCAATATTGCCTGATGAACTGCGTGTGGCCGTCCCTGCCAGCCGCTATGCCGCCAACCGCGACGACCTGCTCCCTGGCTACGGCTTGGTCAGCGAGCAGCGCGGTAGCTACTTCTACACTGCACACTACCAGAAGCCAGACGGCTTCCGGCACTTCACTGAGACGGTGGCGATCTACCAGGATGCAGCGCGGGCAGCGGTGGCGATGACCGAGCAGCAGGCGGCCCTGGCTAGTGCAGGTTGGCTGGAGTTCGTGGGCGTAGGTGAGGTGGCAGCAGTGCGCCAAAGTGCGCGCGAAGGTGGTAGCTACCCGCTAGGTACTACCCAGATCGTCTACCGCTACGCCAATGCCGTCGTCACCGTCGAGTTCAGCTATGGACGCAACTACGTAACGGATGACGAGGGGATGAAGCGGGCGCAGGGCCTGGCAGCGATCATTGGGGGCAAGCTGATCGCGGCGGCCCGCTTAGAGCCGCCAGTCGTTACAGGCGTAGCTTCAGACCAGCACGCGGCTGGCCTGCCAGCTTTCATCCATCGCGGGCTGCACCTGGCAGAGGCCGAGGCCGAGCAGTTCGTAGCAGACGCGCGCGACGGTCAGCGGGTCTTCGTTGAGCGCAGCGGCGAGGTCGGCCACGCTCTGCGGCCCGCCGACAACCCTGGTCAGGATCGTCCACTGGTAGGGCTTGATGATCACGTCCCCGCTGGGGTGGTCGCGCACCGAGATCAGGCAACCGAGGCTGGGGATGGTGTTCAGTACCTCACGCCAACGGTCGAGCCACAAGCGCACACGCACCTGGATCACGGTCAGCGGTAGTTCAATCGTACGTTCGGTGGTGGGACAGTTGAAGAAGGTGAACTCGCCCTCGCGCCACGAAGCCCCTTCAAAGAGGGCTGGCAATCCGCGCAGGCGGCCCAGTTCGGCATCCACCACTTCGCCGTCCTCTACCATGATCAGGGCTGAGTAGCCATGATTGTTGAGCGACAACAAGCCGGTCTGCCGCTGCATATTCAACAACGAGAGGAGAGTAGCGGCTGAAAAGCCGTGTAGAGAGCCGCTAAGTATTGGTGGTCCCAAACTGCCGCTTTCCAAGTGCAAAGTCGTGTCCTCGCTTTCCTGCTGATCCACTTCCTCCTAACCCACTATCTATTATACGCCAGCTTCGGCAGATTAAGGCTGGTACTTTTGGCTAAAAGGTACTGGCAAATTGGTACCCCCTTGCCAAATCGCATAAGGCAGGCGCAGATAGTTGTAAGGTTGGCGGTAAGGTTGCTCAGGTCGCATCCATCTCTGGTATCTCAATTGTCTTGCTGGCTGGTTTGCAGACCCCACAAAACAGAACATCCTCGGTAACAAGTACCTCTGGCACCCCTTTGTGGTCGAGGTAAGCGGTGACGATGTAGGGCATCCGCTTTGCATCTGCCTTGCAGATCGCCCGTCCACAGAACTGGCAGACCCCATTCGCCGGTTTGTTGCATACCCAACATAGCATGGTGAAACCTCCTGTCTAAACTCCTGCGCCCCACACGAACTACGATGCGACGGCCCGCCCCTCGCGCCTGACGAACACCCGCCCTAGCAGGCGCAGCAGCCGTTGCCGATAGATGAGCAGCAGCAGCGCGAGGGCGATAGCGTAAGCCAGGTTGTCGCCAAGACTGCCGAAGGGAGTTGCCAGCCAACGGGCTAGTTCAGCGAAGAAGCTGAGAGCTAGCCAGACCGTTATCACCGCGTAGATCGCAGCCAATACGCCAAAGATGGTGAAGATGCGCCCCTCGCGATCAAAGCTCTCGCGGCGTAGCAGCTTGCCCACCAGCCGTTTGTTGACAAAGGTGAAGGCCCGGCGGCGCAACTGCGGCAACTCTAGCCAGTCCATCAGCATAAAGTAGCCGTCTAGTTCGAGCAGCGGGTTGAGGTTGAAGAAGCTGTTGAGGTAGCTGGTGAAGGCAAGGGCGTAGAGTGCGCTGGCTAGGCCACTGCCGGGCGGCAGGAAGAACAGCGTAATGCTGCACACCCCCGCCACCACCAGGGTAGAGAGTGGCCCCGCCCAGCTTACCATCACTCGCGCTTTGCGGTCGGCCAGCCACATATCATCGGTGTCTACGAACACAGCGGGCAGGCCGAAGTAGAGCATGAAGCCGCCGCGATGCACCTCACGCCCATAGTGCTTGCAGGTCAGAGCGTGGGCCAATTCGTGCAGTAGGATCGAGGAGAAGTAGGCGGCATAGAGGGCGACCAGCGACCAACCAGCCCCACCGCTGTCTGCCCCAGCGATCAGGTCGAACCGCCTGCTGAAGAAGTAGTTGGCGAACAGCATCAGCCCCACCAGGGTGATCACCAGGTAAGCCGCCAGCATGGTCGGTCGGTAGAACAGGTGGCCGCCCGCGTTGTAGAGGCAGCTGAGCGGCTCATCCACGTTGCTGAAGGTGCGGCCCAGGTCGAGGAAAGAGAGCCGCTTGAGTAGGCGGCGTAGGGGCCTGCGCTCAGTGGCCACCTGGCGCGACCGCTGACCAACATCCTGGTAGATGTGTAGACCGCTATCTAGCAGGAAGCCCCCATCGTCGAACAGGTCAACTGCCTTCGGCACCGCCAGCGGGTTGCCATGGTACTTCTGCACATAGGCCATACTCAGTTCGCGCATCGTGTGCTTGCCATCGAGCAGCGACCAGAGGTAGACTTGCTCATCGCCCAGCCGCAGGTAGTTAGCCTTGTAGTTGTCCTTCAACACCCAGTAGCTCTCGCCTGTGGCCGTCTCTGCCTGGTACTTTTCGAGCGTGTACTTGGCGATGCGTTGGGGATGTTGCTGGCTGGGGCGTAGACGGTCAGTCACCTCGGCATAGACGCTAGTTGCTGGCGGCAAAGCAGGCGGCTTGCCAGCAGTGCGCTCTGCCAGCCGCTGGCTGACTGCTGCGCTCAGGTTGCCAGCGTCCAGTGGGCTACCACTGGCTTCCCGCGCATGGATCAGGTCGTAGATGCTATCACGTTCCTTGCTCATGCCACCATTATAGTTGCTAATCGGCAAGCGGTCAATAGCTACACCTTAGCAAAAACCGGCTGGCTAGCTCTCCCAAAAGTACGAGGTTTGTGAAATCGGCAACGAACCCATTGACAAGTCTGCTGACTTTGTATATAATTTCACTAACAACATCAGGGTAAGCCAGAGATGTGCTTACTAGGTTTGATGCAGATAGCTGCCAGCCGCAAGATGATGAAAGAGGTTAGCGCAATGGTAACCAAGACGCAAGCCAGCCCCGCCCGCAAGATGCCAGCGGTAAGCAACAACCGAATGTTTGGCAACATCAGCCTGTTCCGCAAGAACCGCGTCAGCTTCCTCAGCCGAGTGACGCACGAGTGCGGGCCGATTGGCTGGGTCTACTTCGGCCCCTTCAAAATGATCGTGATAGCCGATGCTAACCTGGTGCAAAGCCTGATGGTGGAACACGCAGCCGACAATAACAAGCCTGCGGGGATCGCCCGCGCCTTCCGTACTGCCTTCGCAGGCGATGGGCTGTTCACCAGTGAGGGGGAGGACTGGCGCAAGCAACGCAAGCTGATGGCCCCCGCCTTCACTGCCCGCCGCGTTGCCAGCTACGCCGAGACGATGGTGCGCTATACAGAGCAGGCCCAGGCGGGCTGGCGCGAGGGTGCCACCGTCGAGATTAGCCACGAGATGGCTGCCCTGACAATGAGGGTGGTGGGCAAAGCTCTGTTCGATGCCGAGGTCTTCAGCGAGGCGGATGAGCTTGGCGCAGCAGTGGCGGAGGTCGTCACCTTCACTGGCAAGCGCACCGCACAGCTCTTCCAACTACCACTCGCGGTGCCAACCGCCGCCAACCGCAGGGCGCGGCAGGCGAACGCAATCATTCAGCAGCGGGTACAGGCGATGATTGACGAGCGCAAGCGCAGCCCAGAGGAACGCAACGACCTGCTCTCCATGCTCCTGGCGGCGAAGGATGAGCAGGGGCAGAGCATGGACGACCAGCAGGTGCTAACCGAAGCTCTCACTCTCTTTCTGGCCGGGCATGAGACGACTGCCGTCGCCCTCACCTGGGCCTTCTACCTGCTGGCGAACAACCCAGCCAGCTATGACAAGCTGCTGGCCGAGGTAGACGGTGCGCTGCAAGGCAGGGCTGCCACCTACGCTGACCTCGCCAACCTGCCCTACAGCGCACAAGTGGTCAAGGAAGCGATGCGCCTCTACCCGCCCGCCGACTCTATTGCTCGCCAACCCCTGCACGACTACGAACTGGGCGGCTACCGCATCAGCCGCTGGCACGTACCGGTAGTGGACATTTACAGCATCCACCACCGACCCGACTACTACCCAGAGCCAGAACGCTTCAACCCTGACCGTTGGACTGCTGAGTTCGAGAAGTCGCTGCCACGCTATGCCTACATGGCATTCGGGGCAGGGCCACGCATCTGCATCGGGATGCACTTCGCCCTGATGGAGGCACAACTACTACTCGCCACCATCTGCCAGCACGTGCGCTTCGCCGCGCAGGGGCAGGGGACAGTAGGGTTCTCCCCGATCCTGACCCTGCGACCAAACGCTGACGTGCTGATGAAGGTACAGCGGCGGGCAGCACAGCCAGCAGCCAGCAGCGTGGCCCCAACCCGCTTAGCCATGGTGCCACAACCCGCTGGCAGATAGCCTCCGCAGCGGCTCGCTATCACCAATAGCCCTTGAGGTCGAGGCGGCGGGCCAATTCGTAGCCCAACCGACCCAGGGTAACGCTACTATTGGCGTGTAGTTCAAGCCGTCCCCGCTCAAAGTATTGCACCAACAGGTCACCCTCTAGCATTGGCTCCGAGAGTGGGTAGCCAAAGGTAGCCAACCCACCTTGCGCCCGCCAGTAAGTGAGGAAGGGGCCGCTAATGTTGTGGCTGGTTTGCGGATAGTAGAGAAAGTCCGCAAGCGGGGCAGCGACGGCGGTTGGCGAGGGGGTAGCCACGGCTGGTTGCACTACCTTCCCCTTCGGCGTGGCCGTCGCCAGGGGGCTGGGACTGGCGGTGACAGTCGGCTGGTAGAGGGGAGCAACAGGCGGGAAGCTGCGCCCCTGCGCCAACAGAGCCTCGCGCCCCAACAAGCCGAACTGGAGGCTTGCGCCACCTTTGCCGTCAGGGTGCAACTCAAAGCGCGCCCGCTCTGTATACTGGATCAGATTGCCGTCCTGTGCTACCGCCTCATGCAGTGGGTAGCCAAACATCGCCAGTCCGCCGCCCGCCTGCCACGCCGCCACGAAGCGCGTGTCGAGGTTGTGCCGAACCTCTGCGAAGTAGACATCGCCACCGAGGCGGGGGCCATAAGCGGGCAAGAAGGCACGGATTAGCTCATCCTGCGCGCTGTAGGGTGGCTGGTGGTTGGGGTCATCGGCAATGCTGGCAAGCGCAGCGTAGGTGCGTGAGATAGCGGTCACGCTGCCCCCCCCATCCAGCCCGAAGAACCAGAAGCCGCCACTATGCCGCATATCTTCTGGCAGGTACACCCCCGGCACGTAAGCCAACGGCATGACAGTGACGACTAGGGGATCGTTCTGCCAGGTCGGCCAACCGATCCGTACCTGGTCGGCCAAATCCTGGTCGGTGTAGGGGAAGTGAGGGTCGAGACCTTCCTCCATGATGTAGACCGGCACATCACGGCCCATCAGATCGAGCTGTTCGCGGTAGCCCAGATAGTTCCAACGGCGATTGTCGGTGTAGGGGCGCAGGGTGTAGATGTTGATCGCCGTACCGTCAACCTGATTGAAGATGTCAGGGATCGCGGCCTTCATCCCCTTGACGAAGGTCGCGGGGTGGATAGTCTGCCCCGACTCGTCGGACGCACCGAGGGTCAGTGCGCTCATCATGATCTTGTACGCACCGGGTGGGCTGGCCGTAGCACGAATAGTGCGGGCAAAGAGACTGAGCCAATCGGCGTACTCGGCAGGGTTCGCCTTGCCACCCCACTCCTGGTCGAGGTTGACTTCGTTGTTGACTACGAGCAGGCGCGGCAGGTCGTGCCAGTTGAGGGTGTTGAAGACGTTAACCCAAAAGAGGGCATCGCGCAGTTGCGGCTTCTCCCATCGGTCATCCTGGCCGCCCGTCACGCTGATGCGCAGCAGAGGGATCAGGTGCAGGCTGGCACAGTCGTCGAGCAGTTGTTGTAGGCGGAACGCTTGGTCGGGCGAGGTCAGCACCCCCACGTAGCCCCACTCGCCAACCGCACGGGCAGTAGCCCGCAGGTAGGCAGTATCGTAGAAGCCCGCCAGGTTGACTCCAACCTTGTTGGGGGCGGCTGCCCGTGTGGGTTGTGGCTCAAAGCTGGACAACAAGCTGGCAGTGAGGACGAGGACGAGCAGGGCGGTAAGCTGGCTTTTCTTCAAGGCGGCACTCCAAAGGCAGAAGGTGGGTGGGGCGAACGTCGTTGCGGCTATTATACATGATGGTGGCCGCTTTGTAACCCATCGCGGATAGGGTGTTTTCCATTGGCTGAACTGGCTGGTACCAGAGCCAGCCCTTGCCTGAAACAAACACCTATGCAGCGTACCGAACCATGCGTGAACCTTCCTACGGAGCTGATGATCTGCTAGCCTCATATACAAGAAGGGGTCTCGCTTATCTTCTTGCACAAAGCCTATCAGAGGGTGACAGCTGGTAGACAATAGCAGGCTGTTGTAGTACAATGGAGGAGTGCCGAGCGGTGACCCACTACTTTTGGATTTGCAAGTTGCAAAGTTGGAGATCGATATGCCACGCGTCTATGACAATATCGGGCTGAAGCTGCTGCCAGCGTTGGAGAGAAGCCTCAATCCGGCCTATCGGGCTGACATTTGTGTTGGCTACATCTCGCTGGCGGGCTGGAACAGGGTTGGTCGCATTGTTGCCACCTGGCCGGGCGGTGACGGCCATTGTTGCCGCCTGATCATCGGGATGCAGGAATCGCTCGGTAACGTCGATGCTTCGGCTATAGAGCCGCTGAAGCAGAAGATCGCAGAGAACTTCGCAGCACAATTGACCATGGGCAAGCTAGATGAGCGCAACAAGGAGGAACTCTATAAACTCAGCAACTTGCTAGAGCAAGGCAAAGTGGTGATCAAGCTGTTCCTCAAGCACAAGCTGCACGCCAAACTCTACCTGGTCTACCGCGAGGATGCCGACAACCCGGTGATTGGTTATCTTGGCAGCAGCAACATGACGATGGCCGGGCTAAACCAGCAGGGCGAGCTGAACGTCAACATCTTGGACACAGACACCTGTGACAAGCTGACAAGCTGGTTTAACGAACGCTGGAGCGATCCAGCCTGCCATAACATCTCTACGGAGGTGGCTGATATGCTCAGGCAGGTAGCTTCGGGTAAGCGAGTACCAACACGGAGAAGGCTAGCTGAGGATATGCTTTATGTCGAGCAGGGTCAACTAGCGGGTATGAACACCGCTGGCAGCAAAGCAACAGAGAAGCAAGTTGATGCGATCTACGGGATCGCCAGCGACAGGCTGAAGCTGAAGCCCAGCGAGATCAACCAATATGTAATGGCTACCTTCAAGACAGACATAGCCGAGACGAGCAAGACAGATGCCAGCCAGTTGATCGATACCCTGATGCAGCGGCCAGTAGAAGTCCTGGCTTACGCAACAAAGATAAGACAAACAGACCTGGCAGCGGTAAAACAAGAGGACAAGAAACCAGGGTGCGGCCTGTTTGCTACTCTGCTAGTCGTGGTCGTTGCTCTAGTCCTCAGCCTGATCTAGACGGCTGGCACAAACTATGCTCAGCCAAACAGCATGAGACGCAACCAGATTGACGAGTTCGATGAACTGGACGACGACGAGCAACTGACGCAGGCCGAGGCGGCGGAGTTGCGCCAACGTGCCGCCCGCTGGCGGATAGACAACACCGACCTGCCCGACCCCAATACCCCCCTCGCGGTCGCCTGTGCGGGGGTGCTGAGCAGCCTGGGGGCATTCGCTGCCTACTTGCAACCCTGCTTCGGCTTGCTGGCGATCCTCGGTACCGTCTGTGCCTTCAACGCCATTGCCACCCGCAAGCAGGGACTTGAGCCGGGGGTGACGCTGGCGGTGGCTGGGGCTGCGCTGCTGCTGGCGGTTAGCGCACTGCTACTGCTGGTCGCCGGGCTACCACGTTCTTTACACGTTCTCCACAAGGGAAGCAATGGGGGTGAGTATGGACGAGCAACGCAAGCGCAGGGAGATCGAGCCGTCTGGCGAACAGCCACGCCCGCAGCCGCCCCTGATTCGGGTGGAGATACCCGCACCCCGCCGTGAGATACCGCCGCCAGTCCCCCGCCAGCGCGAAATCCAGCCGCGTCCCATCTATCCCCGCGACGACTATCGCCCACCCACCGACGACCTCGGCATCGATGCGATCCAGCAGGCTTACGGTGCGAACGGCAAGCGCGGCCCGTTCGATCCCCTACTGGTTGCCAGAGTAGTGGGTGTGCTGGCCTGGCTGGGCCTGGCTATCGTACCCCTCGCTCTGTTCGGCGGCATCTACAGCCTGACGTTGATGGGGACTGCTGTGCTGGGCCTCCTGCTGGCGGTTGTTACCATTGCCCTACACGGCTTCGCAACCAGACCGGGAACGGTGCTGGCGGTTAGCATCCTGAGCCTGATCCTCAATGGGATGCTCTCGCTGCTGTTCGCCTGCGGCCTGTTCTTCAGCAGCCTCTTTAACTCGCTGTTCGGCTGGATGGGACGGCACTAGCGGGCGGCGATCAGTCAACTAACTGGGCTGCAACCTTGCCGCAATCCGCTGCGTAGATAGGGGTAGAGGAGCAAGATGAACAACTACTACCAGCCAGAGCAGCTAGCCGAGCCACAAGTCTCGCAGCCAGACAAGGCGCAGGATGATCGTGACAGCCTCAAAGTGCAGCCAGCTAGAGAGGTGGATACGCTTGTCGCCGTAGCAGCAGTGGGCCTGGGGCTAGGGGGCGTAGCCAGCCTCAGCTTGTTGCTCGAACCCTCCCTGGCTATGATTGCCATCCCCGGCTTGATCATCAACATCATCACGCTGCTGCTACACAAGCGGTCGCGCAATCGCTGGCAGGTGCTTATGCTCAGCCTGCTGGGTGTGATCCTCAACGCAATGATTGCCGCTATCATCATCATAGTAGCTCTGGTCTGTGGTACTGCCCT
>JAYUUN010000002.1:0-20036 GCA_043754535.1 Chloroflexota bacterium | reverse complement strand
CCATCCCGAACCCGGCAGTGAAAGACCGCAGCCCCTGATGTACTGGGTTGTGATGACCTGGGAGATATGGACGTTGCGAGGGGGTTCTTTCTTTTTTGGCCTAAATGCGCAAACTTGCACTAGCCCGCGCCTGTAATGTACAGGCGCGGGCTTTTTGCTCTTCCCCTGCACGCCCGATTATGGTATAATCATCAACGATGATAACTATGCGCTTGAGGTAAGCATCCTTGTCGAGAACACATCGCCGAACTTGTCTGCTCCTTCTACTCGCCTTTGCTCTAAACCAGGTGGCCTTTGCTGGCCCAGCAGTGGCTAGCACCACTGCTGGCCCACTGGCTAGCGACACTGCATCTTACCTGATCCGCTGGAGCAGTGCGCCTGATGTGCCAGATGAGAGCTTGCGTGGCACTCTGGCTTCTATCACCAATGACCTACCTGGTAGTTGGGGTATCGCGGTCAAGAAGCTGGACACGGGGCAGACTGCCTTCGTTGGAGCCAACAACAGCTTCGTCTCTGCTAGCCTCTATAAACTGGGCGTGCTACTTACCATTGCGCGCTTGCACGCTGATGGCATCATCAGCTACAATGATAAACATGATGTCGATGTCTACGACAATACTGAGGATTATGCTAATGGCGATCCCGGTATCGATCCCGGTACAACCCTTACCATCCAACGTGCTGCTGAGTTGATGATTGATAAGAGCAACAACACTGCTGCTTCCTTCTTGATACGCATCCTCGGCAATGGCGATGTCTACAAGGGTCAACGGCTGATCAATAGCGTGCTAAGTGACGCAGGCTTTAGTGGTACCCACCTCGATTTTGACAACGACAATGTGACCAATCCTGCGGACATGGTGCGCTACTTTGAGAAGCTGTACAGTTCTCAACTGGTCAGCCCTGAGGAGAGCCGCTGGATGCTCGATATCCTCTTGCAGCAGCAGCTTAACTACCTGATCCCCGCCAACCTGCCCACTAGCGTGCTAGTCGCGCACAAAACGGGCAGCCTGGATGGCGTAATGCACGATGCGGGTATCATGTTTACCCCAGCCGGGCCAGTCGCTATTGCTATTCTCGCCCAGGGCTTGAACGGTGAAGACGTGCCACGTGATGTGATGCCCAAGATTGCCCGACGCGTCTATAACTACTTTGTCAGCCACGACACTGCCAGCCCACGCTACTTCGTCGAGACCAAACACGCAGTTGGCGGTGCGTTCCTTCAATACTGGTACAGCAATGGCGCACTGGCTCAGTTTGGCTACCCGCTTACGGACGAGATGCAGGAGGATGGGCTGACGGTGCAATACTTTGAGCGCGCCCGCTTCGAGTACCACACTAAAGACAACGCCTACCCGGTACAACTTTCTCTGCTCGGTAGCTACCTGATAGGCCAACAGCAGATCAGCACAGCGGCAGCGGCAGACGCAGGTGGTGAGCAGAACTTCTACTTCATGCAAACCAAACACAATCTCAGCAAGTCGTTTCTTAGCTACTGGCGAGCGAACGGTGGTCTCAGCATCTTCGGCTTGCCACTGACCGAACGCTTTGAGCAGGTCAACACGGTAGATGGCAAGAAGTACGTGGTGCAATACTTTGAGCGCGCCCGCTTCGAGTTGCACGATGATGGCAAGGGTAACTACTACGTTCTACTAGGTATGCTTGGCTACGAAGTCCTCAAGCAACGCAGCAGCCAGGCTTTGCAGCAAGATGTGGAGCGCATCTTCGATGAGAGCCTGAGGGTGGGTAGCTTCTAGCCGCCTGCTTGCTGTTCCTGTCCCTTTCCTTAGCCGGGAGAGGGACTTTTTTGTGCTTCGGTTGAACCTATTGGCGACTTCGTTCGTTATATTAGCGTGGGGCTGCGGTCGCGGCCTGCACCACTGTGCTAGCTGGCAGCACCAGAAAGGTTGATTTTCGATGAGCAAATCGCGCAAACTAACTGCTTTCCTCCTGCTAACTATGCTGCTGACCTTGCCTGCTAGCAGCACAGCGGCTCCCGCCCAACCTGCCTTCAACACCAATGGCCTCGGCTTCACCATGTCCCTTATTGAGAACAACAGCGTGGCCGCCGACATGGGGGCGCAGTGGGCTGAATACACCCTCTCCTGGGAGGTTGCCAACCCCACCAATGGCACTTATAACTGGGGCGATGCTAACAACATCATGAACGGCGCAGCCGGGCTGAACATTATCATCCGGGTGATGGATACCCCTGCCTGGGCGCGGGTGGCTGGCAGTCCCAGCAGTCGCCCACCGAGCAACATGGCTACCTTCACTACCTTCATGCAAGCCCTGACTAATCACCTGGTCAACGATCTGGGCAAGCCACCAGCAGCCTTCGAGTTCTGGAACGAGCCTAACCTGGACTACAACTGGGGCAATCTCTGCCCCAATCCCAGCCAGTATATGCAACTGATCCAGGCCGGGCGCAGCGGCGTGCGGGCGGTAAGTAGCACGATCAAGATCGTGGCTGGTGCCGTAACCACCGTCGCCGAGTATCGACCCGACGCTCCGCAGGAGTACGATGCTGGCGTACAGCGCAAGCCGTTCAGGGGCATAGATGGGCGCATTAGCGACTGCCATCTGGACGATATTCTCTACATTCGTGGGATGTACCAGAACACGGCTGGGGTGCCGAGCAGCGTCTTCGACGTACTTAGCACTCATCCCTACGGCTTCAACAACACCCCAGAGAAAGACCCACGCACCAGCAACTATCTCACCTTCCGCCGTGCCGAGTTGCAGCACAACGAGATGGCTGCCAATGGTGATGGGGGCAAGAAGATGTGGGCGACCGAGATGGGCTGGGCGATCAACCCGGCTAGCATTGCGGGTGCAGCCGACTGCCCCCAACCCGCCTGGTACTACATCTGGACGCAGCAGCAGCAGGCTAACAACCTGGTTGGCGCGGTGCAGTGGGCGCGCAGCTATTGGCCCTGGATGGAGGTAATGATCGTCTTCGACCTGGACTTTAGTCTCGCCCCCTGGTACGACCGCTGTCACCCCTTCAACTTCTTCGCAGTCTATGGCTACCACACGGCAGGTGGCTTCAACCGCAGCCCCCGCCCAGCCTACACCGCCCTGCAAAGCTGGATCGCCAATCCGCCCGCCACCTACACGCCAACCGCCCACCCTGCAACCCCTACCGCCACCAACACTGCGCTGCCCAGCCCCACCGCCACCCCTGGGGAGCAGCCGCCTAGCATCCGTGATGTGACGCTCAACCAGACTCGCTTCAGCAGCGGCGGGGGTAGCCTCAGCGTCACCGCCAGCGTCAGCGACCCCGACAGTTCACCAGTCGCCAATGTCTACCTGATCGTCAACGAGCCACTCGCCCCTGGCGATACTGTGCGGCCCCAAACTATCGTGCCAATGACCCTCATTAGTGGCAGCACGGCGGCTGGCACCTGGCAGGGCAGCTACCCCGTGCCAGCCAACAGCACCGGCGGTGACCTGGCCTATAGCGCGCAAGTGCTGGCGAACGACACAGCGACCAACTCCTACAGCAGCGGCCTCTACCCCTTCACCGTCACCAACCTGCGCTTCTGGGATGTCCCAGCCAACTACTGGGCGGGCGGCTACATTGGCTGGCTGGCAGAGCAGAACATCATCGGCGGCTACCCTGACGGCTCGTTCCGCCCCAACGCCAACACCCGCCGCGACGAGATGGCGAAGTTGCTCAGCGTGGCCTACGGCTGGCCCCTGCTCAACCCCAGCACGCCAACCTTCAGCGACGTAGCTGGCAACTATTGGGCCTACCGCTATGTGGAGACCGCTGCCGCACGGGGTGTGGTCAGCGGCTACCCCAACGGTCTGTTCCGCCCCGCCAATGTGGTCAATCGCGGTGAGTTGAGTAAGATGATCGTGCGCGGGGTCGGCTGGCCGCTGCAAAACCCACCCAGCGGCCACTTCAGCGACGTGCTACCAGGTAGCTGGTCATACCCCTATGTGGAGACCGCCGCCGCCTACGCGGTGATTGCAGGCTACAGCAACGGTAGCTTCCAGCCCGCTCGCAGCGTCAGCCGCGCCGAACTGTCGAAGATCATCTACACCCAACTGCGGCTCACTGCCAGCACCGCCACTGCCACCAGTACGCCCAGCCCGACCACAACCGCTACCGCCAGCCCAGCAGTTGCCACCGCCACTGCCACCAGTAGTGGCCCCACCCTCACCGCCAGCGCGACGGTCAGTGGCACTGTAGCTAGCCCAACGGCTAGCACGACGGCCACCCCTAGCTCTACCCCGACCCGCACCCCCACCCGCACCCCCACCCGCACCCCTACGCCCGTCAACCCAGTCGCCACTGGCATCAACCCCACCGCCGCCGTAGCTGGCAGCAGCGTGACGGTAACGATCAGCGGAGTGGGCTTCGGCAGCACCCAGGGCAGCAGCAGCCTGCTGATCAACAACACAGCAATGACGATCATCACCTGGGCCGACGGTGCGATCAGCTTTCAGGTGCCATTCAACACGCCCAGTAGCCCTGACCCGGCCATCATCAGTCTGCTAGTGCGGGGGCAGATAGTCAATGTGCCAGCCAACTTCACCGTGCTGCCAGGACTAGCAAAGAAGTAACTGTGGTTGTGCCTTCGCTAGCAGTCAGCCCTGACCCTTATATGGAACTTATATGCCCCCTGCTTGACACTGTTTAGGCCGGGGGCTATACTTGAAGATGGTGGGTAGGCCCGAAAGTGGAGGGAACTTCTATTGATCAAGCAGCGCATCAACCTGATGTTGGTCGTCACCCTGGCCTTGATGGTACTGGCAGCCTGCGACAACACTAGCGGGGCCGTCGGCAGCTTGCAAGATGGTGATGGTAAGGCTGTGGGCGACCTCAAGAACGGTCAGCAGGTAGAGATCGCCATTGGCAGCCAGCCGCCCGGCTTCACCCTCAGCGACTGGCGCGGCAACACTGTAGATTTGATGCAGACCGCAAAGGCTAACAAGCTGACCCTCGTCAACTTCTGGGCTAGCTGGTGCGCCGATTGCCGCGCCGAGATGCCCGACCTTGAGGACACCTACGCCCAGTACAAGGCCGCTGGCTTTGCCGTGATTGGTGTAGACATCCGCGAGGATGCGGCGACGGTCAAGAACTACGTGCAGCCCGATGGCAAGACTGCCCTCTACAGCTTCCCTATCCTGCTCGACCTCGATGGGGCCGTAACCAAAGCCTACAAGCTGGCCGCCACCCCCAGCAGCTTCCTGCTCGATAGCACGGGCAAGATCGTCCACATCCAGCTTGGCCCACTCAATCCAGCCCTGCTCAAAGATTTGACTATCAAATATGGGTTTGCAAAGTTATGGCTAGCCAAATCAACAGCAATAAGGAACGGGAGGAACGCCGCCGTCGGGTTGCGCGGGGCGAGACTGCCCTGGTCAACGACGAAGTGAGGGTGATCGTCCCTCCCTCTGCTCCCTTCATGCCAAAGAAGGCAGAGCGTGAGACCGTGCCGGTGATCGAAACCTCCGCCCGTGTGCGCGTCAACAGCTTTGGCGAGGCGGTTTGGCGGTTCTTCTGCTCGGTCAAGCTGGCGATGTCCCTGATCGCCCTGATCGCCTTCGCCACTCTGCTCGGCACCGTGATCATCCAGATGCCGCCAGAGTTGCTCGGTGACCCTGCCAGCCGCAAGATGTGGACGACCGGGATGCAGCCGCGCTTTGGCGACCTGACCGGGATCATGTTCGACCTCGGCCTGTTCAACCTCTTTAGCACGCTCTGGTTCAAGGGGCTGCTGGCGGTGCTGACCCTTAACATAGTAGTCTGCACCCTCAACCGCCTGCCCGCCACCTGGAAGCAGGCGACCGCCACTCGCATGAAGGTTGGCCCCCGCTTCTACGCCCACGGTGAGTATGCCGCCAGCTATCAGTTCGCCGCCACCCCCAACGAGGTAGCGGCCAAACTACCGGCTGCCCTTGCGGGCGGCCTGCGCGTGCGCTACCAGGAAAGTCAGGCTGATGAGGACGGCTCGCGCAGCTTCTACGCCGACCGCTTCCACCTGCTGCCGCTTGGCACCTACCTCAACCACATCGGTATCGTCCTCATCTTCATTGGCGCGATCTGGGGAACGCTGATGGGTGACAGCTTCAAGCTAGTGGACTTCGCCGTGCCGCAAGGCAGTAGCCGTGAAGTGGGCCAGGGGACGGGCCTGGTCGTCTACAACAATGGCTTTTTCTCGGAGAACTATCCAGACGGTCGCCCAGCAGACTACCGCAGTGACCTGACCGTGACCCGTAACGGCCAGGAGATCGCCCGCAAAACGATCCGCGTCAATGACCCGCTGGACATTGATGGGGTCAAGTTCCATCAGGCGTTCTTTGGCAATGCTGCCGACATCGAGGTGAAGGACGCGACTGGGGTGACAGTCTACAAAGGTAGCGTGCCGCTAGCCTACCGCAGCAAGATGTATGGCCCCACCCGGCCCATGGGTTCGTTCAGCCTCGGCAATGGTGAGGTGCAGGTTGATGTGGTCTCCTCTGCTGGGCAGGGTGACGAGCAGGTGAAGCCGGGCCAGATGTACCTGCGCGCTTACGCCATCCGCAGCGACCAGCCGCTGTGGGAGGCTACCCTCGGCCAGCGGCAGAGTAGCAGCCAGCAGGGGCTGACCGTCACCTTCCAGCGTGAACGGCTGTTCAGCGGCCTCCAGGTTGGGCGCGATCCCGGTATGAACCTGGTAGTGGTTGCTAGCACCCTGATGATCTTCGGCATCATGCTCGTCTTCTACTTCCCGGTGCGCCGCCTCTGGGCGCGGGTCGAACCCCGTGAAGGTGGCAGCGTGGTGCTGCTCAAGGGACAGGCCAGCCGTAGAGCCGGACTGGCGGGCAAGATGCTACGCGTTGGTGAAGACTTGCAGGCGGCGGGTGGCACCATGCTGCACCGCTCGACGGCCCTCGACGAGGAGTACGATCTGCGCCATGAGCGCGAGTTGGCAACAGCTTAAGTTGGTTTGGGGTAAATAGAGGAGAAAGCAAGTGAACACAATTGTCTTTGCAGCAAAACTGGATGGCCTGGATCGCCTGAACCTCTATATGCTGGTCGCGGGGACGATGACCCTGCTGCTGGCTGGTGGCTTCTATGCCTACTACCTGTTGAAGCAAGGGGTGCTGGCAAGCCGCACTACCGCTCAGCTTGCCACCAGCGGCGGCGGCAACACGTCAGTCAGCCTCAAGGCCGAGGCGACCATGCAACCGCGCCACCCTGCTGGCACCTATGCCAATGTACTGCACGTGGTTGCGATCATCTTCCTGGCCCTGGCTGTCACCTTCCGCTGGATCGTCACCGGCCACGCCCCCTACTCCAACCAGTACGAGTTTGCCTCGGCCCTCACCTTCTCCACCGCCCTGATTGGCTTTATTCTCGTGCGCCAGTTCCGCCAGCAGTCGCTAGGCGCGTTCGTCGCCCCCCTCAGCGCGCTGATCGGCCTTTATGCGATCATCATCCCCGTGCTGATGCCAGAGCAGCGCGACGTGAAGAACCTGATCCCGGCTTTGCAGAACGGCCTGATGCTGACCATCCACGTGGCAATGGCTATCGCCGCCTATGGTGGCTTCGTGGTCGCGGGTGGCGCGGCAATCATGTACCTCTTGCAGCGCGACAAGGAGCCGAAGCGCAAGTGGCTGCCTAGCCGCATCGTCCTCGACGATATTGGCTACCAGTCGGTGCTGATCGGCTTCCCCCTGATGATCGCCGTCCTCGTCCTCGGCGGCTTGTGGGCGAAGGATGCCTGGGGTGCCTTCTGGAGTTGGGATCCGAAGGAGACCGCCGCCCTCGTCACCGCCCTGGTCTACGGGGTCTACCTGCACGCGCACAGCCTGCCACGCTGGAAGGGCAGCCGCTCGGCCTGGCTGCTCGTCCTCGGCCTGGTCGCTACGGTGTTCACCTTCCTCGGCAACTACTTCCTCGGCGGCCTACACACCTATGGCGTACCAGGCAAGTAGGGGAAGCTGGGCAGGAGGGGGTGGGTTGCCACCTCCTTCTTTTTGTTCGTCGGCTGGCACGCATATTGCTAGCCTCCCACTAGCAACCAAGCCAAGTTATAGAGGAGACAATAATGAGCAACAAGCCAGACAAAAAGACGCTGAAGGCTATCGAGGAACTGGTCAAGGGCAACAACATCGCCATTGAAGCCTACGATAGCTCTGCTGAGGAGATTGGGGACAAGAAGCTACGTAAGCAGTACGCCACCTTCCGCAATCAGGCTGCTCGTCGCCGCGACGAACTGATCAGCCTCTACGAAGACTTGGGCGGCGATACCGAGAGCCTGGACAAGCGCAGCCCGTTTGAGGCAGTCGTGGGCTTGAGCAGCAAGTTGCGCAGCCAGAAGTCCGACTACTCGTCGCTGGAAGGCAGCCTGCGGGGAGAAGCGATGGGCATCAAGAGCTACATTGACAAGCTACCTGAAGTGAGCGACGACGTAGCCGACACCCTCGCCAAGCACATTCGCGCCGAACAGGACAACGTGGAGTGGCTGCGTAACTATGGCAAGCAGGGCGAGAAGAAGGGTGGCGGTGGTTTCAGCCCATTGCTGATCGTCCTGGCCCTGGTCGGTGCGCTCCTGTTCTATCTGTTGCGCGATGAGGAGGAGGATGACGACGATGACATCCTCAACGAGGACTACCTGACCCCAGTCAACCCCAGCTTATCACATCAATTATGTCGGTAAGCAGTAGATTGGGCGCACGCGGGTGCGCCTTTCTGCTACCACAGCTAGCAATTACAGGAGGGAGCGCGTTTATGACTGAGCAGACAACCGTCGCCACCCCGCCGCTGGATAGCGAAGCACGGTCGAGCAGCAGCGACGTAGCTCGTATCCTCTTTGAGATTGCCGACATGATGGAGTTGCGGGGCGAGTCGCCCTTCAAGTCGCGGGCCTACCGCAAGGCCGGTGACACCATCCTCAATCTGCCTGCCGATCTGGTCGAGGTCTGGCGGGCGGGCAAGCTGCTAGAAATCCCTGGGGTGGGTGAGGCGATCAGCAAAAAGATTGACGAGTTGATGAGGACAGGCGCACTGGCCTTCTATGACCGCCTGCGCGCCACAGTGCCACCCGGCCTGATTACGATCACCCGCATCCCAGAGATCGGCCCGCGCACGGTAATGGCGATCTACAACAAGCTGGGCATTACCACGCTTGATGAGTGGGAGGCCGCCGCGCACGAGGGCCGCATCCGCACAGTCCCCGGCCAGGGGCTGAAGGCAGAGCAAACCATCCTCAAAGGGATTGCGCTGCTGCGCCAGGCCGACAATCGTACCCCGCTTGGCACAGCCCTGCCCATCGCCCGCGACCTGATCGCCACCCTGCGGCGGCGGGTGCCTGCGGTCGAGCGGCTGGAGGCGGCGGGCAGTCTGCGGAGGCGGCTGCCAACCATCGGCGATATTGACCTGTTGGCAACCGCTGCGGATACCCAGGCGGTAGTTGATGCTTTCACCAGCCTGCCCCAGGCCGAGCAGGTGATAGGCGGCGACACGAAGGCGACTATCCACCTGCGCAATGGGCTACGCGTTGACCTGATGGTGTTGCCGCCCGACCACTACGGTAGCCTCTTGCAGCACCTCACTGGCAGCCAGCAGCACAACATCCAGCTACGCACGCTGGCGACCGAACGCGGCTACTTGCTCAACGAGTACGGCCTCACCCCCCTGCAAGGTGGCGAACCAGCGGGCGAGACGATCCGTTGCGCGACCGAAGCCGAGGTCTACGCCCACCTGGGCTTGCCTTACATCGCCCCGGAGTTGCGCGAGGGGCAGGGCGAGATCGAGGCAGCTATCGCTGGCACGCTGCCGAAGCTAGTAGAGGTCGCCGACCTGCGCGGCGACCTGCATATGCACAGCGAGTGGAGCGACGGCGCAAAGCCGATTGAGGTGATGGCCCGCGCCGCAGCCGCCCAGGGCTACCGCTACGCCTGCCTGACCGACCATACCCACTCGCTGACCATTGCGCGGGGGTTGGATGCAGCCCGCCTTGAGCAGCAAGCAACAGAGATCAGGCGCATCAATGCGCAGTTTGCCGCTGAGGGGCTGGACTTTCACCTGCTGCATGGCGTGGAGATGGAGATTCTGCTGGACGGCAGCCTCGACTTCCCCGACTCCGTGTTGGCGGGGCTGGATGTGGTCGTCGCCAGCGTCCACGTCGGTCTGCGCCAACCCCGTGAGCAGGTGACAGCCCGCATGATCGGGGCAATGCGTAACCCCCATGTGGATATCATCGCCCACCCGACCGGCAGGCTGCTGATCAGCCGCGAACCAGCCGACCTCGATATGGAGCAGGTGATCGCGGCAGCAGCGGAAACTGGCACCGCCCTGGAGATCAACGGTTCGCCCGAACGCCTCGACCTGGACAGCCGCTACGTGCGCTGGGCGGTGCAAGCAGGCGTGAAGCTGACCATTGACAGCGACTCACATCACCCCGACGGCTTCGCGCCCAATGCCGAGCTAGGGGTCGCCAACGCAAGACGCGGCTGGGCTACTGCCGCCGACATCCTCAACACCCGCTCGCTGGACGATCTGCTAGCCTACTTCGCTGAGGCCAGCGCAAGGAAGGCAGAGCGGCACGGCTAACTTGCCCGTTGGTGTGAACTTCAGCCACTCCACCCCCACCCCCAGCAGCCGCCCATCACCGTTGTTCGGCCTGGTGATGTAGCTGGTACGCAGCCGCAGCTTGTTCATCCCCAGCCGCCAGTGTTCCCGCCCGATGCTGATCGTCTCCTCGCGCCAGCCATCACGGTCGAAGGTAATGCTACCCACCGCTTGCTGCTCGTCGTTGAGGTAGAAGGTAAGCGTCTGTGGCTTGCCCGCTTGCAGCATGGGTACGGCGCGGATGGTTACGCTGTAGTTGGCTGGCTCCTGCACCGTAGTCAGCAGTTCGCTCTCCTGCGCCGTTGTCCAGGCGAAGGGGCCGCTCTTGCCAATCTGCTCCCAGCCCTCCAGCCTGAAGACACTGGCTTCTAGGCGGCCTGGCTGCACCGTATCGGTCTGCGCTAGCTGTGCCACCTCTGCCTCACGCACACGGTAAATTACTGTGTCCGATTGTGCATAGCTGGACTTGCTCATGTACACCAGATCGACAGGCATGGTCTGGCTGATGAACAACCCGGCACCGACAGGCAAAGCTGGTGGGTGAACAACCAGGTAGCCAATGTTGGTGTAGTAGGCCAACCTGGCAGCATCCAAGCGGTAGAAGGCCATAGCCTTTGTATTGCTCAGTACCGCTTGCATCGCTACGCTGGCAACCCTGAGATTGCTAGGATCAGGGGTAAGCATGGCGATAAACTCTTCACTAATGTAGTAGTTGTAGAAGGTAGCTAGTGGTCGTGAGATGCTGCCACCAAAGGTGGGATGGTGGTGCAAGGTTTGGTCATACATGATCCGCTCGATACCGAATTGTGGCTTGAGCGCACCTGCGATAGGCAAGGTCAACACCGCACGGTCTCCTGGTTCGCTCGCTATCTGCTCTAGATATGGAGCAGGGTTGATCTGGTAGTTTTTAGGAAAGTACAGAGGTATGACGTAGTGTTCGGCCAGCATTACAGGGGTCACGATCAGAAGGAAAAGAACAGTAGCGGCCACCAGCCGCCGCTTGTTCAAGCGTCTAGCAAGTGCATTCATGATCGCACCCACACTGTATGCTACCAACACGCCAACTGCAAAGGTAATCAGCAGGTTGAAGCGTGAGGGCGAGCGTGCATTATTGAGAAAGGGTATTGACTGCCACACAGTGTATGGGGCAGGGATCGGCAGGCGGTAGCCTAGAAAGCGTGGTTCAGGCCCAAGAGCAAAGAGGACACTGACCAGTAGGAAGACCAACCAGTAGCGGAAGTCAGCACGCTTGCGCCACAGCAACGAGGTGCCTATACTGATCAGGATGATCGTCATCCAGCCGAAGTACGCAGCTGACTCTACGCCACCATCGTGGATGATCGGGATGTTAGCCTGCTGCACCCAAGAGAAGCTGCTCAGTAGAGGAGTGAAGGGTACAAAGAAGGCAGCAAGGTCGGTATAGAAGATGTTTTCTCCTCCCCATTTGACATAGTTTCCTGCGCCAAGGTCTCGCACGATAGCAAAGATCAAGGGGCTACCTACCACTGTAAAGACTAGGCCAAGGATTGCCAGTCTTCGAACCAACTTTAGCAGAGCTGAACCGTTAATCAACCGCCGTCCTGCCAGCCAACTAGCTGCCGTCCTACCTCCCTCTCGACCTAGTAGATAGTAGATCAGGTAGCAGACTGTGAAGAACATGGCATAGACAGTCTGGTAGTAATCTATAAGAAAGATGAAGGCCAGGCAAAGACCCGCAAATGCAGCGTGCCGCCACTGATACGCTTCCTCACGTAGCATTTTGATCAGGAAGAGGATGTAGAGTGGGAAGAACTCAGTACTCTGGATGTGCAGATGGCCCAGCTGCATGAACTTGTAGGTGCAGAAGGCATAAGCCACGCCGCCAAGGAAAGCAGCACAGCGGTTGGCAACGAGGTACTTGAGCAGCAGGTACATGGTGAAGGCAGAGAAGCCGAAAGCGAGCAGCGAGCTTAGATTGTAGGCAGTGTCCGCGTTCCAAATGCTCTGGATTGGGATGGTAAGGATGCTGATCAGTGGCACGAGGCCGCCGTGGAAAGCAAGACCTGTACCGAAAGGGTGGTAGAGCAAATCTGTGTGGAAAGGCCATGTGTGCAAGTCTTGCAGAGAGTAGCGCATCCACCAGAAGCCCCAAACGAACATATACTCGTCAATGCTACCTGAAAGATTGGCCCGCCGACCAAGTGTAACCGTCAGCGGCCAGGTCATCACCACTGTGATCAGCCCATACACTATCAGCACCCCAGCATCCACTAGCCGCCCACTACGCCTGTTTACTTGTGCCATTGCAACCTCTCTAAAGCTCCAACCCTGCAACCAACTCGTGCAGGTGGTCGATCACGTGCCTCTTGTCGTACTCCTGACTACGCTCGACTGCTGCCACCGCCAGCTTTGCCCGTAGCCCGTCGTCGGCCACCAGGCCCAGGGTCATCGCCTTCAGTTCGGCAAGGTCGTGCCAGAGCAGGCCGTCAACCCCCTGCCGCACGATCTCGGTCTGGCCCGCCGCCGCGATCACCACTGGCACACAACCCGCCGCCATCGCCTCTACCGTGGTGATACCAAAATGCTCAAAGCGTTCGGGGCTGGCTTCTATGTCCTCGCCGTAGCCGGTCGCGTGCCAGAACAGCTTGCTGCCCGCATATAGGGCTTGCAGATCGCTGAACGGCGCGTCGCAGTGGACGTAGATCGGGTAGCCCTCGGCCAGAGCCGTCACCCGCTCCAGGTAGGCTGCGTCCTCCTCCCGGTCGCCCACATTGCCGACCAGGTGATACTCCCAGCCACGCAGACCCGCGTCACAGAGGTCGCGGAAGGCTTGCACCATCACGTCATGCTTCTTGTTGTGGCTGCCAGCGAAGAAACGACCGACGCTGATCACCCGCGCCACCTTCGCTCCCGGCCCAAAGCTGTCTACATCCACGGGCGGGTAGAGTACCTCCGCCTGCACCCCCCAGTAGCGGGCGATCCACTGTGCGGTAAACTGCGAGTTGGCCCAGACCTGATCGAGGCTAGCGGCTACTGCCCGCATATCGTTCTGCGCCTGCCAGCCCCACACTTGCGGGCTGCCAGCGTAGCGGCGGCGGAGCAAGCGGGCAAGATAGTCGCCGCCAGCAGCCCGCACCAGGTTGATCTGGCTGAGTGCGATGCCCAACAGCCGTTGGTCTGCCGCACTGGGGGTGAACGGCGTGTCTACTGCCAGCGTCAACAATGCCTGATCACTCCTAGCGATTATGGTGCGCGGCAGGGGTAGCGTATGCACGCTGAAGTTGTCGGCTGGCACGCGCCACTCCGTCTCCAGCGGCTGCCCATTGAGGCTGAAGCGCACGATGGTTGACTCGCCGCCTGGTCGCGGTGCCGTGCCAACCAACTGCACCACTAGCCCCTCGGCACGGTCGCGCGGGCTAGTCGGCAGCAGGATAGCGGCGCGCTCCTGTGTCCAGTTGATCAGCCCGCCGCCCACGCTCTGCTCTACCCCGTGAAAGCCCGCGAACAGCCGCACCGCCGCCGTTGGCCCCATTGCCCGCCGCAAAACAGACCGCTGGCTGCCAACCTGGGGCAGTTGCGAGGGGAAGTAGACGAGGGCTACATTCTTGCGGCCAAAGGCGGGGAACAGGTCGAGGTGTGAGGCGTTGATGAACAGGTCGTAGTCGAAGCTGGCATTCATCTGCACCGTGTAGTTGTGGCGCACAGGGCTGGTAGGTAGCAGGCGCAGACTGACTCGGCTAAGGTCGAGATTGAGGCGATGGCCGAGAGTGGTGAGGTCAACCAGACGGTCAGTCAACAGTTCAACGCTGTTGGCAGGATCGGCGGCCAGGGCTTCGGCTATCGCCCCCATATGCCGCTCGCCACCGCCCATTGTGTGCAGCCAACGGTTGTAGATGCCTACCTTCATCCCTGCCCTTTCGTCGTCCAAGCCCTGATCTGGCGGTCACTGACCCTCGCCGCCCGCTTGATCCGTCGCCTCTGAGCCAACAAGCGTGGCAGGCTCGCTAGCAGTGAGCGCACAACTCGCCCCTGCAAGTCGGCCTGTTGGCGGTATGTGCGCTGACCGCCGAGGTAGGCTTGCCAGTAGGCGCGCAGGCTGTGACGCAGGAAGGCCCGCCATTCTCGTCGGGCTAGCGGGGCAGGAGCCAACTTTGCTAGCATGAACAGGCGATTACGCAGCACATGGTAGGTAAAGAAGGGCGACCACTCCTTGCTGCTACCTGCATGGATATGACGCACTACCGCCTTTGGCACGTACCACACCTGCCAGCCCGCCAGCCGTAGCCGCCAGGACAGATCGGTATCCTCATAGTACATGAAGAAGTGGTCGTCAAAATAACCAACTTCCTTCAGGGCCGCCGTGCGAAGCAGCACCCCCGCCCCGCAGAAAGCGAACACCTCCTCCTCCCGCTCGTACTGGCCCGCGTCTGCCTCATAGCTCTGGGCGTTGCCGACCACTACCGCTCCGCGATCTCGCCCGCTGCCGTCCTTGAGCAGGAGGCTGCCCACGTTCTGGATCGCCTCTGGCACGCTGGCAAGCAAAGCAGGTGGCACGCTGAGGTGGATCGTGCCATCTTCAGGGGCGGCAAACTCCGCCAACACCGTGTCGCCGACGCGCAGGCGCAAGTGCAGCGGGCCAGCCCAGGGCGGGCGGCTGAGATTGAGGCGCAGCGTCAGCGGCAAAGGTTGCGCTGCGTCGGTGAAGGGGACGTAAGCGGTAGCAGCCCCAGCCGTCCAGCGGTAGACTGCCGCGCCCGCACCCTCTAGGGGATAGTAGCCCCTCCCATACTCCACTGCGCTTACAGGCGGCTGCACCCCTGCCCCGTACTCAATGCCTAGCACCATCACCCCCAGGTCGCGGCCATCCCCCGACTGGTCCAGGGCAGCGGGGTTGAAGCTACTCGCTTCGAGGGTCAGTGGCAGCCGACGATAGTAGAACAGCAGCTTGCTGGTCAGGGCTGCCGCCTGAGGGTGCCGCACTGCCGCCACCAGCAACTCACGTAGCCAGCCGCTCTCTACCCGCGTGTCGTTGTTGAGCAGCACCACGAACTCGCCCGGTGCTGCCTGCATGATCTCGTTGTTGCCCGCCGCGAAGGCTAGATTGCGCTCGTTGGCGACCACCTGCACCCAGGGGTAGCGTTCGCGCACGTAGGCCACCGAACCGTCGCGGCTGGCGTTGTCTACCATCACCACCTCATAGCTCTCTGCCGGGTAATCCAACACATCATTCGCCAGCGCACTGAGGCACTGTTCGAGAAAGTGCAGCCCATTGTAGTTGACGATCACTACCGTGACGAACGGGGTTAGCAGATTAGCGATGCCATCCTCTAGCTCATTGACGTGGGCCACATACTTGTCTAGCGCGACCTCGGCGGGTATTATTATCGGGGCGTTGCGTTCGCGCTCGGCCTGCCGCATCGCCTGCGTCTGCTTCAGGCGGTCGGCCAGGCGGCGAGGCAGGCGGGCCACCTGCACAAAGCGACTGCTGCGGTAGCCATGCAGTTCGTTCTCTTGGCGAGCCATCACCTCCGCCCGCCAACCGATCTCCTCGGCCTGCGCACTGGTCACCGCCTGCAAGCGGGCGATCTCTGCGTCGCGTTCACCGACGATCCGCTCGAAATAAGCATCCTTGTCGGCGACCACCTGGGTGAGGAAGGCATCCTTGTCGCGGATCACCTGGGCGGTGTAAGCCTGCTGCTCGGCCACCCCCAGTTCTAGCCCACCGATCAGTTCATCCTTATCGCGGATCACCTGGGCAGTAAACTCGTCCTTCGCCGTAACTACGCGCTCAAGCTGCTGCTCAAGGTCGGTGCGGACGCGCTCTGCGTCGGAGGGGTAGAGGCTCTGCCCCGCCGCCAGACGGTCGGCAGCGAAGTAGGGTGCGGCGGCAAAGCGGAGTAGGGGGGCGGCCACTCGATCCCAGGTCACTGTCGGTTGCACGGCGGCAAAGCGGCCTGCGAACTCAGTTCGTGGCGTTCGCAGCACAGCCAGGATCGCCGCTGCCACCTGCCCGGCGTTGGCGTTGACCGGCAACACTTGGCCCAACCCCTCAGCGGCAACGAACTCGCTGATGCTGTCGCCCCCACTAATCACCATCGGCAGCCCCGCCCAGATGTAGTCGAGCAGGCGGGTGCGGAAGCTGAAGCGCGTCTCCAGGTGGTCAAGGTGGATGCTGGTGCCGAGATCAGCATCAAGCAGGTAGGCGGCGCGCTGGTCGTAGGCCACCCAGTCGTTGAAGAAGATCGCGCTGTCGAGCAGGCCCAGGGCGCGACTGCTGGCGGTGGCCTCCGCTACCTTGCGCGAGGGTGGCACAACAGCATTGGGGTGGCGCGTCCCCATGAAAAAGAGACGAGCGCGCGGTTCATCGCGCAACACCAACGGCATAGCCTGTACCAGGGTGACAGGGTCGAACCAGTCCCAGATGCCACCGGCCCAGACAATCACCTTATCGTCCGCTGCAATGCCAGGGTGTACACCCTTGAGGGCGTGGCCTACGGCTTGCGGCGGCGTGCTGCTGATACCGAAGGGCAGCACGTCGATCAGCAGGCGCAGCGTCTCATCAGCAGCGTAGTTGTGGGGGTTGACCCGCTGGTTGGCGGTGAGCATCCCCAGCCAGTAGTCGCGCTGCTTCTCGCTGGCGCAGAGGAAGAAGTCCCCTGCTCGTAGCTGGGCGTTCAGCACGCGCTGGTATTCAAGGAAGTCGTCTACTACCACTGCATCCAAGCCGCCCGCCACCTTGCGCGGCAGGTCTTCCAGGGTAAAGGGGTTGTAGACATCCACCGCCAGTGGCTTGCCCACCTCCCGCAGGAAAGGAAGGAAGTGGAGGGTGAAGCCATGCGCGAAGATCAGGTCTACGCTACTGGCGACGGCCCGTAGCGGGCCATTATCACCATCGCGCTCATAACCGATTAGGGTCAGGCGGTCACCGAAGTCGTGCGTGGGCGGCGCAAACTGCGCGCCAGGGGAGGCAAGAGTGACGCGTTGCCCGGCTCGCACCAGGGCGCGGGCAAGCTCCCAGTTACGCACCCCCGGCCCAGCCATCTTAGCCGCTACCAGGTCGTCGCTGACGATCAGGATGTGATTTTCTGTCATAACAGGGGGATTATAGCACAAAGTGGGTGCAGTAGACAAGTGGCATAATCTGCGTTTGTCTACGTAGAAGGAACTGCCCTTGATGCGCTTGGCTGCCCGCTTGACCTCCGCACTAATCTCACCAATATCCAACAGACTGGTTACCCGACGGAACTTGTTGTTGACTACGCCGATGGAGACGCTGATGATTTTGAAGGCTTTGGGGTTGCCCTGCCGCGACCTGGTAACGATGTAACCCTGCTCCAGGTCGGGTGGGTCGTAGAGATCGCGCACCCGGCTATCGAACTCGCTAATGATCTGGCGGCCAATCGCTTCGGCTCGCTCATAGGTCGTCACCAACACAAAGTCATCACCCCCAATGTGGCCGGTGAAGTTGTACTCACCATCCTCGTCGCTCATGATCTCGCGCAGTATGTCGGCCAGCAGGATGATTACCTGGTTGCCACGCACGAAGCCATAGTAGTCGTTGTAGGCCTTGAAGTTGTCCAGGTCGACGTAGAGGACAGCGAAACTCACGCCCTCGCGGTTGAGCATCATCTTGAGGAAGTCCTCGACGCGTCCACCACCAGGCAGGCGGGTCAGTGAATTGATAATCCCGCGCTCGGCAACCTTGCGTAGCTGCACTCCAATGCGAGCAAACAACTCTTGCATAGAAACTGGTTTGGTCACATAATCGTCTGCCCCGATGCCGAAGCTAGCAACCTTATCTTCCACAGAGTTGTTGCCACTGAGGAAGATCACTGGGGTGAAGGCGGTGCGCGCATCCGAGCGCAGCGCGTTACAAAGCTGGTTGCCGTCCATCTTTGGCATACTAACATCGGTCAGCACCAGGTCTGGCTGGCTCCGCAGGATCAGCGGCAGAGCCTCGGCCCCATCATTGGCGGTGATCACCTCGTAGCCGTGACTCGACAGTGCAACCTGAAGCAGGCTGCGGATTGCCGGGTCGTCATCAACAACAAATATCCTGGTCATTAGCGTTCACAAACCTCAACTAGACTACTTCCCTGTTCGTGCCTGGAGGACAGCAACTACGTGAAGCAAGAACAATACCGCTATAATGTTGCTCATCCACCCTCCTTGCGGGTAGGTAGCGGGCTGGGCTGCTCCTTGACCAGGGTTGCAGTGGGCAGGGCAGAGGGGGTGTTGGTTGGTGGCGGCAAGGTCGGTGATGGTGGCAGGGCGGTGACAGTCGGGGCTGACGGGGGAGTGCTGGTTGGGGCTGGCCGGGTCGCAGTCGGTAGAGGCATGGTCGCAGTCGGGCGCAGTGGCGTGGCGGTCGCTAGCAACAGTGGGGTGCTAGTCGGCGCAGGCGGGCGAGTTGGTTGCAAGTTGATCGCCGTCGCACTGGGCTGGGCTGTCGGTTGCAAGGTGATCGGGCTGGCGGTTGGGGCTGGTGGCAGGCTGGCGGTTGCCAGCAGCAGCGGTGTGCTACTCGGAGCAGGCGAGTCGGTGGGGGCAGCGGTTAGCAGCAGGGGCGTGCTAGTCGGTAGGGCGAAGGTGATCGTTGGTAGGCTGCCTGCATCCTGCGGGGCGAGGGTGGCAAGCTCTGGCCCCGGCGGTGCCTGGTCGGAGAGCGTCTCCAACGGGCGGGGCGTGGCGGTGGCGGCTGAGGCTGGCAGGGAGCGGTTGCTGCCCGTGAGGATTAGCAACAGCACTGCTACAATAGCGGTTAGCAGCACGCCTGCGATGGCCGCGTACACGCCAACTGGCACGCCTGGCTGGGGCAGGGCAGGTGGCAACACTTGCGGATCGTCCTGGTAGATGGGGTCGTCGAAGTCGCTGCGCGGGCGTGGCTGGCGCGCTGACGGACGCTCGTTGGAGGGGCGGCCAGGTTGTGGGCGCGGCTGGCGTGGTGGTCGGTTCTGCATAGAGCGATTATACCATACCTACAGAAGTAGCATCGCGTCGCCAAAACTGTAGAATTGGTAGCCTAGCCGCACTGCTTCCTCGTAAGCAGCCATGATCCGCTCGCGGCCCACGAAGGCGGCGATCATCAACAGCAAAGTGCTGCGGGGCAGGTGGAAGTTGGTGATGATCGCGTCGGTCAGCCGATACTGGAAGCCAGGGTAGATGAACAGCCGCGTAGAGCCACTGGCGGCTTGCAGTTCGCGCTCGGCAGTGCTGCTATCTATGGAAGCTGTTGCTGCGGCCTGGGCCAGGGCTGCACTCTCCAACACGCGCACGCTGGTGGTGCCAACCGCCACCACGCGGCCAGCCCGCGCCCGCGCCTGGTTGATCGCGGCGGCGGCCTCCTCATTTATCTCATACCACTCGGAGTGCATTGGGTGTTCTTCTACGTTCTCCTCGGTGACGGGGCGGAAGGTGTCGAGGCCAACGTGCAGTGTGACACTGGTGAAGCCCACCCCCTGCTCCTGCAATGCTCCTAGCAGGC
>JAYUUN010000001.1:0-66942 GCA_043754535.1 Chloroflexota bacterium | reverse complement strand
CGGGCAACTGGTCTACGTGTTCGATCACGGCGGTAGCCCCACGCTGCTGCCAGGTAGCGAATTGCTCGGCTGGGGCGATCATCACCGCGTGGAAGGGGGGCATAGGTGGGCCGAAGCTGAGGTCGCCGAGGGCAGATGGCACTTCGCCGAGGCTGAGGCTACGCTGGGGGCGAACCTGCGGGGCATAAGGGTTCGCTTCGCCCCGCAGCACCGCCGCGTAGTGCTGCACCAGGCTGAGGTCATCTGCGCTGTCGCCGACGTAGAAACCACCACTGCTGCCCAGCTTGCGGGCGACGTAGAGCAGGGCCTGTGGGTTTGGCTTCCGCATGATGTCGCTCGTCACCCGCACTGGCGGCTGCTGGAAGGGGTGGGGCAGCAGACCAAGAACAGCATCCAGTTCCAGCGTTACTCGCCCAGTGATGATCCCCCACTTGGGCAGGCCAATCCCTGCCAGCCGCGCCAACAGGTCGTGGCCCACCAGCGGCACGTCGTCGTAGACACGCCCTGGGTGATCGGTGTAGAGCGGCTCCTGACCGAGGTGCTGGCGCACAATCGCTGCCCCCCAGTAGATTTCGGCGCAGATGCGCTCTATCGTCGGCCAATCGGGGCGGGCAGCGGCGGGCAGCGTGGCTAGCAGGGGGCTGAGGCCGCCACGCTGCTGAGCCATCAGTGTGCCAAAGTCGGGGCCGATGGCAAGTAGTTGCGCTGTATCAGACACCTTCGGCTGAGTAAGGCGGGCTGCATTGTAGAGGCTGCTAGCGGCATATACAATGTCGAAGTCGTCATTGAAGCCACCAGCAGCCTTGAAAGACTTGACTGCTGCGGGCGGTAGTAGGGAAACGCCACTATCGGCCAGGCCGTAGAGGTGGCTGAAGATGAAGCGCACTGCCTCGTCATCGAAGGCGATGATCGCCGCGTTGTCCATCAGCACGCCGTCCATATCGAAGACGACGCTATCGGGCTGGGAGTCCAGCCTGAAGCCGGGCCGCAACCACATCACGCGCTGATCGGGATCAGGGTGGTTAGCTTGGTGCCGCGCCCCACCTCGCTCTCCATCTCAAAGCGACCGCCCATCATCTCCACCCGCTGGCGCATATTGGCAATGCCCATCGCCTTGCCCTGGCCCTGCTTCAGCCGCTCACTGGCGTTGAAGCCACCACCGTTATCCTCAACCGTCACAGTCAGATCACCCTCCTCCAATTCGAGGCCGACATTGACCAGGCTGGCATTGGCGTGGCTACCAACGTTGTTGAGGGCTTCTTGCACGATGCGGAAGACGGCCACTTCTACGTGCTGCGGCAAACGGCCTTTAATGCCCGAAACCTGGATGTTGGCCTCTACCTTCGTCTTGTCGGTGAAGCTGGTCAGGTAGCGGCGCAGGGTCGGTTCGAGGCCGAGGTCGTCGAGGATCATGGGGCGCAGGTCGAAGATAAACTGGCGGGTAGCCTGCAAGGTGCTGTTTACCAGGTTCTTGAGGCTGGCAAGTTCGCCCCGCGCCCGTGCCACGTCCATGTCTATCAGCCGCTCACAGATTTCGGCGCGCAAGACCAGATTAGAGAGCGACTGAGCTGGGCCATCGTGCATCTGTCGTGAGATACGTAGCCGCTCATTCTCCTGGGCCTGGATCACTTGCGTCACCATTTCCTGCTGGGTAACGTCGCTGCCCAGGTCGCTGGCGGTGCGCGCCCCGCCGCCTGCGCGGGAGGGAGCAAAGCCTTCCGGCGTGCTACTCAACAGGTCGAGGATGTGGGTCATCTTCTGCTTCTGGTCGCTAAGGGCCTGCCGCTTGGCCTGCAACTGCTCAATTTGGCCGCGGTGCATGGAGAGGCGGGCCTGTATCTCCTGCGACTGGTCGTAGATTTGCTTGATGTTCTCGCGGGTATAGTTCTCCAGGTTGATCTCCATGTCGCGGATGCGGTTATTAACCGCCGTCTCGCGGTTGGTGAGGCTGTCCACCTCGCGCTGTACCTGGCGCACCAGCAGGTCAACCTCATTATACTCGCGGGCGGCCCGATCCTGATCGCCACGTAGTTCGCTGGTCAGGGTCTCCAATTGCTCGGCAAATTGTGAGGCAGTCAGGGTATTAGCCATTGCGGTCTCCTTCAAAGGCAGTTTGCTGCTCTGGTTGGCGCGACAATCGCAAGCCAATAACTGATTATAGCACATTTGCCTGCTGCTGAGCAGGGCTGGGATCGTCGCCCCTACTGCTGATGCTCGTGGTCATGCGAATGGCCGTGGGCAACACCCTGGGCGTGTTGTCGCTCGTGTTCGCTAGCAAGCTGGCGGGCGGTCTCGCGCAGGTCGTTCATCCCACCGCTGGTAGTTAGCACGTTGGGGAAGCCCGCGTGCTGCAAGATGCTCGCGCTGATGCTGGAGCGGAAGCCCGCAGCGCAGACAGTGAGGATGGGTCGGTCACGCGGCAGTTCCCCCAGCCGCTCGGTCAGCAAGCCCGCTTCGAGGTGCTGGGCCTGGGGCAGGTGGAAGTCCTGCCACTCGCTCTCGTTGCGAACATCCAACAGCAGCACTTCGGGATTTTGCTCAAGGTAGGACAGCAGGTCGTGAGCCTTGATCTGCTCTGTAGTCTGCACTGGCAGACCTGCCGCCCCCCACGCTTCCAGCCCACCCGCGAGGTGGCCCGCCACCTGCTCATAGCCGATGCGGAGCAACTGGGTGTTTGCCTCATGCCAATCCTCCTCCTCATTGCCGAGGACAAGCAGCATGGGGGCGTTGAAGGGGGTAATCCAGCCCACCCAGGAGGCAAACTGGTCGCCAAGCTCTACATTGTAGGCGCGCGCGATATGCAGGGCGTTGAAGTCACGCGGCCTGCGCCCGTCTACCAACAGATGGTCGCGGTCAAGCAGTTCCCTGACCCGCTCGACGCTGAGAGGGTGGGGATCAGGCAGGCGGTGCAACAGGCGCGGCCCGGCGGTGTTGATCCCCCGCATGAACTGGTAGTAGCTGGGGAAGGAGCCGAGGCCGCTGGTCTGCTGCCGCACAAACTGCTCCTCGCTGAGGTCGCGCAAGGCGGGGTTACTGAGCCGCTCGCGGCCAATGGTGCTGCTGCGTTCGTCGCCAGTGCTGCCGCTAGCGCAGAAGGAGCCGCTGCCATGCGTGGGGTAGAGGATGGTGCTGGCGGGCAACTGAGCCAGGCGGCGCAGAGTGTGGTAGAGCAGGCGGGTTAGCGCGTCGGTCTGGTCACTGCCGAGCAAGTCGGTGCGCCCTGCCGTGCCGACCAGCAGGCTGCCACCGCTGAACAGCACCTCCTCGCGCCTATCCTTGACGATGAAGCTGACATGGGCGGGGGTGTGACCAGGGGTGGCAATCACCTCGAAGGCCAGTCCACCCGCTTGCACTACTTGCCCCTCGCGCAAAGGAAGAAACTGGTAGCTGATGCCCGACTCGGCGGCGGCACACACCTGCGCCCCAGTCGCGCTCGCCAGTTCCAGGCTGCCAGAGACGAAATCGTTGTGGTTGTGCGTCTCAAAGATGTGGGTGATCCGCACTCCCCGCCGCTCCGCCGCCGCTAGGTAGTCCCACACATCGCGCTTGGGGTCTAGCACTGCCGCCGTCTGGCTGCCCTCAGCGTAGATCAGATAGGACGAGTGGCCCAGCCCCCTGACCACGAAGCTCTCTACTTGCATCGTCGCTCCTCCTTGCATAGCTGCTCTGCTACACTCAAGGCAATGATAGCATAGTTGATCGCCAGCGGCAAGTTAGCGGATACGCTGGTAGAGGTAGCCCAGTGGTTCTTGCTGCTGGCCGCTAGCAACGTACTCGGTTAGCACCCGCCGCCAGCCGCTACCCTGGCGGTTGAGCAGGGTGACCAGGTTCTTCTGGTAAGTCGCGTCCAGCACAAGCCAACGAATGTCGCCGTAGTCGGGGTTGCGGAGGAGCAGTTGCCAATCGGCAAAGCCAGCCGATATGCGGATGTAGTCCTGCCAGACGTTCTCGGTACGAGCCTCGAAGCGGCCATCAATGAACATCTGCTTGCGGGGATAGAGGCGGTACTCCAGGTAACCGCCCCATTCCATGTAGTTGAAGATGCGTCCTTCCAGGCGACCCGCCTCCACCTCCGCACTGAGGTAGTCGGCAATCGCCTTCGGGCGCGATGCGTCGTAGTAGCCCGCTTCGCTGTCAGCAATCAGTGGCACCCGCCAGTAGGGGACGAACAGCAGGCAGACCGCCAGCAACATCCCAGCAATCAGGTAGTTGAACAGCGGTCTCTCCACCGTGCCAGCCAGCGGCTCCGCCTCCTCCGCCTGCTGATCGGCAGTGGGCAGGGCAGGCGCAGTCTGGCGGCTGCGGTAGGCAAGGTTGGCTGCAATGATCGGGCCGCTGATCAACCCCCACCAGACTACGTTCCGCAGCGAGAGGAGCGAGAGGTAGAGGAAGGCCAGGGTGAGCAGTGCGTCGGCCAGGTTGAGGCGGCGGCGCGAGTAGTAGAGCGAGAGGCCAAAGACTAGCAGGTTGAGCAGAAACAGTAGCCCTGTACCATTGTAGATCGTCGGTGGCTGCCACTCGCTGTTCAGGCGGCGAGCGGTTGGGTCGCTGGTAGCAACAAAGAAGTACTCGATGATGCCAAACAGGTAGGGGTTGACGAACACTGCCAGCCCGGTAAGGGCAAAGGCTACCGCTTGGCGAATGGACTCCCCGCTCCGCAGCCACGCCCGCTCCCCGGGCTGGCGCAGGTGGTCGATCAGGGTGGCAACCACGTAGATGCCAATCAGGATCAGGCCGAGGAAGTAGCTGCCGTGCATATTAACCCACAACACCATCAGCGGTGGCAGCAGAAAGACCTTCCAGCCGAGCCTGGGGTGCAGCGGCCCGCTGGCGATGCCAAAGACGCTACCGCGCTCCGCCAGCAGGCTGTCTCCACTGGGCTGGCCGCTGCTGGCGATGCTGCCCCGGTATGGGCTGGCAAAGAGGATGAAGTAGTAGCTGATAAACAGGGGGAAGACGAGCATCTGCGGGCGGATACCCATGTTGGTGAAGCCGGTAAAGATGGTCAGCACCCCGATCAGGCTGGCGATGCGATAGGAGTTGCTGCGCCGTAGGCTGTGCCAGATTGCCAGCCCGATCACGAAGCTGAACAAGAGGGCGCGGAACAGGAGCAGGGTAGCTGGGCCAGCCGCGTAGAGCAGGTAGAGGATCACCTGGGCCAGCCATTGCGGGTTGTAGTACGTTCCCGCCCGCGCCGGACTGTAAACCAGTATGTCCTTGAGCAGAATCTGCCCTTGTTGCACCATCCACTCACCACTCTTGGCGTTCCACCAGAAGTCGAAGGTCTCGATCACATCTCGCGCCGCAAGGACGAAGATCAGGGCCAGGGGAACGAGTAGCCATAGGTGAGCCAGGCGCAGGCCCGTTCGGGCAGCAGCGGTTGTTGCTGGTTGCGACAAATTACTCTCCACATCTCTCCCCACAAGGTTAGCCTGATTGTAGCACAGCCGCTCCCAGCTGACAACTGGCAGGCGGCGAGTTGGTCTCCAACCAGCATGGCTAAACCAACAAAATCCCCTCCCCCGAAAGCAGGAGAGGGGTGGGAGTCAGAGGTCAGCGGCGTTCCTCAGCAGCTACTGTGGTGTCTGCTATGCTGCCGTTGCCGTTCAGTGCGCTAGTGGTGTTCGTGCCATTAGTGCCGTTCGTGCCATTCACTCGGCGGGTTGGTGGGCCACCCAGCCTACCAGTGGGGATCGGTTGCAGGCCAGTAGTAGCGCGGGCGCGCACGTCTTTCTGGCGTTCGAGGCGGCTGGTGTGCATCACGTCGGTCACAGCACGGCCACAGTGTGGGCAGGCTTGCCAGCGCAGGTTGATCGGGTGGTGGCAGTTCTCGCAATCGCGGCGCAGGCGGGTACGGCAGTTCGCGCAGTACATCCAGTCTTCCTGCACCCGATAGCGGCAAGTGGGGCAGACTTCTGCCTCCTGGATATCCTGCATCAGGTATTCTTCTTCCAGGCTACGCTCGTAGGACTCGGCTAGTGTCTCCTTTGGCCGCAGGATCATATAGAGCGGCCAGCCGATGAAGGGTGGGATCGCAAGCAGCATCGCCATCACCACTGAGATCGGATCGTGGCTGCGGGCTGTAATGTCTTTGAAGGTCCAGACCAGCAGACTGAGCCAGAAGGCAACCAGGTAGGCACCAAAGAAGGCAAGGACGACAGCAATAATTTGTAGCCAGTTGATGCCCCCAGCACTGCTATTGGTGCTGGTCGTAGCCTGCAAGATGGGGTATGACAAAAGATGCTCCAAAACTAACTCCTTGCTTTGGGTTGGCTCTGCGCCCAACCCCTGTGCTTCGCTGGTATGGGCAGCCCGCGTATCGTCCTCGGTCGCGAAGTCGGCCATCTCCTGTGGCAGCCAGGCAAAGCGGATGTTGCCTTCGCCATCGGTCAGTGGTGGGCGGGAGAAGGCACGCCGCTTCATCATCGTCTGATAGTGGTAGCAGCCCTCAAACTCGCGCTCGGAGAAGCAGACGGTAGGTGAGGGCAGGTCGTCCGGGTCGTTGTCGCGCTCATACGGCACTGCGCCGCAGATGCGGATGCTAACCTGCACGCTCTCTACTGTTGTTCGGGTAGCGATGCCAACAAAGGGACAACTCATCCAGGCCCCCTACCCTCTCTATCGGAGAGGACGATAGTACAACCCGGCCCTGTATTGCCGGGGCAAGACGTAAGATGCGCTCGAAACGTTCTACCTCGACCACGAAAAGGTTAGCCCCACCCACCTGTACTTCAATCGGTTGGGGCAGAAAGAACTCGCTTGGCTCCATCAGGGTGGGCATCGGGTTGAGGTAGCGACTACGGGTGCGGCAGACTTCGCCAAAGGTCTGCACCAGGACGGGCCACTGCTCGTCGGCGATCCCGATCATCAAAGTAGAGTTGCTCTCACGCAGGAAACCACCCGTGCTGGTAATCACCGTTGCCCCAATCCGTAGCTGGGCCAGGCGGCTGAGGGCAGCGTCTACATCACGCCCCTGAATTACGGCAAGTATGAGTTTCATGGCAGTGATTATACCACACTTCTCGCTGCTTGGCGCAACTCGCCCCCTGACTGCACTTCACGCTGGCACAGCCCGCCGCCAGCGGATGGTAGGCCCGGTCGACAGCAGCAAAAAGGCCTTGCACTAAGTACAAGACCCACAAGCATAAAGCTTCGCAGTGTGCTGGAGCCGACAGTGGGATTTGAACCCACGACCTGCTGTTTACGAAACAGCTGCTCTGCCGCTGAGCTACGTCGGCGATCAGCACAATTATAGCGCACTAGTGTTCATCTGTCAAGGCTAGTGGTTGATTATCTACAACATCAAAGGCCAACGAAACCAGCGGGCTACGATCCAACTTGCCGTCGTGGGCAGTCACCATAATGTAGCCATTGGTACGTGCATCGGGCGGGTAGAAGTCTGGGGCCGCCTGGTTGAAGCGAGTGGTGGCCATCTCGATCAGCCCCTTTGTGCGTTCCGGGGTGGTGATGATCACAAAGTCGTCACCACCTTCGTGGCCGAGGAAGTCGCTGCCATTACCCTCCTGATCCATTACTTCGCGCAGGATAGTGGCAGCGGTGCGGATCATCTCGTCCCCCTCAATGTAGCTAAAGGTTTCGTTGAAGTCGGTGAAGCGATCAATATCGATGTAGACGATTGACCAGGGTTGCTCTGCTGACTCGGTGCGCCCCTGGATCGCGTCTTCAACTGCCTGGCTACCAGGTAGGCCGGTTAGCTCGGAGACATCTTCATGATAGAGGTGGTGCAGTTGGGATCGCACCCGCACCAGCAACTCGTCCGCGTCGAAGGGCTTGGTGATATAGTCGTCAGCCCCCTTCTGGTAGCCCATCACCTTGTCTGGAGTAGAGGAGCGCGCCGTGAGCATGATCACAGGGATATGAATTAGGCGCACATCCTGCTGCATTTGGCGACATACTTCGTAGCCGTCCATGCCGGGCAACGTCAGGTCAAGCAGCACCAGGTCAGGCTGCTCCTGCGGCATCATTGCCAGAGCCTCCTCGCCAGAGTGCGCCCGCACAGTCTGGTAGCCCTCGCGCTTCAGGTTCTCCTCGATCGCCTCAATGATATTTGGCTCGTCGTCAACAACCAGTATTTTGCTCATAACCCGCTTCTCCTTGCACTTTCGCTTGGTTTGAGGTCAAGACTTCTGAATCAAGGATTGTTCGCCGCCAGACCGCTGCTAGCCAACCGATTCCTCAGGGTGGGCAGGGTGATAGTGTAATGCAGGCTGGCCCGCCCCTGATCGTCGCCTACCTGTTCGGCCTTGAGTACACCGCCCATTACTTCAAGCAGGTTCTTAGCTATGTAGATCGCCTTGTTGTCGCTATCCACGGAGCCGTCAACAGCCTGGCGCAGGTGGAAATTAGCTACGTCAGTGATCAGTCCTGCCTCTTGGGCCAACGCCGCATCCAGCAGGAAGCGGACAGCAACTGCACCGGCTATCTCTGTACCTTCCTCGTTAAGCTGGGTAGTAGTCAACTCTAGAGGACCGAGACGGCCAAAGCGGTACAACAGGTCGGTTAGCAGGGTGCGTAGATATTGGCTATCCCCTTCGCAGATCGGCAGGTTCGGCTCCAGGTTGAGATGCACCACCGCTGGTTTGTTAATCGCCGCCACATCCAACAGGCACTCATTAATCATATTGTTGATGTTGATTACTTGCACTCGCATCTCCACCATCGCCACCTCCATCTGCGAGAGGTCGGTCATGTTGGTGATCAGGTCGGCAAGGCGGTTGGTTTCGCCGAGGATCGTGGTGCCATAGCGGGCGGCATTAGTACCCCCAGTGGTCGTGTTCTGCTGGCGCACCAGCAACTGAGCGAAGCCCTTGATCGAGGTGAGCGGGGTTCGCATCTGGTGTGAAACGAGCGAAGCGAACTCTCTCTTGTAACTTGCGAAGCAATCCTGCTTGCGCCGACTTGCCTCCTCCACTTTATCGAGGTTCGAGCGATCAATCAGCATCGCGGCCAGTGCTGCCAGGCCGTCGAGCATCGTTTCCTCTGCCGCTGAGGGCTGGCGGTCGGAGTCGGCCCAATATAGATTGAGCAGGCCAGCAGTGAGGGTGCCAGAGCGCACGGGCAGGCCGTAGTAGCTGTCGAAGCCAACCGCAGCGGCGAAGTCGCGGAAGGGAGAGGGCTCGGTCGCCGTGATGTTCGTGCTGGTGATCGGGTGGGCCGCAACGGTGAGCAGGTCGATCAGGCGCGTACCCCAGGGTACTTGCTGGTCGGCAGTGAAGCGGCGGTCAATGTTGTGACCTTCGCGCACGAAAAGCCGCCCCGCATCCTCCTCCACTACCATGAAGGAGGCACCCTTCGCCTGGGTGAGCATGGCAGCAGCCTGCACGATATTGAGGGCGACAGCACTGAAGTTAACCCTGCCGCTGATCTGGCGGGCAATGCGGGCGAGGGTTTGCAGGCGGTCGTCGTTGGGAGTATCACTTTGTTCGGCAAGTGATGGGCTGGATTGCGCCATTGCTAGATTGTCCTTTTGGTTGCATAGATATAATAGGGTTCAAGTAATATGGATTCTGCTTGCAAAAAGCGTGCCAGTGTGAAGAACGACGAGTCCCCAGCCGCTTACCTGGTTCAATAACAAATCTAATAGGCTGGTGATGTTGCACGGCCCTCTTTTGCGGTACAATAAGCGTGGAGGTAAGCGGATGAGCGAGAACGAGCAGGTGGGCGGAGTGAACGAGTCCTTTGAGCCGGTAGCCCAGCAGATGGTTGCTACTCTCAGCGGGGTTGGTAGGCGGCAGTTGGTAGCTGCCAGCCAGATTGGCCGAGCGCACCTGAAGAAGGGCGGCCAGCGCGAAGACAGCGTGCTGCTCCAAGTAGCAGCAGGCTGGAACATCCTTGCTCTGGCTGACGGCGCGACCCCCGTGCAGTTCCCTCTGCAAGCCAGCAACGTAGCAGTCGCCGCCGCCAGCGCACAGCTTGCCGCCAGCCTCTGGCAGCACGGCAGCCTGGTCAGTGTTGGCACAATGCGCGAGGTGATGCTGGCGGCGGTGCAGGCAGGCCGTGATGCCCTTGAGCGCGAGGCCGAGCGGCGCAAGGTTGGGGTACGCACCTTCGACACTACCCTGCTGCTGCTTGCCCACCAACCGGGCAACAATATGGTGGCCGTTGCCTCTATTGGGGACGGCGCGTTGGCGGCCTTGCTGGCTGACGACACCATCGCCTACCTCGGCCACCCAACCGTGCCGATCCGCCACCTGACCGCCACTGGCCCCGACGACTGGCGCAAGCTAATCTGCGTCTACGATACGTGGCCCAGCCCACCACGCCTCTGCGCCTTGTTCAGCGACGGGGTCAGCAATGACTACGACAAGCCGCCTGCGAAGATGGGTGCCTTGTTGCGCGACTGCGCCAACCTGCCAACCGCCACCGCTGGCCCCCGCCTGCTCGCACTGATCAGCTACCTCGAAGGCAGCGATGACGACCGTACTATTGCCCTGATCCTGCCCCAGGTGGCCCAGGAAGTGCTGTGATTGGAGCTATTAGCCAGTTAACCAATCAGGAGGAACCGATGACCAGCCAGCAAGAAGCACCCTGCTCCCACCTCGATCAGATCGCAGATGTTAACCCCGGCGCAGAGGGCTGCGAAGATTGTCTCAAGATAGGCGACACCTGGGTGCATCTGCGGATGTGCCTGGAATGCGGCCATGTCGGTTGCTGCGACTCGTCGAAGAACAAGCACGCCACCAAGCACTTTCATACCACCCAGCATCCGCTGGTGCAGTCCTTTCAGCCCGGCGAAGACTGGGTGTGGTGCTACATTGACGAGGTGATGATGGAACCGGCCTGAGCCGGGTTAGCCAGCCGCAGTACGGAGAAGCGCACGGTTTGTGCGCTTTTTCTGTGGTATAATCTAGCAATGCAAGATACTATGCCACCACTTATCGCCCCCAGCATCCACCTGGTAGACACCCACGCCCATGTAGATCAGGCGGCCTTCGATCAGGATCGCGGGGCAGTTGTTGCGCGGGCGTTGGCGGCGGGGGTAACTTTCGTGCAGGTCGCCTTCGAGCCTGAGGGCTGGCGGCGTAGCCTGGCTTTGGCAGCAGAGTACCCCTGGCTACGCGTCACCCTGGGCCTGCACCCCAACGATGCGAACCTCTACAGCCCGGCGGTCTGGGCCGATCTGCGGCGGTTGTTGACTGCCAACCGCAGTCTGGTCGTTGGCTTGGGCGAGACGGGGCTGGACTACTACCGCGACTGGACCACTCCGACCCAGCAGCGGGCCAACTTCGCCGCTCATCTGGAGCTTGCACGAGAGTTTGACCTGCCGCTGGTCGTCCACAACCGCGAGGCCGACGCAGATGTGATCGCCTGCGTGCGCGAGTTTGGGGCCGGCACACGGGGGGTAATGCACTGCTTCAGCGGCAGCAGCGAGATGCTTGAGCAATCGTTGGCCCTCGGCTACTACATCTCCATTGCTGGGCCAGTCACTTTCAAGCAGGCGCAGGCCCGCCATGAGGCCGCCCGCGCCGTGCCGCTGGATCGCCTGTTGTTGGAGAGCGACTGCCCCTATCTCACCCCCGTGCCTTATCGGGGGCGGCGCAACGAACCGGCCTACCTCACCTACACCGCCGCTGCCGTCGCAGAGTTGCGTGGCATTAGCCTCGCGGCCCTGGCAGCAGCGACCACCGCCAACGCCTACCGCCTATTCAGCCTACCGGAGGGTCAGCCGTGATCAACCTCTACCAGTTGGAGATTTTCCTCACTGTGATCGAGGAAGGCAGCTACAGTGCGGCGGCCAAGAGGCTGCACATGACCCAGCCTGCGATCAGCTTGCAGATGCGGGCAATGGAGGATCGCTTCCAACTAAAGCTGTTCGAGCGCAAGGGGCAACGGTTGGAGCCAACCGAGCAGGGCCGCCAGTTGATCGTCCCCACCCGCCAACTGCTGGACAGTGCTGGGCGCACCGAGCGTGTCTTCCTCAGCGTCAACGAGGCGCAGACGGGTGGACGGCTGACCATCGTTCTGGTGACCAGCTTTGGTCAGCGCGAGTGGCCGCGTCTGTTCGCCACCTTCCAAGGTGTTCACCCTGCCATCAGTATCAGTGCGCCAACCACGAGCGAGGAGGTGGCTCTGGCAAACCTGAGGGTAGGTGAAGCGGACGGGGCGATCTTCGGCAGCAGCCCTGCTGGGCGTAGCTTCGAGAGCGTGCTGCTGGTCACCGAGGAGTTGGTGCTAGCGGTGCCAAGCGGCCACCCCTGGGCTAATCTGCACGACAGTGAGCCGCTGGAACTGGGCGAACTAGCGATGCAGCCCCTCATTCTCCCGCTGCCTGGCAGCGAGGTGCGGGCTGCCATTGAGGAGGCCTTCGAGGAGCGCGGCCTGATTAGCCGCGAGGTGAACGCCAGCCTGGAACTGGCAGCGGGTGAGGAGATCGCGTTGGCGATTGAGGCAGGAGCGGGGGTTGGCTTCGTACCGCGTAGCCGCCTGACCGCTGCTCTTTGCGCCATCGAACACCCTTTCAGCAACGTAGATGCTGTGGCTACTGTCCTCAATGTGCCGCTCGCCGCCTACCTGGTGCGCTCCACCCGCCAGCAGCCCAGCCCGGCAGCGGTGGCCTTCTGGCAGTTCGTCAGCTCAAGATAAGGAGAACATAATACAAACCGGTCAGCCTCTCAACCAGCAACGGTAAGCAGGTCGCCAGATTGCCAGCCACTTGCAAACCAGGCTAGCCATCCCCATACACTATCGCACGCCAGTACTGCCTGTCCAGTGCCGCTGCAAGGGCCAGGGGCTTTTTCCTTGGTGGGCCGCAACCAACACCAACCAACAATCCCTGCATGAGCGCGGTGTGGGCAGCAGAATTGGTGGCGGCAAGTGGCAGGGTGATCGTGAGGGCTTACCAGTAGCCAGCCTGCGAGCAGTGAACAACTGGCGCAGGGGTGCATCCTGGTGGATGCACCCCTGCCACTGACCGTGCTACCGTTCGGCCTCCACGGTCTTGCTGATTGCTACCTGCGGGCTAGCGGCAGACTGGCGACGGAAGGGATTGAGGGCGGTCAGGCTAACCCACTCTGGCTGCACATCGCCAAAGAACAACAGGATCAGCATCGTGCCGTAGATCGGCAGATGACCAACCAGTTCGGGCCAACCGAGGTAGACGAGGGTGAGATTAAAGGGCAGCCAGAGGAAGAAGGTGAGGAAGCGCAGTAGTCGCCCGTTCAACACCAACACGCCGAAGACGAACTCGACGATCCCCGCTGCGTAGATGAAGAACTCCTTGCCCAACCCACCGAGACCAAGCGCAGGCAGGAAGTAGAAGTCGGGCCGCTGTTCCAAGAAGGCAAGTGCCTGCTGGGGGTTCCACAGCTTCTCCGTCAACGCAAGGACGATCAGGGTGATACCCGTGGCGACGCGCAGGGCTGGCACCGCCAGGTTCACCATCCTGTTCTGCCCTGGCAGGCCAACCAGATTATCCACCGAGAAGCGGCCTCGTCCCAGCAGGTAGAAGAAGGCGGCGATGCCAACGAAGTTGAAGTGTTCCAGCACGTAGAGCGGTGGGAAGAACAGAAAGCCGCTGAAGAACAGCACCACCAGCACCACCGCCACATAGCGAGTCAGTGCGCCGTAGATAAAGCCGAGGGCAACCACCACCTGGGCCAGTGCAACGAAACCGCCGAGGATATTACCGGGCAGCGCAAGGTTGGGGGCGAACAGGTGTAGAGTAATCCCGTTGACGATCAGCGGCACCGCCACGTGGATTGCCATGATCATGGGTATCCAGTCATAGATCAGTTGCAGCCGGTCGTTGGAGAAGGTGGCAGGCAACGACTGACCAAGGATCGGGAACTTACGCTTCATCCACGGCTCAATCAACCGCACCAGTAGCACGGCCAGCCCCGCCGCGCCAATAGCAAGCAGTGTTTGCAGGGAGAAGATGTACTTCGAGTCAATCGGGTCGGGGGTATGGTCGGCAAACCACTTCTCGTGCGCGCTAGCCAACCCCGGTAGCAGAGCCAGTCCCAGTGCAACCACGCCGCTCAGCCAGCGCATCTTGTTTGTGTTCATCATTCAGCCTCCTTCAACTTGCAGCAGCCACCATGTTCACCCTTGAACCCGCCGCTCGCCTTTGAGCCTGCCTCGTTTGTTACAATTATAACAAAGCCCCAGCCTGGTTAGTGTATGATTTGCATGAACAGGCCATAAACAAGCACGGGCCTTGCCATAGCCCCCACCTATCGCTAGCATAGGTTGTAGCAATAGCTGTGCCGAGCGGAGAACGTGGCTGCCTGCTATCTGTGCCAATAATAAGATGCTGGGGTAAATACAAGTGAGCGCAGGTAAGAGGCGGGTAAATAGCCGCCGCACCCTCGCCTGCTCAGGGAGCGCGGCGGCTGGCGACCGAGGGTTGCTGCACGGCGGAGGCAAACAGGCCACTCCACTCGCTATCCGTCAGGCTACGTTGCTTGTAGAAGATACGGATCGGCGGGTGCGAAGCGTCCATGAACGACGCATCAACCCAGCCGCCGTCGTCGGCAAAGCTCAGGCCACCGATGCGTGGGTAGGATGTGGCGGTCAGCAGGGGAGCGAAACCCAGTTGCCCAGCCTTCAGCAGCGCATAGAAGCGCGCCTGGACTGGATAACGCCAGGGTAGACGCGGCACCGTCAGGTCGGCCTGAGTCAAGTCTATCACCAGGTAGTCGCTCTGTTGCAGCCAGTCGCGCAGGTTGGTCGCCGCCTGTGGGCTGGGGAAGTCGGCCAGCGGGTCGAAGGGAACGATCTTGTACTCCTTCGCAGGCTGGTGGCCGGGCAGCGGCAGCGGTAGCCCAGTCGTCGTAGTCTCGATGCCGATCCGCGCCCCCAGCGGCACGTTGGCGTAGAGCCACTGCGAAGCCGCAATCTGCGTGTGCGTGGTCAGGTAGATCGGCATGATCGCCACCGCCCCTACCATTGCCGAAGCCAGCAGCACCCCCGCCACGACCCAGCCTACTATACCTCTCCTCGCCGCCCGCGACAGGGGAAGCAAGGTGGGGGTGAGCCACACGCAGAGTGCAGTAGCGAACAGGCAGCAGTAGGGGGTGAGCGGCAGCAAATAGCGCACCCACTTGATCTCTACGAAAGCCACGCTAAAGAAGTAGCCGAAAGCACCCAGCAGCAGCAGCCAGTCCGCTGCCGCCCTTTCGCGCACTGCCCATAGCGCAACCAGGATCGCCCCGGCCAGCCCCGCCAGCCCGACCAGCGGCCCGACCGCCAGCAGGATCGCCTGCCCACCCAGATAGAAGAAGGGGAGAGTACCTACGTACTTGCGGCTGAACCACTGGTCTACCACCCCATTCTGGATGTCCGCCTGCGTACTCAGCACCGCCAGATAGGAACGCGCATCCAGCACGGCGTAGGGGTCGGCCAGAGCGAAGGCGACCACCGCCCCCAGCAACAGCAATCCGCCACCGCCAAGTACTCGCCGCCAACTCAGCCCAGCGCGCAGCAGCAATGCGGCAAGGGGCAGCACTGCTACTGGCGCAGCACTGACTTTGCAGGCCATCGCTAGCCCCACTGCCACCCCCGCCAGCAGCAACCACTTCGCTCCATCCAACCGCGGGGTAGCAGGAGGCGGTGAGTAAAGGTAGAGAAGGCTGCACAGCAGGGTAGCGGTCATGAAGGTAGTCATGAACACATCCACGATGTAGAAGTGGCTGTGCTGGATTGGCACGATGGCAAAGGCGTAGAAGCTGGCTGCCAACAAACCGGGCCACCGCCCCCACAGCCGCCAGCCAACCAGCCCAACCAGCAGCAGGGTGAGGGTATCGAAGGTGGCAGAGAGGATACGGCCCGTCTGCAAGATGCCGTCGTAGCCGCTGAAGTAGCGGTCGCCGCTGACTGCCGTGAGCAAGGAGACAGTAGCCCGTACCAGGTAGAGCGGCAGGGTGCCGTAGACGTAGAACTCGCCGCCGCGCCGAGGGTTGAGCGGGCTGGCCTGAGGGTCGAGCAGGGTGGCGGGGTCGGTGGGCCACTGCACCCGCTTGATCACCTCCTTTGCCACAAACATATCATCGGCATTGAGGTGCTGGTTCGCGTCCCAGTTGTGGCCCCAAACCCTCAGCGTCAGGGCAACGAGCAGAAGCAGGATGCTGGCGGGCAGCCAGCAGCGTTGCCAGCGAGGGGGGGGTGCGGCAGCCAACCTCAGTTCGGCTGCGCAGTCTGGCGCATCGCCTCATAGAGCTTGTAGCCGATCTCTCGCGCTGCGCCAAGCCCCTGCTTCACCAGGTAGTCGTCGGTGATCTGGTCGAGTTGGCGCAAGACAGACTGACCTACTTTCACCTTCATCCAATCGCCGTTGGCTGCATCGCGCTCCGCTTCGAGGCGGGCAAACTTCTGGTCGAGAAACAGCTTGATCTCGGCCAGGCTCACGGTGTCAGCCTCAGCACTGTCGGCTAGCCGCTGGTGATCCTCAATACTCAGGCCCGCCATGGGGTCGTCCTCCTCATCCTCATCCTCAACGATGTTCTCCTCAATGAAGCTGCCCACTACCATCTGCAAGAACTCACCCAGGCTCGCCTCACCACGCACTTGCTCTAGGATGTCGTACTCCTCGGCACTAAGCTGCACCTTTACCTCGCGTTCACCAGCCATAATCGCCTCCTCTCAATCCTGCGCCGCCCGCAACCACCCGCAACCAAAGGCAGGCGACCCGATTATGCCGCCATTATACCACCCGCTGCCAAAAGCAGTAACAAGGACAGGTGGCACACTTGCTGCTTGGAGTTGATTGAGGGCTGGCGCATCAACCTTACCAGTTGCGACACAAGTGCGTCAGCCAGCAACCTTTTTCTCTTGGCAGTGACTTTAGCAAGGAGGCTAACCAACGATGGCAGATAGCACCAAGGATCACGTTTCGGGGGCGATTGACCAGACCGCTGGTAAGATCGAGCAGGGTATTGGTCACGCCGTTGGCGATGCGGACACTGTAGCCCAGGGCCAGGCCGACGAGGCGCAGGGCCGCAGCGAAAGCGCGTGGGGCCACGTCAAGGACGCAGCCAATAACGTCGGTGAGGGCATTGGCGATGCCGCCCACAATGTCGGCAACGCCGTAGGCGACCTTTTTCACCGCGACAACAAGTAAGCTGATCTCCTGGCGACCAACTAACCCCGCTACGCAGCGGGGTTTTTGCTTGCTCCGCTTGACAGCACCGCCCTGGGCTTGTATATTGCAGCCAACATCCCCACCCAGAGGAGCCGCCCGCCAATGCAGAAGCCCAATAGCCAACCAGACCGCAAGCAGCCAGCCCCCTACCGCCTACTGGCGATCCTCAGCCTCAGTCTGCTAGCCCTGGCCTATCTTACAGCAACGGTGCGGGGCAGCCAGCCCTCAGCCCTAGACCTGGACGCGATCCGCTGGGTACAAAGTAGCCTCGGCTGGCTCGATCCCATCCTGCGGGGCCTGACCGCCGCTGGTTACAGCCCCTACTCGATCCTCAGTGGCGTGGTCGTCACCGTGATCGTCCTCGGCTTGGGGAACTGGCGAGGGGCAGTCGGGGTGGTGGTCAGCTTCGCGGGCGCACAACTGCTGGTCGATCTGGTCAAACGCTACGTCGAACGCCCTCGCCCTGCTAGCGCGCTCTACCTGTTCGATGCCGACCGCGTGCGCGACACTAGCTTCCCATCAGGCCACGTGGCGACTGCCACCGCCATGTTCGGCTTCTGCGTCTATCTGCTCTGGGCGCACGTGACGAACGCCGCCCTTCGCTACCTGCTGACTGGGCTACTACTGCTGGTGATCGGGCTGATGGGTTGCTCGCGCCTCTATGCGGGTCACCACTTCCTCAGCGACGTGGCGGGTGGCTACCTCTTGGGGGTAAGCTGGTTGATGATCGTGATCGTTGGCTACAAGGCGGCGCGCAGCAGGCTGACCTAGCCACCCTCCTGTTCCTGCCTAGCACGACGCAACTGCGCTTGCAAGCGGCGAAAGAAGATGTAGATGTCGAGGGTGAGGCCAAAGAGGAACAGGGCCACCACCCAGCCATCGCCCACGATAGCCACTGGTGGTGTGGGTGGGCGGTTGAGCAGGCCGTAGCCAAGCGCAATCAGGTAGAGGGCCGAGGCAAGGTAGAAGAACAGAGCCGGACGACCCAACGCCTGGGCGATGCCCCCCCGCCTGCGGATCACCGCCAGGCTGAAGCCGCCGAACAGCACCCCGATGCCGATGTCTAGTACGCCCGCGACGTTGGCGGCGAACGGCCTGTCCAGCACGAAGGCAGCGGTCAGCAGGATCGCAGCGAAGGCCAGCCAGTAGCCCACTGCCCGACGTGAGCGCACCCGCCGCTCTATGCTCAACTCTGCTGCTGTTGGCTGCCGCTCATCCATTGGCTACTCCACCCTAGCTGAGGCCGCTGATGTACCACTCCATAGCGAAGGCGGCCACCACCGCCAGGGCTAGCATGAGGATGATAAAAGCCATTTCGCGCCCGCTCATCTTGCCCCGTCGCGGGGGGGTGGGCTGCCTCTCCTCTGGCTGTGGTTGCTCGGCCACTGGGCTAGCCCCCCATCGGGCTGGCTGGCCCAACCAGGAGACTAAAGAGGACGGCAAAGACGATCACCAGCACCAGCAGGATCGCCATTATGATCACGCCCAGCCGCGAGGGGCCAACCCTGGGGATCGGCGACTCGCTGGCGGGCTGATCGGCTTGCTTCTGCTGCTCGTCCATCAAGCTCTACTTTCCGTTGCTGATTGCCTCGATCCGCTCCAATCGGCCCTCGTAGATAAAGGCGCGGGTGTTCGCTTCCACCGCGTCCGCGTCAACCGTGATGCGCGCTTCGCCAGTTGCCATTGCGCTGCGAGCGACCGCCCCCGCCACCTTGGGGGCGACCCGGTAATCGGTCGCCTTTGGGATGATGAAGTCGGGATTTAGTTCGCGGTCGCCAACCAGAGAGGCGATGGCGTGGGCAGCGGCCACCTTCATCTCGTCGTTGATCTGGCGGGCGCGGGTGTCCAATGCGCCACGGAAGATACCAGGGAAAGCTAGCGAGTTGTTCACTTGGTTGGCGAGGTCGCTGCGGCCTGTGGCGACCACCCGCGCCCCGGCTGCCTTCGCCGCCTCCGGCCAGATTTCTGGCACGGGATTGGCGAGGCCGAATACGATAGCATCTGGAGCCATACTACGTACCATATCCTGGGTCAACGCCCCTGCCTGGCTGAGGCCGATGAAAACGTCTGCTCCGCGCACCGCATCCGCCAGCTTGCCCTTGATGCCGCTCTTGTTGCTGCGGTTCGCCATGATCTGCTTGTAGTGGTTCATGTCCTCGGCCCGACCCTGATAGAGCGTACCCTTACGGTCACACATAACCACGTCGCCCACCCCAGCCTGAAAGAGCAGGTTGGCGCAGGCGATACCAGCCGCCCCAGCCCCATTAAAGACCACGCGCACATCCTCGATCCGCTTGCCGACCACACGCAACGCCCCCGTCAGGGCAGCAAGCACCACTACAGCAGTGCCGTGCTGGTCGTCGTGGAAGATCGGGATGTCGCATTCCTTACGCAGCCGCTCCTCAACCTCGAAGCAGCGCGGGGCGGTAATGTCCTCCAGGTTCACCCCACCGAAGTTGGCAGAGATGTCCTTCACCACGGCTACGAACTCGTCCGGGTCCTGGGTGGCAACGCAGATGGGGAAGGCTTCCACCCCCGCGAAGGTGTTGAACAGCACGGCCTTGCCTTCCATCACTGGCAAAGCAGCGCGGGGGCCAATGTTACCGAGGCCGAGAACTGCGCTACCGTCCGTGATCACCGCCACCAGGTTGCCCTTCGTGGTGTAGTCGTAGACGGCCATTGCGTCGGCGACGATGGCGGCGGCGGGGGCGGAGGAGTATGGCGGCAGGTAGAACAGTTCCAGCACCCGCTGATCCTTCACCGGGATTTTGCTACGTACTTCCAGCACGCCCGTGTAGCGGCGGTGCAATTCTACCGCTTCTTCGGAGATAGCTGGGGCCGAGGGGCTACTCGGCTGGGCGGGGCCGCTGCGGTCAAGGCCAACTGCTTCCAACACTTCCGCACTGGGCGTGGCGGCCTGCTGTTGGCGGTTGCCTGCGGCAGCTTCGCTGGCGAGAGCGGTCGGCGAACTGGTCGTTGAGCGTACCTTCTTGCCCGCCTTAGCCTCACTACCATTGTTGGCTTCAGCGGCGAAGCTGCGCCCGCTGCTATCTACCGCTGCCCCTTCTTCGAGGTTAAAGGAGGAGCCAGCCGTTTCACCATCGGCGCGCACCCGCTTAGGACGTAGGGGGAGCGAGCCTTCGTAGATGAAGGCAGAGGTGCGCTGGGCAGTCTCCTCCGGGTCGATCTGCAAGCGCGAATCACCGGTTTCGTTGGCGGCGCGGGCCACAGCAGCGGCGACGCGGGGGGCAACCCGGTAGTCGAACACCTGGGGGATGACCACGCCCCTGCTCATCTCCTCCTCACTGACCAGGCCAGCAAGGGCAGCGGCGGCGGCCAGGAGCATCTGGTTGTTGACATTGCGAGCGCGAGTGTCGAGCAGGCCGCGTAGGAAGCCAGGCAGCACCAGAGACATATCAAGCTGGTTTTGGCTGCGCGAGAGGTCGGTGGCGACGATGCGCGCTCCGGCTGCGCGAGCGGCCTCCTCGCTGATCTCTGGGGTGGGGACGGCTAGAGCGTACACGATGGGGTCGGCAGCCATGCTCTGGATCATCTCCGCCGTGACCACATTCGGCGCACTCAGGCCGATCAGCACGTCGGCTCCCTGGATGATCTCCTCCAGTTTGCCCGCCTGCTCCTGGCGGTTGGCACTCTTAGCCAACTCCCACTTGGCCCAGTTCATCTGCTGCGAGCGGTTGGCGTGGATCGCGCCCAGGCGGTCGCAGACGATCAGGTTGCGCGGGTCAACCCCCGCCTTGAGCAACAGCATCGCCGTACCGATCCCGGCAGCCCCAGCCCCGTTGATCACGATCTTCGCTGTTTCCAGCCGCTTACCCACGATCTTGAGCGAGTTGTGCAGAGCAGCAAGGACGACCACCCCGGTGCCATGTGCGTGGCTGTGGAAAACCGGCACGTCGGCGGCGGATTGCAAGCAGCGTTCAATGGTGAAGGCGCGCGGTGAGGCAACATCTTCGATGGTGATCGCGCCGAAGCCCGGCAGCAAGTTGACGGCGGTGTTGATGAACCGCTGCGTGTCCTGGCTGCGGATCGCAATCGGCACCGCGTCCACTCCGGCGAAGGTCTTGAAGATCACCGACTTGCCTTCCAGCACGGGCAGCACCGCATCCGCCCCCCCATTACCCACTTCGAGCATTGCCGAGCCGTCGCTAAGCAAGGCAATCGTGTTGCCCCGGCAGGTGTAGTCGAACGAGGCATCAGGGTGGGCTGCGATCTCCAGGCTCACAGCGGCCACACCTGGGGTGTACAGCAGGCTGAGGGCCGAGGCATCGCGCACTGGCACCTTGCTCTGCACCCCAATAACACCGCGCTGGCGGCGGCGGTAGGCGAGTACCTCTTCCTTGCTAAAGCTCTCCCACATTATCTTGCATTCTCCTCTTGTGGCTGTTCTTCATTGAACTGCGCTTGTCGCACAAAACACAGTTGCGCCTTGCCATTATACGCCACTGCTGGCTTGGGCGGCAAGCGGCGGGTACTGGATAGTGGTAGAGCTGTGGCCTTCAGGTTTGCACTACCCCAGACCACGCCTGCTGCTACACCACTCTAGCCAGCAGATTGGTAGTGCAGCAGGCGTGGGCATTTGCACCGCTGACAATCTGCTGGCGGCAGATGCTGAGACCACAAAAGTTACTTTGGCCCTACCTCTATTGACAAGCATATGGCTTACTGCTATAATGAGCCAGACACAAGTACGCCTGTTGCCCAACTAACTGCCTTTTGCGCCCGCTGCTCCCTGCTTTGCCAGGTGCTACGGCTGTGTGTAGGAGGGATGGCATGACTTCTGCTCAAGATCAGGAGCCAGTCCGCAGTTCGGCCCTAACTGGCGATCATCTTTTTTACAAAGGAAAGGGGAAGTTAGTTATGTCTAATCCCAAGTGGACGACCCGCGTCCTCGCGGCAATCTCCGCTCTGGCCCTCGTTCTCACGTTCAGTGGTGCAGCCTTCGCCCAGGGCGAAGGGGCCGTTCCCTCCCCCCGTGCGGGAGATCCCCGTGAGGAGTTCACCGGCCACTCTGAGGGCTACTTGCAGCTCTCTCTGCGCGTCGACAAGAACATCACCGTCGCAGCGGGCGACACGATGGTACTAAGCATAATTGCCAAGAACGTGCAGAAGGGCGAAATCAGTGGCGTTATTGCTTTGCTGCCGATCCAGACCCAGTTCTATAGCGTTGCTGGCACCAAGAGCAGCAGCCCCAATACCCAGTTCGTCTACCTCAAGGACGAGGGCATCCAGGGGATCGACTTCGGCAACATCGGCGGTGGCACTTCGGTAACAGCGGACATCACCGTTAAGCTCAAGGCTGATGCAACTGGCGGCTTCGAACTGCGTGACCGCGCTGTGGCTATCTTCGATAACGTCCTGGGCGGCGGCTTCGTCGAGTCCAACGGCATTAGCACCACCACCGGCTCCACCAGCACCGCCGACGGCACCGCCGACGCGATCCAAGAGATGGAGACCGTCGCTGGTGGCAGCACTGGAAACAATGCGAACAGCAGCCTCTTTACTGGCCGCTTCTTCGTCCCTGGTGAGAAGCTGCAAATCTGGCTGAACACCGACCCCTCGACTGGCCTGGGCGTAATTGGCCTGGGTAGCGGCGTTGCCTCGGAAAGTGACGAAGACGGCCTCGGCGGCGGCGGATACGCGGTTCGCGTCCGCTACAGTGGCTTCCCGAAGGGCAACCACTCGCTGGTCTTCTACAGCACCCGCAGTGATACCCAGGGCGTTGGCAAGTTTAGCGTACAGTAAGCTACACCTGGTAGCATCAAGCAAGTGGCCCCGGATCGCTCCGGGGCTACTTTGTGCCTCATTGACAGTAACCCTGCGCTGTGCTATCATGCCGCGCAAGCGAGGGAGTGAGGCAGTGGCAGAGCAGATAACCGTGGTTGGCAGCGGGGCCTGGGGTACTACCCTGGCCCTAACGATGGCGCAGGCAGGGCGCGATGTTACCCTATACTGCCGCAACCCCAACGAGGCTGGGGAGATATTCGCCAGCCGCGAGAATCGGCGCAAGTTGCCGGGGGTGTCTCTGCCTGCCAGCCTCAAGGTCAGCAGCGACCTGAGCAGCGTTGCCAATGCCCAAATCATCTTCTTCGTCGTCCCCTCGCAGACGATGCGCGCCAACGCTGCTGCCTTTGCCTCTCTCGTGCAACCGGGCAGCGTGCTGGTCAGCGCAACTAAGGGGCTGGAACTGGGCAGCATCAAGCGGATGAGTGAGATTCTGGCCGAGGAGGTACCGCAGGCCCACGCCGCTGCTCTCTCTGGCCCCAACCTCGCTCAGGAGGTAGTTGAGCAGAAGCCTGCCACTTCGGTGGTTGCGGCTGCCGATCTGGCGACGGCTACCAGAGTGCAGGACGCATTGATGACCCTGATGCTACGTATCTACACCAACACCGACCTGGTGGGTGTGGAGTTGTGCGGCGCACTGAAGAACATCATCGCGCTTGCGGCTGGGGTTTGTGACGGGTTGGAGATCGGTGACAACGCCAAGAGTGCGCTGATCACGCGCGGGCTGGCAGAGATGGGGCGGCTGGGGCTAGCGGCTGGCGCGCAACTCGCCACCTTCGCAGGCCTGGCTGGGCTAGGTGACGTGATCGCCACCTGCGCCAGCAAGTACAGCCGCAATCGATATCTAGGTCAGGAACTGGCAAGGGGTCGCAAGCTGGACGAAATCCGAGCCAGCATGGGCCACATCGCCGAGGGAGTGACCACCACCCAGGCGGCAATGGCGATGGCTGCCCGCTACAACATCGAGATGCCGATCACCGCCCAACTGCACGCTGTCTTGTTCGAGGGGCGCAGTGTGCAGCAGGCGATCATGGCCTTGCTCTCCCGCGACCGCCGCGACGAGCAGGATTTGGCCCTGTGAGCAGCACGGATCAGGGCCGCAACTTGCGCGTATCGCTGATCATGACCTTGTTGAACGAGGCAGAAAGCCTGCCTGCCCTGTTTGCCTCTATTGCCTTCCAGAGCCGTCCGCCTGACCAGATCGTAGTGGTGGACGCAGGTAGCAGTGATGCTACCCTGACCCTGCTAGCCGAGTACGCCATCAACCTGCCAGTGCAGGTGGTCAGCGCACCAGGGGTAAACATCGCGCAAGGCCGCAACCTGGCGATTGCCGCTGCCGAGGGCGAAGTGATCGCCGCCACCGATGGGGGGGTGCGCCTTAGCCGCGAGTGGCTAGCCGAACTGATCGCCCCCTTCAGCGCGGCAAGCGTACAAGCTGTCAGTGGCTTCTTCCAGGCCGACCCACAGACGACCTTCGAGGTCGCGCTGGGGGCTACCACCCTACCCGATCTGGCCGAGATCGAGCCAGCCCACTTCCTACCCTCCAGCCGCAGCATCGCCTTCCGCAAGACCGCGTGGCAGGCGGTGGGTGGCTACCCAGAGTGGCTGGACTACTGCGAGGACTTGCTATTTGACTTCGCTTTGCGCGCCTACACAGGCGCACCCTTTCCCTTCGCCGCCGCTGCTGTTGCCAGCTACCGCCCACGCTCCAACCTGCGCTCCTTCTGGCGACAATACTACCGCTACGCACGGGGGGACGGCAAGGCCGACCTGTGGCGCAGGCGGCACACGATCCGCTACGCTACTTACACCCTCGGCCCGTTGCTGGCTGGGCTGGCGATGTTCAAGCCGCAACGGTTTGGCTGGTTGGGGTACTTGTTGCTAGCCGGGGCTGCCACCTACTGTGCAACCCCCTACCGCCGCTTGTGGCCCCGCCTCACCACCCTTGCACCGTTGCAGCGGCTGGCGGCGGTCGCCCTTGTGCCGCTCATCCGACTGGTAGGAGATGTGGCGAAGCTGGCTGGCTACCCAGTTGGGGTATGGTGGCGGCTACGGGGGCGTAGGAGATCACCATGATAGTGATGTCATCGGCCTGGGCCACCCCCTCACTAAATTGGTTAACTTCGTTGATCAGGTAGCTAATCAGCCCCTCTGCCTCGCCTTGCCCGTCCCAGGCACAGATAGCCGCCTCTAGTCGCTCAAAACTGTAGAGTTCCTCTGCCTTGTTGATCGCCTCTACCAACCCGTCGGTGTAGCAGATCACCAGATCGTCCGGCTGCAAGGCCACCTCCACCTGCTGGTAGTCGATGTCGGGGATGATACCAAGCGGCAGGCTGGGGCCGGTGGTGCCGAGGTAGCTACACACCCCCGCGCGGTAGAGGATAGGCGATAGGCCACCCGCATTGCTGAGGGTGATGAGGTGGTGGATGGGGTCGAGCAGCATATAGGTGAGAGCTACGAAGCTACGGTCACCCAGGTCGTAGTTGAGCCAGCGGTTGGCAGCGGTCAGGGTAGGGGCCGGGTCGGTGTAGTAGCCAAGCTCGCTCCGCACTGTATTGCGGGCCAGGCCCATCATCATCGCGGCTGGCACCCCCTTGCCACACGCATCGGCGACGATCAGGGCTAGCCGCTCGCCGATCTCTACCACATCGTAGATGTCACCACTAGCTTCCCGCGCAGGCAGGCAGGTGGCGCGGATGGCGTAGCCAACTGGCTGGCGGATGTGGCGCGGAAAGAGGCCAAGCTGAATCTCGCGGGCGATCTCCATCTCGGTCACCACTCGTTGCCTACCAGTTGCCTCGGCTAGCAGTTGTGCATTCCGTAGGGCTAGCGTCACCTGCGGTAGCAGGGCGGTCAGCAGGTCAATGTCCTCGCGCAGCACTCTTGCTCCGCTCCGCTTGCGCCGCAGCAGCAGCAGCCCAACCAATCGACCCTCGACCACCAATGGGATAAACATAGCGATCTTCTCTGCCAGGCAGTAGGCCAACAGTGGCTCGCCGTCGCTAGGGATAGTATCGGGCAGGGTCGCCATGTTGAGCGGGCGGTTGTAGCTCAGCAGCCAAGCTCGCACCTCTGTGCCAAGTGGTAGCCCTTCACGCCACTGCTCGGCTCGCTCCTCACTCTCGTCGTAGCTGATTAGTTGGCTGCGCTGGTTGGCCCCCACGTCGCGGCTGCTAGCTACGTGGCTGAGGTGGAGGGAGTGGCTGCCGTCCGCCACGTCCAGGTAGAGGGCTGCCCCTTGCAGGTCCATGATCGCCGTCACCTCGCGCACCAGGCGGTTGCCCAATTCATCCTGATCGTAGATGTCGCGCACTTGGCGGCTGAAGTCCAACATGGCGTGGCGAAAGACGTAGCGTTCGCGGAAGAAGTAGCGTTCGACCAGGCGGCGGAACCGGTTGTAGACTGGGCTGAAAAGCACAACGATGCCCACCGTGCTGAGGATGTTGGCAAGGATAGTGCTACGCCCGGTAATGCCACTGAAGGCCGCCTGCAAGAGGCCGACAAAGACGAGATAGCCGAAGGCGAACACGAGGCTGGCGATCACATAAGCAATAGTGCGCCGCAGCAGGAAGTTGAAGTCGAACAACTTGTAGCGAATGATCGCGTAGGCAACCGAAAGCGGGAAGAAAAGCAGGAAGGCATAGCCGAGGTTGAATTCTATCAGCGCACGACCGACGAAGGTGGTTGGTATCAAGTAGAAAAACAGCAGGGGGCCAACCCCCAGCAGCCCACCAGCCAGCACGATTCGCCCTTGCCGACGCACAGTTGGTTCGCGGCTGCTCACTGCATCGTAGATGATGCCCGCTAGCAGAGCCGCCGTGCCGAAGCCCGCTAGACCATAATCAGCACCAAAGAAGGCGAGGCTAGCATCGAAATCTTGATGCAAGATGACGCTGCTGATCTTCCTGCCTACCGCGATCACAACAATGAGGGCGACCACAGCGGCGACGGGGTAGAGGATGTATTGCACCCATGGGCGGCGGCGCACCAACGGCTTGACCGCCGGGAAGTTGGCGGCAAGCTGGAAGGTGGTTGCCCCCAACAGGCAGAGCAATACGCTGCCCAGTTGCTCGAACCAGTTGAGGTCTAGAGGATTGGGTCGGTAGACGTACACCCCCTCGTAGCCAACGACCAGGTAGGCGGCGGCGTTGATCATCGTCAGCATGAACACCTGGTTCAGCCGCTCCTGTGGCCGCAAGTAATAAATCCCCAGGCCGGTGATGAAGAAAAGCCAGCCCACCAGCGTGCCGATGCCAAAGAGGGCCAAGTAATCGGCCCACTCAAAGGTGCGTAGGCGGCTGGTAACAGCAAGCTCGGTGGCAGAGTTGCCGCTACCGCGCTTAACCAGGTAGGTGATCTCTTTGGCCCCCGCCGCAAACTTTGCGCGTAGTACCGGCTCGGTGTTTAGCGGCGACTGTCCCTCGATCAGCACGATGATGTCGCGCCTGAGAACGTGAGGGTCGCGCTGAGGGGCAAGTTCAGTGCTGGGCGGATCGGCCCCCAGCACCTTGAAGTAGTAGTTGAAGTAGAGGCCAGTCCAGGGTTGGCCGATGGTGCCAATGCTCTGTGCGCCGACGATGACCATGTTAGCGAAGAAAAAGAAGATGATCAGGTGGAAGACGATGCCCTTCCAGCCAAAACTGGCGCGCCACTGTCGCCAGTGGCTGCCCGGCTGCTGTGCTACTATACGGTTGTTCGTCACCTGCGCCACTTGTTCCACTCCCAGCATAACAAACGAGCGGCTGGCTGTTGCTGCCGCTGCCTACATTATAGCAGATTCGCAGCCGTTTGCTTTAGCTTGGCAACCGCTCGATCAGGCTACGCCCGCTCATCTCCGCCGGGGCAGGCAGGCCAAGCAGTTGCAGGATGGTGGGGGCAATGTCGGCCAGCCGCCCTCCGCTACGTAGCTGAGCCGCCTTCAGAGTGGGTTCGTTGCTGACCAGGATGAAGGGGACGGGATTGCTGGTGTGGGCGGTGTGTGGCTGGCCGCTATCGTAGTCTAGCTCCGTCTCGGCGTTGCCGTGGTCTGCGGTAATAATCACCACCCCTCGCGGCAAGGTGGCAGCTACTACGCGGCCTATGCACTGGTCAGTAGTAAGGACAGCCCGCTCTGCCGCCGCCAACACCCCTGTGTGGCCCACCATGTCGGGGTTGGCATAGTTTACCACGCAGAAGTCATAAGTGTCACTGGCAATCGCCTTGATCAACCCGTCGGTCACGCCCGCTGCGCTCATCTCTGGTTGCAGGTCGTAGGTGGCAACTTTGGCTGAGGGGACTAGCTCGCGATCTTCGCCAGCGAACGCTTCCTCACGCCCGCCATTGAGGAAGAAGGTGACGTGGGCGTACTTCTCGGTCTCGGCGGTGTGGAACTGGCGCAGACCCGCCGCACTGACCACCTCGGCCAGCGGGTGGGCAACGTCACTGGCGGGGAAGGCCACCCGCACCGGCAGCCCCTTCTCGTACTCGGTCATGGTCACATAGTAGAGGTCGCGCACCTGCTCACCACGCTCGAAGCCATCGAAGGCAGGTAGGGTAATCGCCTTGGTCAACTCGCGGCCCCGGTCGCTACGGAAGTTGTAGAAGATCACTGCGTCACCAGCCCGCACCCGATTGTCGCCTGCGCCGATCAGGGTGGGCAGCACAAACTCGTCCGTCACTCCCTGGTCGTAGGAGTGCTGCACCGCCGTTGCTGCGTCAGGGGCGTGTTCGCCCACGCCCTGCACGATAGCTGCGTAGGCCCGCTGTACCCGTTCCCAGCGATTGTCCCTATCCATTGCATAATAGCGACCGCTGACGGTGGCAACGTGTACCGGGCCGTCCTTCACCATCTGTGCGGTCGCCTCTTGCACAAAGCCGAGGGCAGAGCGGGGAGGAGTGTCGCGGCCATCAAGGAAGAAGTGGTGGCGGGTGCGTTCGCCAATCCCCTCCTGCACGGCCAGGCGATGTAGGGCGTAGAGGTGGTGCCAGTGGCTATGCACGCCGCCAGAGCCAAGCAGGCCCAACAGGTGCAGGTGGCCGCCGCTCTGCTGCACATGAGCGCAGGCAGCCAGCAGTTCGGCATTGGCAAAGAAGCTGCCGTCGGCAATCGCCTGGTCAATGCGGGTGATGTCCTGGTAGACGATCAGGCCTGCGCCGATGTTGAGATGGCCCACTTCGGAGTTACCCATCTGCCCGACAGGCAGGCCCACATCCAGGCCGCTGGCCCCTAGTTCGGTAGCTGGGTACTCGCGGGCAAGGCGGCTCATCACCGGCGGTTGGGCAAGGGCGATAGCGTTCCCTTCGCTGCGTGGGTTGATGCCCCAGCCGTCGATCACGATCAGGACTACTGGGCGGGGGCGATGCTGCGGGCTGGTCATGGGCGGTCTGCTCCTTCGCGGGCTGGGTTTGGGCTGTATTATAGCACAAGAAAACCCTGCTCGATAGCACCCCCGACTGCAAGCAGCCAGGCTGGTATGGTATAATCGCGCTCATGATTGAGCAGCCAGCCCCTTCCAGCCCCAAGACAGCAAGAGCCAGCCGGTGGCAACATCTGCTTCCCCTACCCTTCTATCTGCTGCTTACTATCATCTTTAGCTGGCCGCTAGTCCTGCACCTGGGTGACAGCGTGATCCTGGCGGGCGGCAGCGATGCCTGGGCGCACCTCTGGAACCTCTGGTGGACGCGCCACGCCTTGCTCGATCTGCATCAGTCCCCGTTCCAGACTGACTACCTGTTCTACCCCACTGGGGTCAGCCTACGCTTCCACGCCCTCAACCAGCTTGGCGGCTTGTTTGCCATCCCGCTGCAAGCGTTCTTCAGCCTGACCACCAGCTTCAACCTGCTAGTGATCCTCAACCTCACCCTGGCAGCCTGGGGCGCATACCTGCTAGCGAACTACGTACTTGCCCTCGACCCCCGCCCTGCTATAGCCGCCTCCCCTTACGCCGCGTTGGTAGCGGGCGTGGTCTTCGCCTACTGTGCAGCAGCAGCTAGCTTCGTGCGCCTAGGTCAGTTGGAGTTGATCAGCATCCAGTGGCTCCCCTTCGGCGCGCTCTACCTGCTACGCGCCCTACGTCCACCCTACCGCTGGCGCGATGCCGTGGTCGCTGCCGCCTTCATCATCCTTGCCTCGCAGCACACCTGGTACTATGGCCTGTTCCTGCTCGTCTTCGCTGGGCTGCTGATCCTCTGGCAGGTCACCCACCCAGAACCTATGGCCCCTGCTGCTGAGGGACGGGCAGCCCGCCTGCTGATCCTACGGCAGGCAGCTATTGCCCTCGGCGGCTTTGCGCTAGTAGTCAGCCCCCTGCTGCTGGCTATGGGGCGCGAACTCGCGGCCAACAAGCCGGTGCTAGCCGATGAGAGCTTCATTGTCTACAACGCTGCTGCTCTACCCCAGTTTGTGCAGCCAGGGCCATCACTGCTCTGGGGCAATGCAGCACTGGGCATAACGGAGGTTAGCTGGTTCATTGGCCTGTTCGCAGGGCTGCTAGCGGTCGGCGGCGTGGTTGCTGGGGTCAGGGCTGGGGGTGTGCGCCGCCGCTACACCAGCTTCTTCGCGCTCAGTGGCCTATTCTGCTTCCTGCTCGCCCTCGGCCCCTACCTCAAGCTGGGGCCAGGTGGCCTCGCAAACACCGACGCGCAGGACGTGGACGCGCTCTTTCACCCCTTCGGCAAGGACAGCCGCCTGCCCCTCCCCTTCTACCTCTTGCGCTTCACCCCGCTAGGCAGCATCGCCCGTGTTGCTGGTCGCTTCAGCCTGCCAGGGATGCTCTGTGTGGCTGTGCTGGCGACGCTTGGTACAGCAGCGTTGTTGGCAGCGGTACACGCATGGGGGCGCAACAGTAGGGTGACTACTCGCCTTGCTCCTGTTGCGCTGCCACTACTCCTCTGCCTGCTAATCTTTGTGGAGAGCGTGCCAACGGGCGGTCAGCCCCTGACCAGCACTATCAGTCCCGCCCTCTACCACAGGTTGGCTCAAGACGCGCCTGGCAGCTACGCAGTACTGGAATTGCCCAACAACTGCGCCCCACAGTACGAACTCTACCAGACCGTGCATCAGCAGAAGGTGCTGGGCGGCTACATCTCGCGCAAGTACGACTACCCATTTGCCGCCGACACCCCCGCCATCCGTCAGTTGTTTGTAGAAGGCCAGCTACCCGCCGCTGCCGACATCATCAGCCGCAACCTAGCCCTCAGCGGCGCGACCATCCTCAACTACTATGGCATCCGCTACGTCAACGTTCACCTGGCCTGCTTCGCGGCCATGCCGCCACCAAAGGGCGAAGTGGAGAAGAACCAGTTGCTTGACCTGATCAACGTAATCTGGCCGCAGCAGCCGCCCACCCAGCAGGCCGACGACATTCTCACCTACCGCGTGCCACCCCCACCCACCAGTCCACCCCTGGCAGTGGAACTGGCGGGCGGCGGCTGGTACCCCTTCCAGAGCGAGCCGAACGGCCACAATCCTTCGCGCTGGACGAGCGGGCGCGAAGTTGGTCTCAGCATCTGGTCGCCAGTAGCAACCAGCGCGCAGCTAACCACCACAATCTACGCCTACTTCAAGCTAGCCGACGGTTCGGCAGCCGAGGTCGCTAAGGCGGCAGCAAAGATGCGCCACATCCGCCTCAACCTCAATGATGCACCACTAACGGCCCTGGCGGTCAAGAATGCCCAGCAGCAGATCAGCCTCAGCCTGAACCTGCGGGCGGGCAGCAATCTCCTCAGCTTCTACTCGGAGGAGCCAGCCGAAGTAGCCCCTAGGCAAGCGGGGGGGGACGATCCGTACCCACAAGGTCTCGCTTTCGGCTTCCTCAACATCACCATCACCCCCAACCGCTTATTCTCGGAGGCTACACCGATGAGCAGACTGACTGCCAGCAACTACCACCTCAACCTCGATGGGCAGCCCCTCTACCTGCGGGCAGGCGAATTGCACTACTTCCGCATCGCGCCCAATCTCTGGCCCGCCGCCCTACGCCGCCTGAAGGAGGCTGGCTTCAATGCCATTGCCAGCTACATCCCCTGGGTCTGGCACGAGCCGCAGGAGGGGGTGCTGGATTTCGCTGGCACGAGTGACCCGCGCCGCAACCTGCTGGGCTTGCTAGACTTGCTGCACGAGTTTGAGCTACCGTTCATCGCGCGGCCTGGCCCCTTCATCTACGCCGAGTACAACGGTCTCGGCCACCCACTCTGGCTAGGCGAACGCTACCCGCAAACAGTAATGCGGGGGCCAGGAGGCAAGCTAATCCGCGGCGACTTCTGGTACGGCCACGCAATGGGTGACCCCACCTATCGGGCGAAGGTAGCGGCCTGGATTGCAGCGGTAGCCAGTGCGATCCAGCCCTACCTGGACAAACCGGTTGTAGCCTGGCAACTGGACAACGAGCCGGGCTTCGTGCAGCAGAACGGCCTCGGCCTGTGGGACTTCAACCCCGCTACCCGCGACCAGTACCGCGCCTGGCTGCTGCAACGCTATGGCGACCTCGCTAGCGTCGGCAAGGCACACCACCGCAAGTACGTCAGCGAAGCCGGGTTGGAGCCACCCAGGAAGGGCGCAACAACCGCCCAAGCTCTGGACTGGCAGCAGTTCTACGAGGGTTATGTAGTTGACTACCTGCGTTGGCTGCGCGGGGTGGCCGAGGGGGCGGGCATCACCCTGCCGATCATCCTCAATACCGCCCTCACCTACCACTCGCCCTGCGATCCACACACACAGGCGGCGGTGGGCGATTGGCAGGGGATCGACATCTACCTCAAGCAGACCGCCGCCAGCCACGCAGCCGATTTTCCCTGGGGCGGCAGCACCTACCCCGCCGTGGTCAAGCCAGAGGTACGCCCTGACAAGCCGCTGTTGGCCTTCGAGCTTGGCTCAGGCTGGTTCGACCCCCGCAGCAACCTCAGCGACGCAGCGATTTTGCAGAGCTATGTCGCCTGCCTGGCGCACGGCTTGCGTGGCAGTGTGATGTACAGCGCAATGGATGGGGTGGAGATCGACGGCAGCCTCTACCAGTACCAGGCTATTCTGGACAAGGACGCGCAACCAGGGCCGCGCTACGAACTGATCAGCCAGCTACACCGCTTCATCAGCCAGCATACCGCCGACCTGCTGGCCGCCAAAGAAATCTACGACGAGATTGGCTACGCCTACTACCAGCCCAACTATCGCTTCAGCTATGCTGAGTACCTGCCATTGGTCGGCTTGCAGAACCCAGTACAATACTTCAGTAACTTTCATGGGCAGCACGGCCCCTTCGCTGTCCTACTCAACGCAGGCTACAACCCCCGCCCGCTCAACCTGGCGACCGTGAGCGCAGAGGAGTTGCAACAGCAGCGGGTGATCTTCTTCCCCAGCAAGGGTTATGCTGACCGCGCCGAATATGCGAAGCTGCTAGCATACGTGAAGGCTGGTGGCCACCTCGTCACCTTCCCCCAACCGCTGCGCTACGACTTGCAAGGCAATGGCCTGCTCTCTGGCGAACTCTACCCCGAAGTGGTGAGCAAGGAACGCTGGCTGGGACTGCGGCAGGCGTTGACTGCCCTCGCTAGCCGCTGGCTGCTCGGCTACAACCGCCAGCGCAAGGCTCTCCTGGCGAAGCACCCCTACAGCGGTCACATCATGGATGCTTTCGAGCCGATCCTCGTCTTCACCAACACCAAACTGCCCACAGTCAGGCTGGATAGCGTGTTCGGCGGCCAGGTGCGCGGCGACTACTATCTGGCGGTGCAGGATGGGCAGGCGCAACCACTGCTCAGGCACAAAGGTCAGACTGTGGCCTACACTACAGCGGTCGGCAAGGGCAGCAGCACCTTGATCGGCACCGTCCTCGGCGGCCACTACATGAGCGGCCAGTATTACGCCAGCACCACGTCGGAGCGGGCGGAGCTACGCAGCTTCATGCGCGCCCTGGTCACTACCCTCGGCGTAGGCTGCCGCCACCAGACCAGCCTGGACATCGAAGTGGTTAGCCACAAGGTTGATGACGGCTACCTGCTCTACCTGCTCAACCGCCTGCCCGACCACCAGCGCGGGCGCATCAAGCTACAGCGGCTGGACAGCCACAACCTGCGCGGCAAGGTGGCGACCCTATTCAGCTACTTTGGCAGCACAGTGAACCTGGCGAGTTGGAGCAACAGCCTCGTAGGCCTCTCCTTCGTCGAGCTAATTGGCGACCTCGCCCCCAACGACTGCGTAGTGGTCAAGATCAGCTAGGAGCGGTAGCGAGGCTGGGGAGGAAGACGGTTAGTGCAGGTTAGTAGGCTCCTGCTCTTTGGGTGGCGGGCTGGGCTGGCGGCGGGGTGGCTGGCTGGGCTGCAATGGCTGCGGGGCGGGCGGTTCTACTTCGTCGCGCTGGGTAGCCACCAGCAGGGGCGGCTGTCCCACATTTGGTTCACCAAGTGGGTCAAGGTAAATTGCTGGGCTGAAGAAAGTCATTGCTAGCCTCCTATTATACGGACTATGGAGGCATTGTACACTCTTTGCACAGCTTTGTCAAGGGTTTGTACACCCACGCCTGCGATCAGACAGCCTGGCAGTTTGGACAAAAATAGGTGAGGCGGCCCTCTTGCGGCCCTGTGCGAGCCTGGCGCAGGGTGGTGCCACAGTTGAAGCAGGGTTGCCCGCTGCGGCGGAAGGCCCAGTGACGGTCACGGTAGTTGAAGCTGCCACCGCGCTCCTGAGCCTGGGTTGCTAGCTGCTCGTAAAGTGCCTGGGGGATAGTGAAGCCCCGGTTGGTTAGGCTGCGCTGAGCCTGGGCTGGTATCTCGGCGGCCAGACATTCTACCTCGGCGGCAGTGAGGTCACGCACCTTGCGCCTGGGGTTGATGCGGCAGACGTTCAGCACGTCGCTCTTGAAGTAGTTGCCCAACCCCGCTGCTACCTCCTGGAGTAGCAGCACCGGGGCCACCTCCTGGTCGAGGTTCGCTGGCGACAGCAGCCGTTCGCGGAACAGGGCATTGTCGAAGGGCTGCTCGCAGATGTCGGGGCCGATCTGGGCGAGGGTCGGTATCTGGCTGAAGGGGTCACCCAACACGATGTCGAAAACCTGCCCGCGAATGAACAACGCCTGCGCCCGCTCGGTGTAGAGGTGAACGCGCTCGTGGGGATCGTGGGGGATAGTCGCCTCAGCAGGGTAGAGCAGCCACTTGCCCCACATCAGCGGGTGCGAGCGGAACCACAGTTCGTCGCTCAACTCAAAGAGGATGTTCTTGCCGACAGCGAAGACGCGCCGGAACTCGCGGCCCGTCAGTGCATCTGGGTGGTCAGCCAGCCAGCCCTTCGCCTTCTTCAACTGCGTCTCAAACTGCATCAGGTGGCTGCCTGCCAGCCCGTCGTGGAGCGTAGCGGCAATGCGCCTTACTTCTGGCCCTTCGGACATAATGTGCCTCGATAATCGCGATTTGTGCTATGCCGAGGCAATAATCATGCCAGTCAACTCAGCTATGGTTGCACCGCGATCTCGATCCAGAGGCTGCCGAGAGTGGCGACCGGGATAGCAGCGAAGTTGTAGCCGAAGGGGTTGATCTCGCCCGCCACGAACTCGATCTCACCCGCACCGAGGCGCAGTTGGATGTGCTTGACGGGTAGCAGGTGCGGATACTTGCTACTCCGCACTTGCAACTCGACGGTTGCGCTCACTGGTGTGTCGCGGCGGGCGACGACGCGCAGCAGTAGGCGGGCGGCGGGGTCAACAGTGCTGAGGAACAACACCTGCTCATCTGAGGCGTTGCTCTTGCCGAGGGTCGCCATCTGCGCCTCATTGCGGGCATCTTGGGCAGCGATCTGCTCGCGGGCAGTGGTCAGGCCACTCTCCGCTGGGCGTGCCTGGCTGTAGAGTTCCACGCGCACGCTGATGCTCCCACCCTCGTGGGCCAGCCTCGTCACCTTACCCTTGAAACGTCGTCGCCAACCGCCAGCATCGTCAGCCACTACCATCCTTGTTTCTTCGGCCACAAATCTCCCCCTCCCAGATGATGTTTGCATTATACCAACTTGGTGGGTCAAGGATTAGCCGCTGGGTATCGAACCGCCAGCTTGCCGTCGGGGAGGAGGAGAAGGGGAAGGGGATCGCTCAGTGCGCCTGCAAACGCACCGTCTGGCCCGTGCATCTGCCAGGCCAGGAAGCAGAGGCTGCCATCCGGCCCCTCGATGATTTTACCCGCGTAATCGCCCGCACCAACCGCCAGCCCTACGTCGGTGCTGAGCGCGTAGGGGCCAGCCAACCGTTCGCTGACCAGGTAGTGGGTGCCGAACCAGGCAGCGGAGTCTCCTGCGCGCGTGCGCCGGGCTGCCGAGTGGGTGTCGCTGGCGGTGCAAAACAGCAGGTAGTAGCGGCCATCCAGGGCCAACACTTGCGGCACTTCCAGGTGGGCAAACTCACCTGGTTCGCTGACTGGCGGCAACGCCTCCCAATGTAGCAAATCGCTTGAGCGGGCGCAGCCGATCACGCCGCGGCCATCAGCGGGGCCATAGTTGACGCGGGCGGTAATGAACATCAGGTAGCAGCCATCCGCTGGCGACCAGACCACGCAGGGGTCGCGCCAGGCCTCCTCCCACCAGCTAGAGCCACCGAGCTTCTCGTACCAACGGGGGTCAGCCTCTAGCAACGGGTTGGCGGCGTGCCGCTGCCAGTGCTGCAAGTCGCTAGAGGTCGCTAGCCCGATGCGCTGCACGAGACCGTCTTCGGCCAGTTGCGTACCAGTGTAGAAGAAGTAGTAGGTGCCAGCCCGCTCTATGATGCTGCCCGTCCAGATTGCGCGGTCATCCCAGCTACCAGGCGCGCCCTGATTGAAGGCGGTCGGCAACTGCTGCCACTGGTGCAGGTCGTCAGAGACAGCGTGGCCTATGGTCGCCACCGCATGGCGCAAGTCAGGGTCGGGCAGGCTGCGCGGAGCATGCAGGTAGAACAGGTGGTATGGCTCACCCATCTTGCGCGGCGCAAACCAGAAGTCCCATAGGTACAGGTCGGCTGGGTGCAGCAAGGCTAATCCTCCCTCAGCAGCCAGACGAACTGGTAAGGTTCTAGCCTCAGATCGTCCTCAATTGCCATCTCCACGCCGCTAATCAGGTCATGGAAACGCGCCCCTTGCCCGTGCCAGCGCACCAGGTCGGCGGCGACGGTCTCCGGCTGTTCGCTAAAGTTGACCAGGGCTAGCAGGCGGCTGTCGCCCTGCTGACGGGCGTAGGCCAGCACATGGCCGTTGCCAGGGTCGAGAAACTCGGCGGCACCGCCAGCAAAGAGCGGCTGCGCCTTTCGTACTGCGATCTGCTGGCAGATAGCCTGGTAGATGCGGCCCCCGACGGTGGTAGGGTCGTGGCGGGCAGCGTACTGCTGCCAGTCGGCGTAGGGGCGGCCCACCCAGCGGCTATCCTCGGCCTTCGCCGGGTCGTCCAGGTAGGCGAAGCTGTTGAGGGTGCCGACCTCGTCACCCAGGTAGATCAGAGGGATGCCGCCAGCGGACATGGCGACCCCATAGAGCAGCAGCACTCTACGGATCGCCAACTCAATCTGCTGCGCGTCGTTCGCCGCCACCGCCTGGCCCAGGCCGACTAGCGAAGCCGCCGTGCCAGAAACCCGCGCATCACCAGTGCGGGGGTTCTCCTGGAAGGGTACGCCACGGGCAAAGCTACCAGCAAAGCGTCCGGTGTAAAAGAGATTGAGAAAGAGGCGGTGGTCAAAGCCGTTGATGCCCACGCGGGCCGCGTCTTCGTCGTCGAACGTCCAGCCAATATCGTCGTGCGAACGCACATAGTTGACCCAGGCGCAGGCGGGGTTGATCGCAAAGCGGTGCTGCATGGAGGTTTGTAGCAGCTTGGTCTCGCGGGTTGCCAACGCCTCCCAGAGCAGGGCCATCAGCAGCGGGTTGTAAGAAATCTGGCACTCAGCAGGGCTGATGTAGCGGGCCACATCGTCGGGGTGGACGATAGCCTCGGACTTGAAGAGCAGAGCAGGGGCTGCGATTTGAATGAGGGCGTTGAACGCCTGCACTAGAAGATGGGCTGCTGGCAGGTTCTCGCTGGTTGTCCCCAACCGCTTCCAGATGAAGGCCACCGCATCCAGGCGCAGCACTTCCACCCCCTGATTGGCAAGGAACAGCATCTCGCCCGCCATGGCGGTGAAGACGGCGGGGTTGGCGTAGTTGAGGTCCCATTGGAAGCTGTTGAAGGTCGTCCAAACCCAACTAGCGATCTCTGGGCGGTAGGTAAAGCTGCCAGGCCGCTGACCAGGGAAGATTTCGCGCAGGTCGCGCTCGTAAGCATCGGGCAGCGTGCGGCTGGGGAACAGGCGGTAGTAGTCCTGGTACTCTTGCACGCCCGCCAGAGCCTGCTGCGCCCAGGTGTGTTCGTCAGCGGTGTGGTTGAAGACAAAATCCACGACCAGGCTGATCCCGTTGTGGCGCAGTTCGCTGGCTAGTTCGGCAAGCTCGGCCATGCTACCGAGGGTGGGGTTGACCTCGCGGTAGCTGCTGACCGCATAGCCACCGTCGCTGTTGCCCGCTGGCGCAAGAAAGAGGGGCATCAGGTGCAGGTAGGTGAGACCCAGTTCTTTGAAGTAAGGTATCTTTTCACGCACCCCTGCCAGCGTGCCAGCGAACCGGTCAACGTAGCAGACCCCACCCACCATCGTTTGCGCCTGGAACCAAAGGGGGTCTGCCTCGCGCTCTGCGTCCAGAGTCTTCAGTTCGGCAGGGCGGGCAAGCCAGGTGCGAGCAGCCAGCAATAGGCTCTCCTCCACGTGCTGGCGGAAGGCGTAGTGGCCGCCGTACAGTTCGGCCAACAGCCCATAGAGGTGGTCAAAGTGGCAGTGCAGCCGCGTCTGGAAGGCAGGCCAAGCGGCGCGGTCAGCAGCGAACCAGGCCGCCAGGCGAGGCATGATGTCCTCCAGAATCAACTCAGCAGGGTATTCCAACGCACTTCCTCCCTGGTGTTAGCCCTTGACCCCGGTCGAGGTGACGCTTTGCACAAACCAGCGTTGGAAGATGAGGAAGATGACCAGCACTGGGATCGTTACCATTGCGGCGAAGGCCATGATGTCACCCCATTGGCGCGGCTGTTGACCGAAGAAGGTCTGCATTGCCACTGGCAGCGGGCGATAGCTGTCGCCCCTCGTGACCATTACCGGCCAGAGCAGTTCGCCCCAGCGACTAAGAAACTGGAGGATCGCCACCGTCGCAAAGACCGGCTTGGAGAGCGGAATGATGATGCTCCAATAGATGCGGAAGCGGCCCGCCCCGTCCACCAACGCAGCCTCCTCCAGGTCTTTGGGGATGGCAATGAAGAATTGGTAGAACAGGAAGATTGAGAACGCGTCGGCGACAAAGGGGATGATCTGCACATGGTAGCTGTCGATCCAGCCAGGCTTGCCGAGGCCGAAGCTGGGTAGCGAGTTGACCAACAGCAGTAGCGGCACGGCCACCGCCTGGAAGGGGATGATGATCAGGCTGACGACGACGGCCAGTACGATGCTGCGCCCCCGAAAGTTGATGCGCGCCAGCGAGTAGGCGATCATGCTGTTGACTAGCAGGCCCAGGGCCACGATGCCACCAGTGACGATCACCGAGTTGAGCATATTGCGGCCAAAGGGGACGTTCTTGAACACATCCTGGTAGTTCTGGAAGGAGATGCTGCTTGGCACGAAGGCTTGCAGGCTGCTCATGTCACGCAAGACCTGACCCTCATCACCCTTCAGCGAACTAACTAGCATGAAGATCAGGGGGAACAGGAAGAAGATGGCGAGCAGGATCATCAGCCCGTAGTCGAGCAGGCGGAAGATGAGCCGCCGTAGCTGATAGCCAGTGCCGTGGACGGTGCCTGCCGCAGCAGGTGCGAGTTGCTCTGTGCGAACAGCCATAGTTACACGTGCCTTTCTTCTTTGATAAACACCCGTTGGAGGATTGAGATCGTCAGCACTAGCAGGAAGAAGAAGACCGAGATCGCCGAGGCGTAACCGACCTTCTGCTGGCTGAAGCCTTGCTGGACGATGTGCAGCACCATGGTGGCTGTCGAGTCCTCTGGTGCGCCCTTGGTCATCACCCAAATCTGGTCGAATAGGCGGAAGGCGAGGATGGTGGTAGAGATGACCACAAAGAGTATGGTGTTACGCAGGCCAGGGATGGTGACGTTGCGGAACTGCTGCCAACGGCTTGCGCCGTCAATGTCGGCGGCCTCATAGAGCGAGTCAGGTATCTCTTGCAGCCCAGCCAGGAAGATGAGCATTTGGAAGCCAACCCCCTGCCAGATCGAGAGAACCATGATCGAGGGCAGAGCCAGGTTCTTGTCGCCCAACCAGTCTACTGGCTTGAACAGGCCAAAGGTAATGCTCTGCAAGAAGGAGTTGATCAGCCCGCTACCGGGGTTGTAGAGGAAGTACCAGATGACCGCCACCACCGCCATGATCGTCACCACAGGGGTGAAGTAGATGGTACGGAACAGGTTCATTGCCCGCAACTTCTGGTTGACCAGCAGCGCAAGGGCCAGGGCGAGGCCGGTCTGGATCGGCACGACCACGATCACAAAGGTGAAGTTGTTGAGCAGGGCGTGCTTGAGCGTATCGTCGTCGAGCATCCGCTGGTAGTTGCGGAAGCCGATGAACTGGGTTTCGAGGTTGGGGTTAGGTACCAGCCGTTGGTCGGTGAAGGAGAAGTAGACAGCCATCAGGAAGGGAACAATCAGGAAGCTGCCCAGGAGCAGGATAGCAGGGGTAGCCAGCAGCCAGGCTGTGCGCTCCTCTCCCTTGCGCCAGTTGCCAGAGCGGGGAACGACAGTGTTTTGCACGCTCATATTTTACCTCGCCTTCTACAAGAAAGAGCTAAAGAGAGTTAAGGCTCTGTTAGGACTGCACTCCCCCTACTAGAGGGGGAGCAGAGCAGTCCTGACCGCAGAGGTAACTACTTGATCGGGTAACCCTGGTTGTCCTGGATGTCCTGGTCGATCTTCTTGGCCGCCTTGTCTAGTGCGCCCTTCACGTCGGCCCCGTTGACGATGTTATCGGTGGCCTCTTGGAAGGCAGCGGTGATAGCCGGGTAGGCTGGGGTGACGGGGCGTTCGAGGCTGAGGCTGTTGTTTAGCTGGTCGGCGAAGACTTGCAGCGGCGCGCCAGGGCCATAGAGCTTGGACTGGCTGAGGGCGGACTTGCGGGCAGGCGGCGCGCCGTTCGCGTCGGTCATGCGCAAGATTTCCTCATCGGAGAGCAGGAAGCTCATCACCTTCCAGGCGGCAGCGGGGTCTTTGCAGGTCGAGGTAATACCCCAGTTCCAACTACCCTGGCCGGTTACGGCCTTGCCGCCGAACTTGGGCATTGGCAACACCACCAACTTGTCGCCGAGAGCCTTCTTGTAATCAGCGTAAGTCCAGTGGCCCACGTAGCTGAGAGCAGCCTTGCCGTCGGCAAAGTCGGTGCCACCAGCGGGCTTGCGATTGACGTAGCCATCCTTGAACAGACCCTGGAACCAGGTCATCGCCTTGACCGAAGCTGCGCTGTTGATCGTGCCATCGGCCTTCTGGTAGTTGCTGCGGTCGATCAGGTCGCCGCCAAACGATTGCAGAATCGGGCTGAAGCCATAGGTGTACCACTCGCCGCGCCCATAGTCCATCTTCATGTCGAGCGGGTAGGCAAGGCCGCTGGCCTTCAGCTTCTTGAGCGCGTCGTTGAACTCCTCGCTGCTCCAGGCATCGCTAACCCCAGTGGGGATGCGTACACCAGCCTTGGTCAGCAAGTCCTTGTTGCCGTAGATACCGAGGCCGGAGTCGAACTGGCCGAGGCTGTACAGCTTGTTGTTGTAGGTACCCTGGCGGATGATCGAGGGCAGGAAGTCGGCCTTCATGTCGGCAGCCACGTAGCTGTCTAGTGCCACGAGGCGGCCTGTCCAGGCGTAGTTATAGACGTTGGGGCCATCAAAATCGAGCAGGCAAGGCAAGCCATTGGCGAGGGCGGCGGCGTTCACCTGATCGTTGTAGCTACCCTCTGGCAGTTGCACTGCTTCGATGGTGGTGCCACTGTTGCTGGCGTTGAACTTCTTGATCGAGGCTTCGAGGGCCTCACGCTCGCCGCCGGTGCCAGAGTGGAACCAGAGGGTAGTTACGCCGCTGGCACTATTTGGCGTAGGCAGTGCGCCCATCGTGTTTGTCGGCTTGGGTGCAGCAGCAGCGGCAGCAGGGGTATCGGTCGCCACAGCGGGAGCTGCCGCCATCGTGGTGTTGGTCGCCGCAGCGGGAGCCATTGGGGTATTGGCAGCCGAGGCTGCCTTCGTCGGAGTGGTGCTGGCAGCGGGAGCCGCCGCGTTGTTGTCACAAGCCATCAACAGGAAGGCTGCGACCAGCAGTAGGACAGTTGCTCTCCAAAACTTCATCTTGTCTCCTCCTTGAGATCTCCAAATGGACGCAATGCGTCGCCAAAAGCCGCCAGAGGCAGGCAGGCGGCCTGATTGACCACCCGTCACCCCATCCCCCATCTGAAAGCCCTTTCATGTGGAAGTGCTTACACATATTAGCACAGAACGATAATCTTGTCAATAGGCTGAACCAAAATCACGTGGTGGAATATGCTACCTGGTGGACTGCGCAGCAAAAAGAGATGCCGTGGCGCGCAAATGGCTGGCACCTGTGGGGGAGGAGGATCGAGAACAAAGTCACCCTACCAATGGATGACAGTAGAATAATGGTCACCCTTGCTACAAAAAGTAGAGGGCTACTCTGGCTGCGCTCACCTGCTTACAGGCAAGGGCTTGCTAGTAAGGGCGCAAGTCCTCTGCGGCAGAGCAGGCAACCAGCTACTTCTACAAACCAGGTGGCTAGCACACAGTGTGCTGCATCGTTTACTTGATCATCGTGATCGTAAAGGTGTGGGGCAGATGCGCGCTTTCGAGGGGGTAGACCTCTGGTGGCAGGGGCTTGCTCGTCACCAAGTGGTCACGGATCACGCCTACCAGTTGCCCACTGAGGCGCAAGATAGCCTGAGCGAGGGTGTCGTAGTCGTAGCCCATGATCAGCGGCTTGCACTCGGCGTGCCAGTCATCCGCACCGAGGTTGGTGATCGTCAGCGGCACACGGTAGGTGATCCCTGTACTACCAGAGCCGGGCTGTGGCACGATCACGATGGTTTCGAGGGTGAGGGGCTGGTCGCTACGCTGCATCTGGTCGAGGGTATGGAACAGTTGCTCGCGCTTAGCCCGCGCCAGTTGCTCATAACTGACCAGGCCATAGTTGAGGTCGGCGGCCACGATTGCCACTCCTGGCATGGCGGTGCTGGCGAAGGCGTACTGGCCGCCTGGCAAGCGATCTATGCGGGTAGGCAAGAGGTGAACTGCCCGCTCTGGTTCCTCATCCTTGAGGTCGAGGAGGAGTGCGCCGGGTTCTGGTGCCATTGTTCGCTCCATATATCAGGGGCGATTTGCCGCCCCAATAGTTGGTGAAGTGGGCGTAAAAGAGGTATTGCTGGGCGAGACTGGCGTAGTTGCCAAAGCGTTCCTTAAAGGCGGCAGCGATCTTGTTGTAAGCTGCGTCGGTCAGCGTCTTGCCCTTCAAGGTCGGCAGGTAGTGTTCAACAGCTAGCTGGAAGATGTGGGTATCCACCGGCACCGCCTCTCCCTTATCGAGGCTGAAGGCGCAGACGCAATCGGCGATTTTCGCGCCCACGCCCACTAGCTGCATCAGTTCGTACTTCGCTTCTACATAGCGGGCTTCGCGCAGGCTGAGCAGCCAACCAGAGGGTTTGGCGGCTACCTGCTTTGCCACCTTGACTACGTTGATACCCCGCCAGCCGAGGCCGGTCTGCTGGCCCATGAAGTCGGGGTCGGCGGCGGCCAAAGCCTGCGCGGTGGGAAAGGTGTAGAGCTTCTTGCCACCGCTCTCGCCGATCAAGGTGCCGTACTGGGCAGAGAAAGCGTCTATTCCCTTTGCGATCTGCGGCACGCTGTTGGCGGTGCTGGCGACGAAACTGAGCAAGCACTCCTCCGGGTTCTGGCGCATCATCCTTAGGCCGGGAAAGCGGGCAACCGCATCGGCGGCGAGGGGGTCGCGCTGCATCACCTCATGCACCGCCGCAAGATCGCTCTTGAGCGTAAAGTAGTCTTCCAGCAGGGCGAAATTGTCCGTGGTAGGATAACTACCGTAGGTGAAGGTATCACCATCTTGACGCAGCTTGATCACTTCACCCTCTACTACGCCCAGCCACCAGCCGTCGGCCTGGTGCTGCCAGCGGAAGACCTGGCCGTTCGCCAGCGTGTCATCCAGGTTAAAGTAGCGTTGGTCGTAGGTAAAGGTTTGCATAGGCCCATTATACCACGCGGCAGCGATGTTGAGCAGGGGGGCGGCCAGGGGTAGAAAGTCGGCGGCCCCAAGCCCGCTACTAGGGCCATCTGCACCAAGCTGAAGTAGTTTTCGATCTCGTACTGCTGCCAGGTGTGTTCAATTAGTGCGCCGCTAGAAGGCATGGCCCTACCTTCGTTGTCATCATCAACTAGCCTCAGCCGCCCACCTGCGAAAAGGCGCGCATCCCCGAACTTAGCTGGCCCACGCCCAGGTAGTGGCGTTCGGGCTTGACCGTAAGCGACTGCTTGAAGATGTTGCCCAGGTCTTCCAACGACGCGCCGCTGCGTAGGGGGGTACGCAGGTCGATCTCGTTGTCGCCGAACAGACAGAGGCGCAGGTGGCCTTGTGCAGTCAGGCGCACGCGGTTGCAGGTGTCGCAGTAGTTGTGGCTCATCGGGCTGATCACCCCAACCGTCCCCTTCGCTCCCGGCAGCTTATAGTAGCGGGCGGGGCCATTACCGCCTGGCCCAGCCACCGCCTCAAACTGGCCGAAGGCAAGCATCCGCTCAAGTATCTCGTCGGTGGAGACGTAGGCGTTGACCGACATCTCCAGGTTCTCCTCGACCGGCATTACCTCGATGAAGCGCAGGTGTACCTCGCGCTGGATCGTCAACTCGGCCAGTTGCAACATCTCGTCGTCGTTAAAGCCGCGCATGATCACGCAGTTCAGCTTAACCGGCTGCAAGCCGTACGCGATAGCCGCGTCGATCCCCTCAAGCACCCGCTGCATCTCGTCACGTCGCGATATGCGGATGAACTTCTCTCGATCCAGGGTGTCCAGGCTGATGTTGACGCGGTTGAGACCCGCTGCCTTCAGCTTCTCAATCTGATCGCCAAGCAGGATGCCGTTGGTACTTAGCGATATGTCAGTGATACCCGGCACTGCACGCAGGCGAGCGATCAATTCGTCCACATGGGGGCGCACCAGTGGTTCACCACCAGTAATGCGTATTTTTTGCAGACCCCAGGGCGCAAAGGCGCGTACCAACCGCTCGATCTCGTCGTAGGTGAGCAGGTCGCTATTCTTAATCCACGGTAGTCCTTCTTCTGGCATACAGTAGACGCAGCGCAGGTTGCACTTGTCGGTTAGCGAAACCCGCATATAGTTGATCGCCCGGCGGAACTGGTCGTAGCTGACCTGCTGGCTGAGGCTAACTACCTCACCATCCTGCACCGCCCGCTTGACTGGCTTGAGCATGAGGCTGACTGGTTGGCTACTGCGCTGCTGTACATCCATCTATCTACCAGACTTTCTATACAAATCATACAGTTTTTCTATTATAAACCTTCTGTGTTAAACAAGTCACTGGCAGGCTGGCCGCGATGATCAGCCTGCACTCCCAACCATTCGGCACCGTCGGCGTACTGCTCCTTCTTCCAGATTGGCACCCGCTCCTTCACTGCGTCAATCGCGTGGGCGCAGGCAGCAAAGGCTTCGCGGCGGTGTGGGCTGGCGACGGCAATAGCCACTGCTACTTCGCCTATAGCTAGCCTGCCAACCCGATGGACAATAGCGATCTGGTGCAGGCCAAAACGGGTGAGGGTCTCCGCGCCAATGCGGGCCATCTCGCGCTCGGCCATCTCGGCATAGGCTTCGTACTCCAGGTGCGCCACGCCCTTGCCGTCGTTGTGGTCGCGCACCACGCCTTCGAAGGTGACAAGCGCGCCATCTGCGTCTGTCCGCACCAGCGGCAGCAGGTCAGCGGCAGCGACAGGGGCTTCGGTTATCTTGACGTAGACCACGTACCCTCCAAAAGGTGTTGAGCTAGCCGCCACTGACTGGGGGGATGAAAGCAAGTTCATCACCATCAAACAACTCCTCGGTCATGCTGGCGTAGCGGCTATTGACGGCCACCATCTGGCTGCGCGTTGCCTGGGCCAGGCGAGGAGCGCGGGCGACCAACTGCGCCCAGGCATCAGCGGCGGTGCTACCTGCTGGCAGGCTGACCTGCTCCTCGTCGCAGCCCAGGGCTTCACGGTTGATCGCAAAGTGCAGCAAGCGCACATTGACCAGCCCCGTGCTGTTCTCTATCTTCGTTGGCATAAGTCACCTCATTCGTTAGCCATTGGTCGGCGGCCAACCATAACATCCCGCCAGAGACATCGAAGGATGCACCGGTGATGTAGCTGCTGCGGCTGCCTGCAAGAAAGACGATTAGAGCAGCGGCCTCCTCTGGCTTACCCAGCCTGCCCAACGGCACCGCGGCGGTCAGCCCCTCGCTAAACTGCTCGATAGTAATCTGCTTGCCAGAGCGCATCCAGGCTTTCTGCCAGTGTTGCGCTTCCATAAAGCCTACGTTCACACTGTTGACAAGGATGTTATCGGCGGCGAATTGGAGGGCCAGGGTGCGGCTGAGGCCAATGCAGGCGGCTCGGATCGCGCTGCTGCTGGTAAACTCTGGCTGTGGACGCAGGCCCAGCACCGAGTTGACGTTGATCACGCGAGCTGCCCGGCTACGGCGCAGGTGGGGAAGGGCAGCGCGGGTGCAACGTACCATGCCGAGCAGCTTCACGTCGAAGTCGGCAGCCCAGCCGTCGTCGCTGAGGTTGGCGAAGGTATCGGGGTTGGTGCGCCCCGCACAGTTGATCAGCACATCAATGCCGCCGAAGTCGGTCGCCACCTTGTTCATGAAGGCAACGACCTGGGCCTCGTCGGTGATGTCGGCCAGCGAAGCGAACAGCTTGCCACCGTTCTGCCCCACCTCCTGCGCCGTCTGGTCAAGATAGGCGGAATCGCGAGAGAAGATGGCAACCTGTGCGCCCTCCCGCGCCAACTCGACTGCAATCGCTCGCGCCAGTTCTTTGCTGCCGCCCGCCACGACCACCACCTTACCGTTTAGTCCTAGCTCCATCCTCGTATACCCTCCGATCCACATTCTTGGATGCACTACGTTGGCAGCAATTATACCACACCGTTAGCAGCCGCTTTCCGGTCGGGCGGTGCGGCGGGGTAGCAGAGAGCAGCTAGCGGTGTGGCAAAAGCGGATGGGAGTGGTGGCTAAGAGGGGCCAGCCCAACTGAGTAGTTAGCTGGTTTCTAATGTCCCACACTCCTAAAGGGCGGGGAAACCGAAACCAGTGACTAAACTTCAGCATCTTCCGCACTAGCGCAGGGCCAACTGCTTGGCAGCCACCTCGCTGCCTGGGGCTGGCAGGCCGTGGCTGCCCACGAAAAGGGCCACTCTGTCTCACCAGAGCGGCCCTCAGCTATCGAACTATCCTGAAGCAGCAGGCTAGATGTTGTCGAGCTTACGCTTGGCTTTGTCGCCCGCGTCCTCAGCCGCGTTGCCAGCATCCTTGAGTGCATCGCCAGCGTTGTCAGCTGCGTGGTGGGCTGCGTCGCCCGCTTGCTCGGCTGCGTCGCCAGCCTTGCCAGCCGCCCACTCCGCCTTGCTGCCAGCATCTTCTGCTGCGCCCTGCACTGCGTCGCCAGCATCGTTAGCTGCCCGCTTAGCCTTGATAGCAGCCTCATCCGCCGCGTCCTGCATAGCATCTCGCACATCCCCAGTAGCGTCATGGCCGCGGTCTGTCAGGTCTTGCACTTTGTCCTTCGCAGTCTCAACCGCACTACCAGCGGCTTCGCGCACGTTGCCCGCGGTCTCACCGATGGTCTCGCCTGCCCGCCCAGCCAGGTCTTGCACCCGGTCAGCCGCGCCACCAGCTACCTCTTGCACGCGGTTGGCGGCATCGCCTGCCACGCTACCAACACGGGTCGCCACATCACCAGCGGTCGAGCCGACCTTATCGGCCACATCGCCAGCAGTAGTCTTGATCCGGGTGCCAATATCGCCCGCACCGTGGATCAGGTCGCGGCGGGTCTCCTCGCCTCGTTGTGGGGCAAGCACCAGGGCGATACCCGCCCCAATAGCCGCACCGAGAGCCAGACCGAGGATAAAGCTAGAGTCGTTGTCGTTCTCGTTTGCCATGTTACAGATACACTCCTCTCAACTTGATTGCATGAGCGGCTGGCTGTCTGCCAACTCGCCTATTTACCCTGGTTGTTGGTACTAGAAGGCTTTTGGCCGCGGCGGAACAAAGTCTGCACCATAGCGCGCACGCCCGCTGCTGCCCCTGCCACCTTGATGATCGGGGTAGCCACCCCTTCACTAACGAAGACTGCCGTCCCCTTGACCGTGCGGGCTGCATCGGTCGCATTCTCAATCAGCGGCACCACGTTGTCCTTCAAAGTCAGGGCGATGAACAGGAGCGTAGCCAGCACGCCAATGCCCAGCAGAGTGCTGATGCAAGAGAAGGCAGCGAGGATGATCACTGAGAACTGCATCCACTCGGTCAAACCCCACTTGAAGATCAGCGTAACACCCGCAAAAATGGCGATGAGGACGACCAGAACTGCGATCCCGATCCCGATTGCTTTACCCATGTTGGTGGCTACTCCTTGAACGTTTATGTAGTAGCTCTGCTGCTCTAACAGCTACAAAGCCGGGCTATTGTATCACGCCAGCAACCGTCTGGCAAGCAGGAGGGCAACAAGTGCGCCTAGCAATCCCTGGATCAACTGCACCCCGCCGAGCGACACCCACTGCATCTGCAAGATGCTTGCCAACGCGGTAGCAAGATAGAAACCGAGAATGGCAGCCAGCAGGTAAAGCACAAGCTGGCCGTAGCCCCGCCCCACGAAGAAGTGAAAGAGGAGAGCGCAGACCGCTGGGGGGATCAGGTAGATCACTAGTGATGGTTCTAGCTGCATCTTAGCGGATCGTACCGCCGCCGAGGACACGCTCGCCCTCATAGAAGACGACCGCCTGACCGCTGGTGATCGCCCGCTGTGGCACATCGAACTGCACGTGGGCCGTGTCGCCAGGCGCAGGACTGATGGTGGCTGCAACTTCGGGGGCGCGATAGCGGATACGCACGCTGGCGCGGAAGGGGCTGCTGGGGGTGGCGGTGGTGGTGAAGCTAACTGCATCGGCATCCAGGCTCTCCTGGTACAAGGCCTCCTCCGGGCCGACAGTCAGCGTATTACTCAGCGTGTCAATATCTACCACGAACAGAGCCGCCGCCCTACCGCTCAGGCCCAGGCCGCGCCGCTGGCCGACGGTGTAGTAGGGGAGGCCGCTGTGCTGGCCGAGCAGGGTGCCAGCGGTGTCGTAGATCGGGCCAGGCACGACAGCCGAGCGGTCGCCATGCTTGTCGAGGAAGGCACGGTAGTTGCCGCTGGGGATAAAGCAGATGTCCATGCTCTCTGGCTTGTTGGCAGTGAGCAGGCCGTACTTCGCGGCCAACTCGCGCACCAGCGGCTTCGGGTAGTCGCCAATCGGCAGCATGGTCTGGCGCAGGGTCGGCTGGTCGAGCATATAGAGAGCGTAAGACTGATCCTTGTTCGGGTCGTTGGCCTTCAGCAACTCCGCCTCACCAGCAGCGTTACGCGTCACACGGGCGTAGTGACCGGTAGCCAGATAGTCGCCACCAATAGCCATTGCCTTCCGCATCAAGAAGTTGAACTTCATGTAGCGGTTGCAGGCCACGCAGGGGTTGGGCGTGCGCCCGACCGCGTACTCGGCGGCGAAGTAGTCGATCACCGACTCCTGAAACTCCTTCTCAAAGTTCAGCACGTAGAACGGCACATCCAGGCGGGCGCAAACGGCACGGGCATCGTTGGCTGCGTCAATCGAGCAGCACTGCTTGTTCAGCATCCCAATCCCACCCGCGCTGACGTTCAGCCCTGTGCTATCGTCGTCATAGCTAGAGAGGCGCATATGTACGCCCACCACATCGTAGCCCTGCTCCTTGAGCAAAGCCACTGCCAGGCTGCTATCCACCCCGCCGCTCATCGCCACTACCACCGTCTCTGCCACGGCTCTCACCCCCATCTGCTAAAACCACAAACGCCTCATAGACAAGTTAATATACCAAATTGTGGGGGGTAGTTGCCAATTTGTGTTCGGTTGCTGGGGGGTGCTGGGGGCGGGGGCTGCACGCTGGGCGGTTGGCGAGGCGGAGGCAGGTAGGGAGCGGCCCACCTACCTGCCCAAAAGGAGGAGGCAAAGATCAGCATTGCGGTGGGTGTGGCAGAGGCATGGATGGCATAACATTTGCAGGGCTAGAGCGGGAACCTGTCACCCGATCCGCCGTGCTGGGCAAAGAAGTTGAGGTGTTGAAGATGGCTACTTCCCTGACCCTACCCACCGAGCAGCAGCCTGTGCTGTCTCGCACGCTTGCGGTTACTCCTGTCGCCTTGCAGAAGCAGCCACGCGTGCTACTGACCGCCAGCATCGCCCTGGGTGGTTTGTTCACCCTCTGCGGCACTGCATTCACCGCCCTCTCTGCACTCGCTGCCTACCGCCTCACCCACCCTACCACCTGTATGTTCCATCATCTGCACACCACCAGCCGCCGCAACGCCCGCAAGAACTGGACGAAGCCACCCCGCATCGTGCGCTTTCGCAGCGGGGATAGCCTGCGCCTCTTTGGTCGCTACTTCGCGGGGACGAAGGGTGATGCGATCATCATCTGCCACGGCTTCACCGCCTGCCAGGAGGAGTTGATGGAGGTCGCCGCCCGCCTACAAGCTCTCGGCCACAGCGTGCTGCTGTTCGACTTCCGCAATCATGGCCGCAGTGCCGCCAGCAAGCGCGGTAGCTCCATCGGCTACCACGAGCGGCAGGATGTGTGCGCGGCAGTGCAGTACCTCAAGCGGCGCAAGGGGGTTGACCCGCATCGCATCGGCGTGATCGGCCTGAGCATGGGCGCAGCCACCGCCCTGTTCGCCGCCGCCGAGTGTGATGATATCCGCGCTGTTGTTGCCGACAGCCCCTATGCCAGTCTGCACGACACCTTCTACTACGGCTTCCGCAGCTTCTACAGCGGCATGGGAGCTAACCTGGTCGCTACCCCGCTGCTGCGCTTCTCCGAGATGTTCTCTGGCATCAACGCCAAGAAGATTCGCCCGATAGACATAGTAAGCAAGATCGCCCCCCGCCCGATCATGTTCATCCACGGCCTGGCCGACGAGGTGATCCGTTCCGCCGACTCGATCCAGATGTACGACTCCTACGCTGGGCCGAAGGAGCAATGGCTGGTAGACGGCGCGCACCACGTTGAGGCGGGGATGCTCTATCCAGAGGAATATCTCCAGCGGGTGGACAAGTTCTTCAATAACTATCTGACAGTTGTCTCTGCCCCTACCATTACCCCTTGCGCTAAGAACGTCATGTAGCAGAGTCGTCATGTTCGGCAAGCAGGTGGAAACTATGTAGCTAGCTGCGGCCCTGGTGTGATCTCTGCGCTACTGCTGTAGACAACCAGTGTGCCAACCGTGCGGAAGCCGAGCCGCTCATAAACATGGACACCCATATCCGACGATTGCAGGATTGCGTAGCGGTAGCCACGAGCAATAGCGGTCTGCAAGGCTGTTGCTACCACTGCACTAGCCGCACCAGCGCACACAACCACCCGCCCTGCGGCTAGCCAGCCAACTGGTAGGGCCAGACCTCAGCGACCAAGGGGACGAGTCGGTACCTTTTTCCCATTGCCCAAGAGGGTGGATGGACGGTATAATAAGTTGAGGGCTGCAATTGGCCCGTGTTTGGTGCGCAAAAGGAGTCTAAGATGAAGCAGACAAACAAGCAGCGAGCGATGAAGCAACTACGCCACAAGGGGCAAGGGTTGGTGGAGTACGCCCTGATCCTCACCCTGGTCGCGCTGGTGGCGATGGCCGCAGTTGCGCTGGTGGGCAGCAAGGTGCAGAATGCCTTCAGCAACGCCGCCAATGGCCTAAATAGCTGAAGCCAGTTCGGGCAAGCTGATCAAAGTCCACAGCGATCTTGCCGCTGCCAGCCGAATCCGCTATAATGTCACTAGACATAATCAGCATGGACGAGGCAGCAATGCAGCGACGGTCAGCTACTAATTACGCCAACCCCCTTAGCCCCCTCAAGCCACAATTGGGCGTGCCGCCAATGCTGGCTGCCTTTGATGCCCGCCCCTACCTGCTAGTAATCCTTGTGCTGGCCGCCGTTGTGCGCCTGATTGCCCTCAATGCGCCGCTGCTCGACTCTGGTTCGGCAGCGCAGGCCACCGCTGCCAGCATAGCCCGCAACAGCTACCGGGCAGGCTTCAATCTCTTTCAGCCAGTAGTAGATTGGAGCGATCAGCCCATCATTAGCGGCCTACCACTCTACCACTGGTTGGTTGCCCTGCTCTACGGCCCCTTGCAGGTGAACGAGTGGCTAGGCCGCACCGTCAGCGTGGTTGCCAGCATTTGCGCCGTCCTGCTCCTCTACCGCATCGCCAACCGCTTGAGTGGGTCGCTAACTGGTCTCTACGCCGCGCTGTTTCTCTCTATCTCACCACTGGCCGTCTATCTTGGGCGCAGCTTCCTGCCTTCGGCCACGAACATGGCCCTCGCGCTGGCTGCTATTCACTTCTTCCTGCGCTGGGCCGATGCTGCCGACGGCTCCGCCAGCCTGCGCGCCCGCTCCTTCTTCGCTGGCCTCGCCACTCTCTGCGCCGCACTCGCAGTGCTGGCCGACGCTGGCTATCTGCTGCTGATCTTTCCCCTCGGCTATCTGGCTGCCATGCGGCTACGCGAACTGGGCGACCGCCAGCGGCGCAGCTACGGCCTGACCCTTGCCGCCTACCTTGCCATCGTTGGCCTGCTCGGCTGGCGGTGGTACAGTGGCGGTGGGGGGACAGCGATCAACCTCGACCCTGCTGCATTGCCAGGCGTGCTTGGCGCAACCTTGAGCGGGGTGCTAACCCTACCAGGGCTGTTCCTGCTGGTGGTAGGGCTGGTACGGCACGCCCGCCGCCCCTACCGCTGGTTCTTCCACGTCTGGCTGGCCGCAGACCTGCTCTACCTGCTGCTCGGTGATCTAGCCCTGAACGGTGAACGGCTACTGCTGTTCGCGCCCCCAGCAGCGGCGGTGGTCGGCATGGGAGCCGCGCAACTGGCCGCCTGGCTGCAACTGCTGCTTGACTACCTGGCTAGCGACCGCGACGAAGCACAGTTCGCGCCGGGGCAGGTATCGCCCGCCCTGGCCGTGGCGGTGCTGGCGATCTACCTACTGATCGCCCCTGTCAGCTATGCCCAGATCAAGCCGCTCTATGACTACGCGGCCAATGCCCCACTGCTAGAGGTTGCAGCCCAAGTGCGGGCAACCGCAACGGCTAACGAGCGCATCGTAGTGACCAGTGCGAACTACCGCCAGATTTTCTACTATGCCGACCGCCGCGGCTGGGTAATACCCAGTGCTAGCCTGGCGAACTTTGCCCCACAGACGATCCAGCAGGTGAGCGGCGGGCGGGCTAGCTTCCTGGTGACCAACGTAGGCGACCCGCGCCTGCCAGCAGACTTCTTCAAGAACCTGATCACCAGCTTCAAGCTAGTGCGGGCCGACCGCCTCTTTGCCCTATTCGATTTGCGGCAGGCTGGCGACCCCAGCGCGATCTTCTTCGCCCAGACGGGGGTGAGCCTGAGCGGTCCATTCCGCAAGTACTGGGAGACGCATGGGGCCGAGGGCTTGTTTGGCTTCCCGATCACCGAAGCGCAAGACGCGAGCAGCGAGGGGCAGGCGGTGCGGGTACAGTGGTTCGAGCGGGCGCGGCTAGAATACCACCCCGCCCTGGCTGGGCAGCCGGGCGAAATTACCCTCGGTAGGATCGGTAGGGAGGCGACCCAGGGTAAGGTGTTTATTGCCCCTGCCAGCGACCAACGCAACAGCACCGCCGCCAGCCGCTACTTCGACGTGACCGACCACACCCTGAGCGGCACCTTCTTCAGCTACTGGAAGGCGGGCGGCGGCCTCACTAGCTTCGGCTATCCGATCAGCGAGCAGATAATGGCGGTGATCACCCCTGGTACCGTGACGCGGGTGCAGTGGTTCGAGCGCGCTCGCATGGAGTGCGTAGCCGACGGCGCAAACGAGTGTGCCAGCATCAATCTCGGCTTGTTGGGCCGAGAGATGACGGGTATTCGCTGAAGTGCCACCCCAAACCTGTCAGCAGCGACTATGACTCTGCTGGGGATTTGTGGACGTGGACGACCCGCCAGCCATCCGCTTGCTTGACCAGTACGCGACTCTCGTTGTGGCTGTGGTGATGAACACCACCCCCCTCGGCCCAGCTTCGCATGAAGGTGTAGCAGACGATAGCAGTATCGCCATAGCGTTGCAGACGTGGCTCTAGCAGGTCATAGCGGTAATCCGCACTCTGGTTCAGAGCCTTGTGGGTTAGCATGAACAGGTGGAAGTCCAGCCCGTCCTGGCGGTGAGGGGTGACGAACCACTCGTAGAGCGAAAGGTCGCTGGCGGTGGTTGCACTGTAGGTATCAGTGTCACCCTCAAAGATGCTCCGCAGGTGGCGATGCAAGGCCGCCCAAATCTCCTCATCTTCAGCCATAAATCCCCCTTGTTATCAAGTAGTGGGGGCGGCAGCCAGTACAACGGCCCCGCCCATCTCCTCTTGGCTACTTCTCTACTTGCAGCACTAGACCGCTGCGTGGTTCGACGGTCAGGCCGCGCAGACGACCGCCCGCCGCCTGCGCCCTGCCTTCGCCGCCAAAGATCGCCCTGACAGTTGCGCCGTTCGGCACCAACCCTTGCAGGCCGATACTGAGGTTGAGGGGAGCAGTGCCGATGTTGAGGGCTACGATTACCGTCTCGTTCGCGTCATGGCGGGCGAAGACGTAGAGGCTGCCTTCAGCATAGAGCGTGCTGTACTCTCCGCGTCGCAAGGCGGAGTGCGCCTTACGCAGGGCAATCGTCTGCTTAAAGAAGTCGCGCAACCCCTTGTTCCACTTGCTCTCGTCCCAGGGGAAGGAGCGGCGGCACTCTGGGTCGCGGCCACCCAGCATCCCGATCTCATCACCATAGTAGACGCTTGGCGCACCGGGATAGCACATCTGGTAGAGGGTGGCGAGGCGTAGGGCCGACTCGTCCTCGTTGACCTGGCTGAGGAAGCGGGGGGTGTCGTGACTGTCTAGCAGGTTGAGTTGCGCAAGGGTCACTTCGCGAGGGTAGAGGTGCAGCAGCGCGTTGATGTTCTTGGCGAAGCCGCTGGCACTGAGCTTGCGGATCGGCGAGTACGACATCCTGCTCACCAGGTCATGGTTGAGGCTCTGGCTGAAGAAGCCGAGGCAGTGCTTGGTGAAGATGTAGTTCATTACCGAGTCGTACTGGTCGCCTTGCAGCCAATGACTGGCATCGAACCAGATTTCGCCGGTAATATAGCCTTCAGGGTTGACCCCCTTGACGATGCGGCGGAACTCGCGCCAGAACTCGTCGTCGTTGATCTCGTTCGGCACGTCAAGCCGCCAGCCGTCAATGCCCTGCTCCATCCAGTAGCGACCCACCCCCAGCAGGAAGTCGCGCACGGCCTGCACATCGGTGTTGAACTTGGGCAGAGCCGCCAAACCCCACCAGGCAGCATACTGGTGGTTCTTCTCGTAAGCGCGCATGGGATAGCCGTGGACGGTGAACCAATCGCGGTAGGGGGAAGCCTCACCCAGTTCGAGGATCGAGTTGAACTGGTAGAAGCCGCGGCTAGCGTGGTTGAATACGCCGTCGAGGACGACCTTGATCCCCTTCGCGTGACAAGCGTCGAGCATCTCCTTGAATATCGCATTATCGCCTAGCACCGGGTCGATCTGGTAGTAGTCATGGGTGTGGTAACGGTGGTTGCTGGCGGACTGGAAGATCGGGTTGAAGTAGATAGCGTTGATGCCGAGGTCGAGCAGGTAGTCGAGCTTCTCCTGCACGCCACGCAGGTCGCCGCCCTTGTAGCCGAGGACGGTCGGTTCGCTATCCCACGGCTCAAGGATATTAGGGTGGCCGATCTGGTCGCTCTTGGCAAAGCGGTCGGGGAAAATCTGGTAGAAAACAGCGTCCTTCACCCAGTCGGGGGTGGAGACCTGAGGTTGGTCGGCGGCTGGTGCGCCGGTGATTGCGTCTGCCATATGGTGGGCTAACGATCCTTTCTGCGTCTGCTGAGGGGAGGCTGCCGAATTGCGCGGCCATTATAGCACAGCCCGATCAATTGCGAGCCGGGCTAAACCTTCTCCAACTTGGCAATGCTCTGCAACAGCCGCTTCACCCCGTTGCCAGGGAAGGCGACCGTCACTTCCTCGTCGCTGCTGACCAACTTGCTGCTGACAACCATGCCCTCGCCAAAGATGCTATGGCGCACCTTGTCGCCCGTCTTGAACTGCTGGCTGCCAGGGCCGGGGGTCAGGCTGCTGCGGCTACTACCAGGCGTGGCGGGCGGCTGGCTCTTGCTCTGCTGGTAGGTCGAGCGACCAGTCTCGGTGCGGAAGTTGCCGTTGGTACGGCTATGGGTACCGCCCGCCTTGTTCGGCCCACCCGCCCCCGCGATGCGCGACACGCCAGGCCGGGCTGAGTACGCACTGCTGCTCCGCCCACTGCCACCGATCACCTGCCCGCTGGTGGGGATGTCAATGTCTGGGTGGTCGCCGTCCAGGTACTCATCCTCGGCCTGCTGGTCGCGGCGGAAGGTGAGGCTGCCCTTCAGCAGGTGGGTGGGGATGTCGAGCAGGAAGCGCGATGGCGTGCTGGTCTTGGTGTTGCCGAAGATGGTACGCTTGAAGGTGTAGAGCAGGTAGAGGTACTCCATCGCCCGCGTAATGCCAACGTAGGTCAGGCGGCGTTCCTCCTCAAGCTGGTTGTTGTCTTCCAAGGAGCGCGAGTGCGGCAGGATGCCCTCCTCCAGCCCGACGAGGAAGACGGTCTTGTACTCCAGACCCTTCGCGGCGTGCAGGGTAATTAGCGTCACCGCGTCTTTCTCCTCTTGCAGCTTGTCAATATCGCTGATCAAGGCTACATCTTCGAGGAAGGTACGCAAGCCCTCGGCTGGCTCAAGGTGGTGGTAGCCCTGGGCGACGGTCAGCAGTTCCTCCACATTGCGCCAGCGGTCGGCTCCTTCCTCGGTGCCGTCGCGCAGGGCTTCGGCGAAGTTGCCGCGATCCAAAACCATCGAAACCAAGCGTTGCAGCGGCAGTTCGTCCTTCGCGCGAATGAAGTCGTTAAGGATGCGGTAGAGGTCGAGTAGCGGTCGCAGGCTGCGCACTGGCAAGGCCAGGCTGCCAGTCAGCCGCTCAATCTCGTCACGGCGCATCCGCGAACCTTCTTCCAGCGGCAACTGGCCCGCTGCCGCCTCATGTTCTGGTGGCAGGTCGTCACGCTCGGCCAGCAGTTGCAGGGCAGAGTAGACTGGCAAGCCAATCTCGCCTGCCCAACGGTCAAGCTCACCCCAGGTGCGCTGCCCAATGCCCTTACCGAAGGGGGTATTGCTAACCACGCGAGCCAGGCTGATGCCGTCGAAGGGATTACCCAGCAGCCGTAGGAAGGCAAGTACGTCCTTCACCTCACGCCGCTCGTAGAAGCGGATGCCGCCAACCAATTGGTAAGCCACGTTGTAGCGTACGAAGGCTTCTTCCAGGGCGCGGGACTGGCTGTTGGTACGATACATCACGGCGCAGTCGCGGTTGCGGACTTTGCGGGCTGCCACCAACCTTTGGATTTCGGAGACCACGTAGCGGGCCTCATCCTCCTCGTTGAATGCCTCGTAGACGCTGATCTGGCTGCCAGCATCGTTCTCAGTCCACAGTTGCTTCTCTTTGCGCTGGCTGTTCTGCTGGATTACGTGCTGGGCCACCTCGACGATGTTGGAGGAGGAGCGATAGTTCTGCTCTAGCATCACCACCTTCGCCTCCGGGTAATCTTGCTCGAAGTTGAGGATGTTGCGGATGTCTGCTGACCGCCAGGAGTAGATCGCCTGGTCGCTGTCGCCGACGACAAGGATGTTGCGGTACTTGTCGGCAAGCTGCTTGGCGAAGACGTACTGCGCGTGGTTGGTATCCTGATATTCATCTACCAACAGGTGCCTGTAGCGTTGCTGATAGCGTTCTAGCACGGCAGGCTTCTGCTCGAACAGTTGCACGGTGACGTAGATCAGGTCGTCAAAGTCGAAGGCGTGGTTGACGCGCAAGGTCTCGTTGTACTTCTTGTAGACGCGGGCGGCCAGTTCCTCCCAGTAGGTGCCAACAGCCTCGGCGTAGGCGGATGGGCTGACCAGTTCGCTCTTGGCCTTGCTGATCACACTGAGGAAGCTGCGCGGGGTGTGCTGCTTGTCATCCATGTTCAGGGCTTTGAGGGCCGACTTGACCGCGCCGATCTGATCATCGTCGTCGTAGATCGCGAACTCGTTGTCGAAGCCAAGCTGGGCGGCTTCGCGGCGCAGGATGCGGACGCAGATGCTATGGAAGGTGCCAACTGTAAGCTGGCGCACCTGGTCGCCGATCAGCCGCTCCAACCGCTCCTTCATCTCCTTCGCCGCCTTGTTAGTAAAGGTGACAGCCATGATATTGTATGGATCAACAGCGCGCTCGCCGATCAGGTAGGCGATGCGCTGAGTGAGAACGCGGGTTTTGCCGCTGCCAGGGCCAGCGAGGATCAGCACTGGGCCGTCGCCAACTTCGACAGCAGCCTGCTGGGCAGGGTTGAGGCCCACAATCTTAGTGATTTCAGTCAAGGGGTAACTCCTCCAGGCGAGCGGGCAGTAAGGGTTTGCTGCTGTGATTCTACCAAATAGGGGGGGAGATGGCTAGCCGAATGTGCCTTTCCAGCCCTTCATTTCGGCCCAGGCTGCTAGATCGCTGGTCGGGCGGCCTGACTCGCTAACTGCCAGTGGGTTTGGACGAAAGCCAGGTTGCAGCAGCTTGCGGTAATAGGCTGGCAGAGAGCAGCTACTTACTGCTCAAAGGTCACTACCTTGCCAGGGTTGAGCAGATTGTGGGGGTCGAGGGTGCGCTTGACCGCCCGCATCAGGGCGTAGGCAGGGTCGCCCACCCCCGCTGCCAGATACGGTTGCTTGCGGCTGCCCACCCCATGTTCGCCAGAAACCATGCCACCGAGGGCAAGGGCCGCCTCTACTATCGCGCTCTCTGCTCGCTTAGCCGCCGCTGCCTGGGCGAGGTCACTGCCATCGAACAGGATGCAGGGGTGGAGATTGCCATCGCCTGCGTGACCAGCCACCGCGATCTGCACGCCCGTCTCTACCGCTATCGCTGCCACCCGCCCTACCAACTGGGGGATCACCGAGCGGGGAACCACCACATCCTCCAGATAGAAGTTCGGCGCAGCAGCGACCATGCCGTGGTAGACATTGCGGCGGGCCAACCACAGGCGCGCGCGCTCCTCATCACCAGTGGCTACCGCCAGCGCACTCGCGCCAAAGCTCTCGCAGATGTGCTGAATGCCCACCAGTTCAGCGGCCAACGCATCACTGAAGGCACCGTCTACCTCGACCAGCAGCAGTGCGCCCGCCTCAAGGGGCAAACCCAGGTGAACGACGCTCTCTACCGCGCGGATCGTCGCCTGATCCATCAACTCGACCGCGCAGGGCTGGCAACCACTGTGTAGCACCGCCGTCACTGCTTCGCTGGCGGCCAGCAGGGTGGGAAAGAGGGCGGTGAGGGTGGCGCGGGCGGCAGGGCGTGGGATCAGGCGCAGGGTAGCCTCGCAGATCACCCCCAATGTACCCTCTGAGCCAACGAACAACTGGCTGAGGTTGTAGCCAGAGGACTGCTTGTGAGTCTTGCTACCCAGGCGCACGATCTGCCCGTCGGCCAGCACCACCGTCAGGCCCAGCACGTAGTTGCGGGTCATGCCGTACTTGAAGGCTCGTGGGCCGCCAGCATTGCAGGCGACATTGCCGCCGATGGTACACCAACTGAGGCTAGCCGGGTCGGGGGGGTAGAACAGATTTTGGGCCTCAACCATCGCTTGCAGGTCGCCAGTGACCACCCCCGCTTCTACAGTTGCGGTCATGGCCGCTGCGTCAAGCTCGACGATGCGGCTGAGGCGGGCCATGCTGAGGACGAGACCACCAGGCTGCGGCACCGCACCGCCAGCCAGCCCACTACCTGCACCCCGCGTCGTCACTGCCACGCCCGCCCTGGTTGCCAGCCGAACGACAGCCGCCACCTCCGCCACACTGCCAGGGGCGACCACCAGGCCAGGCAAAGCAAACTCCTGCGAAGCGTCCCCACCCCAGGCGGCCAGGTCGCCTGTACTAACCTGCTGCTCACCAACTATCGGGCGCATCGCTGCTGCTAGTCGGCCCATAACTTGCTCTATTGCCATCAACAATCCCTCCGAGGAGGAAGTATAGCACCAGGCTGGGTTGGCTGACAACCACTGCTGCGCATTGCTAGCTGCGGTTGGCAGAATACCAGCGACACGCAAATCTAATTGCTCAATACACAATGGTTCCAACAAGGCTTCTGAGAAGGAGAACCGATGACGAAACTGAAGATTGCGGCGGCGGCGGCTGGGGCAACCATGGCTCTGGCAGGTGGGCTGGCCTACGGCCAACGCTACAAGGTGGTCGCTGACCGCTTTGGTCTGCCGCCAGCCAGGTTCGGGGTGAAGATCGAGCGCAACCTGCGTGTGCCGATGGCTGATGGCGTGATCCTTGCCGCCGACCACTACTACCCCAGCACCCCCGGCGACTACCCAACCCTCGTCCGCCGCACCCCCTATGGGCGCGACAACAAGAGCGGACCGTTGGGCGTGTTTGCTGCTACCATCGCTTACCTCTTTGCTGAGCGTGGCTACCACTTCATCATGCAGGATGTGCGAGGCCGCTTCGACTCTGGCGGCCACTTCCTACCGTTCGAGAACGAGGGTGAGGACGGCTACGCTACCCTTGAGTGGATCAGCCAGCAGCCCTGGTTTAACGGCGCACTTGGCACCTGGGGTGAAAGCTACAATGGCTGGACGCAGTGGACGTTGACCCGCAAGCTGCCGCCCTACCTCAAGGCTATGGTTCCCTCGATCACCAGTGCCTACTCCTACTCCTATGTCTACGGCGCAGAGGGGGCGTTCGCCACTGGTGGGCTGCTCAGTTGGCTGATGAGCCTGGAGGCGGGGGCGAATGGCTGGTCGCCGCGCCGCATCCTGAACCAGGTGCGCTCGAAGCAAGCGGCGGCCCGCTTCAGCAAAGCTGCCAACCACCTACCACTCGGCCAAGCCGACGAGATCGCTGTTGGTCGCCCGCTACACTACTTCCGCAAGTGGCTGCTGCACCCGCGCTCCGAAGACCACTTCTGGGAGTTCAGCGTGCGCGAGAAGCTGGCGGGGCTGACCGTGCCAGTCAACCTGATCGGCGGCTGGTACGACATCTTCCTCTACGACGTGCTAGCCGATTATGCCACCCTGCGGCACGGCGGCCAGCAACCCTACCTGACCATCGGCCCTTACGGTCACGACCTCCAGGCGGTGATGGCTAGCGTGCGCGAGGGGCTGCCCTGGTATGAAAGGTACTTGAAGGGCGAGGCTGGCAACCTGCGCGCCCAGCCAGTCAGCATCTACGTGATGGGGGCCGACGAGTGGCGCAGCTATGATGAGTGGCCGCCGCCTGCGAGCCTCAATCGCTACTATCTGCAAGCCGCAGGCGGGTTGGCGGCCAGTGAACCACCAGCGGATAGCCGGGCCGACCACTATCGCTACGACCCCGCCGACCCCACCCCGTCGCTGGGTGGCCCCCTGCTCACCAGCGATGCAGGGCCGGTGGACAACCGCCCGTTGGAGGCCAGGCCCGACGTGCTTACCTACACCACTGCCCCCCTGACACAGGCGATAGAGGTAATTGGCCCGGTGCGCCTGGAACTGTATTGCCGATCCAGCCTGGACTACGCCGACTTCTTCGCGCGCCTCTGCGACGTGCAACCTGATGGCCGCTCGATCAACATCTGCGATGGCCTGCTGCGTGTGCGACCGAGCGTAGGTGAAGTGCAACCCGACGGTAGCCGCCGCATTGTAGTTGAGATGTGGGCCACCGCTCAACGCTTTGCCGCAGGCCACCGCCTGCGCCTGCAAGTCTCCAGCGGCGCACACCCGCGCATCAATCGCAATCTTGGCACAGCAGAGTCGGTGCTAACCGCCACCCGCCTGCTGACTGCCGACCAGACGATCTACCACGATGCAGCCCACCCCTCGGCTTTGGTACTGCCCGTCGTTTAGTTTAGTCCAAAGGAGAAGATTATGACGAAGATAGAACTTGGATTTGCGATGCCTGGCAGCTTGCGCGACAAGAGCAGGCAGTCGGAGTGGCTGCCTGCTCTCCACCGCGCCCTCGACCTCGCCAGCGGCCATTGTGCCTCGGCCTGGATTATTGACCACTTGCAGTTCGATGACCGCCTACTGCTTGAGGGCTGGGTCGGCCTCAGCTACCTGATGGGCCAGTATCCACAGTTGCAGTTCGGCCACGCTGTCCTCTGCCAATCGTTCCGCAATCCTGGCCTGACCGCGAAGATGGCGGCTAGCGCGCAGGTGTTGAGCGGCGGTCGCTTCATCCTCGGCATTGGTGCAGGCTGGAAGGAGGACGAGTATGCTGCCTACGGCTACGACTTTCCGCCAGCCGGTCAGCGGGTAGACGAGTTGGCGGAGTACCTGCAAGTGGTTAAGGCACTCTGGACGGAGGAGCGCGCCAGTTTCAGCGGCAAGTATTACAGCGTAGAGCAGGCATGGTGCGAGCCGAAGCCAGAGCCGCTGCCACCGATCATGATCGGGGGGAGCAAGCCCAGGATGCTGCGCCTCGTCGCCCAATACGCCGACTGGTGGAACGTTAGTTGGACAGGGATTGCCGACTTCCGCGCTCAGAGCGAGCAGCTAGAGCGCGCCTGCGCCGAACTGGGCCGCGACCCCGCTAGCTTGCGCCGCACCTGGTTTGGCGGCTGCATAGTCGGCAAGGATGAGGCCGAGGTTGAGCGGCTGAATGCGGGCCTGGGTATTACCAGCGAGACCGCCTTCATCGGCACCCCCCCACAAGTCGTAGAACAAATGCGCCCCTTCGTCGAACTGGGGGTGGACTGCTTCATGCTCGGCTGCGGCGGTTTTCCAGAACTGACGACCCTGGAACTGCTGATCGGCGAGGTGCTGCCTGCCCTCAACCGCTGAGTGGCGGTCAGCCTCATGGCTAGAGCAGCAAGCTGCCTGCACTGGCGTTGCTGCAACCTCTACCACCTGCCCACCGTTGTATTGGTGGGCGGCTTTTTGTGTCGCCCAAGTGGCTGTGGTACAATGCCATTGTAGTAGCTGAGCAGGTGTAACCGCTCCCTGGAAGGGCGGCGCAAAGGTTGTTTCGCGGGGCAGGAGGTCAATGGTGACTGAACCCAGAGGGCGCGGGGCGCAGAGCATGGTCAGCCTCGTTTGTTTGCTGGCTCTTGCCCTGGGCAGTGGCCCTGCGCGCGGGCAGGAGGTGGCTGGCCGCTTCTATCTACCCAGTGGTCACACCCTGGCGGCTGAGTTCGTCGGCTACTACGACGCGCATGGCGGCCTAGACCTCTTTGGCTATCCGCTGACTGAGGGGCGCATGGAGGGTGGCTACCGCACCCAGTATTTTGAGCGGCAACGGCTTGAGTTGCACCCCAACCTGCCGCCAGAGTATCGCGTCAGCCTGGGGCTGCTGGGCCGTGAACAGACAGCCTTCCGCAGCGCAGAGGCCTCCTTTCGAGCAACAACAGCGCAGGTGGACAGCGACTACTTCGCCGAAGTCGGCCACAACCTGGGCGGAGACTTCCGCGACTACTGGCGGCAGCATGGTGGGCTGGCGATCTTCGGCTACCCGCTCAGCGAGACATACCTCGAAGGGGGCTTCACCGTGCAGTGGTTTGAGCGGGCGCGCTTCGAGTTGCATCCCGAATTGCCCACTGCCTACCGCGTAACCCTGGGCCAACTTGGTCGTGCCGCCTTGCCCTATGCTGGTGGGCCACAGGCGACAGTGCGGATCAGCAGCCAGCTTGCCCCATCGCGTAGCCTCAAGTTTGGCTTCAGCGAGGGAGGCGAGAGCTACGACCCGCGCTTCTTCAACAACGTAATTGAGCGTAGCAGCGACCTCCACCCCCGCTTGATCCGCCTCGACAACATCTTCAACTACTACAACGTTGTCAACTTCGATAAGCAGGGCAACATCTACTACAACTGGACGGGGCTGGATGCATTGGTGGATGCGATCTACAAGATGGGGGCCGAGCCGATGTTCGCCCTCAGCTATATGCCGCCCAGCTTCGCCCCCAAGACTGGCGGCAGCAACCAGCATATCAGCCCACCGGCTGATTACGCCCGCTGGCAACAACTGATCTACGACACCGTCCACCACTTCAACGTGGAGCGGCTAACCCCCGTCCACTACCTCGCAGTGTGGAACGAGCCAGACTCGCCCGGCTTCTGGCGTGGCACTTACGCCGACTACTTCTTGCTCTACGACGCTAGCTATCGCGGGGCGACTGCTGCCGACCCGACGATCAAGCTAGGTGGGCCGGGGCTGACTAGCTTTATCCCCAACCTGCTGGACGACTTCCTGCAACACTGCACTGCCACTGGTGCAAGGCTCGATTTTCTCGACTGGCACGCCTACGGTCGCTCAGGGGAGCAGGTGCGCCGCGAGGTAGAAGCGGCTCGCAAGCTGCTGGCCCGCCACCCCAGCCTGCACCCAGAGTTGATGATCAGCGAGTGGAACGTGGCAACCGGCGGAGCGGACGACACCAGCCTCAACAACCTGAGCGACACTGCGGCGGCAGCCGTCCACGCCCTCTCCGTCCTCAATGGCATGGAGCGGGGGGGATTGGACTGGGGGCTGCTGTTTGAGTTGAAGGACGGCTACCGTGAGGGCAAGCCATACTGGGGCCGCTGGGGGGTGATGAGCGAAGGAGGAGGGCGCAAGCCGATCTACCACGCGCTACAAGCCTACCAGGCACTGGGCAACGAGCGGCTGGTGGTGCAGACCAGCAGCGACCGGGCGGGGGCTATCGCTGGGCTGGGCGGTCAAACAATCGTCGCCTGGTTCGACAGCGACGCAGCCGGTCGCCTCAGCCTTGCGCTCGCCACTGGCCTGCCACGCAGCTACGATCTCTACCTGCTCGACCCTGATCATAGCAACCCGGCGGCGGGAGGTAGCGATGAACTTCAGTACGCTACCAGCATTACCGCCGATAGCAACGGCCTGCTCACCTTCAACCTCAAGCCCCAATCGGTGCTGATCCTCAAGGCGCGCTAAACGGTAGCGGTCAGCCACTCGCGCACGACACGCTCGAACTCAGCCGCCTCCTCATCGTGGGGGAGCAGGTTGCTGTGGTTGAACAGGTGGATACGGGCGTGGGGGTTTGCGTCGGCGAAGGCTTCGGCTTGCCAGACTGGGGTGATGCGTGCCGCGCGGCCCCAGGCTACCAGCAGCGGCTGGCCCAGGCGGGCGAAGTTAGCCCGGATGTTGAGGTTGAAGCGCGCACCGAGGAAGCTGGCGGGGGCATAGCGTGCGCCAGGCTGGTGGCTGGCGATGTGGTAGTCATCCACCAAGTCGTCGCTGATCTGCTCCGCGTCCATGTAGCCGTCCCGCTTGAGAAAGTTCCGCAGGCTACTTTGCGAAACCAGCAGGTTGAACAGCCACTGGCCGAAGATTGGCGCACGCAAGAGGGTGTAGAGGAGGTTATTGATCGCGGCGGGCTGGTCTACCAGAGCCTCGATGCCGGTAGGCTGGATCAGCACCAGGTGGGCGAACAACTGCGGCTCCCGCGCCGCCGCCTCGATCAGGTGTGCGCTGGTCAGCGAACTGGCGACCACCACTGTGCCGCGTCCGCTGCCGACTACCTCGCGGGCAAAGTCGATCAGCAGTTGCACGTAAATCTCTGCCGTGTATTCGATGGCGGGACGGTCGCTCTGGCCGTAGCCGAGCAGGTCAGGAGCGTAGACCTCGTGATCGCTGCTAAAGCAATCGACTAGCTTTCGCATCTCATAGCTGCTAGCCGCCGCGTTGATGCCGTGCAGCAACAGCATGGGGGTTGCGCCTGCCAGCCCGCGCCGCTTGTAGAAGATATCGTGGCCGCGCCAGGAGTAGTAGAGGTTGTCACCTGCGATCACGCTGTCTAGCTCTGGGGTCATCGCCGCAATAATCGCATTGCTGGCCGCCATGCCGACCAGCGCAAGGCCCAGGCCAACTGCCAGCTTCTTAGCCTTCGCCATCGTCATCCTCCTCTGCATCCACCGTCGTTGCGCCCAGGTAGCGGCGCAACACGCTGGGCAGGTCGGTCATCACCTTGCGGTTGGCAAGCACAGCCCTTACGCCCGCTGCCTTTGCACGCCGCAGCAGGGCAGTGTCGGTGTGCGGCCCAAAGGCAACCACCGTCACGCCCGCTAGCAGCCCCGCCGCCTGCGCCACCGCAATCGCCCCCTCCCAGTCCTGCCCGCGCACCATCAGGTCTAGCAACAGCAAGGGCGGATGGCTGGCTAGCGCGTCGTTCAGCTTCTTCACCGTCACCGTCTGAGGGGCATAGCCAAGCCGCTTGAGGTCATTGGTCAGCTTGATCGAGAACATCAGGTCGCTAACCAGCAGCAGGACGACCGGCGCATCTACTTGTACTGCTTCACTCATTATCAACCTCATTGCTGAACCAGGGCCAGCACCAAGCCCACGACGGAAGGGGGCAAGCGGCACCCGCAGGCCTGGTCAGCCACACGTCCAAGAGTAGCAGGCCCGCTGACCGCCAGCAGCAGACACCCGCCAGCAAAGCCAGCTGGTAGTCACCCGCAATAGCCCTTAAACCCCAGGACAGGCTATGAGTTGGAGTTCTGCCCAGCATTCTGGCGTGGCTTAGCCAAGATGACGAAGGCCATCACGTCAGGCGACTGCTCCTCTGGCATCCCAGGACGGGTTAGCTGCTCCTGCGCGACCGCGAACAGGTCGGCATCGCTCAGCAGGGTCTTTAGTTGCTCGGCGGTGTAGCTAGC